>JBDTVS010000123.1:0-23567 GCA_040007095.1 Acidobacteriota bacterium
AAGGGGTCGTCGGTGAGGGTGTTGCCCAGCACCACCTGGCCATCCTTGTGGCCCTTAATCAGCAGGTCGGAGGCGGCCACAGCGTAGGAGCGCGGGTTGTAGTCCTGTCCGAACACCTTGACCGTAGCCTGACCGTTGTGAGCGCGGATCCAGTTTTGCGTTTCGGCCAGCATACCGCCGGTGCCGCAGGCGGGGTCGCACACGGTGACAATGACGCCAGCCTGAGTGAGCACGCGGGTGTCCGGCTCCAGCAGCAGGTTGACCATGAGCTGGATCACCTCGCGCGGGGTGAAGTGGTCGCCGGCCGTCTCGTTGGCCGCTTCGTTGAAGCGACGGATTAGGTCTTCGAACACCAGCCCCATGGTGATGTTGTCAACCCTGCTGGGGTGCAGGTCGATCTCGGCAAACTGGGTGATCACCTGGTAGAGGCGATTGGATTCTTCGAGCTTTAGGATCTCCTTGTCGAACTCGAAGCGCTCGAAAATCTTGCGGATGTTCTCGGAGAAGCCGGCGATGTAGTCGGCCAGATGGTGCCCGATGTTGTCCGGGTCGCCCTTGAGCTTGGGGAAGTCGAGCTGACTGTGGTTGTGGAAACCGAGCGCGCGTCCATCCTCGTCCTTGGCGAGGCTGTTGAGAACCGGATCAACATTGATCGGCTCCTTTTTTGCCACCCTCAAACGCTTGTTTCGCGCATCGAGATCTGCATATTTCCTGAGTACAGTCTGCTTCGTGGGCGCGAGGACAGCGTCGAAACGCCGCAGCACGGTGAGCGGAAGCATTACGCGCTCGTATTGCGGGGGGCGGTAGGGCCCGCGCAGCAGGTCCGCCACGGACCAGATGAAGTTGGCGAGTTGCTGGAAATTGGCGCTCATCGGTGGGTCCTGCAAACGAGAGGGGCCGTGGCACGGCTATCGACCATGGCGCACCCCAAGTTGGCCGATACAAAGTATTGACCGCCAGGGAGTTCGCCGCCGCGCTGGAACTGTCGTCGATCCCGACGTTGCGGCCGTGGATCAAACGACTGCTGGTGTCGCATCTGGTCCACAGCGCGGGACGGACACAAGGCACGCGGTACTCTGTCGATCCTGATCGTGGAGGCCACGCCAAGCGAGCGAGGCATGTGCAGTTCGAGGTACTGCCCTCCGTTTACGGCGGTGACCACATCAGCCAGCGCAATGACGTTGACCGTCCGTTCGGCAAGCTTGCGTCGCACGGTGTCAGGCAGGTCGGGCTGGATGCGCTGAGCCGGCGGTCGCAGTCTCTGGCCTTCCTCGATACCGAGAAGTAGACGGCCGCCTGTCGCGTTAGCGAAGGCAATGCAGTCCTTCGCGAGCTCGTTCCCGTCTGCGGTCTTGCCGGTGACCGCCCTCAAAGACTTCCGATCGGAGAGTTGGCCTTCGAGGCTCACGGAACCCACTCCCGGACGCGCTTCATCTCCGGCCCCGTTCTGCGCGCGGCGTCTCGTCGGCGCCGCCGTCGCGAACCCACTCGTCTACCTCGGAGAGCCGGAACTTCCACAACCGGCCGATTTTGTGAGCCGGCAGGCTCTTGCGCTCCCGCCAGCGATAGATGGTGTCTTTGGCCACGCCTAGGTGCTGGGAGACGCGCTCAGCAGTTACCCAAGGTTCAGCGCTCATTGGCCCGGTTCTCATGCCACCAAAGTCGTTTCAAATCGTCGTGAGTCTATCAACATCGCGTCCCACCGCCTATCGTCCGCGCAGCAGGGCGGCGCCAAGAGGTGCTGTTACATCGGTATGGCGAAGGCGCGCGCCCCCGTCGGCGCCAGGGGTGGATACGAGCCACACGGCCGACGCGGGGGGCTCAGTCGAAAGCTAGTGACGTTGAAGGCTCGGTGCGCCTGGATCTGCGCCTTCAGGTCCGCAATCATTTGTTCGGGTGCCCCGCCGGCGCGTCCAGCCCCATCTGGCCTCGGTGGACACCCAAAACGGCAATTAATCGACACCTTAAAACGGGTACGGGGGAAGTTGTTGGCCAAGTCCAAGCGACCGAGCCACTTGACCGGCCTACGGGTCTTGCGCCGCTCACGGGGAAGTCGGCCCGTTTCTCCTGTCGGCTGAAGCACTTGCCCCGCCTTCTGGTCTTGCACGGCGCCGAGCAAGACTCGACCGAGATGGCCGGGAAATCGGTGCCGGCGGCGCCGGATTCCGCTTGGGTGGTGGCGAGATCCCACGGCAGTTGCGAGAGTCTAGGCGGGAGCACCAACGGCAAGACCGCGGTCGACGTCTCGTCCGCGCTCAGCCGGCAACATTGGATGCGGTGGGCGATGAAATAGTCCGGATTACGCCGACGCCATGAAGACTGCGTCCGCGCGCGTCGTGCCGCGTGACACGCCGCGGCCGAACAGGCACGTTGGCGACGACCGACGCGCCGGTCTGGCACAAACCAGCGACGGCAGATGCGGCAGGGACGCATACGTGAACATCCGCAGATGCTCGCGTCATCGGTCGGAGATCAGAGTGGTCCATTCCTGGCGAGCAATCCTGGGTCAATTCTGGCGAGCGCTGAAGCTCAGGCCCCCTGCGCCCTTTTCTTGTCATGTGAAGATCACCTTCGCCTACAATGCGCCCGTGCAGTTTCGCTTGCTGTTGGAAGGTCACGTGTCCTCACGTCAGCGGGGGAGTAGCACCGAGCGTCACAAGCTCAGACAGTTTCTCCATCCGCAACTGAAGAAACTTTGTCACGAACATCCAAGCCTCAAGAGCTGGAGCGTTGTCCCACCTGGTGGTGTTGGTTCAAAGATCGAGCGTATTGCGAACGAGCACAAGTTCGGGGCCTATCGTTTCGTCCCGGTGATCCGGAAGAAAGCCGCCGAGAACATCGTGTCGTTGGACTTTCTAATTCTTCGTCCCACCGCTGGGCGAGGCGTGTTTGACGGCCGTGGCGACCTCGACGGCCGAATCAAATCGATCATCGATGTCTTGCGAAAGCCCAGTCAACCTGACGAGGTGAAGTCGTCACCAGCAGAGGGTGAAGATCCCTTCTTCGTGGTCCTCGAAGACGATTCGCAGATTTACGAGTTTTCGGTGTCCACCGATACCCTCTGGCGTCGTGATCCTGACGTTGCGAATGCCAACGGCATCAATGAACTCTTCGCCGTGATCAACGTGAAGGCGAAGAGTGTGGATTCGGACTAAAGCCGATACGCGAGCCCTATACGGGACGGCCGAAAGGTGGTCGCGACCCGGAGCAACGTCACCCGGAATTTCGGTATTCAGGCCTCCGACGTGGTGACGGGCACTTCAGCCGCTGACGGCGTGAACTCGACGCCCTCGTAGTTGCTATCTGCGCTACACAAGTCCAAACCCAAATCTGAGATCGTGATCGGCTCGACCGTGCGCCAAACGTTCTTGACATCCTCGTCGGGCTCCGAGCGGCGACGGTCGCTTACCGGCACACCTTCTGGCACCACCCAGCTCTCGACCAAGGCAAGACAAACGACCGGTGCGTAGATCTTCTCGCCGTCGGCCCTCCAGACAGCTCGGAGGTTTGCCGGGGCAGGCATGATTTGTAAGATGCGATGGCAATTCGACGTTTTCGCCATGATCAGTGTGCGCGCGGTAGCTTTCGGTTCTTTCCGCCTCAGCCATCTGCCTGCAAGTGATTGATTTTATTGGAGCCGGCGACCCGACTTGAACTGGTGACCTGCTGATTACAAAACAGCGGTCAACAGGTTCATGGTGTCCTCGTATAAAGGCCGCAGGTTGATCATACCCCGCGCCGCCGTGTGTCGCTACGCTGGATACTGGCGTAGCGGTTGATCAATCCTCATCGTCGCGGGGGTGGCTGTCTTTCGGTCTGCGTGGGTCTGCGGCAAAAATGACGAAGTTCTGGGGAATGGCAGCTTCGGCTGCGGCCGCCGCGACGTGTTCGTGGTAGTGGTCTTGGATCCAGCGTTGATGTAATTGCCCGTCCACTGCCACAAAGAGCGTCAGCCCGTCTGGCGAAATTTTCCACTGCTTCGTGGATCCAAACCACTTGCGAAAATCCCAGGTCGACAGCTTGGTTTCCAGACGCTCCAACACGCGTGTCCAGGCGTCAGGATGTCGCGTTTGAGCCGCAAGAGCATTGCTCAGAAAGCTGGCCCGGTGACTCAAGACCGAAGTGCTGCGGTCGGACTCACCGACCCATGCGTCCGCATTCGAGGGCAGCGTCAGTAGAATCTCGCTCATGGCGACCAGGTCGTCGTACGGATACACAGCCAGCAACCCGTGGGCGTTCGCGGAATCTCGCTTGGTCCAGTGATACGTGGCTCCAGCCCGATGTCGATGATAGAGGTTCAAAAAGCTCTTCTTGAATTCGTCAACGGGAGAGGCGCTCTGCTGCTTCGGGTTCGCGGCAGCAGTAGTTGACGGTTCGAACGGACGGATCAAGGACGGATCGGGTGAACTCGGGTTCAGGGGGGCTGTGAACTCGGGTTCAGAGGGCCTCCTGCCCTGGGGTTCATACGCCATTGAACTGGAGGGCACCTGTGAACTGGAGTTCACGGGTGTCCTGGGGTTCACAGGTTGATCCGGGATGGTGATCCGATAGGTTACGGACTTGTGCCTCCGGCCGGCGCGCTCCTGCACCTGCAAATATCCACGTGCCTTCAGCTTCACCAACACCTTGTGAACACCGCGCATGCTGAGATCTCCGCACGCGCGACCGAGGGTCGCGACTGAGGGCCAGGCGTTGCCGCCCTCGTCATCGCTGCAGTCGGCGAGCTTCAAAAGTACCAGCTTTTCAGTGGCGGGCAGGTGCAGCGCCCACACTCGGGCCGATATTCGAACCGACATCAGCGCGCGGCTCCGGAATGTGCGTCGTTGAGGACCGGACGATTCTGCGCCGAGACACCCGGCGAACCCGAGGCGGTGCACGCCCAGCTGTTCGAGTGGAGGAGACCGAGCCGTCGATTGCGAATGCCCAGCCAGCGTTGGGACCGCGAGGCGCAAGTGCTTTTTGTTGTTCGGGCCCAAACCCTCGTGTGGGGTGGTGTCTCATCAATATCGTAGGTTGAGACGAAGGCACGGCCAGCTCCTGAGGGGAGACGGCCGAGCTTTCGTGTCAATTTCGTGTCAATCGAGTAGGCGGAAAGTGGCGCGCCCGCCGCGACTCGAACGCGGGACCCCCGGCTTAGAAGGCCGGTGCTCTATCCAACTGAGCTACGGGCGCTTGCGGTAAATGGCAGTGTAACATCACGTTAAGAGTCCGGACGCCGGTTACGCCTGCTGACAACGCCCTGCCTTTCGGAAATTCGTTGCACAACCAAATGACCGGAAAATGGGGCGCAACAGCGAACGTTGCGAGCGCCGCGACCCACGCGACAGACGGGAAACCGCGCACGCAGGGCCGAGTCTGGCGCAGCTCGCGGAGCTGCGCCTCTATACACCTGAGCCGGAGAAGCGGTTTCCCGCGGCGCCGAGCTGTTCGCAGAGTGACGTATTTGCTGGTCATGCTCGCGTCGAACTTCCGAAAGGCACCAGCTGAAGAGCGCGTTCTCGACCAGGGGCGTTGATGTTGCGGCCGCCCGCGGGTACGCTTCTAGGCGATGATCTCGGCATCCGTGCCCCTGCTCCAGCCCCTGGCGGCCCGGGGTGAAAGTCCGTCGTCGCACCGAGGCGGTCGATGCGCCCGGATCGCCAGGCGCGAAACGCGGGAATACCGGGAGTATTTGAGCGTTGAGCAACGCCGCGAGGCGGGATGCAGCGCTGGCCGAATGCAGACCGACTTTTACCACGGGCCGCTAATGACCTGGCCGCACTCGCACGCCGCACTGCAGCTCGAAGTCCTGGCGTTGCGGCCCCAAGGACTGCTGCATCCAGGTTCTTGCCTCTTGCAATCCGCACGATGTCCTCGACCATGAAGTCTGCCACCGACATTCCAATCGTCAGGCCGCCGTGGCGACTGTTCGATGGGTATCAGCCGCTCGAGGGTGCCTACGATGAGATGATCGCCTCGCCAGGCGTGCTGCGGCCGCACTGCGAGGGGTTCGTGCGGTCGATCGAGGCGCTCGACCTGCAGGAGTTCGCATCGCGGGGGGAGGCCGCAAAGCGCAGCATCCGCGAGAACGGCGTCACCTACAACATCTACGACGATCCGCAAGGCGTGGATCGCCCGTGGGAGCTCGACATGGTGCCGCTGCTCGTCTCACCAGCCGAGTGGGCGCGCCTCGAAACAGCCCTGGTGCAGCGGACCACGCTGCTCAATCTGATCCTGGCCGACCTGTACGGCCCCCAGACGCTGCTTGGCCTCGGGCTGCTGCCGCCATCGCTCGTATTCTCGAACCCGGCGTTCCTGCGGCCGTGCCACGGCATTCCCGTCCCGCACGGCATTCACCTCCACATGCATGCCGTGGACCTGGCGCGCTCGCCTGACGGTCAATGGTGGGTGCTTGCCGACCGCACGCAGGCGCCGGCGGGCGCCGGGTATGCGCTCGAAAACCGGATCGTCCTGTCGCGCAACCTCCCCGAAACGTTTCGCGATTGTCACGTTCACCGCCTGGCCTCGTTCTTTCGCGCGCAACGTGACTCGTTGATGGCGCTCGCGCCACATTCTCCCGACCAGCCCAAGGTCGTACTCTTGACCCCCGGGCCGCACAACGAAACCTACTTCGAGCATGCGTACCTCGCGCGCTATCTGGGCTTCACGATGGTCGAAGGCGGCGACCTGACGGTGCGGGATCGCCGCGTGTTCATCAAGACGCTCGAAGGCCTTCAACCAGTGGACGTCATCTTCCGGCGGCTCGACGACGGTTTCTGCGATCCCCTCGAACTGCGCAGCGACTCGTCGCTCGGCGTGGCCGGCATGGTCGAAGCGGCCCGGGCCGGCAACGTCGCCATCGCCAACGCTCTGGGCTCGGGAGTCATCGAGACGGCCGCCATCATGCCGTTCCTGCCTGGGTTGTGCCGGCACCTGCTCGGCACCGAGCTGATGTTGCCGTCGGTCCCCACCTGGTGGGGTGGACGGCCCAGCGACCTCCAGTACATGCTCGAGCACATCGACCAGGTGGTGATGAAGCAGGCGTTCCCGGCAGCGGCGCGAGAACCGCTCTTCGGCAAAAGGCTCGTCGAGCGCGAGAAGTCGTCGCTCGCGGCGGAGCTCCGCGCACGCCCCGAGCACTTCGTCGCGCAGGAGCATGTGAGCCTCTCAGCGACTCCGGTGTGGTATCAGCAAAAATTGGAGCCTCGCCGGGTCGTGTTGAGGACCTACGTGGCGGCGGCGGGCGACACCTATACCGTGATGCCCGGTGGTCTGACTCGCGTCTCGAGCACGCTCGACGTGCCGATCGTGTCGATGCAATACGGCGGCGGCAGCAAGGACACCTGGGTGCTGTCGGACGGACCGGTGAGCCCGGTCACGCTGCTGGCGCCGGCCGGGTCGCCGACGCATCCGGAGCGCGCGGGCAGCGACCTGCCAAGCCGCGTAGCCGAGAACCTGTTCTGGCTGGGACGCTACGCGGAACGCGGCGAGCACGCGATTCGGCTGCTGCGCAGTGTCGTCGCACGACTGGCGGACCGCGACACGACCGATCCGCTCGAGCTGTCGGCACTGCTTCATATGCTGGTCGATCTGGCCATGCTCCCCGAGCGTTTCGCGGAGCCCGTGCCGCTACGGCAGCTCGAAGCCGACATGCTCGCGTTCATCTTCAAGGAGAACCCGCACGCCGGCCTCCGGCACACGCTCAACGAGCTCCGCCGGATTGCCGCCGTCGTCCGCGACCGGCTCTCGCTCGACACCTGGCGGATTCTGAATCAACTCCATCAGAACCTCCGCCTCCGGCACGAACGCATCCAGTTCGACGACGTCCTGGCGCACCTGAACCGCATGATTACGGACCTTGCCGCCTTCAGCGGCATGGAAATGGAGAACATGACACGCGGCCACGGCTGGCGCTTCCTGGACGTCGGCCGTCGCCTCGAGCGGGCGATGAACGCGATCACGCTGGTCCGGCGGGCGCTGGCGGCCAGCCCCTCGAACGACGCCGTGCTGGAGCCGCTGCTCGAGATCGCCGACAGCTCGATGACCTACCGTCGTCGTTACTTTGCGCGACCGCAACTGGCGCCTGTCCTGGACCTGCTGATCCTGGACGAGGCGAATACCCGCGCCGTGGCGTTTCAATTGGCGGCCGTGTCGGAGCACATCCGCCATCTGCCGCGCGATCCCAATGCCCCGTCGCCGACGCGCGAAGAACGGTTGATCGATCACGCCCTGACGACGCTGAGGCAGGTGGATCCGCTCGCGGTGCTTCGAGACGAACCAGAAGGCACGGGCGAGGTGACGGCGGGGCTCGTCTCGATCGAGGATGATTTGGAAGCCTTGTCGGAGGCGATCACCTACTTCTACTTCAGCCACGCGGAGCTCCGTGTCAGCTAATCCTCCCCCCGTTGATCGTTCGCCGATCGATCCTCCGCCCGTCGATTCTTCGCCCGTCGATCCCCCGCACGCTACTCCCCCGACCGTGCGGTACGAGGTCGTGCACACCACCGAGTACAACTACAGCGAGCCGGTGGCGGTGTCGCATCACCAGGCACGACTGGACCCTCGCGTCCTGCCGCATCAGCAACACCTGCACCACGAGCTGCAGATCGAACCAGCGCCTGCCGTGATGACGACGCACACGGATTACTTCGACAATGCCGTGACGTTCTTCGCCATGCAGGGCGCACACAAACGCCTCACGGTCCGCGCCCGGAGCCGGGTTGCGCTGCAGGCCACACCCGTGCCGCCGCCGTCGGAAACGCCGCCCTGGGAGACCGTCGCCAACCGGGCGGCTCTACCGCTCGACGCGCTGCAGTTTCTGTTCGATTCGGCCTCGATCCAGGCGAACGAGGGGCTGGCCGCCTACGCGCGCGCGGCATTTCCGCCGGGAAGGCCGTTGCTCGAAGCCGTCCTCGATCTGACGCGGCGGATCTATGAAGACTTCACGTTCGATCCGACGGCGACGACCGTCAAGACGCCGCTGGCGGACGTGTTCCGAACGCGGCGCGGCGTGTGCCAGGACTTCGCCCGGCTGGAGATCGCCTGCCTGCGATTGATGGGGCTGCCGGCCCGCTACATCAGCGGGTATCTCGAGACCGCTCCGCCCCCGGGACGCGCGCGCCTGGTCGGCGCGGACGCGTCGCACGCCTGGCTCGCGGTCTACTGTACGGGGGTCGGTTGGATTCCAGTCGATCCCACCAACAACGTCGTACCGTCGCTCAGGCACGTCACCCTGGCCTGGGGGCGCGACTACACCGACGTCAGCCCGATCCACGGGGTGATCCTCGGCGGAGGCAAACATACGCTGCGGGTCAACGTCGACGTCCTTCGCCTGGCGGACGCCTAGTGTCAAGAATTTTCCGGTCATGCTCGCACTTGAATCTTCGAAAGGTTTCAGGATTTACCGGACCACGACCGTCCGGCGCCGGCCGAAGCGATGGAACCAGGTCGCACAAAAATCGCGGTACGTTCGCTTCGCTGACGCTCGAGATCGCGATCACGTGCGCGGTGACCGGTGCGATCCAGACGCCACCATGTCGCCGCACCCGCACATCGCGTTCAACAAGATCGCTGACGGCGCGATCGGTGCTGCGACGGCCGGAGCCACGATCGTCCGCCTGCACGCGCGCCGCTCGACGTGGCAGGTCGCACCGGAACCCGATCTTTTCACGCAGTCCCTGCTTCTCGAGTTGAAAGGCGCGCCAAACGTCGGTTTCTAGCGAGTCACCATGTCCACATCACCGGCACTCAAGTGCCCGCGCTGCCGCAGCGCGGCTGAATATCACGTCACCGTCGAGATGGCCGACCTGCCGGTCGGGAAGATCGACATCGGCTACTGCGGCGCGTGCGCCTGCCTGTTCGAGTACGTCCGGGAGACAGGTACCGCCTACGAATCCACGTCGTGGCCCCCACTCTGCCGCACGTGTCGCCAGCCGGTCTCGTTTGCAGCGGTCGGACCGGAGTCAGACCAGATCGTGCGGTACCAGTGCCGCGATCACCCGGACGAGCGGTGGCAGTGGCATCGGTCCGCCGATACCTGGACGCGAATGGGCTGACGCGACGAGCAAGTGGCCTACTGATTTTCCGCGATGATGCCGTCGAGGCCGCGGGCGAGGTGCAGGTCCTCCCAGTGGAACTCGGCCCGCAGCATCTTCGCGATCTCGTCGCGGGTCTTTTTCTGGCCGACGAGCTCGTGCACGCGGTTCCGCAGCTGCAGCGTGCTGTCGCGGAACTTGCGCATCTCCTGCTTGGTCGTCACGACGCCGTGGCCGGGCACGACCGCGTCGAAATCGAGATCCAGCGCCTGGTCGAGCGTGCCGGTCCACTCCTTCGAGCTGCCGCCGCCGGAATAGTCCACGAGCTCGGGCGTCGCGTCGCCGAAGGTGAACATGTCGCCCGCCGCCAGGACGCGATCGGCGCGGAAGAACACCACCACGTCGCCGTTCGTATGAGCGCGGCCGAAGTGATAAATCTCGACGCTTTTCCCGCCGAGATAAATGTGCGCGTGACGCTCGACCGCCACCGTCGGAATCCCCGGCTGCCTGGCCTCGAACATGTTGTCGACGGCCTGCTCGGACGCGACCACGACGGCGTTCAACGCCTGCATCTTGGCGTTGCCGCCGCTGTGGTCGCCGTGGTGATGCGTGTTGATCACGTACTTGACCGGCTGATTGGTGATCTTCTTCAGCTCGGCCATGATCCCGTCGTGGTCGATCTCGAATTTGTCGTCGACCAGGACCACGCCCTGATTCGTAATGAGCGCCGTCGTGTTGCCCGGCACGAGCTCGTTGTGGATGACGTACAAGTCGTCGCGCAGCTTGACCGTGTCGAGCTTGGCCGGGGCGTTTCCGAACTGTGCGTAGCCGTACGACACCCACAGGAGGCCGCACAGACCGAAAAGCACGACGAGGCGACTGAAGGGCCTGAACATGTGCGGCAGTATATCCGACGGTCAGCCGTCCTTGCGAGCTGATCAGGGCTCTGCCAGCGCGGCGCGTACGGCGGCCAGGATCTCTTGGTCGGAGGGAAATCCGAATGTGGTCTTCTGCGCGACCTTCGACTCCCCCACCCAGGCGGTGAACTCGCCCCGGGCGCCTTCGACCAGCTCCGGCTCCAGGCCAGTCGCCTGTTGAATCAGCGCCGCCACACGGGCGGCGCGAGGACGATAATTTCAGACCTTGCAGTAGCGAATCCGGATGGGCGTCACTGCTTCTTTTCCTCGCTTCGCGCGGCGCTCAAGATGGCCTGGAGGCCGTAGTTGCCCTCGTGGCACGCGTACTCGAACACCGGCTGCGTCTCGTCTTTCGTCAGGCTCATCGCGAACGTCCACGGCCTCGTCCACGTACGCCCATCGTCGAGCGTAGCCGACCAGTCGATGGTCTTTGGCCCGATCGACTTGAAGCGCTCGGTGAGCTTCAGGTTTTTCGATGCGCCGCGGTATGCCGCCTGTTCGAGGAAGTTCGTCGTCTCGACGACCAGGGTGTCGCCCTCCCAGTGTCCGCGGGCGTCGCCCATGTACATCTCGATGCTCTTGCCGACGTGCGGCCGGCTGTCGAGCGGAATGATCCGCGTTTCGTGGACCATTTCGTAGCGGATCGCGACGAAACCCGGACCTTGCACGATCTGGTACGAGTTGCCGTAGATGGCCGGCATCATCGAGCCGGGGATGCCGCGCGAGATGCACCGGTCGTACAACGACAGATCCTCGGGACCGTCGAACGGACCGATGTCGAATCCGTTGCCGCCGCGGCGTTTGGCGGCCGCGGCCGCCGCCCGCTGCCGGGCTTCATCGGTCTGCGGCGGGACCTTGCCGTCCTGCGGGTCCGTGACGAGCCACGCGCGGCTGTTCTTCGAGTTGTAGTCCTCGAACCAGTGAATCGGGCCGGCGCCTGTCTCGCGCCCGCCGAGGCCCGGCGCCACTTCGCGCTTGCGCGCATTCCGAGCCTCGATCACCTTGTCGAGCTCCGCCGGGGTGATGTCCTCGAGCCGCTTGCCGGCGAACTCGGCCGGACGTTCGAACGGCGTGCCGCTCTCGTCGGTGTTGTTGTAGGAACCCTGCAGATCGGGATCGCCCCACCCGGTTCGTGGCGGTGTCCAGGTCCTGGTGGACCTGGCCGACGCCGCGCTCCGAGGCGATGCAGTCTGAGCCGCAGCAGTCGATGCCAAGGTGAACACGAACGCGCCCGCCGCGGCAAGTGACATCAGGCGATGCATGGTCATCCAACGCTCCCTCTCGAAACCCAACGCCTCTCGGAACTTCGCAGTCTCTGACATGGCCTGAAAGCAGGCCGCGGCAGCGAACGTTGCGAGCGCCGCGTCTCGCGCGACCGACGGGAAACTAGCCAACGCACCATTATCCGCCAATCCCGACCGACATTCGTTTGGCACCGTGTCGGGGCCACCATACGGTCAAACGTACCGCTACTGAACCGTGACGAGGATCAGCAATCTCAACGGTCGATAGTCTCTGCAGTTTCAAGCGCAACCCCAAGATCACCGGGCAAATCCTGGTGTCTTGCCTCGGTGCACTCGGTGTGCTCGGCGGTAACGTCAACCTCGTGCGCGACAAAACGCTGGCTGAAATGCAGACACTCGGCATCGATTGCCGCATGATAGAGATAAATGACCGATTCACAGTGGACCGTCGGCCCTGACGAAGCAGGGACCAGGCTCGACAAGTTTCTGGCGTCGGCCGACCGCCTCGGCTCGCGGGCGAAAGCGAGCGCCGCGATCGAGCGTGGCAAGGTATTTCTGAACGGCGAGGAGGCCACACCGGAGCAGGGCGCCGAGCGGCTTTCGGCAGCGGACGCGGTCCGTGTGTGGATGGATCGCCCGGGCAGCGCGAAACGGAGCTCGAGCGCCTCGTCGATTCGCGGCGCCAAGAACCTTCACATCATCCACGAAGACGATGTGCTGGTGGTCGTCGACAAACCGGCGGGCCTGCTGGCGGTGCCGCTCGAGCGGCGAGAGGACGCGCCGTCGGTGTACGAGCTGCTCGCGGAACACCTGCGCCCCCGCAAACGCCGGCCGTACGTCGTCCACCGCATCGATCGCGACACGTCCGGGCTGGTCGTCTTCACCAAGGATCCGCGCACACAGCGGCTGCTGCGCGAGCAGTTCAAACGGCGCGAGCCCGAGCGCGTGTATCTGGCGGTGGTGTACGGGCATCCCAATCCCCCTGAAGGGACCTGGTGCGATCGGCTCGTGTGGGACACGCGTGCGCTCATCATGAAGGAAACGCATCCGAACGACCCGAGCGGCAAGGACGCCGTGAGCCACTACCGGGCCGTGGAATCGTACGAGACGACCTCGCTCCTCGAAGTGCGATTGCACACCGGCAAGCGCAATCAGATCCGGCTGCAGGCGCGGCTGCGAGGCCATACGCTGGTCGGCGAGCAACGCTATACCTTCGGACCTGAGACGCTGCGGCCGATTGCGTTTGCGCGGCAGGCGCTGCACGCCTACCGGCTGGCGTTTCGGCACCCCGCGGACGAACGACCGGTCCGGTTCGAATCGCCGCTTCCGGCGGATTTCGAAGCGCTGCTTGGTCAGCTGCGGCGAAACTGAGCTGAAAGCCTCCGTCAGGAAATCTGATAATCTGATAATCTTGCAGTTTGGCCGCTTCGATGATCAGCCGACACCAATCGGTGATCAATCCTGGCTAAGTACTAAGGCGACCAGAAGTCCAACGACCAGCCGTTCATGGTGGGTGTAGCTCAGGGGTAGAGCGCCGGATTGTGGATCCGGAAGTCGCGGGTTCGAGACCCGTCACCCACCCCACCTAAGTCATTGATTCCATTCACTTTCGATCACCTCAGTAAAATTGTGTTTACGCAGCTCGCGGAGCGCCTCGGCCAAGTAGTCGACGACGAAACCGTAGTGGTCCGTGAACAGATCGTTCCGCATCTTCGGGACCTCCCAGCCTGGGAGGTAGAAATGCAGACGATCGATGAACGCCATGTCGTCGCGGATGATCTCGGGCATTGGCGCGAAGAGGTGGCCGGTCTGAACCATCACGTCGATGGACTGGTTCGTGTTGCCGAACATCGCGATGCTCGCGTCACCGGTGACGGCCTCCTGTCCCCGTTGAAACGTACCGGATTCGCAGTAGGTCTTCATCGTGGTGATGACCTCCTTCGACATCTTCTGCTTCTGCGGTCCGCTCATGTGCCCAAACAAATTGGCCACCGTGGTCCCGCCCGTGAGCAGGGCGGAATTAGGGTGAGACCTCCTGTACGACGTAGCTCTTGCCGGTTCCGCGAGGCCCGAGCTCGACGAGGTTGTGATGGCGCTCCGCCAGCGGGATGAGCCGCACGAGCAAGTGCAGCTTGAGCCTGCGGGGCATCTCGGCCGGCTCGTAGCCCATGCTCCGCCGACGAGGCGCAGTACTTCCCGAGCAGGAACTCGAGAACGAACACCGGCACGTTCGCGCCGACCTTGACCTTCCGGACCACCTTGCCGGCGAAGAGCCGGTTCACTTTGTCGTCGAGCGCATCGCGCGCGGGGACTGCTCCGTTGCTCATGCGGTCTTCAAGGGCTGTCGCCCCTGCCCGAAGGTCGTCACTGACGTCCACCTCTTGTTGGAGGAACGGCCATGCGGTCCCGAGCACCTGCCGCGCGCGCTCGAGGCCACCTCGGCTGTGTGGTCGCCCCACGCCTGCAACAGTCGGGTCACTTCCCTTGTGACGTCACGCCTCCTCCAGCTTTGCTGAACTTCCTCCCTGATTCGAAAGTTCGAGCGTTTTTGATGATGTTCATCCTTTTGGGACCCGTTCGCGCATTCCAGCTTGGGAGCCATTGTGGCACGCCAGCTCGACTCGGGCTGCTTCGCTCTGACGCTTCGAGCACGAAGCGGCCCGCTGAAGTCGGAGGGGGAGTCGGATTGCTGGTACGCGAACACCTGCACAGATTGGCGAAACGGATCACATCCACGAGGAGAGACACGATGAAACACAGACACTTGGCGACTTGTTCGCTTCTAACGGTGCTGATGACCATGGCGGCAGCGACTGCTCACGCGGAGGAAACAACCTGCGTCGGAACGTTGCCGGCCGGGACGTACGACAGCATCGTCGTGCCAGCGGCAGCGCAATGCACAATCGATCACTCGCTTGTGACGGGGCACATACGAGCTCTCGATTACTCGGTGCTGCGTGTGCTGGACACGACCGTGCAGGGGAACATCGAGGCCCACAACGCTGACGTGGTCCAAGCGCTCGGCGATACCATCTCGGGCCATATCCACATCAAGGGTGGCGGGCCCAACCCCAACAGCACAGTCATCGACACGCTTCTGTGTAACAACGTTCTTCGAAACGGCAATATCGAAGTCGAACGGAGGATCGGCGGCTTAGTCGTCGGGATCGGCAATGGCAATCCAGCGCTCGTGGCGCAGTGCAGCGGCCTGGGCAACACCCTGCTCAAGGGAGACCTCAAGATCGAAGGGAATACGATTTCGCCGGAACGCGCGATGAGCGTCACATCGAATTCGGTTGCCAAGAACATGCAGGTCTCGAGAAATACCGGATCCCTTCGCTTCAAGGTCGTGAAGAACAATGCGGTAGACGGCACGCTTCGCTGTTCTGATAACGACGCCCCGTTCACCGGCGGCCCGAACAGCGCCCGACGATCCGAAGGCCAATGCTTTTGAGCGCGAACTAATCGTGTGTTCGATTGAACGGCTGTGCGCCCTGCGTCCTTGCGGCAGCCGCTGCCGCCAATTCTGCACGACCGTGAACGGGGGCAGTTCGTCGCCACGAGCATCGCAAAGAGAAACGCTCACCGCGAGCGCCCACGTTCCAAAAATGATTCGCCGGGCGTTGGAACAGTTTGCGGGGCACCCGTGACAAAGGCGCGGACTCGGGCGTCAGTTCCACCGCCATGATGCTTCCGTCAGGAGCCCGGTCAAACAATTCGTGGCCATCGTCCCGCCAGTGCGGTTGCGTGCCGCCAGCGGTGGACACCAACTGCCGGGCTCCCACGAGCGACGACTCGCGAATCTCGGGAGGCGTGAATTACCGCAGATAGACTTCTTCCCGGCCGGACTCGTTTGATGTGCCACCCGATCCAACGTCCGTCCGGAGAAATTGTTCGGGTGGATTGAGACGCGTTCGTCTGCAGGAACGGGAATGGATGACGTGCCGCAGATGGTCCATCCATCGGGAGGCACGGATAGACCGTAGCCGGCGCGCGGGTTCTGAGAGGCGAATAGGAGAAAACGGTCGTCTGGCGACCAACTTCGTGGAAACTTGTTCTTGCTTGATTGATACAGCAGCTCTTCAGAACCATCTCCGGTTGAGGCCTTCTGAAACAGGTCGTAGAGACCGTTGCGGCTCGAGGGCCTGAGCCTTTCCGAGCCATCGTGGGACATTTTCTTTATATCGGCGATAACGCGTCCCGAATTGCGCCTCCAACGTCTGCTCTTCGTGCGGCACGACAATCACATTCACGACCACCGCGAAGACCACAAACGCGATCGAGACGGGGACGCTTCCATAAAAGAACGCCCAGCCGAGCCACAGCCCCAGTTCAGCGAGATACATCGAGTTTCGCGTGAATGTGTATGGACCACGTGTCAGCAGATATGACGGCGTCAGTCCGAGCCTCGTTCTCCTTGGCGTCTCGACAAGGCCCACGACCAACACCCAGACAAGAAGTGCGATGCCGCCGATCACCGGGATCAGCCCGAGCAGGTTCCAGATTCCTGGCCACCCTTCGGTCCAACCGTAACGTCGCGTGAATGACGACATGGCCCATGGAGCCGCGCCGTGAGCGAGCGGAATTCCTACCAGCCAAACGATCAGCGCCAGCATGCGAGCCATCCAGCGAGGAATGGTGGCTCTGTTCGAGGAGCTCTCCTCAGACCGATCGGGAGCAGCCATGAATGTCATCTGATAACTGGCATAACCCTAGCTCGCTGAGCCGCTGGGCGAAGAAGACATCACCGGCGCCGTGCACCCCAGGCCCTGGGGACACTGACAGCCTCGAAAGGATCATCGAACGCGACGAGCAGGTCCACGGTCCTGTCTGGTCACGCCCCATCACGCCCGTCGAGCCAAAGAGCGAGAGGGAGCGCACGCCGAAACGCCGACGATGCCGTCCCGGGTGGCCGGACCGGCGATTGGATCTGGTCCGCAGAAATCCGGGAAGGCCACAGGTGCTGCCTCACATCGTCCACCTGATTTTGACCGTGGCCCTTTGACGCGGGCGATCCAAAGCGAATCGCTCCCTTCCCGATTGGACCCTCAGCGCGGATCGAAGTCCGCCGTGACGTGTCGGGCTCTGAATGAGAAACCCATTCATGGCAGTCGAGCGGCCCAATTCCTTTGATGGGATGCGAGCTCTCCGACTCGAGCCGGCGCGCCGCTTACTCAACTATTCGAATCGCTCGCCGATCGCGGTCGAACAGCCGGTTCGATACAGCGTTCCGTCCGCTTTGTAGAACGCGGTCGTTCCGGCCGACGTGTAGTGGTCCGCATCGCCGAGTCTGATCGTATGCGTAATTGTCTGCCAGCCGGCGAAGAGGCCAGGAGAGACGGGAAGGTGCGGGTCGTAGCTTGGTGTTCCGGGCAGATTCGGCGCTGTGTCGAAGACGATGAGCGCCACGATTTTTTCATCGTACGTGCGTCGTCCGCGCTGGGACCAGATGCCGTGTTCCGACGAACGTTGCCCTGCGGCGAACGCGACACTGGCGGTGCTTCCAATTGACGTTCCGCCGCTTTGAAACGTGCCCAGTGAGTTGAACGATTGGCCGATCGGATCGTTGGTGTCACAGTTCCTGAGTGTGACCTGCACCGCCCAGGTGCCAACGATTCCCGGGTCAGAGATCGATTCTCTCGATTCCGCGAGGATTACCGCGCCTGAAAGCGCGAGAAGAACGCCCGTGAGGGTACACACCACCGCGGCGTGCGATGCGACGAAGGTCTTCAAAGTTCTCATACTCATTCTTGTCCTCCTACTGGCAATGAAAATAGTTGTCATGAGCGCAAGCGCGCCGCTCTCTCGTTGACGCCGGGATTCGCCTGCGCCCCGACGCCCCCGTTCCGTGCAGGCCACCTCCCTTTCCTCTCACGACTCGGGTCGACTGTGAGAACTCAAACGTTACGTCTAGAGTCGGAATCCATAGCGACCCAGTGCGACACTCGATTTCCGTTAGGTAGACTGGTCGCCTTGAACATAGGTGCGGACCGACTTGAGGGCTCCGCCCGATTGGGCATGGCGATCAGCGACGACACTGTTCCGCGCGTCCTGAAGATAGCGGGTCCTCGAACCGCCAGCACCCGGGGCGCTGTTTCGGACGCACACCGACTCTCCCTGGATCGGCGGAACAATGCCCGAAGACTCAGTGCCGTCCGGCCAGACGGTGTGACTGGCTCGTTTGCTGCTACGATCGGCCGAAGCAGCCGTCGTGTGCACTGATGTCCCCTTTCACCCGTTGAATGCGGGAATTCGACGCAAAACGGTTAACACGCAAAACGTTCGACAAATGGGAGAATCGCGTGTCGGACGGCGTGTCCAACGCGACCCGGAGACGGAGAATGTTGTGGCGGCGCCCCCCACCCGAGGCGTGACGGTGCTACTTCAAGCGTGGAGCGACGGCGATGAGACGGCGCTCGAACGGCTGCTGCCGCTCGTCGAGGCTGAGCTCCGGCGGCTCGCCCGTGCCTACATGCGCCGCGAGCGGAAGGGCCATACGCTACAAGCCACCGCACTGGTCAATGAGGTCTTTCTCCGGCTGACCGATGCGCGAGGTCTCCGCTGGGAGGATCGCGCGCATTTCATCGGTATCTCCGCCCGCCTCATGCGACGGGTGCTCGTGGATCACGCGCGGTCGCGGGATTACCAGAAGCGCGGCGGCGGAGCGCTGATGGTGTCCTTGGACGATGCGCGGCTTGTGGCGCCTGCGGCGGCGCTCGATGTCGTGGCGCTCGATGAGGCCTTGGACGCATTCGCGAGTGTCGACGCTCGAAAGAGCCGGGTCGTAGAGCTTCGCTTTTTCGGAGGATTGACCGTGGAGGAGACGGCCGAGGTGCTACATGTCTCCCCGGACACGGTCAAGCGGGATTGGCGGCTCGCCAAGCTGTGGTTGCGGCGAGAGCTCCAGCGGGAGGCACGATGAACCCCGGTGACCCCAAACCGGGGGCGGTGGCACGCTGGCAGGACGTCGAGCGTCTTCTTGAGGCTGCGCTGACTCGCCGCGTGGACGAGCGCGTCGCGTTCTTGGCCGAGGCGTGCGCGGGCGATGAGCTTGTGCGGTGCGAGGTGGAGTCGTTGCTCGCCCAGGAGGCCGGCGCCAGCGGCTTCATGAGCACGCCCGCCGTCGCTATGGAAGGCGCCATGCGTGAGAACGGCGCGGGTTGGTTCGTTGGGCAACGCCTGGGGTCGTACCAGATCCAATCGCTGCTCGGCGCAGGCGGGATGGGTGAGGTGTACCGGGCTCACGACAGCAGGCTCGGCCGCGACGTCGCGATCAAGATCCTGCCCCGGTCGTTCGCGAGCGATCCGGAACGCGTGACTCGCCTGGAGCGCGAAGCGCGGCTGCTGGCCTCGCTCAATCATCCCAACATCGGGGCCATCTACGGGCTTGAGAACATCGGGGAGACGCCCGCCCTGGTGCTCGAATTGGTTGATGGCGTAACCCTCTCCGAACGGCTCGAGCCGGCCACGCGCGCGGGCGCGTTGCCCCTCTCAGTCTCCGCGGCGTTGACGATCGCGAAACAAATCGCGGACGCGCTCGATGCGGCGCACGAAGCGCGCATCGTGCACCGCGACCTTAAGCCCTCCAACATCAAAATCACCTCCGCCGGCGTGGTGAAGGTGTTGGACTTTGGCCTCGCGAAGGTCACGACCGACGAGGCGAGCGGCGTCAACGGCTCATATGCTCCGGCCGCGGCGGCCGACGGGACGCGCGCGGGAACCATTCTCGGTACTCCGGCGTACATGAGTCCGGAGCAGGCGCGCGGGCAGGCCGTCGACAAGCGCGCCGACATCTGGGCTTTCGGCTGCGTGCTATTCGAGATGCTCGCCGGCAAGCAGGCCTACGGAGCACTTGACACCGCCGCTGACGCCGCGGCGTCGATTCCCATGAGGGAACCCGATTGGCGCGCGCTCCCGCCGAACACGCCGACGGCGATTCGCACGTTGTTGCGCCGATGCTTGCATCAGAATCGCGCGCGGCGGCTCGCCGACATCAGCGACGCGCGACTCGAGATCGACGACGCGTTGACGGTGCCTCCGCTCGATACGCGCACGCCACCGGCAGCGTTGGCAAAGGAAAAGCGGCCATGGATCGCCTGGAGCGGCTGGGTGGCCGTCGCCGTGACGCTGCTGGCGCTCGGCGTGAACTTCATGCGCCAACAGCCGTCCGCCGTTCCTCTATGGGGCCAGTTCGAAATCCCGTTGCCGACAACCGCTCGCCTTCCGGTCGACGCCAATTTCTCGCTGTCGCCTGACGGCGCGTGGCTCGTGTACTTCGCGGTTGGATCTGACGGCGTCACGCGGTTGTGGGTACAAGCCGCACGAGACGCGCTGCTGGCCGCCCGACCGCTCCCCGGGACGGAGGGCAGCTTCGGCACGGCGCCCTTCTGGTCTCCCGACAGCCACTACTTGGTGTTCCAATCGCAGGGGCGACTCAAGAAGATCGATCTTCTCGGTAGTCCCGCGGAACGCCTTTGCGATGTGTCCGGCACCGTGCTGGGAGGCTCGTGGAACCGCCACGGCGTGATCATCTTCGGCACGGATACCTCAGGCATCTGGCGGGTGTCTGCTGAAGGCGGTGTTCCCACCGCCCTCACGGTGGTCGACCGGGCCCGCGGCGAACGCGTAAACGCCTTTCCCACCTTCCTTCCCGACGGCCGGCACTTTCTCTATTCGCGCATCTCCTCTGTGGCGGATCAAGACAGCGCGGTGTACGTCGGCTCGCTCGATACGAAGCCCGAGGCACAGGCGGTCCATCGGTTAACGGCGTCCCTCTTCGGCGCCGCCTTCGTACCTGCACCCGACTCGAGTGTCGGTGAACTGCTCATCCTTCGCGGGAGCACGCTCATGGCGCAGCCTTTCGACACCGGCCGCTTGGCGCTGACGGGTGAGGCGGTGCCCGTTGCCGAGCAGGTAGGCCGAACCAAAGGCACGGGCTACTTTGCGGCCTCATCGGATGGACTCATCTACCGGCGGGCGCCCGATCAGGCCGCCCGATTGACGTGGTTCGACCGACAGGGCCACGTGGTCGGTACCGAAGGGGAGCCGTTCATTGCAGACTCTGGGCCCCGTCTGTCCCCCACGGGAGAACGAGCCGCGATCGGACTCTTCGCCGACCACAACATCGATCTCTGGATCTCGGAATTCACGCGGGGGCTCAGCCGGCTGACGTCCGGTCCCGGGCTGAAAGAGGCGCCCGTGTGGTCGCCTGACGGCCGAGACATCGCGTTTGCCTCGAGTCGCACCGGCCATTTCGATTTGTACAAGAAAGGCTCGAACGGAGAGGGCGTCGACGAGCCAGTGTTCGCCTCGGACGAGAACAAAACACCCTCCAGCTGGTCTCGCGATGGACGCTTTCTGTTGTTTTCCTCCGAGAGCGCAAAGACGAAACGGGATCTCTGGATTCTGCCGATGCAAGGCGATGCAAAGGATCGACAGCCATTTGCCTTCCTCCGGACCGACGCTGTCGAGACCGCGGGCGCGTTCTCCCCGGACATGCAAGCCGTGGCCTACGCGTCCGATGAGTCCGGTGCGTTCGAGATTTACGTGCGGTCCTTCACGCCAGCCTCAGCTGCCGGGTCTGCGCCCGCAGGGCCGAGGCGACTGGTATCGAAGGGCGGCGGCATTCGGCTGCATTGGCGCAGCGACGGTAAGGAACTGTTTTATCTTGCCCTCGACGGACGCATGACGGCCGTCGACGTGACCGTCCATCCTGTACTCCATTTCGGCGTGCCCCGCGTGCTCTTCACGCTGCCTGTCAACGGCCCGTGGGACGTGGATGCGGCGGGGCAGCGCTTCCTCCTCGCAATACCGATGGACCCCGGAACGCCACGTCCATTCACCGTCGTGCGGCACTGGCAAGAGCAGCGCTGAGTCGAGCGACGCATCTGCTGCGCCGTCCCCAACTGGCGCGATTTGCCTGTCCGTTGAAACGTCGGCCAGTTCGAGAAGCAGCGCGAGATTCCGTAATTCGAAGCTCGGAGGCGTGAGCGCTTCTACAAAGTGCGACTTTGTCAGATCTGCGGACCCACTTTTAGGGGATCTCACGCACTTTCGGTGCAGCGCTCCTCGAGAGGGTCCGCGGATTCCCACGGGAGCGCGCGTGCCCTGAGCAGTTCGAATCCGGCTCGCCCTTACATCTGGCGTTTGATCATCTTCAGTCGATTCATCTGTCCCTCGACGGGACCGTTGCTCCACGGCGTGGTGAGGGCCTGTGTCACGGCCACCAGGTCGCGTTGCAACGTACGGGCAAATTGTACCAGGAACGAAAACCCGGACGACGCGGCCGTGTGGATCCACGCCGGGAGCCGCCCAGCCTTCCGCCATCGCAGCATGGCGCGAAACTGTAAGGCTAGGCGGCGGAGTCGTCGCGCCTTCGGGCAAAACTCGAGGAACGCGTTCACGTGGCCCTGCTGTCCCGCGGACAGACGTTCGGGTTTCATGAGCAGCGCCGCCACCCGCCCCGAGGAATGGTGGGGTCGGCGTGCCGGTGTCAGACCACGCGCGTGTGGCTGCAAGAACCGAGCGCGATCGCGCTGCCGATCACGGGGAATCTGCCGCTCCGGAAATCCCCTCGCGTCGATCTTCGCGATGTTCTCGAGGATGTATTCCAGCGCGGGCTTCGGATCCTTAAAAGGCACGCACGAGTTCCTGCGCGATGCGAGCCCGCAGACGCTCCGCGGTGATCGGCTCGACCGCCACATCCACGTCGGTGCCTGGCAGCTCGCACAGTCGATGTTTCAACCGCGCGAGATCGATCAGTGATGGTGCGTGCCCCTCATCGAACGTCACGACCAGGTCGACGTCTGAGAAGGCGGTCGCCTCGCCGCGCGCGACCGAGCCGAACACATCTAGGTGTCGGGCTCCCAACTTCTGCAGGCCTCCTGGTTGGCGAGCAGCGTCGCTTTCACCTCGTCCAACTTCATCGATTCAACCCAGGACCTTCCCGCCCTCACCTATCAAGGGCCGAGCCGATGCGTCGCGCCCTCTCGGCGGAGACTGGTCGGCTTCGCCGATTACAACATGATGCGCTCAATCTCGTCGAGTGTCAGGGTGTCGCTGCTGCGATCGTACAGCTTCGTGGTCCGCGGCGATTCGTGACAGGCGATCTGCTGGGCTTCTCGAGCGTACCGCCATTCTGAAGGTACGCCGTGATACCCGTTGCGCGAAACGTGTGACAGCACGTGCTGTCGGGCACGCCGCCGGCAATCGCCCGCCGCTTGATCATCCGAAACACGTCGACTTCGTGCAAACTCAAACATTTATCGCCAAACATCTCGCACCATCAACCATTTACAAACATGCGTTCAAAGGGTTCGAGACCCGTCACCCACCCCACCTAGTGTCCTGCGTTCGATGATTTAGTACACGGCTTCCGGCGCGCGGCGCCCGCA
>JBDTVS010000124.1:0-36681 GCA_040007095.1 Acidobacteriota bacterium
AGGGCCACAAGGATGGCCAGGTGGTGCTGGGCAACACCCTCACCGACGACCCCTTCCCAGACCAGCTGTTTGACTACCTGCTGGCCAACCCCCCCTTCGGCGTGGACTGGAAGGCCGAGAAAAAGACCATCGACCGCTGGCCCAACTTCCGTGGCTACAGCGGCAAGCTGCCGCGCATCAACGACGGCGCCCTGCTGTTCCTGCTCTACATGATGAGCAAGTTTCAGGACTACAAGCCTGGCGATCGCGACAGGCCTGGCTCGCGCACCGCCATCGTCTTCAACGGCTCACCCTTGTTCACCGGTGGCGCCGGCAGCGGCGAGAGTGATATCCGTCGCTGGATCATCGAGCGTGACCAGCTCGAAGCCATCGTGGCCCTGCCCGAGCAGATGTTCTACAACACCGGTATCGGAACCTTCATCTGGGTGGTCACCAACCGCAAGGCTGAACACCGCAAGGGCAAGATCCAGCTCGTTGACGCCCGCGAGCGCTACACGCCGATGAAGCGCAGTTTGGGCGACAAGCGCCGCTTCCTGAACGAGGATGCAATCGACGCCCTCACCGTCGAACACGGCGCGTGCGTTCCGAAGGTCAAGCAGTGGCTGCTGCTCGACAAAGACGACAAGCCTCTGCGCTTTGCAGCCGAACAGCCCGCCCCGGAGCCGGCACGAGGCCAGCGCTGGACCGAGCGACTGACCAGCCAAGTGTTTGACAACGTTGATTTCGGCTATCGCCGCATCACTGTGCTGCGGCCGCTCCGCCTGCGCTTCGAAATCACGGAGGACGCACGCGAGCGCTTTCTTAATACGTGTCCTGAGCTGTTCGATGCCCTCCAGGCCGTGCAAGATGAACTAGGAGACGAACCGCTGCGGGACTGGAACCGCGTCTGGGACGCCGTGCAGCAGGTGTTCAAGACACTTCCAGACGACGTGGAAAACTGGGCCACCGGTGCCAAGGGAACCATGCAGAGGAAGAGCTTCCGCGACTGCTTCACCACTATGGACCCCGAGGCCGCGCCCGTGGTCGCCAAGCAGCACAAGGTGACACCGCTGGACCGCTCCGCTCTGTTCCCCGGTCAGGACGTGCCCTCCGACATCACGGATGACGCACTCTACGCATTGTTGGGGATGTACCCGGTCAGTAAGGGCAAGCACATCGAGTACGAACCGGATCCGGCACTGAAGGATGCCGAGAATATTCCGCTGAAGGAAGACATTGTCAGCTACGTGCTGCGCGAGGTGCGCCCCTACGTAGCTGAGGCCTGGATCGACCGCGAGACGGTGGACGAGCAGGATGGCGGCATCGGCAAGGTGGGTTACGAGGTCAACTTCAACCGAGTGTTCTTCCAGTACCAGCCGCCACGACCGCTACACGAGATCGACGCGGAACTGGCCGGCGTAGAGCAGCGCATTCTGGAGTTGCTGCGGGAAGTGACCGAGTGAGCGCCAATTTGCACCGCCAAGACTGGGCGACCATCCCGCTAAGATATGTATGCGAATTGAATCCGTCGGTTTTGTTCGATGGATTTGCAGAAGATGACGACGTGTCCTTTCTGCCAATGGACAGAGTAAAGAGCGGGTACTTCATTCCGAATACGGACAAGTTCTCGAAATACGCTTCCTCCCACAGCGCATTCGAGGATGGCGATATCGTTCTGGCTAAGGTCACGCCCTGCTTTGAGAATGGCAACGTCGCAATCGCTCACGACCTTGTGGGCGGCAAGGGCTTTGGAAGCTCGGAACTATTCGTAATTCGGCCTACCCGTGCCGATGGACGGTTTCTCTTCTATTACTTCCAATCTTCGCGGTTCAAGCAGGACGGCGAAGCCTCGATGACTGGCGCGGGCGGACTCAAGCGGGTCTCGACTGATGTTCTCCGCCAACATCGCCTACCTTTCCCCGGCCAGGACGTTCAGCGGCTCATCGCCGATTACCTTGACCGGGAAACCGCCCGCATCGACGGGCTGACTGCCGAGAAGGAGCACATGCTCGCGCTGCTCGAAGAAAAGCGCGGCGCCCTTATCAGCCGTGTTGTCACTCGCGGCCTCAACCCTAACGTCCCGCTCAAACCTTCGGGCCACAATTGGCTGGGCGAGATTCCGGCGCATTGGGGTTTGCAGCGCTTAAAGCAGCTTGCCGAGGTGCGAGGCGGATTGACTCTGGGCAAGCATTACTCTGGCGAATTGCTGGAGTGCCCCTACCTGCGAGTCGCGAACGTTCAGGATGGTTACCTGGCGTTGGACGACGTACTGACAGTTGAGGTGCCTGCGTCAGAGGCCGCGTCGACCCTTCTAGCATACGGCGACGTGTTGATGAATGAGGGTGGTGACATCGACAAGCTCGGCAGGGGCTGCGTTTGGCGGGACGAGATAAAGCCTTGCCTCCATCAGAACCACGTGTTTGCTGTGAGACCTCGTTCGGTCGATTCCGATTGGTTGACACTATGGACATCGACGCTGCAAGCAAAGCGCTACTTTGAGAGCCGCGCCAAGCGCTCGACCAATCTTGCATCCATTTCTGGATGGAACATTAAGGAGCTTCCGGTTCCATTGGCGCCGTTAGACGAGCAACTCGCAATCCAGCGGTTCCTGGCCGACAGGCACTCCCGGCTTGAGAAGATCCGTGGCCAGCTGCGAGACTCGCTGCGCCTCCTTACAGAACGTCGCGCCGCGCTAATCACTGCCGCCGTCACCGGCCAGATCCCGCTGGAGGAGATTGCTGCATGAAGTTGGAAGGTCTGTCTCTTGCGCACTGTGGCGGCTTCGAACAACTCGACATCGTTTTCGAGCCGGATGTGACGCTGATCGCGGGCGTCAACGGCGTGGGCAAGTCCACGGTGCTGCGGGCACTGGCGGCGCTGCTGTCGCGGGCGCTGCCCGAGTTCACGCCCTCGCGCTCGGCGCCACTGTACTTCACTGACGACGACATCCACGGCGACAGAGCATCGCTGGAGGTGTCCGCCCGCATCCAGATCGACGGCCAGACCATCAACGCCGGCGTGCAGCGCCTGCGCACGGCGGACGAGAAGGGCGACCGCTTCGTGCTATTGCGGCAGCCGGAAGCCGCCGCCGCCACCGACTTTGCCCAAGCGCTGAGCGCCCGCACGCTGACCGGCGAACTGGAGGCCGGAATCAAGGAAACCCGCGCCGCTCTGGCGACCCTGAAGAGAGCGGCCCATCCGCCGCTGGCGGTGTATTTCTCGACCAAGCGCCAGCTGCCTGGCCAGCCGCGCAGCCTGCCGGATGCCAAGCCCTTCGACCCGTCCGTTGCGTTCGGCCGCGCCCTTCATGATCGCGAGGTGGAGCTGCGCGAGTTCATGCACTGGTTCCGCACCCAGGAGAAGCTGGGTGCTGCCGGCGAGCCCCGACGCCTCAAGGTGCTGGGCGCGCTGCGCCATGTTGTGAGCGAACTGGTGCCCGAGTTCAGCAACCTGCGCATCCAGGAGCACCCGCGCCTCGGCTTCGTGGTGGACAAGCGAGGCCAGCCCTTGTACCTCCACCAGCTTTCCGACGGTGAGCGGGGACTGCTGGCCCTGGTATTCGACCTCACCCGTCGCCTAACCATTGCCAACTCGGACAGCGACAACGCCATCGCCGAGGGCGTGGCGCTGGTGTTGATCGATGAAATCGAGCTGCACTTGCATCCGAAGTGGCAGCGCGATGTCTTGCAGCGACTACGCGACATCTTCAAGGCCTGCCAGTTCGTCGTGACTACCCATTCGCCGCTGGTGCTGGGCGAGGTGCCGGCGCGCTGCGTGCGCTTCCTCGAGTTCGTGGATGACAGAATCGGCGTGACCGTGCCCACCGAGGCCTATGGCATGGATGCCAACCGCATCCTGCAGGAGTTCATGGATGCCCCGGTACGCAACCGGCAGGTGGACGGCGAACTGAAGACCCTGTTCGAGCTGATCGACAGGGAGCGTTTCGACGAGGCCCGTGCCGCGATTGCTGTCCTGGAACGCAAGCTGGGAGAGGACGAGCCCGAGTTGACCCGGGCCAGTTCGCTGATCCGCTTTCTCGAGGGCACCGAATAGATGCGGACCATCCGGAAGGGGCCGGAGCCCGCCACCTTAACCCAGCATCGCCAACAGCCGTATGCCAACTACGACAACTACGTCGACAAGGCCGCCTTGCGGCAGGCGCTGGTCGCTGAGCAGCGCGGCTTGTGCTGCTACTGCCAGTCGCGTATCCGGGCCACGCCAGAGGGAATGAAGCTCGAGCACTGGCAAAGCCAGGCCGACTATCCCGGGCGGCAGCTCGATTTCAGCAATCTGCTCGGCGCCTGCCTGGGCGGGCACGGCCGTCCCGAGCGAGAGCAGCATTGCGATACGCGCAAGGGCAACAACGGACTGTGCTTCAGCGTGTGCGATGTCGCCCACCCCATCGAGCGGCAGATCCGTTTTCTGGGTGACGGCAAGATCAGCGCTGACGATGCAGCCATCGACGAGGCTATCAATGTGGTGGTGAATCTGAACCTGCCGCGTCTGGTAAGCAATCGCAAGGCGGTGCTCGCAGCCTTTCAGCAGCGCCTGCAGGATGGGCGCCGTGTCGATCCAGCGCGTGAGTTGCCCAGATGGGATGCCAGCCAAACCGGCGAACTGCCGGAGTTCGCGCAAGTCGTCGTCTATTGGCTACGAAAAAGACAAGCGAGGGCTGCCGCATGAAGCGCACTAGCGAAGCGGCTTTTGAATCTGCCATCGGATCAGTGCTGCTCGGCGATGGCTATTCTCCGGTTGACGGCAGTGGCTTCGACCGCGAGCGCGCGTTCTTCCCCGATGAGGCACTGGCTTTCATCCGCACCACTCAGGGCAAGGAGTGGCAGAAGCTGGAGACGCTGCACGGCGACCAGACCGGTGCGCGGGTGGTGGAATCACTATGCAAATGGTTGGACACGCATGGCGCGTTGGCCACGCTCCGCCACGGCTTCAAGTGCTACGGCCGGACGCTGCGCCTCGCGTTCTTCCGACCGGCGCACGGGTTGAACCCAGAGTTGGAGGCGCGCTACCGGGCCAATCGGCTCGGGCTGACCCGTCAGTTGCACTTCAGCTCCCGAAACGAACAGTCGCTGGACGTGGTGTTGTCGGTCAACGGTATCCCAGTGGTGACGCTGGAACTCAAGAATCCGCTCAGCGGGCAGACCGCAGCCAACGCGATCCATCAGTATCGCCACGACCGCGACCCTCGCGAGACAATCTTTCTGTTCACCAAACGCACGTTGGTGCATTTCGCGGTGGATACCGAGGAGGCGCACATGGCCACGCGCCTGGCGGGTTCTTCCACCTTCTTTCTCCCGTTTAACCGCGGCATAGACGGCGGGGCCGGCAACCCGCTTGACCCGGCGGGCCGAAACTACAAGACGGCGTATTTGTGGGAAGAGGTCCTGCAGCGCGACAGCCTGCTCGACCTGCTCGCCCGATTCCTGCACCTGGATGTGCAGGAGGTGGTGGCCGACGACGGGAAGAAGGTGCGCAAGGAGAGCTTGATCTTTCCGCGCTACCACCAACTGCAGGCCGTGCGGCAGATGGTGGCGGCCGCCGCTAGTGAGGGCGTGGGCCACAACTACCTTGTCGAGCACTCGGCTGGCAGCGGCAAGAGCAACACCATTGCCTGGCTGGCACATCGCCTCTCCAGCCTGCACAACGAACGCGACGAACGCCTGTTCGACAGCGTAGTGGTCATCACCGACCGTGTGGTGCTGGATCGCCAGCTGCAGAACACCATTTACCAGTTCGATCACCGTCAGGGTGTGGTGCAGAAGATCGATGAGGATTCGCGCCAGTTGGCCGAGGCGCTGGAAGCCGGCGTGCCAATCATCATCACGACCCTGCAGAAATTCCCCTTCGTGTCCGGCCAGTTGGCCAAACTGAGTGAAGAGCGTCGTGAGGGAAACAAGACCCATCTGCCGACTCGAAAATACGCGGTGATTGTCGACGAGGCCCACAGCTCACAGTCTGGCGAGACGGCAACCGAGCTCAAGGGGGTTCTCGGCGGCGCCGAACTGCGGAAGAAGGCCCAGGAAATGGCTGAAGAGGAAGGCGAAATCGAATTGGAGCCTCTGTTCCGCGCAATGGCCAAACGCGGCCGGCAGCCGAACATGAGTTTCTTTGCTTTTACCGCCACCCCCAAGCACAAGACGCTAGCGATCTTCGGCCGCGATGGCGCGCCCTTCCATTGCTACACCATGCGGCAAGCCATCGAGGAAGGCTTCATCGAGGACGTGCTAAAGAGCTACGTCACGTACAAGACCTATTACAAGCTGATCAGGAAGGCTGAGGACGACCCGAACGTCGAGCGCAAGAAGGCCGCCAAGGCGCTGGCTCGCTTCATGCGCCTGCATCCGCACAACATCGGCCAGAAGACGGCAGTCATGGTCGAACACTTCCAGCACTTCACCCGCCACAAGATCGGCGGGCATGCCAAAGCGATGGTGGTAACCGGTTCGCGTCTGGAAGCGGTCCGCTACAAACAGGAGTTCGATAGATACATCCAGCACAAGGGCTACCCGATCAAGAGCCTGGTGGCGTTCTCCGGCACCGTCGACGACGACAAGATTCCGGGGAAGTCCTACACCGAAGTGGAGATGAACGGCGGGATCAAGGAAAAAGAACTCCCGGACATCTTCGCGAAGCCGGAATTTCGCGTGCTGCTGGTGGCCGAGAAATACCAGACCGGCTTCGACCAGCCGCTGCTGCACACGATGTATGTCGACAAGCGTCTGGCGGGCATTCAGGCGGTGCAGACCCTGTCGCGCCTGAACCGCACGCATCCGCTCAAGGACGACACCTTCGTGCTGGACTTCGTCAATGACCCTGGCGAAATCCAGGAGGCCTTCCGCCAGTATTACGAAGGCTCAGTGATGGGCGAGCAGGTCGATCCGGACCGACTCTATGAGGTCAAGTCGGAGCTGGACGCCTCAGGAGTCTACCTTGCGACGGAGATGACGGATTTTTCGTCGGTCTTCTTCGCTTCGAAGCGTCGGCAGAGCCCCGGCGACCACAAGGCGATGAACGCCATCCTTGACAAGGCGGTGGCTCGCTTCGTTCAGTTGCAGAACAGCGAGGAAGAAGAAGCCGAGTTGTGGCGCGGCAAACTGCAGGCGTTCCGCAACTTGTACAGCTTCCTAAGCCAGGTGATCCCCTACCAGGACAGCGACTTGGAGAGGCTGTTCACGTACCTACGCCATCTCGCGCTGAAGCTGCCCAAGCGCAAGAGCGGCCCCGGCTACCAGTTCGACGAGGAGGTCGAACTCGACTACTACCGCTTGCAGAAGATCAGCGAAGGATCGATCAGCCTCAATGAAGGTTACGCCAAGCCGCTGGACGGCCCGCGCGAGGTCGGCTCGGGCATGGTACGTCAGGAGCACGTTTCGCTGTCACGGCTGATCGACATCATCAACGAGCGCTTTGGCGGCGAACTTAACGAAGCGGATCAGCTGTTTTTCGACCAGATTGCGGAGGCCGCCGGACAGAATGAAGCCCTGCAGAAGGCCGCCGAGGTCAACTCGTTCGAAAAGTTCCAGTTGGTGTTCCGCCAAGCCCTCGAGTCGCTATTCATCGAGCGCATGGAGCTGAACGAGGGGCTGTTCACCGACTACATGGGCAAGCCCGAATTGCAGGAACTCGTGTCCAAGTGGCTCGGCGCGCAGGTCTACGATCGGCTGTCCGGGAAGACTTCGGGCCGCATCGATTGGGAAGACATATCGCACACCGAGGCCCCTACAGACTGACCGCTTCGCCCGAGCGAGACGAAACGGATCACGTCAGCATTCGTCAGGGGGGCGGACGTCACTTGGCCTACCACGCGGACCGGCGACGCCATCGTTGCGACGAGGACAAGGCCCAACGTTGGCCACAACCGGTTGAGGCGCATCGGCACCTCACACCGGAACGGCAGCAGCGAAGCAGCGACGGAACATATCCTCGTTTCTTGAAGTGCGGCGCGCCCGGAGTGCAATTGCGCAACCGGGTTCATCCACGACCAGGCCCAGGAGACCGGGCACGGCTGGCAGGACCACCGCCACACGACGACTTCATCGTGATCGGCATTCGAAACCCGCGAGCCGACATGGCGCCGTACCCATGGCCAGTTGCGCCAACCCGAGATGCAGGCATCACGTTGGCGCGGTACACTCGCCGTCCGATGAACGAGTCGCGACGCACGCTCCTCAAGTCGGCCGGCGCGGCGCTCGTCGTCGGAACGGCGATGCGGCGCGTGCTGGACGCGGCGGGCTTCGACCCGCTCGAGAAGAGCATCCGCGAACTGCAGCGCGCCATGGCGGCGGGACAGCCCTCGGCGTCACCCTCGCGGAGTTCTTCGCGCCGCTGGACAAGCCTTACCGACTCCGATTTCGAAAGCCGCGGCGCGACTCTGCTCGGCGGAAGTAGCCAGTCGGCGCGGAGAATTCACCTTGAAGAGATGGCGGATCATCCGTTCCGGCCTCGTCTGTGCTTGTTGCTTCCATGGAGTCTGAAACTGCGTGCTCGCGTCGAGACCCGGCAGCACGACATCGAGCAGAGCGGGGCCCGCGTAACGTGCAGTCCTGACCTGCGGTGCCTCGGTCCTCAATCGTCCGCCATCGAGAACGAGCGATTGTGGCCTCCTCTACGCACGTGGCAACGCCAAGCCCCTTCAATGCGGCCGATCCGGCATTGACCGCGGCGATGCTCCAAAGTACGTTTAGCCTGATCATGAACTCGCACTTTAGTACGCTCGCCGATGAAGGCTTTTTGGCCGACGAAGTGGCTGGGGTGGTCGATGTCATTCGCCAAAAGTATTTCGTTCACCTTTTCGAAGTGCGTGCGATCAATAGTCTCATGACTGGATCGCAGTACTCCCTCCAAATACATGCTGAGAGCGCCCGGGAAATGGTATCGGCAGCTCTCTACGTCCGCTCTTTGGCGCACTGTCAGGCAGCCATGCTTTTGCTCGAGCGAGGTATGGCGCCGTCAGCTCGCGCACTGATTCGGTGCGCCCTTGAGGGCCTCTTTAACCTGGGTGCCTGCGCCAGCGATTCGAAGTTGGCCTTGTCGTTTCTCGATGCTGACCAAGTCGAGCGCAAGCGACGAGCGAAATACCTGGCGCAAGTTCAGGACCCATCCGCAAGGGCCCGAGTTGAAGAAGCAGACATGGCGCAGTTGACCGCGCAAATTCAGGCAAAGATCGATGCGGTCGAAGCCAAGGAGCTTCGGACGCGCGAGATGGCGAAGGCCGCGGGGCTCGAAGACTTGTACCTTACTGCGTACGCGATGTTGAGTGGCGCTGTTCACTCCAGCGTCGGCGATCTGGATGAACATTTTTCCTTTGCTGCTGAGGGTCAGATGCCACAGTTGCTCACCGAGCCGGTGGTTGGAGGTCTCGAAGGTCCGCTGCTCATTCTTGCCGAGACCATGATTGGTCTGGTGCGGGCGGCGACGAAGGTCTTCTCTCTTGACATCACCGATCGGTGCGAGGAGCACCTCACGGCGCTTCAGAGGCTCTACCAGACTGGTTAACCCTGCGCTGCACTTGACAAGACCATGCTGCGATCGTGATCGGCTGCTGGTGGCCGCTCTCGTTATCCGGACGAAAATCCCACAATGAGCTATTTCCTGGATCTCTTCTCGCCCGAGACATACGAGGCGTTTGCTAGATCAAATCGGACGGTCTCCGGTTTTAGGCGCCGGCATCAGGGCATCGCGGGACGAGTAAGGCCCGGCGACCGGTTCCTCTGCTACATGACGAAGCTGTCGCGATGGTTCGGGATCCTCGACGTGCTTGAGGGCCCGTACGTCGATGAAACGCCCATCTATACCCCCGAAGGCGATCCCTTCGTCGTCCGCTTCAGGGTAAAGCCGGCAGTGTGGCTTCCCGTCGACAAGGGTATTCCCATTCACGAAGACCACGTCTGGAACGCCCTCTCGTTCACGAAGGACCAGAGCAAGAGTTCGTCCACGTGGACAGGCAAGCTCCGCGGGAGTCTGGTGCAGTTTTCAGAAGAAGACGGGCGACTCCTCGAATCGATCATCACGGCCCAGCTATCGAACGCCGTTTCATATCCGGTTGATGAAGCCGAATATCGTCGGCTCCTGGGCCACCGCGTCCGACGGGCCGACAAAGACGTCTCGGTGACCGTTCCTGATGACTCGGCCGCGGAAGTCCCAAACGCTGGTCAGGCACCCGAGGTGGAAGTCAGGGAATCCATCAAAATTCAGGCGTTGCTGGCTGAGGTTGGCTCGCGAATGGGCATGCAGATCTGGATTCCGCGCTCGGACCGCTCGGCTGTGCTCGGAGAATGGCGCAGCGATCATCCCCCAGTGCTCGATCGTCTGCCTCTGAACTACGACGACACCACGCTGAAGACAATCGAGCAGATCGACGTCCTGTGGTTGAGAGGACGAGCGATTAAGCGGGCCTTCGAGGTTGAGCACACGACCTCGATTTACTCAGGCATTCTGCGTATGGCGGATCTCTTGGCGCTTCAGCCGAACATGGACATTCGGTTGCACATCGTAGCCCCGGTTGCGCGGCGCGACAAGGTGTTTCAGGAGATACGTCGGCCAGTGTTTTCGCTGTTGGACCGCGGTCCATTGTCGGAGAGCTGCACGTTCCTGTCGTATGACAGCATTCGCGAACTTGCGCAGCAACCGCATCTGTCGCACCTGTCGGACACGGTACTGGATGAGTACGAAGAGGAATCGGAAGGCTGAGCAATCAGCGGCCGAACCCAAAAAAGGCGCCGATGCGTCCGACATTCTGTGGCATGAAACAATCCCCGGCGATGTCCTACCACCTCGTTTAGCCACACGTCGACGGCCCGCACCGTTTCGAGCATGCCACCGTGGTCTCGACGCACCAGACCGCGGACAGCGCCTTTGCGACCCTCGAAGAGTACGCCATCCGGCCGGACGAGCAGGGAATCCGGCCGGACGCGATCCCGTTGTCGTCGTCGACGAGCACCGGCGGTGAATGAGCAAACCGTGTGTCTAACTAAGCAGCCCAGACGGCCGTCGGCGGTCTTCACGTTCAGCGTGCGACCACCATTGCCTGCTGCGGTTGCCGGGTGGGCTGCTCGATCGCGGACCGGTGGGACATGTCGCGACTGAGGTCTCGGACCATACGCGCCCTGTTGTCGCAATAGATTCGGATGTCTTCGCGGCCGCGCGTCGGGCCCACGTAGGCTGTGCGCGTGTTCAGACTCGCCCCGCCACGGTCCGTGTCCACGACGAACAGCATGCGTTGTGACGTCCGAGATTGGCTGCTGTAGCTAGTCACCGCGTAGGCGTAGTCCAGATGGGCGTAGTCCTTTAGGGCGAAACCCACACTGCGGCCCTTGCCCTCGCCCTTCGTTTCGGAATCCAGCCGGACCCGCATCGTGCCACGGCTGATGGCGGCTACGCTGCCGATTTCCCCATTCGCGATCCGCTTGTCGGTGAAGGGCTGCGTGAATCGGACTCGGTCACCCACAGAGAACGCGCGGTCCTCGGCTCTAAACACGCTCACCCCATAGAGGCGCTTCGGATCGTAGGTGATGGTTCTCCCGCCGGCATCGACGGTCACGGTGTTGGCCTTCGCGTCGACACCTAAGACGGTGGCGTAGGAGCCGCTCTCGATGCGGTGGGTCGGCGCGGCGCTGGCGTATCGGACGATGTCCCCGGGGTCGTACTGGCCGGCCCAGGCGCGATCGGCCTGCGTGACGTCCTGGCGCATCACCAACACACGGACCGTGTGCTCTCGGGCCTCCACGTCGCCCTGAGCGATCAGGCGTTGATGAATCGCGGTGTTCAGGACCTGTCGTGAGTCGTGGTCGGGCACGACGATGATGACGTTCACCGGGTGATCCGCGTAGTCCTTCGCCACGGCCCGGATGCGTTCCATGCGGTCGGGAATCTCCGTCACTCGTCCCTGTTGATGGAACTTCTTGAACGCGTCTGCGACCCTACCGGCGGCGAGATCCTCGGTCGCCGCGAGGTACGCCGGATCGGTCTGCCGGACGATCTGCGTGAGGTGCGCCGTGCGCATACCCGCCTCCTGCAGTTGCTCGAAAATCCGCCCCGCTTCGACGGATTGATGCTGCCGAGTGTCTCCGATGAGGATGACGCGGTCGTCGGGCCGTAGTCCCTTCAGGAGGCGCTCTACTTGTCCAGTGCTGGCGAGGCTGGCTTCATCCAAGGCATAGACCGTCCTCGCAGTGTTTGGCGTTTGAGGAAAACGGAGGTGCGCCTGCAGAGTCTTCGTGGCCGGGACGATCTCTCGCAGGTTTCTGGCTGCGCTGGACGTTGGCGCCAGGCCGATCACAGCGTAACCTTCCCGCTCAAGGCCCTCGCGGATGACGGTGAGGGCCGTGGTCTTCCCGCCGCCGGCGACGCCGTCAATGGCCATCACCTTGTCGCGGCTGGCCAGCGTCCTCTCAATCGCCTCGCGCTGCCCATCGTTCAGGTCTCGAGCCTCGAAGGCGGCTCGTGCCCGTGTCGCTGGATCGGCCAATGGCGGATGCCGTTTCCGTCCGTTGCGCATGTACGCGAGGGTCTTCTGTTCGAGCCCGACCATCTCCGGTGTCGTAAAGGCGCGTGCGGGAGAGCCCGGCGCGGCCGGCCGCTCGAGAAATTCTCCGCGGGCGATGCGGTGTTCCAATTCCGCCTCCAGCCGTAGGTATGGCACCTGGCCGAGTGAGCGGAGCGTCATCGATGCCGTCAATTTGCGCTCGTCGACGACGGCATCCCGTTCGATCTGTTGCTCCTTCGCGAACGTCACCGCGGCATTGGCGATCGACGTCGGGTCCTGGGTCCTCTGTGGACCGCTGGCCAGGGCCGCCGCAACCACCGCCTTCGGCTGATTCCCGAACGCCGCGGCGAGGACGCGATGCTGCTGCTGCATCGTCTCGTGGTCTAACTTCAGCTTTGCCTCTCGTGTCGCGAGTGCGGCGATTTGCGCGGCTCGGGCACCGGTTCGGTGCGACTGGTGGAGCGCCTCGACGATCTGCTCGTGACGGGGCGACAGGGCGGTCATGTACTCGTCACTGAATCCCGCGATCTTCGGTTCGTTGTGCGCGCCCACCGTCCATTGATAGCCAAGCTCGGTCAATCCCCGCGCGATCTCCGTGCGATAGATGAGGGTGCCGAGTTCCTGGGACCGCATCATCTCGAGCGATTGCACCGAACGGACCTTACCGCTCTGGTCTCGGGTTTGGTTGAACCAGACCGCGTGCGTATGCCGTTGGGGTGCCGAATAGCCATCTACCGGGCGAGCGCTGTTGTGCTCGAAGAGCGCGAAGACCCCGTTCCCTGTCGTCTCGGAGATCGGGTTACCACGTGCCTGAATGTAGCGCTCGACGACCGTCAGCGTCGTCCGGACGGCGGCCTGGTGAACGGCTTCAAGCCGGGTGTCGCCCCCGACCAGCAGCGCCGCTGAGAACTCCTTCGGCGGGCTGAACACGATGTCGCGAGATGCGATGTGCTCGGTGGGTGTGATGGTCTTTCCATGCTCGTTGACGTAGGGCGTAGCCTTCACCGGCGCGACCAGGAGTTCGTCGGTCACCGGGTGACGACCGTGGGCGAGGCGCTTATACGCCTCTTCGTCGACGTCCCCGCGGAGACCGTAGTGCTCTGCCAGCTTGCCAAACCACTGGCCCTTGATCTCACCGCCTTCGCTGTAATACTCAGCGGCCGCATTCGCATACTGCTCGGCGTGGTAGGTACAGGTCTGCTCGGTATTCATGCCGTCGGTCACGCGCATCATCGTCGAGCCACTCCAGTCATGTGGTGCTCGCTATAGGCCGAGTGCCATCGCCTTCACGAGCGCAAGGATGTGCCGCGCGCGCCGTCGCCGGTCGTTGCCATCGTGTGTTCCCTGTCAATTGCCGTTACTCAAGCGCGGTGGTGGGGATGAGGTCGAGGCTCGCGCTGTTCAGCGGACTCGATGCGGGTGGCCGTCTCGCGTTGCGCTTCATTGGCGTGGCGGTGCGCGGTCGTTCGATGAAGGCGGGTTGTGTCGGCTTCAGATTGTCGTACGTGAAGTCCATCCGGGCGATGCTGTTGCCGACCTTGATGTAGCCGGTCATCGTGTCGAGCCCCCCGATCTCGCTCGGCATGGCGACCGGTTCCTTCTGCCACACGAGGTTGTGATTCGTCGCGTTCGCGTTGAGTATCCAGCCGTCACGGCGGCTCTCCTGGAGGCGCTGGATCTCCACGTCGCCAAGCTTCTTTGAGGCCCACTCCTGCGCCGGTGGATCGTTGAGTTTCAGGATGATGCTGGTGGCAAACTGCGACAGGATCGTTCGGGACTCGGCGCCGTAGCGCACTTCAAGCTGCGCCGGATCCTGCGTGCCAATGACCATCGGATTCCTGAACTTGCGGTTCTCCGTGACGGCGGTGTGCAGCTGCGAGAGCGTGTCGAGCACGGCGAGCTCGTCGAGGATAAACACCGTTTCGCGCGGCTGTGGCGTGGCGCTCATCAGACGCAGGATCAACAAGTCGAGCCAGAGGGACTGCAGGGGCACCAGCCGGGCCCTGGTGGTGGCGTTGCTGGTCACGAAGATGCAACCGTCGCCGGGCTGTTCAGCCCAGGTGCGCGCGCTCCATTGGGCGGTCGCGTCGGCGGCCCTCGGCACGATCGTTAAGGCGTCCGCGACCATGCCGAGGGCGGCGTGTACGCCGCCCCGCTGCTGCGGGGCATCGTGCGCCAGGATGTCCTCGAGCCCGCTCCCCTCGAGGCGCTTGTCGAGCAGATCGTGATCGGAGAGCCACTGGCACAGGTCCTCACACGTCGGCCGGTCCACGTGGAGCTGGGCGGCCCACTCCTGGCCGTTCGTACGTTTCAGCGTCAGCAGGTGCGAGAGCAGTTTCCAAGGGCCTTCGACGAAGAAGTCTCTCGGGTTACGGGGATTCGGCGGCACCAGGCTGCGTGCGACGCTCGGCGCCTCACCGTCATGCCGCAGCTCGTCGCCGATGGACCAATAGGGGCAGCGCGCATCGAACGGATTCAGAATGACGTCCACGCCGGGCCGAAACCAGAGCGGGACATACTCCATCGCGGCGTCGTGGACGACGAATCGGACTCGTCGCTCTCGTGCGTCGGCGATGATCTGGTGCATCAGCACCGTCTTGCCGGACCCCGTCCCGCCGGCGATCAGGATGCCGCTGTTGACGATGCTGTCGGGCAGAATGATCGGCGGTCCCTGCTTCTGAGGGAACTGCATTACGCGCTCCGCACGCGCCGGTTGAACTCCGCCGTGGACACGATCTCCGCGCCTCGCAGGTGCGCGCCTTGGCGCCGCTCACGTGCCCGGCGAATGTCCAGCGGGATGCTCCATGCGAGTAGCGCCACCAGGGTGACCCCTCCGATGATCAGGGGCGTCCTGACGAACACGAGGACGCCGCGGTCCTGATAGATGTAAGTGGCAATCAGGTGATACATCTCGGCGTTCGGCACGGTGGGGGTGACGACATACGGCTGTTCGGCGCCGGCCCGCTTCGCATCTGAGCTCAGCACGAGGACCGGGTGGCCCGCCGCGTCTTGCACTTGGCGGACGTCATCGCTGGAGGCGAAGACTGCGTGGCCCTTCCACGTCAGACGCACCTGCGTGTACGTCGTGTCCGGCCGGTGCAGGCGTGCCCTGATGCCGCTCTTGAGATAGCTGGTGACGTAGAACCGCTGCAGATAGGTCAGTTGGAATTGCAGGACGGCGAAGGCGGCGAGCACCACCACAAGCACGGTCAGCGTCACCGCCTGCATCGTCGCGAGCGGCTTGGTGGGCATCCAATAGCCTGCGCCGGTCACCCTGGCGTTTGTCATTGGTCGCTCGTCCGTGAGGGCTGCTCCCGCGCCGCGAGACCCAGTCGATTGAGGGCTTGGGACAGTTTCGCCGTGTCGGTTTCCGCGAGGAGCTGTTGAACGGCCGGTCGCGTCATCTCGACTTCGGGAAACAGGAGTCCTCTCACCACGATGCGTCGAAGCGCGAGGAGCTCCGCCATCAACGCCACCTGGTCCGGTTCTCCATACACGAAGCGTTCAAGTACTTGGCGCGCGAGTTCGGCGCTCGTCCGTCCGGGCACTTCTGCCGCTTTCTGGACGAACGCCTCGTAGAACCTGCCCGTGACCCGAGCCGTGATCGCGCGGGACTTCAATTCAGCGTCGTCGCAAGTGATTGTCATGTCTGTGTTTACCTGCGTCGTCAAAAACGCTCACGCAGCGCGAAGTGCTGCGATGTCAGACGGTTACCTGCGTCCCCACGACAGTGGGTGACGTGTAGGAAATTGTTCTTGTGCGTAGCACAACCGGAGCATTGTTTCGACTGAGATGTGGCCTCTCGACGCGAAAGCGGACGGCAAGCTCACGACTGTTTATCCAGGATGAGATGCCCGGTATACGACAAGACAGGACAGTTCTCGAAGCCGATGATGTCGGCATCGATGTGTCGGGCGGTTTCGAGTTGACCGATCGCGTGCAAGTCACCACGGCAGCCACGAGGCGAGGCGTAGTTCTGATCGAGGGTGAATGACGTGGGCGGGATACCGGGGTAGGCGGTGGTGGCATCACCGGTGTTCACGATGGGGAGCCAGATATTCGACGTCGAGAGTTCGGCTCGGAACACTTGGCCGCTACTGTTCGGCGTGGTGGTAAATCGAACGGTGATCGGACCCACGACTGCTTGGTCGCGGACGATGGTCGTGAACGTGCCGGTCCACTGCCCCTCCAGCACGCCCGCCGTCGACGGGGCTATCGGTGAGGCCGGCAGCCCGCCACCCGCACAGCCTGCGAGGACGAGCGCGACGACCGTTGGGGCGAACAGGCGAGTGACGGTGTTGATGGGCATTGGCGGGCCTCACATCGGCACGAAGGTGAACTCGTGCGCCGGAATGCTGTAGCCGTTGACGGTGAGCACTTCGGCGACCGTTCGTCGCCCTCGCTCTTTGCTCAGGTGAATGACGCCGTGGATGGCCGCCCCGACGTCCATCAAGGCGCTCTCGTGCGAGACATTCGGTCGTGACTGCATGGCGAGCCGCGCGAGCCGCCAGAGGGCGTCACGGGCGCTGTTGGCATGCAGCGTGAGCAGACTTCCGGGATGGCCCGTGTTCATGGCCATCAGCACCGCCTCGGCTTCTTCTCCGCGCACCTCTCCGGCGACGATGCGACCGGGACTGTGTCGCAAGAGGATGTAGACCAGGTCGGCCATCGTGGTCGGTTTGCGTGCAGGCCGTGAGGGGTCATACACCTCGAAGGCGTCAGCGGTTTCAAGAAAGCAGACGTAGGGGTTGTCGGAGACCAGCTCGCCTTCCTTCTCGATGACACATACATGGTCTTCGTGCGGAATTTCACGCAGGAGCGCCGCGAGCAACGTGGTTTTCCCCGCGCCTGGCTCACCGGAGACCAGCAGGGTCTGTTTGCGACGGACCAGGTCGCGTAGCGCGTGTGCGCGTGCCGCGCTGAGCATGTCGATCCCCACGAGCTCGTCGAGGGTGTAGCGCGCGGGAAAGCGACGGATGGTGCACCAGGCGCCGCCGCGGGCGACCGGTGGCAGCACCGCGGACAGCCGCGCGTCGTAGGTTTCAAGCCGGGCTTCGAGGCGAGGGGCATGTTTGCTCACGTCGCGCCCCACCGCGCCAGCGATGCCGCGGATGGCGTTGACCAGATTAGGAAACGTGCGGCCCGGGAGCAGGCGGCAGATGCCGTGCTCCTCGGCGAAGACATGACGCCCACCGCCACGCACCTTGATTTCCGTCACGTGCGGGTTCTCCATCAGGTCCGCGATCGGGCGGAGGTCCTGGCGGATCTGTCGGCTGTCGGCATCGAGGCCGTCGGGCACGTCAGCTGGAATCGTGGGCATCGATGGCCGCCCTACGAGGTGACGCGAGCGGCGTCTGGCGCGCCCCCCGAGCGACTCCGTGCCGCCGCACCCGACTTGCTGTCCTGCTTCGCCAGCAGGCGATCGACCTCGACGCGTTGGTCCTTCGTGAGCGCCACCTTGGCAATGAGGCTGTTGATGACGAACGCGCGCTTCTCCTTGATGGCGTCCGCGATCACCGTCAAGATGGCCGCGTTGCGCGCCGTGAGCATGCCGCCAAACGGCACGCCTTTCCGCTTCTCCTGCTCGTCTCGTCCGGTAATCGTGATCCCCTGTGCGGCCATGCGTGTCTCCTCTGTAACGGGTTAGCTGCTGGCAAACTCTTTGTCGAGGTGCTGGTACACGATCTGGAACCCGAGCGGGTTCACGTCTGCCGACTCGCGGGTGGGTTCGGTCTTGAAGTGCAGCTGTAAGACCCACCGCTCCTCTGGCTTCGTCACCGCGCCGGTCAGGCGGCTTTTGAAGATCTTCCTGAAGTGCACCGCGGTCTCAATCGGCTGCGCGTCGATCTTGCGGAGCTCGACGAGCGAGACTTGGATGTCGACCGCATCCGCGGTGCTCTTACCGGAGAGAAAGTCGGCGACCTCGCTCGTGCGCTCCTGCTCGTAGCGGAGAGCGTCGGCCGCCGCCTTGGGAAAGAACAGAATCGACAGGTGGTAATACTTATCGGTGAAGCCCACGAGGCGGCTGTAGTGCTTGATCGTAAAGTCGCGCGCGAAGAAGCTGATGGTCTTCTCCGAGATGCCCGATTGGAACGCGCCGAACCGCTGCCCCTCGGTGTGGCCATCCGGGAAGACCGAGACCACGTAGGGTTCGTAGTGGGCATTGCGATCGGCGGCGCGCCACCAGGCCGCGGCGAACACGCCGGCGATCACGATCGCGACGAGGCACGCGCACCCATAGACGCGTGCGCGTAGCGTCTCTTTTCCGACCACCGCGGCGAACTGATAGCCGGCAGCATTCATGTGCATGCGTTGCTCCTAGGGCCGCAGCCGTGTGATCACCCACGCGGGCAGGCCGATATATTTGTCGTAGGCCAGCATCAGGGTCATGGTCACCCCGACCAGCAGCGCGCCCACGAGCAGCGCGAGGAGAGACCGCAGGCCGAATCGCGGCCGTCCCCCGCTGAACCCGGTGTCGGCGCCGTCGAGACCGTTGAACGCCACGTCTGTACCTCTCGGTTACCGGAAAGGATTCATGCCGGGCGCGGCGCCGGTACCACCGGTGAGCGCCGCGGTGACCTGGCGCACGAGGGGCACGCAGAGGATGAAGGTGATCAGGACCATCATCGCTTCGCCGAGATACGTGTAATACCCCGCTTCCGTCACGCCTGGGGGAATCACGCTGACGGCTTGTCCGACATACCGAGTCATCACGAATATGTAGGCCATGCCCATCACGGGGAGCATCGAGTAATTCAGATAGGTCCAGAACCAGTTCCACGACAGCTGGTTCAGTTTGGGAACAATCGCAAAGGCGAGGAAGGGCGCGCCCCAGATGCGTGTGAGTGCTTGCCCGATGAATCCGTACGCCGTCGTGTAGATGACCAGCGCCTTGACGATCGAGACGAGCGCGATGAAGGTGAAGTAGTAGAGCACCGGCAGCAGCTCCCAGATGCCCCCGGTCGGCGCCACGAACCGGCCGACGAGCAGATCGCAGTTCTTCCACATGTCTTCGACCGTGCCGCGCCCGAGCAGGACCATCCAGTCTCGCATCGTGCCGTCGATGGTGCCGAGCAGGGAATACGAGAAGCCTGGGGGCACGGTCCGGTAATAGCGCACGAGCACCCAGGCGGCCTCGAACGCGGCGAGGCGTTGCAGGGCCGCATACATGGTGATGTGCTGGTCGCCGAACATCATGCGGTAGAAGAAGTGCGCCATCATGATCCCGATGAGGATCAGCACCAGTGTTTGCGCGGCGGTCTCCATCCCCGGGACGATGACGTCGAGCATCGTCTGCAGGGCGCGATTGATCGTGCCGTACGGATCGATGAGCGTGATGAGCGGGGCGGGCGGCATCAGCGGATCTCCCAGGCTAATGGATTACCCGGCGAGGCGGGCTCGGCGGCCAGCACCCCGAGCTGAAAGGCGACGCCCCCGGCGCTCGCTTCGCGCTCCTGCAAGTTCTCCAGGAGCGCTTGCTGCTCAATCTGCACGTGGATGGTGTTATTGAGCTGCTGTTGTTCCGCATGCATTTGCGTGCCTGCGGAAATTTGCTCCACTACCTTGGTCGTCGTCGAAGCGATCGTCACGACTTTTTCGAAGAGGTCGAGGGCGTCCCGCCAGCCGCGGCGCCCGCCGCGCGCGCGGCCGGCCACATCGGTCGCGGACCAGATGACGGCGTCGGCGGCCTGCGCGATGCCCAGGCTGCGGCGGATCATGTCCTGCGAGGCGGTCGGCATCGGGCGGAAGGTCGAGAGGTCATCAGGGACGAACGCCAGCGGCACGGTGACCGCTTTATAGCCCGCCCCCGACGGGTCCCCGCTGTTGAGGGCCCCGACGTACGCGAACGCCGGCGCGCGCAGGTTGTCCGGCCACCGCGTCCGCAGAAGCGGCGGATTCGGCATCCGATACCGGCTCAGGGACGAGAACAGGTCGAGCGATCGGCTGATGCGTCGCACTTGGTCGTCATGCTCGAGCGCCGCCTGTGCTTGAAAAATTTGCTGCGTATGGTGCAGGACGTTCTTGACGGTATGCACCGGGTCGTTGAACACGCAGCCGACACAGGCCGTCGCCAGCACGATCGCTGAGAGCAGCGCCTGACGGCCCCTCGGGGCCGTCATCGGAGTTCCCACCGGGCGAGCGCCTCGGTGACGCCCGTGAGCGGCGCATCGACGGCGGCCGCGCTGCCCTGCATCACGCCGATGTTGAAGTTCAACGCCACGACGGCGGAGTTCCGGCGGGCGATGTTGCGGGCGAGCGCCTGCTCGAGCGTGTGCAGGCCGATCTGGGTCGCGTTCTGTTCAATCCGGTTCCCGATCAGCACGCCCCCGGCGACCTTTCCCAAGACTGCCGTCATCTGGTGCGTGGCCGACCGGCCGCTGACGTTGTCGTTGGCGAGTGCTTCCATCGCCAGGTCCAACCCCTTGAACCCGAGGATCGCGGCACTGTTGGTGGTCGCCCGCGGAATCACGACGTCGTAGTTCTGGATCCCGCTGTACGCGGTCTCGATGGCGCGTTGGGCTTCGGGGGGAAGGCCCGCGCGCGCCAGGATGGGCGTCAAGTCCGGTAGCGGCCGCGTGTACTGGAGATACAGTTCCTCGCGGGGATCGCCGCCGCTCAGGGCCTGCACGAACGAGCGCGCCCATGGGTAGCGGTTGGGGTCCAAGCGCGCGCCGACAATCGGGACCGTGCGAAAACGGTCCATCCCACCAAGCGGAGCCATGAACGCGTCGAAGCGCTCGAGGGTCGTCTTGGTGTAGTCGTAGATCTGCTGCGCGGCGGCGACGACTTTGATCGTCACCGCGGTATTGATGGGGTCGAAGGCGATGTATTGCGCGTGCAGCGATGAGCCCGCCAGCAGGAGCATGGCGGCGAGCGTGGTCAGGCTGACGGCCGTGGCGAGAAGACGTCGTCGCATCTCAATACCTCCCGATCCAGACCGGCAGCTCGAGGTCGGTCATGACATGCACTTTCACCGGGGTGCCCGCCTCGATGATCAGGGACGGCACCCGGTTGGTAAACTGCTGCATGATCGAGGTCGCCGCTTGGTCGGTGTTCGTCCCGATGCCGCCGAGAATGACGCCGCTGTTGTGACTGCCGATTTGGCCAATCCATTGCGACGTGCCGTTGATGACGCCGATGAGCGCGGCGGCGCCGAACGTGGAGAGATAGTGGTTGTTGACGCGGTCGCGCAGGCCAACGTCGCCGATCTGACTCAGCCCCTTGAAGCCGAGCAACTCGTAGCTCCGTCCGTCGGGTGGCGGCATCTGCAGCCGATGGAACGTGACGGCGAGGCGGGACTCGCCCGTGGCCTTCACGGCCGTCGTGGTACCCAGCATGGTCGCGCCTTGCGGAATCAGGACGCGCGTGCCGTCGTAGCCGTAGATCGGATTACTGACCCGCGCCGTGACTGGACCGGGCGCCGTCCCGTTGAGACGATTCGCCAAGCGCGTGTCGATGACGGTGCCTTCGCGCAGCGTCGTGGGCCTCGCCGTCATGGCCCCCGCCACGTGGCCATCCGGTCGAACCGCCGCGGCGGGCGTGGGCGGCGCGGGGGGCTCCTGCCGGAGGGCCGGCGCGACGAGGCCCGGGAGGACGTTCTGGACCCAGGCTGGGACGTCGGCTGGGTCGGTCGCCGTTGGCGGCGTGGTGGACTGCAGGACGGCGGTCGCGGGCCCGTTCTGGGGCGGCGCGCCTGGCCGTCGACTCACGCGCAACGGCTTGGATGCGGCCGCGCCGCGGTGACCGATGTCGTCTTGCTCACCGGAGGACGTGGGGCCCGCCGCTGAGCCCCGGTCACCGCCGCTGCGGTGGAGAGCATCGACGCCGCCAGCGAGAGGGAAGACGACCGGTGAGGCCATGAGCGCCGCACTCGGCGCGGTGGTTGCCGCATTCGCCGCTTCGATCCGCCGCTGATCTTCGATCTTGCGTTGCATCTCCTGCTGCATCCGAACGGTGGCCTCGCGTTCCTCCGCCGCCTGGTCGACTGTGGGCTTCGAGGCGGTGAGGACGGATGCCGTCGTCGACGTCGGCGGCGTTGCCGACCGTCCCTGCCACGAGAACAGCATCGTGCTCAGAAACAACAGGAAGACGCCGATGATCATGCCCTTCCCCTGCAGCGGCAGCTCGCGCCATTCGGACTTCCACAGTCGCTTGACCTGGGGCTCGGAGGAGGACGCGGGTGGGGTTACTGGTTCAAGCTGAATCGCCATTTGGCCTTTCCGGCTTCGAGATAGCCTTCGCGTACGACTTTGGGGATCTTGATCGTGGTGACGCGTCCGGGCAGCGTGATGACGTTGAGCATCGACGGCTTGCCGTCCAGGACTTCATAGAGGGCCGGGAGGGTCTCCGCGCCGTGGCCGCCCATCGTGATTTGGATCCACGTGAACTCGTCGTCCGCGACGATGTTCTTTACAAAGAAGGGGGCGGCGTCGAACGGCTGCGACTGGTACCGGCGAAGGGTCAGCGGATAGGCGGCGCGGGCCTCGGCGATGCGTATCTGCGCCTGCGTACCCGCTTCGACGACCGCCTGCTTCATTGCCCCGACCTCGTCACGGAGCGGCTGCATCTCGGCCTCGTGCGCCGCCAGGGTGATGAACTGCCGTTTGCCGCTGACCTGCCGGTCGGTCGCGTCGTCCGCGACGGCGATGATGCGAAAGTCCGGCGTCTGTCCCTTCGCGACGCCTTCCTTGAGCAGCCAGGTGTAGACGGCGTTGTCGGGCATGACGATATTCAGCGTCGTCTCGGCACCCGCCTTCATCGCCGTCATCGTGAAGATGTTCGATCCCTCCTCGACGGTGAACGCCTCCGAGTCGCCCACGTTGAACTCCGCGATCGGCTCGCCCTGCGGCATCGTCAGGAGCGTGGACTTGCCTTTCTGCATCGTGATGGTCCGGATCTCGGTCGTCTTCAGTTTGTGGGTCTTGATCCCCTTCGAGAGATCCTGGGCCTGCGTGATCGGGCACATCAGCAGGCCGATCGCCCAGACCAGCACTGGGACACCGACGGCGTGACGAAACGGCGAGACGAGGTTCATGTCAGTGGCTCCTTCTCTTCCATGTGACCGGGGTGCGGCCCGGCGGCGGGCTGTTGCAGATGTCGAACGTCTCGGGGTCCACGCGCAGCCGGCAGACGCGCGTGAGGTCCGGCTGCATGACCAGAAACTCACGGCGGGTTTCGAGCGAGTCGAAGAGCCGAAGTTGCTCGTCGTTGAGGTTGAGCACCGTCCGGAACTTGTCGCGGTCGTAGTCGTCGGTCGGAATCGCGATCTTTGTCGCGCAGCTCTGGAGGACGAACGGCGTGATGGCAGCCGTATCGAGATCCTCCAGAGATTGCGTGATCAGCATCACGGAGACGTTCTGTTTCCGTCCGGCCTTCAGCCAGAACAGCAGATTGGCCTTGAGCGTCGGGTCCGTGACACTGAGCCAGACTTCCTCCATGAGTTCCAGCGTGGGCGTCAGCGATGCGGCCTGCCATTGCCGATCGCGGTAGAACAGCAGGCCGAAGAGAGGCTCGAGCAGCGTCTGGTGCTGCCGGTAGATCGATTCGAGGTTCAAGGCGATGACGTCGTGCGCGCGCAGCGTGTCGTCCAGGTTGTCGAACATTGAGCCATAGGGTCCACCCGCAATCCACGGCTTCAGCCGCTCACGCAGTTCGGAGGGCAACGTGTAATACAGGTCTGTCAGGCGCCGCGACGGTTTCTCGAGGAGCTCCTGAATCCGGTCACTGAGTTCCGCGCGCGCTTCGCCGGTAAGCGTGTAGCCATCGTGATCATGTCCGCGGAGCAGCGCCGCCACCCAGGACACGAGGAAGGTGTGTAGCGCGGGACTGGGCTCCCCCGCGAACGGATTCAGCCGCACCGACGGGTGCTCGAGGTCGAAGATCACCTCAACGCCGCCCAACGTGTCGACCAGGTGCTGGTAGCCGTGGCCGATCGTGTAGATCACGATGCGCTCATAGATGCGCCGGCCCCAGAGCGCCAGGGTATTGGCCGTAAATGTCTTCCCTCCACCAGTCTTGCCGACGATGAGGATGTGCGGGTCGAGACCAATCGGGATATGTAGATAGAACGGCACCCCGTGCCGTGTTTCGAGCACCGCCATCGCCGGCTGCCCGTCCGCGTTCACCGGCGACCCGGGATGGATCGCGAACATCGCCGGGCTCATGTCCGCAAACGCCGTCGCCGGCTGCTCGATCGTCCGGATGTCGTGCGCGTAGTTACCTGGGACCAGCGCGAGCCAGGCGGGCACCGCGTTGTGAATTTCCTTCTTCAGCACGCCGTCGCGGTCGGTCATGACGGTGCGCGCGGCCGCTTCCGCGCGATCCAATATTTTTATGTCTGTGCCAATCAGGACCAGAGTGAGGGAGAGCTCGCCAAAGAATGTGCCCTCGGTCGCCAGTTGCTTGAGGGCGTCGTTGTGAATCGCCTCGAGCTGGACGTTTTCGGCGTGCTCCATCACCGGGAGGTTGGTTCGGTCCTTCGGGGCGGCGGCGATCTTGTGCGAGTCAATTCGCCGATTGAAGTAGAACAGCTGCCGCTTCGCCAGCCGGCGCCGCATCTCGTCGTCGGCAATGCGTCGCCATGTCAGACAGAGGATGAAGGCGCTTGGCAGACGCGCGAAGGCGTCCAGACAGCCCGCGGAGGTTTTGGGCGGCGGTTCCATCATCGACAGCACGCGCACGGAGGATGGGCCAATGCGCAGCTGGTGGCGTTCGTCGAAGACGTCGTGCTCCGCGATCAAAGCGCCCACGTAGGTGTCGCGGGTGAGCCGCGGCCACGACTGCTCGCCATAGTTCACCAGCTGACGAAGGAGCCGGAAGATGGCGTGTTTGTCGAGGCGCGTCAGACCCAAGGCCGACAGTTGGGATTCGATCTCAAGGGCGGTCATCTCCAGCCCCTCAATGGCGCGCACGAGCTCGTTCTCGACGAACGTGATCACGCGCTCCGGGTAGAGGGCCTGTGTGAGCCGCTCCCGCACCGTCTCGGGGATCAGCGTGCCGGCGGTCACGGCCGCCGACAGCAGCACGAGAAACCGCTCCAGGACCCACGACGGCTGTTGATTCAGGAACAGGGCCCGCCGAGCGGCCGCCTGCGTCGTCGCGTCGGCACCGTCAGGGATGGCCATGTCCGGCGCCGGGGACTTGATGAGGTATTCGACCAGCTGGTGCTGCGGCGAGAGCTGGCTGACGGCGGCCTCCATGCGCTTCGTCAGAGCGGCGAGCTCCGTGTGGTCCTTGCCTTCGCGATCAATGCCCGTCACGCGCCACGCGGCCACGACGTCGCCCCCGGTGGTGAGGAGCACGTGATCGGTCGGAAATCCCCACGGGGCCATCTCCTGATGGAGCGTGCCGGCGTCGAACGTCTCGGCTTGCAGTCGTCGGAGGGTCTTCATACGATCCACACCTCGAGGGCATCACGCTTCGCGGCATCGAAGTGGCGGGGCCGCTGACGCGCCCGCCACCAGATCGTGAAGAAGTGCGGATCGATCTTGAGCATCTCTCGCGCGGAGAAATAGACCGACAGGCCGATGACGAATCCGGCCGGCACCGAGACCCACAACGGGGCCCACAAGTGGATCACCTGATGGCAGAACAGCCCGAGCGCCACAGCGACCATCGCAATCGGTCGCGTGACGCCCTTGGTGTGCAGCGGCTTCGTGATGGCCTTGAACGTCGTGCGTGTGATCGGCTCAGTCATGGGCGTCGGTTCAAATGAGCGCGATGACAGCGGCAATGAGATACACGCCGATCGCTCCGACGCCGACCTTCAAAAACTTGCCCTGGTGCTCGTGGCCGCCCCACATCATCCCGAAGAACGCGACCATCAGGGCCGCCGGCGCCAACACCAAGAGCGAGGTCTGGATGATGTTCGAGACGGTGCGGGCCTGCGCGACAAAGACCTGCGCGTGTGCGACACGCGTGCTCGTCAGCATGATGATCAGCAGGCGCGCGAGGTGGTGTTGATGGTCGCGCCACAGGCGCGGAGCCGAGCGGGAGAGACGGTGCAGCATGTGAGACCTCCAGAAAACAATCTCAGTGAATGGCGCGCGCGCACCCAGATGCTCACGCGCTGAGAAGCTTACTGGAATGAGCCATAAATGTCTAGACGGACATTTATGACTATGAACGGGAGAGTTTGTCACAACGCTACGAATTGAATTCCTGGCCACATCTTTGCGATGTGTGCGTGTTGGTCGTCATCGGTCTCCGCTGTTCGCGGAGCCCGTCCGCTGCAGATCTTGACCTGGGATGACCGCCGACACCCCAGCGCCCCGCGCGCCGTGATCCAGCAAGGCCGCTGCGATCAGCACCAATGCGGGCGGTACTCGAGCTCCATCTCGAACGGCGAGCGCGGGATGATGGTACGCTTCGATTCGGAGGACGAGTTCCAGGCATTCCTGGCGCGTGGCTTAGCCGAGAAGCGCTGATGCCGCATCTAGCGTTCTGCGCGAATTGCAGGTCGGATCGGCTGGACCTCACGGGCGCGGGTTTCGAGCGGGATCACGGTGCGCTGCTATCCCTGTACCAAGAGCTTTCCGGTCGGGCGGCGTGATCTTGGGACAGGTGGATGTCCTCGACGGGGCAACGTCGAAGGTGGAGTCGTGATTACACGGTCGAGGGAAGATGCGAAGGTCAAGGCCAAACAGGTCACGGAGAAGGTTTCACGACACTGATGACGACGACGAATGACGTGCCTCAGGCCGGGAGGATGACGCTTCACCAGGTGCTCGAGCGCGCGGCCGAGATGCAGGTGGGCGAACGATGGCGGGTGTTTCAGGACGTGTGCGGCGGACACCACGATCCGAACGCGCTGCCGCCCGTGACGACGGGCGGCGTGCCGACGTCGCCGCACTATTGCCCGGTCTGCTTCACGGTCTTCGGCCCAGCGAGCTTCCGGATGTGGAACCCACCAACGCGGACTGGGATTGCCGAGCCATGAGGCAAGCGCGATTCGGGTGAACCACGTCAACGCCATCGAAGGCGTGCGTAGCCCGACCGATGACTCGCCATCGACTCCCAGTGTTCGCGGTCGCCATCGGGGAACCACCGGAAGAATTCTTTCAGTCGGGTGTCGAGCGCGCGAGCGAACGTCGCGCGTTCCACCCTCCCATCGAACCGAACCTCATATGGGTGGGATTCTTTGAAGTGCGGCTAGCTATCGTTGTGGAAAAGGATGCGCAGACGTTGCTATCCCTCCGGATGGGTGAGCTCAAGGATGCAGATCGCAGGCTTGAGCCAGAGCTCGACCGGGCGTTCGCCGGCCCACGGTTGGTCGATGCGGGCGAGTCACGAGATGAATCTGAAGTTCCGCGTAGTGTTTTGTCACTTTCGATAGCTTTCAGGCCAGAATCGTAGCGATTGTGACTGGATCGAGTGTCAATATGTAGTGAGTAATGGCCCTTGTACTCGCGGCCGCACTCGTGTACAGTCTCGGCCATGCCCAAGCGCCGAGGCGCGGTCCACGTGGTGACCACCACGCGTCATCACAAAGGGAAGACATACCACAGCCATTTACTGTGCCGCAGTTATCGCGAAGGACCCCGTGTGCGCAAGGAGACGGTGGGAAACCTGTCGCATTTGCCCGACCCGATCATCGCGTTGATTCGACGGGCGCTGCAGGGGGACACGCTGGTGTCTGCCGACCAGTTCGAGATTGTCCGGTCGCGGCCGCATGGGGACGGTCAGGCGGTGCTCACCGCGATGGATCGCCTGAGATTCTCGCGGCTCCTGTCGGCGCGCCGGTGTCCCGAAGCGGACCTGGTGATGGCGATGGTCGCCGCCCGCGTCATCGCGCCGCAGACCAAACTGGCGACGACCCGCTGGTGGCAGACGCGGACGCTGGCCGAAGACCTCGGCGTGCAGCACGCGAGCGAAGACGATCTGTATGCGGCGATGGATTGGTTGCTGGCCCGCCAGGAGCGCATTGAGCAGACACTCGCCGCGCGCCATCTCACGCCTGGCGGCGTGGTCTTGTACGACTTGACCTCGAGCTACTTTGAGGGCACGACGTGTCCGCTGGCGAAGCGGGGCCACAATCGCGACGGCAAGCGCGACAAGCTGCAAGTCAATTACGGGCTGGTGACCGATGGGCACGGCCGCCCAGTGGCCGTCTCGGTGTTCGAGGGCAACGTCGCCGACCCGACGACCCTGGTGCCCCAAGTGCAGCGGCTGCGGGAGCGGATGGGGGTCCACGACGCGATCCTCGTCGGCGACCGCGGTATGATTTCGCAGAAGGCCATCGAGACGCTGACGACGCTCGACGGCGTGGCGTGGATCACGGCGCTCAAGAGTCCGCAAATCCAGCGGCTGCTGGCCAACGGCGCGCTCCAACTCGGTCTCTTCGATGACCGCAATCTGTTTGAGCTGACCGACCCCGCCTATCCGGGCGAACGCCTGATGGCCTGCCGCAATCACGCCCTCGCGAAGCGGCGTGCGCACAAACGCCAGGATCTGCTCGCCGCGACGGTCGCTGAACTTGAACCCCTCCAACGACGAGTGGCGAAGGGTCGGCTGCGCGGCCGCGCCGAGATCGGGCTGCGCGTGGGCCGCGTCATCAACAAATACAAGGTCGCGAAGCACTTCGCGGTGACGATCACGGATGGGACGTTCGAGTGGACGGTGCGCACCGCCCGCGTCGACGCGGAAGCGGCCCTCGACGGCATCTATCTGATTCGGACCAATGTGCCCGCGGCGACGATGAGTGCCGAAGATGCGGTGCGCCACTACAAGGCCCTCAGTCAGGTCGAACGGGCGTTTCGATCCCTGAAGACGATCGATCTGCATGTCCGCCCGATTCATCATCACCTGGCGGACCGCGTGCGCAGTCACATCTTCCTCTGCATGCTGGCCTATTACGTCGAGTGGCACATGCGCGAAGCCTGGCGGGCGCTGATGTTTGCGGACGAGGATCAGCACGCCAAGACGACGCGCGATCCGGTCGCGCCGGCGAAACGGTCGGCGGCGGCCGACCAGAAAGCGGCCTCGCATGAGCTCGCCGACGGCACGATGGTACACAGCTTCCAGACGCTCTTGCAGGATCTCAGCGCGATCGTCCGCAATCAGTGTCGTACGCGCGGGGACGACGACAGCCCCACGTTCATGGCCACGACCACGCCCACACCCGAACAGCGACGCGCGTTGGCGTTACTGAAACGGATCGCGTAGTCAGTAACGCGTACGACGGATTCGCGCGTAAGTGCTACGGCAAATGGGAGATCCACGGTCCGCGAGTGTGGAACTTCAGATGAATGCCTCGAGTGGATCGTTCGCGACGTTGGACGCCTTGCCGTTGAGTGCGTCACTCCCGACGACGACCCCGCAGGGTTGCCACCCGTGGCGCGGTTCACCGAGTTCCCATCGGATGTGCTGAGGTGTAGTCATAGGAGACCGGCAGAACATGTGACGACCGGCGTGCGGAATCTGCGCGGGCTCAGATCGGCAGGACAGTCGCGAAGTCGATAGTTCCGATGGCCCAGCGCGTGTCCAGCACCACACGTGCACCAACCATAGATCTTGTTTTCATAGGGCTCTTCTTCTTACGCATCAAGGCCAACGGCCTGGAATGTCAGCGAAGCGAGCACGACCACGAAACCAGCGAACATCCAACTGACCTGTTGTCTCCATCCGAACTCTGTCGGGCTCAACCCACGAGCGCGATGTATCTGATCGAGAAAGGCCGGAGCGCGACGCCCCGGCCTGTGGGCTCTACGACGCGATGGCCGGCGCGCCCGCCCACCTGGCGTAGGCGTCAAGGATGAGGTCGCGGATACGTTCCTGCGCCACGGGGTCGGTGATCGGACGCAGAAGAGCAAAGCTGCGGCGTTCCGCGTTGACGGTGTACTGGCGCGCGGGAAACGTTATGTTACGACGCGAGCTGCCGCCCCGCGTCTCCCACACCGAGAAGCCGATCAACTTGAGCCCGTCGAGCGGCCCGTCGTTGAAGTGCAGTTCGGCGTCAGCCAGCTTTCCCGGGGGGTTGCCTTTGTCGTTCGGGGTGAATCGTACGGTCATGGTGTCCTCGCCTTCTGTTCTGGTCCGCGTGTATCGCGGCTCCTTCGCAGAACAAGGAGCCCGTACACGCCGGCAGTCAGCGAGGCGGCCGGCCGCGTAGGCTGGAGCCAATGCGAGGGAGTGACAGATGCGTTTCAGGCTGGCGCGATCCGAAGCGGCGAAGGCCGTGAAGCGCGGACGGTGGGCGAGCGTCTGGCGAGGATGTGACGGAAGATACCGCGACGGGTAACAGGCCGCCTACACCTGGCGCGAAGGAACAACTTCATGCCCGGCGGAAGCTTGCCGATAGCGATTTCATGCACGGCGTTGATCGCAAGGTCGGCGATCTCGTCGTCGGTGTCGGTGCGCGCGCCACGCCATCGAATAGCTCTACACTTGCCCGTTACACAGGAGTTGAGAGTCCGTGGCGCTGAAGTCTCGCGGATACAGCATGTTGCAGCAATCGATTCGTTGACCGGGCCCCAGGGGGGCGCCGAACGCCGCGGGCACGGCGTGATCGGCGCCCCTTGCCGAAGTCGACCAAAGGAGACGGATTGGCTGGGCTACTTGAACCTCTGTGCGACAGCCGTCGAGCAGCCGGTGCTGTATAGATCGCCGTTGATGTTGTAGAAGGCATTGGTCCCGGCCGAGGTGAGATGGTCGGTGCCGTTGAGGGTCACCGTGTGCGTCACGGTTTGCCAGCCCGCGAAGAACCCTGGAGAAATCGGTAAGCTCGGGTCGAACGTGGGTGTACCAGGCAAGTTCGCCGGCGTATCGAAGAGGAGCAGGGCGACGAAGTCCTGCGCATAGGTCCGCTTACCGTGGCGTGTCCACGTGCCGTGACCCGCACCACGCTGACCAGGCGCGAACGCTAGGGCGCTCTCGCTCAGCGTGCCGCCCTCGTGAAATGTCACCAGGGAATGGGTGGCGGGGCCCAGCGGGAGGTTCGTGTCGCAGTTGCGCACTGTCACCTGCACTGTCCAGACACCGACAATCCCCTTGCGAGCCTCGTGCTCACGATTGGCGTCGTCGCCCGACTGTGCGCTCACTGTGCGACCTGTTGCCGCGAGCAGCACGCCAGCCAAGCCGAGCATGGCGACTGTCCGCCAACCGCGGAACCCGCCCGATGTCTTCCTCGAAGTGTTCCAGATCATGATCTCTCTCCCTCTGGTCGCATCCGATCAGCGTCGTCATGACGCTGGGCCAGGGCTCCAGTTCGCGGCCATCCTCGGCCGACACACGCGGTTGTGACCATGGACGGCGTCTGGAAAATCCCTGAAATCCTCCTGGAACGGTAAGTGCCAGACCACGCTCGACTTGTGACATCCTAGAGCGTCGCATGGAGACCTCTCTCTCGCCCGCGACGTTCCGGTTCCGAGACTTCGAGCTCGATGTCGCTGCGTACCAGCTGCGTCGTCTGGGACGCCCGGTCAAGATTGGGCGTCAGGCGATGGACGTGCTGATCCTGCTGGTGGAGCGACGCCGGCAGCTCGTCTCGCGCACGGACATCGTCGACCGGCTGTGGGGCAAGGACGTGTTCGTGGACGTCGAGACCGGAGTGAACACGGCCATCAGCAAGGTGAGGCAAGCCTTACGAGACTCGGCGGACGCGCCCGCATTCGTGGAGACGGTCGCCGGCAAGGGGTATCGGTTCATCGCTCCGGTAGAAGTGGTCCCCCACGTACGGGATGTCAACTTGGCGAGCACACCCCCGGCGCCCGTGCTTGGTCGCGAGCAACCTGATGAGGTCGAAACGCCGGTTCTTGTCAATGCCGCCGAGTCAGCGGGCTCGGCGCGATCGACGCCCCTCGCGTCCGTGCCGCCTATCACGCCGTCATGGCCACGCGCACGAGCGCTGACAATGGCACTCGTCATGGGACTATTGGCGGTCGCCGTGGTGGGCGTCGTCGTCGCGTGGAGGCGGGCCACCAGCGCCGCTCACGCCACGCGCGTGTCGCTTGCCGTCCTGCCCTTCGAAAACCTCAGCAGCGATCCCGAGCGGGCCTACCTCGCCACGGGTCTCACGGAGGAAATCATCGCGCTGCTCGGACAGATCGATCCCGGGCAGCTGAGCGTCAAGGGCCGAACCCTGCACTACAAGGGCACGACAAAGACGGCGGCCGAGATCGGCCGCGAGCTGTCCGTGGACTATCTGCTGGAGGGCGCGATGCGGTCCGAAGGTGGCCACGTGCGCGTGACCGCGACGCTCACTCGCGTGTCGGACCAAGAGCACGTGTGGTCGGAGTCCTACGATCGCGAAGTGAAGAGCCTGCTGGCATTGCAACAGGACGTGAGCGCCGCTATGGCACAGCACGTGCATCTCACGCTCGCGCCGGACCGCGTCAGTGGTCTCGCTCGCCGACAGACCCACAACGGCGAAGCGTACGACGCGTACCTCAAGGCTCGCTACTTCGAGAGCCGCCGGACGGCGGCGACCAATGCCCAAGCCGTGGCGCAGTACGAGCGCGCGCTCGCACTCGATCCGGACTACGCTCTCGCGTGGTCCGGCCTGGCGCAGGTGTACGGCAACAGTCCGATTAACGGCGATGCCCCTCCCCTCGAGACGGGCCCGCGCGCGCGGGACGCCGCTGCGCATGCCATCCGGTCGAATCCGAATCTCGCCGAAGCGCAGATGGCTGCTGGGTCCGTCAACTGGATGCTCGACTGGAATTGGGGCGCGGCGGAGAAAGCGCTCCGCTTGGCGATCCGTCTGGACTCCAGCAATGCCAACGGGTACTTGGCCCTGGGACATGTCCTGTCACAAGCTGGGCGACAGGGTGAAGCCGATGCCGCGATGCGTCGCGCCCGCGAACTGGAGCCGCTGGAGTCCATGGTGGTCGCCCTCTCGGCACAGGTCGCATTCCAGGGTCGAGACTATCGAGCCGCCGTCGACCACGCGCGGCGGGCGGTCTTGATGGACTCGACGTTCTGGATTGGCAGCGTTCAGCTCGCTCAGGCGTACGAACAGATAGGGGAGACAGAGCTCTCGCTGACCGCCGCTACCGATGCGGCGCGGTTCTCGGGCAACAACAGCAAGGCGACGTCGCTCAGGGGCTATCTTCTCGCGAAGATCGGGCGGACGACTGAGGCCAGAGCCGTGTTGGGGCAGATGGAGGACGCCGCCCGACAACGATTCGTGCCGCCGTACGCCATGGCACTTGTGCATGCCGGCCTTGGCGAGCGGGACGCGGTATTCGAGTGGCTCGAGAAGGCGTACGCCGCCCGCGATGTTCACCTGATTTTTCTGCCCGTCGACGCGAAATGGGATCCGTACCGAGCCGACCCGCGCTTCGTGGCCCTGCTCGCGCGATGTGGCTTCACTCCGGAGACGAAGACGGTAGCCACTGACCGACTCGGATCGGGTTGGCTATTCGCGCCCAGCCAGGACATCGGACGACAGTGACGCTGCGGTAGGTGTCCGCCAGCCGCGGACTGCCGCTGGGCCATACGCTCGCCGGCCCTGACTGACTGTGTGGAACGCTCTGACGTGCTGACCTCGCGATTGTCTTGGCCGGAATGGTCCGCCAACTAATGAGCTGTCGGCATGTTTAGAACTTCGGCCCAGAAGGAGTCGGTCGCCACATGCCCGTTGCTCATTACTTACGCGCGCCGTGCGGGCTGGCTCGCGCGCCTTTATTATGTCCGCGAGAGCCGTGCCCCTGGCAGTCAAGGAATCGGCGACGCCTTGAACGTTCTGAGCGGCGAGGCTCGGTGCGGCGGCCCCGAGCACGCTAAGGCTGTCCGTGTGGCTGGCGGACCGGACGACGTCTATCTTGATTTGGGCGATCCGAGTTGGCGCGTCGTTCACGTCACTCCGACTGGCTGGCACATTGTTACCGATCCGCCTGTGCGTTCGCGCGGCATGTTCGCTTTGCCAGAGCCAGTCCACGGCGGATCGATCGACGAGTTGTCACGGCGGTGATGACCAGATTTTCACCAGTTGGAACCCACTGACGAGCTGGTTGAGGCAAGTCGATGGTCTTGTCGATCGGGCGAGATCTACCGGGGCTTATGAAATCGACGGCGTAGACGGGTTCGCCGCTAAGTGGTTGGCTTCGAACGGGAGGACTCGTTGAGAGCGCGGGCGAGCGGACGATGTCAATCACGGCAACCTGGCGTATTCCGCCCGTGCTTGCTTGAGAACCGGAATGTCTGGATCGGCATTCTTCCACACCGTGAAGAGATCGTTGTAGGCGCTTTTCGCGCTCACGGCATCGCCCGCGAGCGCGAGCGCTCTCGCCAACTGCAGGCGCGCCATGGCGTGCATGGGATCGACCAGCACGATGCTTCGATGATCGACAATCCGCTGAAACTCGGCGGCGGCAGCGGCGGGCTGCTGCGCCGCGAGGTACGCTTGGCCGCGCACGTAGATGGGGTACAGGCCGCCGAAGCGTCCGATGAAGCCGACGCCTCCAAGGGCGAGATCGTAGCGCGAGGCGGTCTGCAGCGCTTGAATCGCCGCTGTCGCATCATGCTTGTTCAATGAGAACAGGGCCCGCAGCGTCGGCAGATACATGAATTGAACCGACGTATCCTCTGGGAACTCGCGCGCGAGATCCTCGGCGAGGGCTCGCGATTGCGGCAGATCACCAGACAGGGCGAGCGCGAATGCGGCGGCATAGTCCACTTCGCGGCCCCGTCCGAGCGCAAGCGCCCTGGTCGCACTCTGTCTGGCCGCTGTCGCATTCCCGTAGAACGCTTCCCACACGGCAGTGGCCGCTTCGAACAAGCCGGCCCGTTCCCGTCGACCTGACCGCTGCGCGATCTCGACGGGTGTCGCGGACACTCGTCTCGCATCGTTCAAGCGGCCCGAGCGAGCTAGCGTGAGCGCCTCCAGATGCGAGATCGTGTCTTCCAACAGCGGGATCTTCCTGGCTGCCGTCGCCATCTGTCTGAGTTCGTCGTCGTTCCCCTTCAGGAATGCCACAAAATACTGGACCAGCATGAATTCGACGCCTTCCAGCTTGCGCTCGGTCGCGCGACGGATCGTCACCAAGGCATCATCAAGACGATTCAGGAAGAGCTGATTGAATGCCCTGTTGGCGTACGCCGGTGTCAAGTCGGGATCCAGCGCGATGGCCTTGTCGGATTCGGCGATCGCCAACTCATGTTGGCCGGTGCTCATCAGGGCCAAACCGCCGATCAATCCGTGCGGAACGGCATCGCGCGGGTAGCTCTCGGCCCACGATTCCAACGTCCGTTGCTCCCGCTCGAGATCGCCGGTGAAATCGCGGTGGTACAGGGTTTCGATGAAGAAGCGCTCGGCGTCGCTGGCCCGATCGCGCAGCTGGTAGGCCTTGAGTGTGCTCTGCCGCCCCAGCGCCGACTCTCCCAAGCCGCTGTAGCCGAACCCGACTTGCGCGTGGCCCATCGCAAAATCAGGATCGATCGCGATCGCACGCTGGTAGAGCGGCAGGGCCCGTACCTCGTCCACTGACGTGATCGCTTCGTGAACTCCTCGAGGAACTGTTTGCCCCGCGCGACGAATGGCGCGTCCTCGTGTCTGAGTGGGACGGAAGACTGGCGAACACGGCACCCGGAGAACGCGCTCATCTATTTGAAACGCTTGGCAGGACGGAGGTGATCGAGCGAGCCCGTCGGAAACGGAAGATCAGCGGTCCTCGATCAGCACGCGCCGGGCAGGCCTGTCCTGGCTTGTGACGTCGATCAGTGACCGGCCACGCGCCCGAATAGAAGGTGGAAAGCAAAGAAGGCCACGAGGAAAGCGACGGCGAGTATCCAGGACACGTAAACCCAACGTGGTGTCGGCGTCCTTGAATTGCAAGTAGGCGCCATCAGCGCCGGCTCGGCCTCTACAGGCGTGGACACACGCCGGCCTTGCGCCAACACCGGATGCGACAACTGCCGTCGCTCCGCTTCTCTGCGGTGCCCGTAGGCAGTCATGCCTAGCGGTTTGTAGACGGCCAGCACGGTGGCGGCAATCAGCAGCACCAAGGCCAGGATTGAGTGCACCATCGGCGAGGGATTCCGCACCAGTCCCAATGCCACGACCGGATCTGCTGCCACGCCCGCCATTTCTCGGAACGTCCCCATGTAGATCAGCAGTATGACCGTCGCGAAGGCTGTGATCACGAGCTTGACGGCGACCCAGTAGTGTCGGAAGAGCCCCCACGTCGAGCCAAGCGACAATGCGATCCCGCTGAGCAGCGACGCATGCGCCAGCGGAACGAGGACGAACCACGCTGCGGGCGCCA
>JBDTVS010000125.1:0-48096 GCA_040007095.1 Acidobacteriota bacterium
CCCGGACCCCGTACAACTCGGCATACAAGGCGTCGGCCAGCTCACGAGCGCGGCCGGTGGGATCGAGCGCCTGCGCCGCGCGAAGCAGGACCGGACGGTACTCGCGGACGAAGCGCTCCCAGGCCTGCTCGTCGCCGGCCGCGCACCGGCGTGCGAGCTCGAGATCGGCGGCGTGTGACGCGCTCACGGTGCGGTCGACATTCCTCTGACGATCATTATCGCCTCGTCTGCACCAATCACTTCTTCCAGATGCGATCCCACCAGGCGCCGTTGGGGAGGTCCTGGGCAAGGCCCATTTTGCGGCGAATGTCGGTCATCGGCCATCCAGTGAGCGATGCCAGGCGCTGCGCCTCCTCATCGCGCCGTTCGCTCGCGCTCGAACGATAAGCAACCGCCGCCTGGCACGACGCATCGCCCGTCCACGCGTGGCGGACCACGTAGCGGCCCTGAAAGTTGGTGCGGTCCGCGGTCTCTTGAAAGACGAGGTCCTCAGGGAAATGCGCGTTGTCGTAGCGCACGTGCAGCCGCGTCAGGAACACGTCCGGCGGCCCCGCGATCGCAGCCGCGCCCGCCCCACCGGACCAGAAGACGCCGAGCTGGCGCAGCTCGTCATTCGACAGCGGATCGGCCGCGCAGGGATCGCACCACTTCATGTCCCAGGCATACTCGAGAAACAGCGTACGGCCATCGTCGTTCTGGACCTGCCGGTTGAACATGGCCTGGTAGAACCTGGCAAACTCGCGCGGTTCCTTCACAAACGCGGGGAGCTCCATGCCTGACGGCAGCCTGACCGAACGGTAGTTGGTGGTCTCGATGCGCCCCTTGCGCGTCAGCGCATACACGAAGAGCTCCTGCGGTCCGTTCGCGTTGACCATGCCCAGCCGGATTGGCAGCATGAACTTCGGCGACTCGTACGCCACCTGGAGCGGGCGGAGCGACGAGAAGCCCAACTTGATCTGCTCGGAGACGTTCACTCTGGCGACGAAGAAACGCATGTTCTGTTTCAGATAGCTCGCCAACACGGCCGACGCCCCCGCGGGGATCTTGTAGCCGTTTTCGCGCAGCCATGCTTCGAGGCCGGCGCTCTCTTGCGCTGAAAGGATGAGGATGTCGTACTCGCCGACCGTGTACTGAGCCTCAACGGTGACGCCGAGACTGCGCGCCCGAATATTGACGTCCGCCTTCGCGGCAGGCGGGCCCGCAGCCGCCATCATCGCCCGTTCCATCATCGCCACCCGGCAAGGATCGCCGTCGAAGTACTCCACGAGCCGCGGGGCCGAATAGGCATCGAGATGATCGACGAGGGATTTGTCGCCGACATGAATCTGCTCGCGGCGCAGAAACGTCGGCACGGGAATGACCACCGCAAACTCCTTCAGGTCCCCCTTGAAGTCGCTCACCATGGTCATCACCGTCCGATCCCCGTCGCGAACGAGAACGACCTGCGAAGCTTTGTTGAACAGCTTCGTGTCAGCTCGTGCGACGTAGAAGCCGCAGAAACCGGCGAGCGCCGGAGAGAACCACGCCAGGCAGACCGCCACCCCGGCTGCGCCGCAAACCAGTCGCCTCATATCGCGCTCCTTTGAACCAGTGATCGGTTGAGGGCCGCTCGGGCTGTTGCGGCGCGCCGAGGCGCCACCGTCGCACGATCCGCAGCCGCTCGAAACGGCCAGGCATAGCTGGCTCCAGGCAGGAGCCAATCGATACACGGCACGGTGAGAGAGCAGGCGGCCAGGGACCAGAGCAGCCCGTTGGTCCGGAACATCCGGAATTGCACGTACCACGCGCCAAACGCGACCAGTGCGGCAAACAGCACGCGGCCTGCTCTCGAGTCCGGCGTCGTTTTCGGATCGGAGATCATGAAGAACGCGAAGAGCAGGAGGACCCCGCTCTCCAGCCGATGAACGGGAATGGCCATCGGTTCGCCGAGGTAGATTGAGCGGCCGAACATCAACGCGCTGAAGAACACGAGGAAGGCGAACGTCACGTCGCTGCGCGAGGCACGGTTGACCACGACGGTGCCCACGCAGGCGAACAGCACGCCGAGGGCCGGGGCCGCACCCCACTGACCGGGCGATACCCAGACCTGGTTCGTCAGCAACAGCATCGCGATCAGACCGCCATTGGTCGGGTTGAAGACGTGTTTGCCTCGAAGTCGCACGAGGAATTTGCTCCCGATGGTCAGCACCGCGGCAAACACGGCGAACTCGGGACGGTTCGTGCGCAGGAGGAGACAGAGCGACAGACCCGAGATGAGAGCGCTCCGATAATTCACCGAAGTCCGGCTCAGCCGTGAGTATCGGGCCACTATGGAGTCGCCAATCGCCTGCGCGCCAAGAACCGTCCCCAGCAACAGGCCAACCCGCAGTAACGAGACGTCAAAGTCCAGCCGTACCATCCCGTACGCGAGAAGAACGGAGAGAATCGCAATCTGATACAGACGTGGGTCGGTCATGTCCAATCGCCCTCTCTCTGAGAACGATCGACCGCGGATTTCTTGCAGCCGGGTCAAATTGAACAGGCGACGGCCGACTCGACGGCCTGAATGTCAGGGGCCGACCGCCAAGGGGGGAACCATGGGAAGTCGGGAGAGGCGATCCGCGATAACCTGTTTCTAGCTCAATTTCCGTTTGTGCGAGAAGACGCGCCCCTTGTCGAGGCCGAAGGTTGGGTTCTGGCGGTTGCCGCTGATCCTGATCGGGATCGACGCGCCGCCGCCTTCACGTCTGAAGAGCGGATCGACGATCTTCAGGATGAGGCTTTTGAAGCCTTTCACCATTTGCGAGACTTTGGCGTCTGTGAAAAGCGTTCCCTGAAAATCCAATGTCTCGGGCACGAGATCGTATTTTCCGGCGAGTCGGACCGCGGCGCCGGGCACGTCGAACGTGACCTCGGGGATGGCCAACGTACCCCCACCAAGCCGGAAAGCCCCACTGAAACGCGAGGAGACTTTCGCCTCGGGCTGAGCCGGATCCTTTCCTTGCGTCCGTTGGCTCAGCTCGTTGATCTTGTTCTGCACGTCGAGGTTCGCAAACCGGCCGTCCGAAATCGCGAATCGACCATTCAGACGAAGCTTCTGGACGACATCCTGGTCCCCAGGCGGAAGAACGAACGTGGTCGCCAGCCGCAACCCACCCACCATCGGCGAAGAGGATTTGACCGCCAGCTTCAGGACATCCTCGAGACGCCCTTTGTCGATCTTGACGTCGAGTGTAACCGTTCGTCCCTCTTTGCCCGGCTTGCCGACGACGGCACCCTTGGCAACGATTGACGTCTTCAGAAAGGACGCGTCAATTCGTTCCAGGATGGTGTTGCCATTCGTTCCGTCGACGATTGCGTGATACTGGGTGCGCAGCGGAACCGGATGGCCGCCGGCCTTGACTTCGAACATCGGCGTCTCGGTCTGCCCGTGAATGTCGATGCGCTCGAGCACCCCTCCGAAAGTGCCGTGGCTGGACAGGATGCCGGCGATGCCTTTGAAGACCGACAGATCAGCGTCATTGAAGGTGAAGGTGCCCTCGAGAGGTGTGCCGCCGGGTTCCGCACTTTGCCACGGCCCGAAGGATCCGTGCGTGGTGATTTCGCCGGGCGGCACCGCGTTGGTGAGCGTCGCCTCGAACGGCATCGCCCCATCAGCCGAGACGGAGGTCATTCGCATGTCGTGGATGTCCCAGACCCGCGGAGGCCGACCGGCCTCGGAAGGGATAATCGCGAGACGAGCCTTGACCGATCGCAACTCGTCGATGACGAGCGTTCGCGCAGCGTCTGACTGCTGAGACGGGGCACCAGGCTTGTCCTCGTCCGGGCCATCGGTTTTCTTATCGACCCGGTTCCGATCCGGCGGGATCTCGATATCGAGGCCGTCGAGCGTCACTCGCGAGACGTGCTTGCGCAGCAGGCCGCGGAGACTTCCCTCGGCCGAGAAATGCTCGATCGAGATGAGGGGTGGCACGTCGTGGCGTCCATGATGGCGGATGGTCAGACCGCGGCCTTCCGCTCGGAGCGACGGGAACACACGGATGTGGAACTCGCGCAGATCCGCCTCGCCCTGCAAGCGTTCGGAAAGCGCGGCAATCAACCGCACACGTGCGGCCTCGGAGGAAAGCGGAATGAGTGCGGTGACGACCGCGACCAGACCCGCGATCACCACGCCGCTCACGGCCGCGGCAATCCACCACGGGTGGCGAATTCGACGCCGGGTTGGAATCTCCTCCATCGTTTACTCCAGGCCGCCGCAGAACACCCCGTTTGGGGGAATGAACAGGTCTTCCACGGCGCCCCCAAGCTCCACCGGTGCAGCGCGAAGCTGTTCAGCAAGCCCTGTGCCGCGGCAGAAGGCTTGAAACGAGACACGAATTCCCCACATTGAGCAAGGGACTTCCTTTTCGTTTCGGCAAGAGACCACTCTTGACGTACCGCGCAACGCCCGATTCGGCAGCCGAAGATCGAAGGCCACGCAGCCCGACTCACCGAGGACCATGGTATCCGCTTTGCTCCCCCTGGCGTGGATAAGGTCGTTGGCGAAAGTCAATCGGAAATCAGTCAGAAAGAGAGGCACCATGTTTCACGACAAATGCTATCGCCACATTGACAGGCACAGTGCCGACGCCCGACGCGAAGGATGTTGCCGGCACAATCGTGGCGATACGTCAGGGTTCGCGACGTTCGAAACCTCCTGACGGTCGATCCGAACATGCGGCCGAGGGAAGAGAGTTGAGAGCCCTGAGCTCGATGGCGCACGTGTGAGATGCGAGTCGTCGACGGCGTTGCCACGTTGGACGGCCTCGTTAGATCCGAAGCGCAGACGGATCGAGCGGGCGATCTGGCGCGGACCTTCCCGTGGGTCGAGCGACTGAGCGACAGCTTCAGATAGCGCATCATTTGCGGCCCAGGCGCTCTGTCGATCGAGCCCGGCAGTAGTCGAATCGATCGACGGCACAAGACGAGGCCCGTGTCTTGCAGACCGTGATTGCGATGCCCCTTATCAGTCGCGCACGTCGCCTGGCAGAGCGGTACCGCGTGACGCTCCGATCGCCCGTTGGAGTCCTCTGCGCATCGCTGCTGGCAATCTCTACCGTAGCAGTGGCGGTCACGTCGTTCGGCCTGTTCAGCGCCTGGCATGATCTCCCCGATCTCGCCGGGATCAAGACCATCGGCAGAATGGATCAGGCGACGACCGTCTACGACCACCACGATCGCTATGCCTTCTCGATCGCCAGAGAGCGCAGATTCGAAGTGCCGCTGACCGCCATCTCGCCCGCGATGATCCACGCCATTCTTGCCATCGAGGATCGGCGTTTCTACAGTCATCCAGGCTTCGATCTCACGCGCGTCGCCGCGGCCATGGTAGCCAACCTCCGGCAGCGACGCGCAGCGCAGGGCGGCAGTACTATCACGCAGCAGCTCGCGCGCCAGACTTTCCTGACGCCCGGGAAGACGATCCGCCGCAAGCTGCAGGAGGTACTGCTGGCGCGCCGGATCGAGCGTGCGTACCCGAAGTCGAAAATCCTCGAGCTGTACTTGAACAAGGTGTACTTCGGCGACGGGCTGTACGGCATCGAAGCCGCCGCACTCGGCTATCTGGGCAAGCATGCGTCCGAGTTGTCGGTGGCTGAGGCCGCGTTGCTGGCAGGCCTGGTGAAATCCCCGTCCAGCGACGCACCGACCGTGAACCTTGGTCGGGCTGTGGCTCGGCGCAACCTCGTGCTGCGGGCCTTGCTCGACACCGGCGCCATCGATCAGGACACCTGGCGCAGCAGTCGGGCCACGCCTGTGCGGCTCCACGACAGTCTGCGCTCGGACCAGCGGCACGCGCAATACTTCAAGGAACAGGTACGGCGCGAGCTGCTTGAGCGCTTCGGCGCTCAAGCCGTCATTCAAGACGGGCTGCGCGTGTTTTCGACGGTTGACATGCCAATACAGGCGGCCGCCGAAGCGGTTCTCACTGATTCCCTGAAGACCGTGGAGAATCGCCGCCGCGAGTGGACCCGGCGTCAGGCGACAGCCAAACCAGGCACCTCATCGCTCGACGCAACAGAGGAGCCATTGCAGGGCGCGCTGATCGCCCTCGACCCCGCGACCGGACATATCCGCGCCATCGTGGGCGGACGCGACTTCACCGACAGCAGCTTCAACCGCGCCATCCAGGCGCGGCGTCAGCCCGGGTCGGCATTCAAGCCGATCGTCTATGCGGCCGCACTCGAAGCAGGATACACGCCAGCCACCATTCTGGAAGGCCTCGATGATCCCTCGATCGAGCCGGGGGCGTGGGTACCCGATGACGAGCATTCGACGGCGTCGTCGATGAGCGTGCGCACGGCCCTGAGAACGTCGAGCAATCGGGCGGCAGTCCGCGTACTTCACGACGTCGGCATCGGGCGTGCGGTCAAGTTGGCTGAGGCAATGGGACTCGGCAAGCTGCCAGGCGTACCCTCGCTCGCGCTGGGATCAGGCGAAGTGACGCTGCGATCGCTCACGGCGGCATACGCCGCGTTTGCGAATCACGGCATGCTTCCCCGTCCGTCGGTGATTCGGCGCGTCGAAGATCGGACTGGACGCGTGCTCTACGATGCGTCGCCGTCATCGACACGAACCATGAGTGACGGAACGGCATTTCTGATGTCGAGCGTCCTCGCCGACGTCATCAACACGGGCACCGCGGCGCGGGTGCGCGGACTCGGCTTCGGACTGCCGGCGGCCGGCAAAACGGGCACGACCAGCGACTTCAAGGATGCGTGGTTTGTCGGATACACCTCGAAGCTCGTAGCTGGAGTCTGGATAGGCTTCGACGAGCCTCGCACGATCCTTCCGAATGGGTTCGCTGCGGAGGTCGCCGTGCCCGCGTGGGCGAATTTCATGAAGCTCGCCACCAACGGCGACAAGCCCGAGTGGATGGGCCGTCCGTCTGAAGTCACGAGCGCGAAGATCTGCCGCCGATCCGGAAAGCTGGCGACTGCGGGGTGCGAGCACGGCGAACAATCTGTCGATGGCCCGGCGGTCTACACCGAGTATTTCGCGCGCGGAACGGAGCCGACGACGTACTGCGACCTGCACGGTGCGGCTCACCTGCTGGCCGCGGTCAATCCGCTGTCGGGCGGCATCAACGGTCAGCGTCTGTTGATGAGCCCAACATCCCGGATGTCTCCGTCGTTCAGGAGCGAAGGGCGGCGTGTCAATAACAGACCCTAGTTAACCCATCGTCAGCACTCGTGCTGACACCGTGAAGAGGAGGAGGTCACATGCGCTATCTCGTTGCTTGGATGCTGGGCGTGCCCTTTGGGGTGATTGTGCTTTGGTATGTCGTCGGTCATGCGGCGTGCGGACGATAGGCGCAATCTTTGGTGGGGCCCGCCAACGTTGGCGGGCGACCCACATCCGTCTCGAGTTGTGGCACGCCGCTCATGAGCGACCGCCGAGGTCCGGCTAAGTGCTGCCTGTTGAGTTTCCAGTTCCCGTTCTGTTTTCAAAAATGAGGATTCGTGGCCGCAGGGCGGGTGATTGGCCGTGCGGTCACCACGGCGCTGACGACGGTCGATGGAATAGTTGGGCACGCTGGTGCGAAGCGGAAGTCGGCGAAGGCGCGGCCGCCCCGAAAGCGGGCGGGGTAGTGGCAGAGCCGCTAACACGGGCGGCTCTGCGTTCGAACTCGAACGAGACGTGGTCTACGGTCCGCCTGCGGCGAGATCAGTGAGCAGGATGCGCCGTGAGAATACTCAGCGTTCCCCAACCACGTTCCCAACGGCCGCATCGTTGCTCCAATAGTGGCAAAACATTGCCATTCTGCAGCACACATCTGCCCGGTTTCTATTTCTTGGGTTTCAGTGGAGGAATCGTCTCCTGGCCGGAGTGTTCGCCGGTCGTGCCCCCCGTGCCGGGCAATTGCTGTCCGCTGCCCGCGACACCGCGTTCGCTATCCGTTTCGCGCGGTCCGGTGGAATAGTCGTCCGCCTCCGCTTTTGCACCGCGGTGCATCGGTTCGACCTGGTCGCTTCGCTGATTTCCCTCGGCTTCCTCAACTGGCTTTTCAACCTGTGTCGACGACTTCATCTGTAGCCTCCTAACCCCGATTGGAGATGACACATTTAGTGAAGCGACCGAGCGCCGCCCCAAGAATCTCTGGCGATCGATTGATTCGATCTTGCTCTCAGCAATGGCTGTGCCGCGCCGGCCGGCCACGATCCGGGTTAAATGCGAGCATCAGCGGCACCTTTGTTGATATGCCGCTAGGTTATGAATCGACAGCGTACGCTTCGACCGCCGCAAGGTGAGGCATGTCGCGACTACGGTGTCCTTAGCTGACCCGAGGATGGTCGAGCACATGAGAGTCTTCCATTGCAGTCACTGCGATCGGGTCGTCTTTTTTGAAAACTCACAGTGCATCCACTGTGGTCATATGCTCGCGTACTTGCCGGACGTCGCGCAGATGGCCTCGCTCGATCCACTCGACGGCGGATTGTGGAGCTCGCGGGTTGCGACAACACCGGAACAGACCTACCGTCAGTGCGCGAACTACGTCGTACAACAACCGACGGACGCCCAGCCTCCCAGCGGTTCGGGGCCTTCGTGCACTGCTGATAGCAACTGATGTCGCGCAAGAAATGGCTTCACTGCGGCCTCCGCCGCGCGCTTGCCGCGACCGATGAGCAGGCACCATCCGTATGACGTGGCACGCAGAATGCAATTCAATCTCTGACGCACACCATAAGGAGAGACGAACATGTGGAACAAAGACGAAGTAAAAGGCGCCGTTGAAAACGTCAAAGGCAAGGCGAAGGAAGCCGTTGGCGATCTGACAGACGACGAGCAATTGAAAGAGGAAGGTCAGGATCAACAGGCCGTGGGAAACGTCCAGCAACAATTGGGTAAAGCCCGACGCAAGGTGGGCGAAGTCATCGAAGATGTCGGCAAAGCCGTCAAACGGTAGCTCGCCCGACTGAATCGCGAAGAGCGCTACCTGGGGGCGCTATCGAGTGCGCCTCCAGGCTGCGACCCACCAAGACAGTCCCTGGTCAGAGCTGCTGTCGCGAGGCTGTCCGGCGCCGCAGTCGCCGAAGCCGGGGAGCTATTGGATGTGGGTCTCCTCATCAACGACGCGGTGCAGTGAATTGGTCACCGTCAAGTTGCCATCTGCGTAGTTGATGAAGCCCTGTCGCTTGAACTTGTTCAAGAAAAAATTGACTCTGGATCGCGTCGTCCCCACCATCTCGGCGAGCATCGTCTGGGACAGTTTCGGAAGCACCCTCTGCTGCTCGCCATTCTTGCCGTAGCGCGCGAGCAACAACAGGGCACGTGCGAGGCGCTTTTCTCCAGGATTGCAGCGTTGGTCGGCGAGGTCGTCCTCAATACGTCGGAGGCGCGCCAGGGTGTGCGAGAGAAACCAATCCGCGATCGGCGCCGAGCCGTGCAGCAGGCGAAACATCTCGCGCTTCTCAATCACCAGCAACGTGCCCTCGGTGAGGGCCGAAGCTGTCGCCATCCGAAGCGGTTGCCCGGCTAAACATTCCTCCCCGAAGAAGTCGCCCGGTCCGAGGACTGCGACGACGGCCTCCCTGCCGTCGCGGGACAGCACGGACTTCTTGACGGTACCGTCCTGCACATGAAATACCTCATCGGCGGGATCGCCTTGAGAATAGATGAGGGCTGAGGGCCCACTCGAGAAGATTGAACGAATCGTGCCGACTGCGTCGAAAAAGGCGGGGATGTTCGAGCCTTCGTGAGGGGTCTGGGACGCCGATGCTTCTCTCGAAGAGTGGAGCGAACTACTCATGTGTGTCTCCCGACTGCGACGCTCGCAATATCCGGACCACACATCTGATTCTCTATTGTCGGTCGTCGCGCCCTGCCGGGACGGCACGCCTCGCCCATCTCGGTGCCACGCCGGACGTTTCACGACAGGCTGTCAATCCTGCACGATGCCATGCTCCTTGATTTTGTTGAGCAAGGTCTTGTAGCTGATACCCAACAGCGGCGCCGCCTTGCGTCGATTCCAGTGCACCTTGCGCAGCGTCGGGACAATCAGATTGAGCTCGGCCTGAACGACGGCCATGCGCGCCGCTTCGCTGAGCGACGGCGGAGATCCGTTGGGATGGGCGGTCAGGTTGCCGACCGGAGGCGGCGGGGGAAGCGCCGCCTCACGCGGATTGATGGCCGCGATGCCGCTGTGCGCCACGACCGCCGCGCCAGCCGGATGGCCCTCGTCCCGTAGCGGCGTCGGAGCCGATCGCCGGTCGCCCGACTGCAGGTCGCGCAGCACCAATGCCTCGTCCTGCAGAATCACAAACCGCTTGAGCACGTTTTCCAGCTCGCGAATGTTGCCCGGCCAGCTGTGCTGCTGCAAGGCCGCACGCAGCGTGGCCGGCAACGCCGGCTCGGGCCGGTTGTAGCGCTTCGCATACTTACTGACGAAATACTCGATCAGGTGGGGCAACTCGTCCTGCCGCTGGCGCAGCGGCGGCACCACGATCTCAATCACACGGAGCCGGTAGTAGAGATCCTCGCGAAACTCCGCGCGGGTCAACATACCCTCGAGATCGCGATTGGTCGCCGCCACCACCCGCACATCCGCGCTCACCCGCTTGTTCCCGCCCAGCCGGCTGAATTCGCCGTCCTGCAGCACGTGCAGCAGCTTGCCCTGCAGCCCCGCCTTCATTTCCCCGATCTCGTCCAGCATCAGCGTCCCGCCGTCGGCGTGCTCGAACTTGCCGATCCGCAACGCCGCGGCCCCGGTGAACGCCCCCTTCTCGTGGCCGAACAGCTCGCTCTCCAGCAGCTCGTCGGGCAGCGCCGCGCAGTTGACCTTGACGAACGGCCGCGTCCGCCGCACCGACCGGTCGTGAATCGCCCGCGCCACCAGCTCCTTGCCGACCCCGCTCTCCCCCCGGATCAGCACCGTGACATCGTTGTCGGCCACGCGATCGATGATGACCGCGATGCTCCGCATCGTGTCGCTGCGCTCCCAGAAGAAAAACGCCTGCGCCTCGTCGTCGGTCACTTGCCGGCGCAGCTCCGTCACTTCCGAGACGAGCTGCCGTTTTTCCATCGCCTGCTTCAGTGCGACTTCGAGCGCGATCTCGCCCAGTCCATCCGGATCGTCCGGCTTGACCACGTAGTTGACCGCGCCCAGGCTGAGCGCCTCGACGATGGTGGCGGCATTTTCGCGGCCGGACAGCATGATCACCTGCAGGTCCGGGTGCGATGCCTTCAGGCTCCGCAGCGTCGCAATCCCGTCCATCCCCGGCATCATCACGTCGAGCAGCACGACGTCCGGCAACTCGCCGAGATGCGCGGCCGCCAGCAGGGCCTCGCCGTGCGCATAGATTCGCGATTGATACCCCCGCAGCTCGAGAAACGTCTTCAAATAGTTGGCAAAGGCGAGATCATCGTCGGCGATGGCAATCAGCGGCGGTTTCATCAGGAGACTCCGGCAGCAAAAATGGCGCGCGGTGAGAAGTCACCCCGACAGTGACCATGGCGAAACATAGACCAAGTGTCCGCGGATGCTCATGCGGGCGGCGCCATGTCGACCGCGCGTCGCCATCGAGGAATCAGCATCCATCTGCGACCCTATTGATACAGGTAGAGAACGATTGTAACAGCCTGGCGAGGCCATAGCCACTGATGTGAACCGCCCCGACGATTCGCATTCATCGACGACAAGTCGGGGGCACTCGTGTTGAAAGCGCGTTGACAGGGCGTTTGACAGTGATGTGACAGCGATTTCGAAGGCAATGTCCGCGGACCGGAACAGACGGCGTGCCAATCCGGAAGGGGCGATTGGGGGCAAAAAAGTGAGGAATGTGAACCAAGCGTTCTACTTGTGGTCACCTGCTTCTTACGGCGGACCACGTTGACTCAGACGCAAGCCCATCTGCCGCTCGCATCGGCTGCCCCGCGCGCAGCTCAAGCCATCGGCAGACTGAGCGCGCAAGCGGCGCGCGAACTCTGAGGCAGAGACCAGATGCGTCCGCCGCAGGCCTCGAAAAGTCGACAGGCGATCGGTACGGACAAGCCGGTTCCCCCTCGCCAGCGGTCGAACGGCACCTCCCGGCTCGTCAGGACCTCGTCGTGCCGCAAGGCAATGCCCGGGTCGCCCAGCGCGATGACCGCAAGAGAGGCTTCACCCTCTCGATTGATGAAGCCATGAATTTCCAACGGCGCAGCCCCGCGTTCCCGGACGATGGCGACCACCAGCGCAGCGAGCGCCCGCTTTAACTGGTCCACGTCGCCGTGCACCAGGGCTGGCTGGTCTTCGGAGCCGCACGAGAACGTCGTTGTTCCGCCGCCGGCGGCCTCCGCCAATTGCTGGATGACTTCGTCGCACAGTGAAAACACCGGAACGACCGAGCACGAATCAGAGGCACCACGGCTGGAGAGAGCCGCGAGGTCCGAGACCTCTCTCACCAGATGAAGGATGCGCGCGCACGACCGATCGGCTTCCTCGATCATGTGGCGCGCGCGCTCCGGCAGATGGGCGACGTCGTCTCTGAGCAGGAGCCGAAGATAACCGGCTGAGACGGCGGCCGGAGACCTCAGTTCGTGCGCAATCAGCGACAGCAACTGAAAATCGTTCTGGGAAGACTTCATGCGAGGCCTCGCCGCTCAGAAGCGAAACAACACGCCAACGCAACCGCGGTAGAAGTTGAACTCCCCCGCGTCGAGACCGAGCAGATTGCCGCCGGTGCGTTCGAAATTACGGAAATACTGCACGCCCGCTCGTAGGCCAACGTGGTTGGCGAAATAGCCCATCACGCCGGCACCCACATCGTAGCCGAAGTTGACGCCGATGTTCGGCACGATGAAGCCGTCTGCGTAGACGGGCGACGTCGCGAGCAGCAAGCCGAAGATGGATGAGGCAATGGCCGTTACGAGTTTCATCGAAGAATGCTCCTGGTAACGTGTCGGTCTCCCGAGACCGCTCGTTCAGAGAGGCGCTGCCTGCAGCTTTGTGCAAGGGCAACGCCAGCGAGTCAATAGCCACACGCCGCCTCGTCATCCCAGGCCACATTTCGACAACGTTTCGTGTCCCGGCCTGTGCTGTGCGGATTGTGGGTTGCCCTCTTCCCTTCCTGGGTCGCTGCGTTCACACCTCGCGCGTCGAGAGCCTCGTTCAGCAGCGTCTGCGGCACATGCACGGCCACACCGACGCTCCAAGCGATGTGGCATCGCGCGTGCACAAGCTGCCGTGGTTCTTCTGTGAGGAGCCGATCGACAAAGAAGTCGCAGTGCGTAACACGAACACAGGAGGAACGCGATGAGTCAAGAGTACGATTGGGAACAGTCTCAAGGTTCAAACGGAGCATTCTTTACCGGGCTCGTGGCAGGAACGCTGATTGGTGCCGGCCTCGGCGTGCTGTTTGCGCCGCGCAAGGGCGCCGAACTGCGCGGACAGGTGGCGGATTCTGCCGCGACCGTCGCCCAGACCGTCTCCAAGACCGTGGACACGTTGACCGATCAGGGTCGCATCGCTTACGACCGCGCTCGCGATGTCGCATCACGCGTGGGCGATGTCGCCTCGCGTGTGGGAGAAGTCGCCTCGCGCGTGGGAGACCAGGTGAACCGGGCGACTGGCGACGCCGCGCGAACGGTGGAGAGCACGCTGAACGTCGTCAGCGACACGGCGGCCGGAGCCGCCCGGCGGGCAGAGAAATACGCCGGCCGAGCGTAGCCACCGCCTGCAGGAGGACGCGACACGGTGCGCGCCCATCTGGCTGGGAGCGCCAACGCGGTCAGGAGGTGTGCGCGTCGTCACGGCCGCACGTCTCTTGACCGCTTTCCGCCAGCGTCAATGATTCGGTTTCGCGTATGAGGATGCTCAACGATGGATAGACCACACTCGGACAACAACGGGGATGCCGAGCACGACCCGCCACCCGGCTCCGGCGAAGAGGCGCCCACGACGCCGACCGACGAGCCGCTGCCGATGCCAATTCAAGACCCGCCCGAAAACCCAACGCCGGTGCCGTTGACGGTCGCCTGGCGGCGAGGATCGCGAAGGGTTGGACTTCGGCTCGCTACTGTCCATTGAGCGTCGCTGCCGTCTAGACTTTCGGCGCGGAGGGGCGGCTGCGACGAGCGTCTTGATTGATTCGGCGACCAGAGCGGGATCCACAGGCTTCGCCACGTGCGCCTGATAGCTCGCGCGAAGCGCTTCGGGACGATCCTCGGCATCGGCATACGCCGTGACGGCGATGCTGGCAATTGCGTCGCCGGCAACGGTAGCGCGCGGACTCCAGCAGTTGCGGTATCAGTCGCGTGGCACAAGTCCTGCTCTTGCCTCTCGAGAACAGCGAGGACACAAATGCCAGCCGATTTCAGAGTGGGTCAAACCGCGCTCGTCATCATCGCGATCGGTGTCTCCATTCAAAGCCTGCTGTTGATCATCGGTGGGTGGCTCGCGGTCAAGGCGTGGAACGACATGACCGTGAAGCTGGAGCGTCAGTGGAACCTGCTGCTGGCAGGTGTGGACCAGGCGACCGATGCGACGCAGCAGTTGGCCGGTACTGTCGAACGCTGCGTGGACAAGACCTCATCCCTGCTGCATCGAGGCGAACGCCTGGCCTCGGTGCTGGCCACTGGCATGGCCGGGCCGAAGGCCCTGCTGATTGCCGGCGCGGCGTCAACAGTGGTCTCCAGTTGGCGACGCCGACGACAATCGCCGTCGCATACCTAGTTTCCTGCGTCCGACGCTTTAGGACGTCTTCCGGGCGGGGCATCCCGCCTGACGGCGTTGCTCCTCCCTCAGATACTCCCCATATCCTCGGTCGTCGCGCCTTGCCATGCGGGCGCCGCGCGCCGGAAGCCGTGTACTAAATCGTCGAACGCAGGAGACTAGTGCCCCTCGATCAGACCACGAACCGTCGTTGGAGAGTGCCGACCAAGGCCACCACGAGAGCCATAAGCGGCAGGAGATGAATGAAACCGTTGAACGTCACGGACGTGACAAGTCCGAGGCACCAAACGAACAGAAGTGTGACAAAGAAGGTCCACAGCATGATGCCCTCCGCCCGCACGACGGTTGGTCGCGCTGGCCAATCACTTGCCGGGAAGCCGCTTTCTGATTTCCGGCCAGAATTCGGCCCACATGTTGCCGACGAGCCTCCCGGCGAAGCCGTCGACCGAACGCAGCGTGGTTTGTCCAGCCGTGGTCGCGCTCGGTGGTAGCCACGTGTTCTCGATCACGTTGTTGAACACGTTCCCCGCGACGCGTCCCCAGGCAGGGGCCAGCCGGCCATCGGCCCGCTGTGCCAGAAAGACCGTTTTCACGGCATACCGTGTTCGTGGCCAGAAGCCGCGACGCAGAGACGGGATGTACCGCGGTTCTTCACCCCAGAGGGCGCCGACACCGGCTTCGATGGCGCTCGAAATCGCCACGTCGGCCTCCCGTTCAAAGTAGCGCTTGGCGAAACCCGAACCCGTGCGCCGCCATTCCTCCGGCGAGTTGATCGCGGTATCCCACGCACTCGCCACGAGACCGATTCGCAGGCTGCGGAGACCGACCGTTCCGTCAACCACCCACCCAACCCGTTCAGCAGGTGTGATCGGTGTGTAGGTAGCGCTCTGGGACGCGTCGGCGGGGCGCGGTGACTGGCGGGAAGCTGGCTCCTGGATGGAGTCAGCTGTCTGTCCCGTCACGGAGGTGGGAAGCAATGTGAGTCCACACGCCAACCACCACCCTCCATACAAGTTACCTCGATACATCTGCCCGCTCCTGACAAAGCAAAAGTTGAACCGCTCGGGACTGGTGCAGATCTGTTCGGATCCTGCATAACCGGCCGTGCCCGTCTTGTACAGTACGTCGGCGACTTCTCTCTTTGTGTCATGGCGTGCCCACGCCGTTAGGAACGTCGCGTGACCGCGCAGCGATCGCAGGCTCGAGTCGGTCTTCCGCTCGGTCTCGTGAGGGCCCGGGCCGTCGCTCGCCCATGATGACAAGCAAGGAGTGCGTACGGCCGTCTTCGTGAAGAGGGACGCTGTCTGGAGGCACCTCGACACCGTCGAGTGTGGCCTGTCGCACGCCGCCACAGCATCGCTGGGGATTCGAGACCCGAATCTGGTAGTGCGTGGTGCCCACCCGCCATTTGATCGTGTACTCGCTCCACGCCGACGGAATACACGGATCGATGGCGAACACCGAGCCGCGGCGGCGCAATCCGAGGATGCTCTCGAGTCCGGCACGATACATCCATCCCGCGGCGCCCGTATACCAGGACCATCCCCCTCGGCCGGTGTGAAGGCTGTTCTCGTAGACGTCCCCGGCCAGGACATAGGGCTCGGCCTGGTACCGGTCGACCGCCGCAGCGGTCCGCATCCGGTTCACCGGGTTGAGCATGTGAAACAGCTCGACCGCTTCATCGCCGTTTCCGAGCCGCGCCGACGCCATGACCACCCAGATCGCCGCGTGGGTATACTGTCCGCCGTTTTCGCGGATCCCAGGCAGATAGGCCCTGATGTAGCCTGGATCGTGTTCGCCCCGGTCGAAGGGAGGTGTCAGCAGCAGAATCGTGTGCGATGAGCGCCGCACCAGGTGTGTCCGCACCGCGTCCATCGCGCGTTCCGCGAACGGCAGCGGGACTGCTTGAGACAGGACAGCCCACGTTTGCGCAATCGAATCGATCTTGCCTTCGCCGCTCTGACTCGATCCGAGCGGGGTGCCATCGTCGTAGTAGCCCCGGCGGTACCATTCACCGTCCCAGCTCAATTCCAGCATCGTCCGCAGGCGCGCGGCCTCGTGACGATAGCGTTCCCCGCGCGCGCTGTCGCCCCGCGACTCGCAGCGCGGCGCGAATGCGGTGAGCACGGTATACAAGAAGAAACCGAGCCATGTGCTTTCGCCCTCGCCGCCCTCCCCAACTCGATTCAGACCGTCGTTCCAGTCGCCGCCGCCGATGAGCGGCAGGCCGTGGGCGCCGGCGGTCAACCCCTTGTCGATCGCACGGATGCAATGGTCGAAGATCGAGGCGCGCTCGGCGGAGACTCGAGGCTGAAGATACGCATCCCGTGCCTTCGGCGCCAGCGGGGCGCCCTCGATGAATGGCCTCTGAATGTCGAAGACCTGCTCATCGCCGGTCGTGCGCACATAGTGATCGGCAACATACGGAAGCCACAGCAAATCGTCGGAGCATTGCGATCGCAATCCGCGTCCGCCGGGCTCGTGCCACCAGTGCAGCACGTCGCCCTCGACGAATTGCCGGCTGGCGGCCTTCAGCAAGTGGTCCCTCGCCAAATCGGGTCGGCTCAAGCAGAGAGCCATGCTGTCCTGGAGTTGATCGCGGAAGCCGAACGCGCCGCCCGGCTGGTAGTACCCCGAGCGCGCCCAGAGTCGGCAGCTCAATGTCTGGTACAGAAGCCACCGGTTCATCATCAAGTCGAACGAGTCATCAGGCGTGCAAACCTGGACGGCGCCCAGGATCTCGTCCCATGCCGCACGAACGTCGCTCAGGGCAGACTGGGCCGACTCGACCCGTCCGAATTGCCGCACCATTGCGCGTACCGCGTGGACGTCGGCGCCCTGTCCGAGCAGAAACACCAGTTGACGCGTCTCGCCCGGCGCGACTATCAGGTTGACGTGCAGGGCCGCGCACGGATCGAGCCCCGCGCCGAAGCGTTGTGACAGCGTGGGACGACCGAGCGCTGCGGGGCGGGCGAGCGAGCCTCCGCGCCCCACGAATTCGGTCCGATCTCCGGTCGCCGAGGCGAGCGGCTCGCTGACGTGAGCAAACGCCACGCGATCGACGAAGTCGCGATTGAGCACGTTGGTGGCCAGCAGCGCCCCGCATTCGCTGTCGAGCTCGGTCGTCACGCGCCGGTGCGATACCGCGTCGGGCGGGCCGAGCGTCCATTCGTTGTACCCGAACACACTGAGCCGACGAGGCGATCGGCCTCGATTCGTCAGGGTGAGCAGCGACATCCTGATCGGCGCGGATCGATCGACGAACAGCTGCAACTCGTGCGCGATGCCAGAGACGATACGTCTGAAGGTGGTCACGCCGGCCGCATGGCGGATGACCGAGCGGCCGCTTCCGCGCGTCCGGCGCATCGGACCGGGCGTCGGCGACCAGGCGTCTCCCGTCTCGTCGTCGCGAATGTACAGTGCCTCGCCGGTCGGGTCGGCGACCGGATCATTCGCAAACGGCGTGAGGCGGTTCTCGCGGCTGTTTTGCGCCCAGGTGTATGCCGCGCCCGACGCCGTCACGATGGTCCCGAATGCCGGGTTCGCGATCACGTTGGCCCAGGGCAACGGCGTCTCCCGGTCCCCGTCGAGGACCATCACGTATTCCTTTCCATCGGGCGTGAAACCGCCCACGTCGTTGAAGAGGATCAGAGACGGACGATCGCTCTGCTCTGGCGCTGGTTCAGTTGCGGGCAGTGCGCGTGGAGCTTGTGGAAAGGACGCGCCAACGACGGCTCGTTCATGGCGACCCGCATACGGCCGATCGAGCTGATTCGCCAGGGTGCCACGGTCGCCGTGCAATACGGCCCGCGCAACCGTCAACAGCAGCAACTGGTCGCCCTCCGGCATGTGGTCGGCCCGCAGCAGGTAGACGCCGCCCGAACGGTTCTTCCACGTCCGCCACGGGCCGCCATCGAGCAGGCTCGCGATGTGCGCGTGCGTCTCGTCCACGTAGCTGACCGGATGCTCGTTCAGGATCACGATGTCGGCGTCGAGACCCTTCAGCCGCCAGTACTCCTGGGCCAGCAGCACCTCGCGGATCAGCGGCAGCGCATCCTGCTCCCCCACACGAACGAGCAGGATCGGGTAGTCGCCGGAGATGCTCTGCGCCCAGAGCGCTTCGCGGCCAAGCGTATTGCGCGCCTGCACCGCGGCCTCTGCGCGCAGCGAGCCGTCGAGGTAGACCACCCGCGACGCGAGCCGCTCATAGACGAGGGCATCGTCGCTGGCGATGCCGAGATGACTGAGCGTGCCGTGCCCGTGCGTGGCCGCCAGCGCGAACGTGCGCGCAGAGGCGTTCTGCTCGGAATATTTTCGAGCGAGCGCGACCGCCGTGTCTTCGCTCGCTGCAAGACCAGTGGCGAACGACAGCCGCACGAATCCTCCCGGCGCAAGCCGGACCCTCTGCCGCAGGCTCACGATCGGATCCAGCGGGGCGCCAACCGTGTTCGAGAGCGAACGGCCGTCGAGCGCCTGCGGATTGTCCGTACTCCGCCCGCGCCCGAGGAACCGGCTGCGGTCGGTCTCGTATTCGAGCGCGCCTTGCGGCCGCCCCTCGAGACTCAGGACGTGGACGGCCCAAATCTCTTCAGCGTCGAAACCGCCCGGCCGGCGTCGACAGAGTAGCGCGGCACAGTCCGGCCGGAACGCGGTTTCCACAAACAGCTTGCCGAACGCGGGGTGCGCCACATCCGAGGCCGTCGTCGCCAGGACAATCTCGGCGTAGCTGGTGACGTCGATCTCGCGCGTGCGGTCGCTCCGGTTCATGATCGCGATCCGCCGTACTTCGACGTCGTCCTCCGGCGACACGGCGATCTCCAGGTTGGTCGCGATGCCCTCGTGGAGGAGGTGGAAGGCGGCCCGTTCCGGCGCCAGCGTCACCAGGTAATCCTGCGGATCCGAGTTGAACGGCTGCCCTGTGGGAGACCACACGGAGCCGCTGCGGGCATCGCGGAGGTAGATGCAGTGGTTGACCGGATCGCGCGTCGCGTCCCTGCCGTCGCGCGTCACCGACCGACCGCGGCAGAAGCTCGCCCCGCCACCAGCGTTTGTCACAATCGCCACGTAGTGACCGTTCGAGAGGAACGTGGCGTGGGGGAACGCCGTCGTCGGCGATCGAAAGCGGCGCAGGGCGTCGACGGCGATCGGCCCCGTGATGCGGGTGGCTTCGACCGGCCGTGGCTGCATTACCGGAACCTGACGGGGGACGCGCTCCTGGAGCAGGAGCTCGGTCGCTTTGATGCGGGGATCGCTGTGGAAACGCTCGACCATCGGGGCCCCGAGCAGGGCGTTGGCAATGGAGACTACCGTCATGCCTTGATGGTGCGCCATCACGTTGCGAACCACGGTGCCGTTGGCAATCGCGCGCCCGGTGTTCCCGAGGCCTTCGACTGAATCGCCGCCGCGCGAGGTAAAGTCCACCGCGTCGTAGTAGCCGAACGGGCCGTCGAGGCCGATCGAACCCAGCCGCCGCAGGTTCCTGGCGGCCGCGGCCGGTTCGAGCATCGCGGCCAGGGCGGTCGCGTACGGCGCCACCACCAGATCGTCGCCGAGACCCCGCCGAAGCCCGAGCCCCGGCACGCCGAACGCCCGGTACTGGTACGTGCCGTGGCGATCCACGACGTTGTAGGCCGATTCTGAAATGCCCCAGGGTACGCCCCGCTGATCGCCATACTGAATCTGCCGCCGCACCGCCATCCGGCACGTCGTGTCGAGCAGCGTGTCCGGGTAGCGCCGCATGACCAGCAGCGGCATCAGGTATTCGAACATCGTGGCGCCCCACGACAACAGCGTCGGCACACCCTGCACGCTGGTGATCGTCCGGCCGAGCCGAAACCAGTGGCTGTCGGGAACGTCGCCCTTGGCGATCGCAACAAAGCTTGCCAGCCGCGCTTCCGAAGCGAGCAGATCGTAAAACGCTGGGTCGAGACGCCCTGGACCCTCGGCATCCGCCGGGCGATAGCCAATCGACAGCAGGCCGCGCTGGCGATCGTAGAACAAGCGGAAGTTCATGGCGTCCGCGCACGCGACGGCGCGCCGCGCCAGACGTTCGACGTGTTCGGAGCTGAGCGGCTGTGGTCGCACGATCGCCACAACGTCGAGCTGAAGCCGGCGGGCCCAGTAGGCGACGGCCGACCCCGAACCGAAGGGGGCGTCAGCGGCAAGCCCGGCGGTGGCGGTTTCCAGCGCCGTCAACGCGCTGACAAGCGCCTCGAGCCGCTCGCCGTGACTGGTCCCGACTTTCAGCGCCGCTTGAGTGCTGCGCAGGGCGGCATTCAATGGCTGGAGACTGGGCGAGTGGCCGCCGTGGGCGCGAGCCTCGTCGTGAAGGGCCTGCTGCGCGAGGACGATGACCTCCTCGAGCGCCGACGCGTCGGGATCGGCCCCGGCGTTGAGCGTCAGTTCCCGCAGCCCGCTGGCCATCGTGAGCAACGACGCCGCGAGGTTGCCGCTGTCTACCGAGGAGATGTATCTCGGCGTCAACGGCGCCAGGGTCTGCGAGTCGTACCAATTGAAAAAATGACCTTCGAACCGCTCCATGCCCTCGAGCGTCGAGAGCGTCGACTCCGTTCGTTCGACAAGCTCGTGAGCGCGAATGAACCCCAGATCGTAGCCGGCCAGAGTGGCGAGCAGGCTCATCCCGATGTTGGTCGGCGACGTGCGGTGGGCAATCGTCTCCTGCGGTGTCTCCTGGAGGTTGTCGGGCGGGAGCCAACGGTCGGACGGCCCGACGAACACGTCGAAATAGCGCCAGGTCTTCCTGGCCAGCGCACGCAGAAAGCGGCGATCGTCGGGGCTGATCTCCGAGCGCCCGTGCCGGGCAGGTTGACTGAAGGCGTAGGCGATGAAGGGCGCCGCCGCCCACAACCCGAGAATCGGCAGCGCGGAGGGCAGCGCGCGCGGCCGCAGCATCGCCGTCGCGGATAGCGCGGCCAGCGCGAGCAACGGACTGGCCATCATCTGCTCCGCGAACAGCCACGCCCCGCCGCGAGAGGCGGCGTCGATCAGATGTCGCGACGTCGCGGCGGTCTGCCATTCGAGGAGGTTGCGCCGCGTGACGGCGACGCGGACGATGGTCGTGGCGATGGCGTGAGTGAGCTCGCACGCGTGGTACGCCACAAAAGTCACTTGCAACCAGGCGCGCGCCAGCGCGATGGTGAGATCGTCGGCCAGGTTGTGCAGCATGACCCGCCATGGCTGCCACGGGCGGGGGGCGCCAATCGCTTCGGCGAGCCCGAGGAAGGCCGGGGACGTCAGCCCGGCCAACGTCGACAGGGTCCACACCGTCGGACTGCCGGGAAGATACGTCCAACCGGACAGGAACAATGCGATGGTGGCGGGAACCACCAGACTGCGCCTGAGGTTGTCGAGAATCTTCCACCGCGCGAACAGCGGCAGCACGTTGCGTCTCCATCCGTGACGCGTCGGCGCGAACGGTAGCAGCCACGGGAGCAGCTGCCAGTCGCCTCTCACCCACCGGTGCTGTCGGCGCGTGTGTGTCAGCACGCTGGACGGATAGTCGTCCACCACCTCGACATCGGAAACGAGCGCGGTCCGCGCATACAGACCTTCGAAGAGATCGTGAGACAGGACGGCGTTGTCCGGGACGCGGTGCTCGGTCGCCGACATGAACGCGTCGACGTCGTACAAGCCCTTGCCGGTAAAAATCCCTTCGTCGAACAGGTCCTGATAGACGTCCGATACGGCCGTCGTGTACGGGTCGACGCCGGTATGCCCTGCAAATACCCGGGCAAAATGCGAGCCGGTGACACTGGCGATACTCACGCTGACGCGCGGCTGCAGGATGCCGTAGCCCTTCGTCACCCGGTGGGATACCGGATCGATGGAGGCGTGATTCAACGGGTGCACGATGATGCCGACGAGCTTCTTCGCCGCGTCCCGCGGCAGGGATGTGTCCGAGTCGAGGGTGATGCAATAGCGGACGGACGGCAGAATCTCCAGCGAACCGACTTGCACCGAAAAGCTCGTCTCCTGCGAGCCGCGTAACAGACGATTGAACTCTTCGATCTTCCCACGCTTGCGCTCCCACCCCATCCAGATCTGATCGCGCTCGTTCCAGCGGCGCTCGCGGTGAAAGAGGAAGAAGCGGCTGCCCTCGGAGGAAGCGGTCCGCTGGTTCAGCGCCGCGATGCCGTCTTTGGCGGTCTGAATGAGGCCGGCGTCGTCGGTCAGGTCGCGGTCCGGCGCATCGATACAATCGCTCAGAATCGCGAAATGAATGCGCGGATCGGCGTTCGCCAGCGCCGCGACCTCCAGCCTCTCGAGCAACTCCTCGACCTCGGATACCGCCGTCAGCAGCACCGGGACGATCACCATCGTGCGGGCCTGTGCCGGAAGCCCGTCCTGAAGCTCGAGACGCAGGAGCCGTCGAGGACGGATGATCGACGCCACGATCCGCTGGACGACGACAATCGCGACTTCACTGGCGGGGATTAGGAGCAGCAGCCCGACCCAGAGTCGCATCGCCGGGTGAGCGCCGGCGGCCGTGACATAGAAAATCCCGAGGGCGATCACCAGCGCGGTGAGAACCGCCATTGAGCCGAGGTAGCACGCAGTGGGCGCGTCGGTGAGGAATCGTCGCGCGCGACGCGACAGCCGCGGCCGGTAGCCAATATCCGCTTCGAGATCGCGACGGCCGTCGCCGACCAGATGGTAGCCGACGTGTGCGGCGCGATCGGTCATCGAGCCGCCTTCCGCCGCCTGACGGGCGCTCTCAATCGCGCCCAACGCAACCCCGACCTGCGCCTCTCCTGTGGGCGCGGCGAGCTCTTCCACCGCCTGCCGTTCGCGATTGCGGCTGAGGAAGTCCATCGCGCCGTAGACCCCGGCCGGATCGCGCTGCAGCACCTGCTCGACGAGGCTGACGCTCTCGAAGTAGTGGCTCCAGTCGAGCGTTGAGCACAAACGCAGGCTCGTCAGCACATTGGTCACCGAGACCAACGCCGACGCCTGCCGCTGATGCTCGCTTCTGATCGCGTCTTCCGCCGTCATCTGATGAGCACGCAAGTGCTCTTCGATCGCCGCGTGCAGGGTCGATAGGCGCGAACCGTATTCGCGTGCTCGCTGCAAGAGCCGGACGACGGAGGTCGTGTCGAGCGATTCGGGCAGCGTGGCGAGCGGCAGACCCGCTTCGCACCCAGCCACCGTCGCGTCGGCCGCCAGCCGCGACGATCGCGCCATGAGGATCTCGTCGGCGAGGCGCCGGAGATTCTCAATCAGCGCCAGCTTCAGAATGCTCGGCCACGCCCAGAGCTCACCGATACTGAGCGGCGCCACCGACTGGTAGCTGTTCAGGAACCGGACGAGCTGGGAACGGTCGAGGCGGCTGTCGCTATGTCGGATCAGCTCGAGCGCCATCGCGTAGATTCGCGTGTGGCCCGCCCACTGACGCTGCGGCAGCCGTGGCAGCTCGCGGTAGTACGCGTGCGGCAAATCATGGCGGACGGCGCGAATCTCGGCGGTCACCAGAGGGAAGTGGTCCAATAACCATTCGGCAGGCGGCGTGATGGACTGCTCGAGGTGCGCATCGCCCGCGAGCGTGTTGTACGCCGAGCGCAGCACCCGGGCGTTTTCAGTCAGCCGGGGAGACAGGCGCCGCATGCGCCGCCGCCGAGCGGGGGCAACCGTCAATGTCGCAGCAAGTGATTTCGCTCGCTGCTCCAGGCGCTCGATGCTGAGCAGCTCATCGCGGAGTGGTTTCTCGGGTGAGGATTGACGCCGGAACCGCCGAAAGGGATTGTCCATGTGCTGTCGCCACCCCACACCGGCGCGCACGGTACTGCGCCGCGCAGCTCGATGCACGACGCATGACCGTCGAGTCGCCCAAGCGGCCGCTTCGATCAGGACTGGACTGGCGAGCCTCGTCGTTGCGCCTGTGGGCCATAGGGATCGGCTTGTGCGTCGGGCTGGCCAGGCGCGGGATTGCCAATCGTGCCGGGATGGGTGTCGCCGGTCCCAGGCGTGGTGATCGGGCCGGCGGAAACACGTCCGCCCAACCCATGCCGTATCAGGGGACCGCGTTCCTTCTTCCCGTCGGTGTTTTCCCTGACCAGATATGGCACCAGCCACAATCCCATCAAGAGCACCACGATCACCGTGCCGATTTCGACAGCGGTGAGCTCGAACGCGAACAACGAGAGATTCATCACATCCTCCTTGGCGCCGCGCAACGGATGCACATCCTCGATCGAGGCGGCGCCCAGGCACGACAATCAGCCCGCTAAGAACGAATGGGTCGATGGGGCATGGCGTCTCTCCCCTCGGCCGGGCGTCCGCTGTTAGCAAGCTAGCAAGTCACATGCCCCGATGGGTATCGGCAGGAATGTGCTGTCTGCCGCGCACATTTCGCGCGTTGGGGACACACCTGTGCACGACGTTGCCCAGGAGTGGCGCTCAGTTGCCACGGCGAACGGCTTCGCCACTCAACTCGCGCCACGTCGAACAGGTCGCGTAACTGTTCGTCTGTCAACTGCACGAACAGGGTTGGCGAAGAAGGCTCGGCAAGAGGCTTGGCCCTTCCCTTGCGTGACTTGCGAGCATGATTGCCCTCTTGCTCTCGCTTATCACCTTGACAGCGTTCGCGGCGGCGCCAGCGTGGCCGTACAGCCGGCGATGGGGATACGCGCCGTCCGGGACGCTCAGTCTGACGCTGTTGATCTTGATGCTTCTGGTCATCGCAGGACGTATCTAACCGACAGTCACCGACAGTCACCGTCAGCCGCCGGCGGCGGGCCGATCACGGCCAAGCAGGCGACAGGCGCCGGATCACTGGCGCGGTCATGGCTTTGAGAGGTAACGCGACGTGACCGGTTCACCCACAATCTTGCTGGTCGAAGACGACGCGGATACCAGACGCTACATGGTCACGTGGCTCGAGGGCGAGGGTTACGACGTGCGCGTCGCGCGAAACGGGAGTGAGGCGCTCGTCATTCTGGAGACCGAGGTGCCGAGCGCCATGATCGTCGATCTGATGATGCCCGTCATGGACGGTGCCGAACTGCGTCGACGCCAGCAACAGTTGCCCGACGTGGCGGGCGTCCCCTTCATTCTGGTCAGCGGCACACACGAACTGGCCCGGGCAGTCGCGCGGGACCTCGGCATTGAAGACGTCGTGCCGAAGCCCTGTGACGCCGACCGATTGCTGGGAATTGTGGCATCGTATTGTCATCGTAAACCCTGAGGCGCTCTCCACCTCTCGGGTCATTCCTGGGCAACCAGGTCGAAACTCACCGAGGCCGATCAGCGCGCCTGCCAGCGTTCGATCCCGGTTGATGTAGAGTTCTGATCAAGACTCCTTCGCGACTCGCGAAAGCGCGCGTCACCAGCCGTGCTGAACGGGGTCCGCTGGCAAACGTCGGCGACGCTGGTTGATCTTCGTGCATCGTGTGCGCACATCAGTTGGCAGACGTCGATGCCTCGGCGCAAAGCGATACGCAGCTGCAAATAGAGCACGATGATCCCCACAGAGCCCATCGGAAGTCTGCCCCGCCCTCCGGATCTGATCGCGGCGGTGGCCGAGCGCGACAGCGACGATCCGCTGCTCGACCCGCTCTACGAAGACGCGATTCGAGACACCATCGAGCGGTTCGAAGCCACGGGTTCTCCCGTCATCACCGACGGCGAGCAGCGCAAGTATCATAATTTCTGGACCTACTCCGTACACGGGCTCCCCAATACCGCGCCGGATGGCTTCAAGATCCCGTTTGAGGCTGGACACACCCGGCGGATGCCCCGTCTGACGGCCGGGCCATTCCGGTATCGACGCTACGCGGACAGCTTTCTGGATGTCGCCGCGCGATATACGCGTCTCCCGCTGAAGCAGGCCATTATTTCTCCGTCCGCCCTCAGCCTCATGTATCCGGCGGAAGGTTTGCCCGGGTACTCGCGGGAGCAATTCATCGACGATCTCCTGGGCGAGCATGAAACCGAGATTCGCCGCTGCCTGGCGAAAGGCGCTTACAAGGTCCAGATCGACTTCACCGAGGCGCGCTTCGCGATGAAGATCGACCCCTCGGGTCGGCTGTTGCATAGTTTCATCGACTTGAACAACCTGGCGCTCTCGCGGTTCTCCGCGGACGAGCGGCAACGCATCGGCGTGCACACCTGCCCCGGCGGCGATTTGGACTCGACGCACAGCGCCGACGTCGACTACGCGGAATTGCTGCCCAGCCTGTTTCAGCTGAAGGCCGGACATTTCTACATCGCGCTGGCCGGCGAACAGCATCGCGGGCACGTCTTGCAGATCATTCGCGAGCACATGAAGGCGGACCAGCGGGTCTTCGTTGGCGTCATCTCGCCGATTGATGCGCGGATCGAAACGGCGGAGGACGTCCGAGACCGGGTGTTGGAAGCCGCGCAGTTCATTCCACTCGAGCGACTGGGCACCACCGACGACTGCGGATTCTCACCCTTCTGCGACGACCTGTCGACGACGCGGGACACGGCGTTCGCAAAAATCCGCGCGCGGGTGCAGGGCACGATCCTTGCCGCCGAAATCCTGGGAACTCCGTGATCCCGGCACCCGACGACGAAGAACTGCGGCTGAAGTCGGTCGCGCTGCAGAACGCCCGCAGCATTCTCCTGATCCGGCAGCGGACCGAAGAGGAGCTGCTGCGAACGCAGGACGCCCTGCGAGAGAGCCAGGAACGGTTGAAAGCGGCGCTGGCCGCGGCCGGCACCGGCACCTTTCGCTGGAACATCCAAAGGAACACGGTCGAGTGGGACGGAAATCTCGATCGACTGTTTGGCCTCGGCCCCGGCGCCACCACCCAGTCACTCGAAGCGTTTGTCGCGGCGGTGCACGCCGAGGACCGGCCGGCCGTAGTGGCGCGCTGCGGACTATGCGCCCGCGAGGGCGTCGACTTCGACATGGAATTCCGGGTGGTTGGGCCGGATGCCAGCGTCCGCTGGATCCACAACAAGGCGAAGACGTTCCTTGACGACCAGGGCCGCCCGCTGTATGTGACGGGCGCGTGCGCCGACATCACGAGCCGCAAGGAGGCGGCCGAAGCCCTGCGCGAGAACGAGCAGCGCCTCCAGGCGATGTTCAATCAGGCGGCGGTCGGGATCGCGCTCGCGGCCCTCGATGGCCGTTTTCTCGATATGAACGGGAAATTTTCGGAGATCCTCGGCTACAGCCCGGCCGAGCTCCGGACGCGGACGTTCACCGAGATCACCCACCCGGACGATCTCGCCGAGACCATCGCCGCGGTGCGCCGGCTGCTGGCGGGTTCGATCGGCGAGTATTCGCTCGAAAAGCGCTACCGTCGCGCCGACGGATCCTACGTCTGGAGTCTGTCCACCGTGACGCTCCTCAAAGGCGCGGCCGGCGAACCGCAGCGATTCATCGGTGTCATCGAGGACATTTCGGCCCGCAAGCGGACCGAAGCCGCCTTGCAGGAGGAAACGCGCGCGCTCGAGCTGCTCAACAACACCGGCATCACGCTGGCGTCACAGCTCGACCTGAGAGCGGTGGTTCACGCGGTCACCGACGCCGCCCGACAACTCAGCGGCGCGCAGTGGGCGGCGTTTTTTTTCAAGAGCGCGGACGACTCAGACGACAGGCTTCTCCCCTACGCACTCTCCGGGGCGACTCCAGCGGCCTTCGACGCCTTCACGAATCGTCGCGCCGCGGCGCTGGTCGGCCCGACGTTTCGTATTGAAGCGCCCACCCGCTGCGATGACCTGCTGATCGACGTTCGCGGCGCAAGCATGGCGCTGCAGGGCCATCCCCCTGTACGGAGCTACCTCGCGGTACCGGTCAGGTCGCGTGCCGCCGACGTGATCGGCGGGTTGTTCTTCGGGCACTCGCAGCCCGCCGTGTTCACCGAACGCGTCGAGCGGCTCATTGTCGGCGTGGCCGCGTACGCAGGCGTCGCCATCGACAATGCGCGCCTGTACGAGGCGGCGCAGAAAGCCGCCGAGGAGCGCGAGTTGCTGCTCGAGAGCGAGCGCGCGGCTCGCACCGAAGCCGAACGGATGAGCGACGTCAAGGACGAATTCCTTGCGACGCTCTCACACGAGCTTCGCACGCCGCTCAACGCCATCCTGGGCTGGTCGCAGGTGCTCAGAAGCGCGTCGCGGGACGGCGTGGATCTGATGAAAGGGCTCGAAGCCATCGAACGCAATGCCCGCGTGCAGACACAGCTCATCGAGGACCTGCTCGATATGAGCCGGATTACCTCCGGGAAGCTGCGGCTCGACGTCCAATCGATCCAACCGGTGTCGTTCATCGAGGCCGCCGTGGAGACCGTGAAGCCCGCGGCCGATGCGAAGGGCATCAGGCTGGAGATTCTGCTCGACCCACAGGCCGGGCCGGTCTCCGGCGACCCGAGCCGGCTGCAGCAGGTCGTCTGGAACCTGCTGTCCAACGCGATCAAGTTCACGCCGCGCGACGGCAAGGTGCAGATCCTGCTCGAGCGCGTCAACTCGAGCATCGAGGTGAGTGTCGCGGACACGGGGATCGGCATCAAGGCGGACTTCATCCCGCATCTGTTCGAACGGTTCCGTCAGGCAGACGCCTCGACCACGCGCAAACACACCGGCCTCGGTCTCGGGCTGTCGATCGTGAAGAACCTGGTCGAACTGCACGGCGGCACGGTGTGGGTCAGGAGCGGGGGTGAAGGCCGGGGCACCACGGTCGCCGTGCAGCTTCCGCTGGCGGTCGTTCACCGGCAGCGAGACGGGCGCGACCGTCTGCATCCCAAGGCGCCGACGGTCGGGACGACCATCCTCGTCGCAGCGGAGCTGGCCGGCCTCAAGGTGCTGGTGGTCGACGACCAATTGGATGCGCGCGATCTCGTCCGGCGCATCCTGGAAGACTGCGAGGCGGAAGTGTTCACCGCGGCGACGGCCACAGAAGCCCTCAGGCTGGTGGAAGCGCACAAGCCGGACGTGCTGGTCAGCGATATCGGCCTGCCCGAGGTCGACGGATACGAACTGCTCAAACGCGTGCGCGCCCTCGGGCCGGAGCGCGGAGGGAAGGTACCGGCGATCGCCCTGACCGCGTTTGCGCGATCCGAGGACCGGACCCGCACGCTTCGGGCGGGCTTTCTGGTGCACGTCTCGAAACCGGTCGATCCGTCGGAGCTGATCGCGACGGTCGCCAGCGTTGCCGGCCGCGTCGACGACCATCCAAGATCCGAGACTCCAGAGAAACGACGCCCGCACTGACAAAGCCAGACTGGTGGCACGCCGCTGCCATGTGATGGCACCGGCGTACACAGGATTGAGGCGTCCGCGTCCATCTGCCGGGCACGCCGCTACTCACCGATGAGATCGGCACCGGCCAGGATTTCTCAGATTCGCGCCGGCAACCGTCTCCCTCGGGTCAGCAAGCCAACTGCCACATCGGTTGCCCTGACTTCCGGCTCGTCAGCCTGCTACCCGACCGACCGGCCGAAAATTTGCTTAGTCGAGGCGAAATGACAAGTCAGATCGGCAATGTCCTGGTCGTCGACGACGACCCTGGCATGCGCGACATGATCGTGACCCTGCTCTCCCCCGAGGGCTATCACGTCGTGGCGGCGGAAGACGGCCTCGAAGCGCTGCACCTGCTTCGAGTGGTGCGGCGCGCCCCGGAAACGCCCTGTCTCGTGTTATTGGACCTGCACATGCCGCGTCTCGGCGGCAGCGAGTTCCGGCGTGCTCAGCTTCGCGATCCCACGGTGTCGAGCGTGCCGGTGGCCATCATGTCGGGTGCGGAGGATGCCGCAGCACGCGCACTTGCACTCGGCGCGATGGCCACCGTGACGAAACCGATCGACTTTGACGCGCTCCTTGCGGTGGTTCGCCGCTATTGCTCGTAGTTGTGGATGCTCACCGATTCACAACCCGATGGCGGCAGCGCCGCGCGCCGCGTGGACAAGACGCCGGTTCGCTGAGCTTGTGTTAGCCCATCCGTCATGAGCCGCGATCTCGACTCGCACATGGGGTGGTTGCGGCCAGCCTGGGTCTGCTCCCGACTTCGCCACGTTGCGTGGGCGGCCGCGCACTCTCTCTTGATCGCCTGGCTGTCCACGGCCGGCACGGCGCTGGCTCGGTCGGCGACGCTCGAGTACCAGGTGAAGGCGGCATTTCTATTGAGCTTCGTCACGTTTACCGAGTGGCCGGCCACGGCCTTCGAATCGCCGTCGAGCTCGTTGCGCATCTGCGTGATGGGCGACGATCCGTTCGATGGCAGCCTCGCCCGGACCGTGCAAGGCGAGACCGTGGCCGGACATCCGGTGGTCACGCACCATGTCGACGGCGGCGACGCGCTGACGGACTGCCACGTGCTGTTCGTGCCGCGGGCGGCCGACGCTCGCGCGGCCATCGAGCGAAGCGGCGCGGGCGCGCCCCTGTTGACCATCGGTGAGGCCGACGGACCGGGACGTGCCGGCGTGATCATCAATTTCGCGATCGACCAGGGGCAGGTCCGATTTGACGTCGACCGGACGGCTGCAGAGCGGCGAGGGCTGCGGCTGAGCTCGAAGCTGCTCAGAATTGCACGCCGGGTCAGATAGTCATGCATCAAACGCCTCGACGCATCTCTGAAGGCGCGGCTCGAAAGGTTGGGGCGCCGGCGTCATGAAGCCGTTCCGGGATCAGCCGATCGCCCGAAAAGCGCTGACGCTGGGGTTGGCCCCCACGCTCTGCTCGCTATTGCTCGTGAGCATCGCGTCGGTCACGGCGACCTACTTCACCGCGCGCGGCAATACGACCGGAGACGTCAGCGCACAAGCCGCGATCGTCGCCGACAGCGTCGGGGGGGCGCTCGCGTTCGACGATCGCCGGGCCGCTACCGAGACACTGCACCTGCTGCGCGGCAGACCCAACATCGAGGCAGCGTGCGTCTTCGATGCGAACGGGGGCCTGTTTGCGTCGTTCACGGAAGGGCGCGACCAATGCGACGCGCTGGGGGCCGAAGGCAAGTGGCGTCCCAGCCGATCGATCCTCGTGTCACGGCCGATCCTCGTCAACGGCAGGCGCCTCGGATCGGTGGTCATCGAGGGCAATCTCGCCCTGCTCTACGCGTGGATGCGGATTCAAGCGTTTGTGATCCTCGGCGCATTGCTCGGCGGCACGCTTGTGGCCCTGTCGCTGACGCGACTGCTTCAGCGGGCGATCTCTGGCCCGGTGATCGATCTTGCGGCGACCGCGGACCGTGTCTCGACGCGCCGCGACTACTCGCTGCGGGCGATGCAGACGACCGGCGATGAAGTCGGCGGGCTGGTGCAGTCCTTCAATGGGATGCTCGACGAAATTCAACGCCAGAACCAGGTCCTGACGATCGAAATCGCTGAGCGCAAGCGGGCGGAGTACCTCAAGGACGAGTTCCTCGCGGCCGTCTCTCACGAGCTGCGAACGCCGTTGAACGCCATTCTCGGCTGGCTGCAGATTGTGAGAACCACCGATGGCGGCGAAGAACGCCTCAAGCGGGCGCTCGACAGCGTGGAGCGTAACGCCCGGTCTCAGGCGCGCGTCATCGAGGATCTGCTGGACGTGTCGCGAATGGCGACCGGCAAGCTGCAGGTCAAGATGAGCGTCGTCGACCTGTGCGCCGCTCTCACGGCGGCCGTGGACGCGGTCAAGCCGATGGCGACCGCCAAATCGCTGCAGCTCACGGTCGAGCTGCCGCCGACGCCGTGTCTCGCGAGCGCCGACCGCGACCGCCTGCAGCAGATCGCCTGGAACCTGCTCTCCAACGCGGTGAGGTTTACGCCTCGCGAAGGGTCCATTCAGGTGTCGCTGGCGCCCTCCGGACCGGACTATGTCCTGTGCGTTCGCGACACGGGCATCGGGATCGCGCCGGAGTTTCTGCCCTTCGTCTTCGACCGCTTTCGCCAGGCGGACGGCTCGATGACGCGGCAGCACGGAGGGCTGGGCCTCGGCCTGGCGATCGTGAAAGAGGTGACCGAGCTGCACAACGGAACGGTCACCGCGGCCAGCGCCGGACTGGGGCGCGGCGCCGCGTTCACCGTTCGGCTCCCCCAACTCGTCGCCGTCGGTGAGGGCGACGCCGCCGTCGCCGCCGGCGATCCATTGCCGGTCGCCACCGAGCGATGGTGCTCGGGACTTCGGGTCCTCGCCGTCGACGACGACCCGGACAGCCTGGAAGTCGTGCGGGCCGCCCTCACCCTGGCCGGTGCCGAGGTCAGGACGGCCTCGTCGGCGAGCGACGCGATCCGCGCATGGGAGCACGACCCGAGCGACGCGCTGCTCTGCGATCTCGCGATGCCGGACATGGACGGATTTCAAGTGCTGAACAGGATTCGCGGTCTTGATGCCGCGGCGGGCCGGGTGACGGCGGCGGTCGCGCTCACGGCGTATACCTCCGACGAACAGCGGATCCGGTGCCTCTCGGCCGGCTTTCATGCGCACGTCGGCAAGCCGTACAAGTTCGACGACCTGGCGATCGCGCTTGGTGCGGCCCTGGCTCAGGTTCGGCCCCAACCGGCGGCCTCCGCCCAACACGCCGACCGCGGAGCAGGCAGGCGATGAGCGTTCGCACGCGGACAGCCCGGCCGTGTGGTGACGCGCTGCGCGGGAGGAAAGGCGCCGCGCACGTGGCGGCGTGTTTGGCGCTCTTCCTGTGCGCGCCCTCGCTCGTCGGCGCCGAGGAGGGTCAGGACGATACGCTCAAGCAGCTCACCATCGAGCAACTCACGCACATCGATGTCACGACGGTCACCAAGCATGCCGAACCTCTCGGCGAGGCCGCCGGCGCGATCTCGCTGATCACCCAAGAAGACCTCCGCCGCTCGGGCGTGACGACGCTGGCCGAGGCGCTCAGGTTGGCGACCGGCGTAGCGGTCGCCCGTGCCGACGGCCATACGTGGGCGATCAGCGCGCGTGGATTCAACTCGCCGACCGCCGACAAGATGCAGGTGCTCATTGATGGGCGCATCGTCTACACGCCGCTGTTTTCCGGCGTGCAATGGGACGTGCAGGACACGGTGCTCGAAAATGTCGACCGAATCGAAGTCATCCGCGGCCCCGGTGCGGCGCTGTGGGGCGCCAACGCGATGAACGGCGTCATCAACGTCATCACCAAGACAGCGAGCCAGACGTCCGGCGCGTTCATTCAGCTGGGCGCAGGCAGTGAATTGGGCCAGGGCGTCGCACAGTATGGCGCGACCTTCGCCTCGGGCGGCGGCTACCGCGTCTACGGGAAGTACTCGTACCGTGGGGCGCTCGAGTTCGACGGTGGGGCGAGCGCCCTCGATCCGATGCACAGCGGCCGCAGCGGATTCCGCGTCGACTGGCAGCACGGGCCTCGCACGGCGCTCACAGTCCAGGGCGATCTCTACGATGGTGCGATGGGTGTGTCAGACCGGCCCGATATCCGGGTCGCAGGCGGGAACCTGCTCGGCCGCGTCGCGCACACCCTCTCTTCGGGCGCTCAGCTGCAGGTGCAGTGGTACTACGACGGCACCTACCGGAACGTGCCGCGTCAGTTCTCGGAGCACCGCGATACTTACGACGTCCAGCTGCAGTATCGAGCGACGTTTGGCGGCAGGCACGACGTCACGAGCGGCGCGGGATACGACGTCACGAGCGGACGCGCGCCGCGCAGTCTGGTCTTGTTCTTCGTTCCGGAAACCCGGACATCGCCGCTGTTCAACACATTCGTCCAGGATGAAATCGCGATCCTGCCTCGTCGGGTGGCGCTCGTGCTCGGCGCCAAGCTCGAGCACAACGACTACACCGGATTCGAGCAGGAGCCGACCGCCCGAATCCGGTGGACGTCCGGGTCCGGTCAAACGCTGTGGGGCGCCGTGTCCCGGGCCGTCAGGATGCCGACCCGATTCGACACCGACCTGCGGTTCACCGGCTTCTCGCCGGCGATCTTGATTCAGGGCAGCGCCGATTTCCGGTCGGAGACGGTCGTGTCGAGCGAAATCGGCTACCGCAGGACGCTTGGGACGCAGCTGGCCTTCGACGTCAGTGCCTTTGATAACCACTACGACCAGCTGCGAAGCCAGGAGCCCACGGTTTCCACTGTGTTCCCCATCGTGATTGCCAATAATCTGCAGGCGCACACCCGCGGAGTCGAGCTGTCCGCCGACTACCGGCCCGCCACGCGGTTGCGGCTGCATGCCGGCTATGCGTTTCTCGACGAGCATTTGACGTTCCGGCCAGGCAGCCGCGACGCGACCGCGGGCGCGCAGGAGGCCAACGACCCACGGCATCAGCTGTCGCTGCGCACCTACGTCGATTTGCCGGGCCGCACCGAAGTCGATGCGATGTTTCGGTTCGTGGGCGAACTGCCCAACCCGCACGTCGCCCGGTACGCGGAGCTCGACGTCCACCTTGGCCTGCGCCCCTGGCCGTTCATCGAGCTGTCCATCGTCGGGAACGATTTGCTCCATGCGCACCACGTCGAGTTCGGAAACTTGTCGCCTCCTGAGGCGTTTCCGCGCAGCGTCTACGCGAGGGCCAGCTGGCGATTCTAGAGAGAGAACGGACAGGGCTACCCCGAACGGGTCGGCGCCCGATAGACTCAGCAGAACGTGAGAGCGATCCGCACCATGAATAGCACCCAGCAAAAGCCCCGCGTGCTCCTCGTCGAGGACTACGACGATGCCCGCGAAATGTACGTCGAGTACCTCACACTCTGCGGCTTCGATATGGCTGAGGCCGCCAACGGCGTGCAAGCGATCGAACGGGCGCTTGAGCGGTTGCCCCACATCGTGGTGATGGATCTGTCGCTGCCGCAGATGGACGGCTGGGAAACCGCCCGCCGGTTGAGAGAGGACTCGCGAACCGCCGGCATCCCCATCCTCGCACTCACCGGTCACGTGCTGGCCGATTTCTCCAAACGCGCACGGGAGTCCGGCTTTGAGGGCTTTTTGACCAAGCCGTGCCTCCCGGAAGATCTGGTCGCCGAGATTCATCGAGTCCTCGACGGCCGAACGCAGACCACGTAGAAGGCTGCTAAGCTTTCGAATGGTACCGACGAGCCTATCGCTCGAGACATCGATGGGATTGACGCAGGATGGGTCACGGCGTGCACGCAACACTGCTGGACAGAGTCGGTCGACAACACACCAGATCACGGAGCACACATGGCTAAGAAAAAGCTCGAACGACGCGACGACCCGAAGGTCAGCGCCGAAGGATCACGGGAACAGTTGATTGAATCGTTGAACGGCGACCTGGCACGCGAGTATCAGGCGATCATCGCGTACGTCATCTACTCGCAGACGCTCAGGGGCGCGCAGTATATGGCCATCGCCAAGGAGCTCGAGTTGCACGCCAAGCAGGAGCTGGACCACGCGATCACGATTGCCAAGCAGATCGATTACCTCGGCGGCACTCCCACGGCGGAGTCGAAGCCCGTTCGCGTCTCGTCCCGTGCCGAAGACATGCTGCGGTTCGACCTCGATAACGAAACCGAGACCATCCGAAACTACCGGGAGCGTGTCCGGCAATGTGAGGCGCTCAATGAATTTGCGATGGCGGAAGAGATCAGGGAAATCCTCCGCGTCGAACAGGAGCACCAGATCGATCTCGCCACGGCCCTCGGCGAAGACGTGCCTCCCGCGACGAAACGTTAGAGCGGTTTCGACAACGCCGTAGCGGGTTTGGTCCGAACCACAAAGGGCACCCAGGCCACAACGCCGTTCTCCGAGCGGGACGCCGTGGCCGGTGGGTTCTTTGTGGTTCGAGAGCAGCCGAATTGCCGCTCCGCCTTTGATTGACTACGCCAAGCTGCCGACGGCCGGGACTCGGACCGTCGAGGACTTGCGTGTATCATTTCAACCGCAAGAACACTCATGACAATGCAGGCCGACGCACCTGGCCGCGTGGCAGGGCGCATCGCCGCACAGGCGCTCGTCTTTCGTGCGTTCTCTGCGATCGTCGCGTTCCTCGCCAACATCAGCCTGCCGGCGTATCGGCCCGAGCAGTTCGCGCCGATGTTCGCGACGCGCAGCCCGTTCTGGGACGCATTCGTACCGCACGATTCCGGGTGGTATTACCAGATTGCCCGGGACGGCTATCAGTTCGTCGCGGGTGGCCCGCCCGTCGGTTGGGGCAAAGCCGGGAAGATCGCGTTCTTCCCCGTCTATCCGCTGTTGATGCGTTACGTCGGCCGGCTCTTTGGCCACCAGGCCGCAGCGCCATATCTGGGCGGGATCGTCGTCTCATGGCTGGCGTTTTCCCTCGCGATGGTCGCGATCTACTACCTCGCCCGGCTGGATCTCCCGGCCCGTCGGGCTCGCCGCGCAGTGATCCTCGCCGCAATTTTTCCTTTCGCGTTCTTTTTTGGCGTGGTGTACACGGAGAGCGTCTTCCTGCTGTTCACGGTCGCCAGCTTCTATTTCTTTCGCACGCGCCGATGGGCGCTCGGCGGCTGCTGCGGCGCGGTGGCGACCGCGACGCGAGTCAACGGGATTCTGATGCTGCCCGCCTTGGCGTGGATCGCCTGGCGTCAGGCCGAGCCCAACACGCGCGACCGCTTGCGAGCCTCGCTCGGGCTTGCGTGCGTCCCGTTCGGGGTGGGCGCCTATTCGTTGTACGTGTATCGATTGACCGGCAACCCCCTGGAGTGGGCCAGATCGATCGAGCGATGGAACTACTATCCGGGCGGATCGCCGTGGTTGGCGCTCGTCCGGCTGATGGAGGCGCTGTTCACGCATCCTTACCGGTACCTTGCCGGCGAACGACTGGCGCCCTTCGACACCCTGAACGGCCTGGCAGCGCTGCTGTGCGTGATCGCCGTGCCGTTTGTCTGGCGGCGGTTCGGCGCTGGTTACGGATTGTTCATGGCGGCGAACTTGTGGCTGCCGCTCTCGTCCGGCCAATACGAAGGCCTGGGGCGCTACTGCGCGGTGCTGTTTCCGTTCTTCATCTGGCTGGCCCAGATACAATCGCGCGCCGTGTTCGGCTCGGCGGTCATCCTCTCGGCGATGCTCTATCCGATCTGCCTGGCGCTGTTCACCAAGGGCCTGCCGCTGTTCTGACGACCATCCTCGTGCTTCGTGTCTCGCGCTTTCGTGGTTGCATTTGGAGGCTACCAACCAGCAGAAAGGTTAGACGCGTTCGATCTCGTGCACCCGGCTGATGTCGACCCCGACACCGGACCACGCATCCGCCGGCAGGAACATCGATTGGAATCGCGCGTTCCACACGATCTCGTCGGCCCGATACGACGAACGCACGTGCACCGTCTGTTCCAAGGCTTCGTCGATGCCGGACAGCAACACGAGGATCTCGGCCTGGGTGCGCTCCAGGTCTTCGGGCGTCCGGCCCGCCAGAGGACTCGCACTGTCGATCGGATGCACGATGGTCCACGCCAGCGGAAAGAAGGTGACCTTGTTTCGTTCGAGCGCCAACGGCAGGTAGCGACGCACCGTGCCGCCGCGCTCGTCCGGCTCCAGCGCGCTGAAGAGCACCTGCGCCTCGAGCTCGATGATCTCGTTCCGGCGGCGGTTCACGATGCGAAACATCAACCCCTGTCGCCCGCTGTACGGCCCGATCACCGCGCGGCCACTGAAGAGCAGCGCTGCCGTTGGCCGCGTGAACCTGGCAAAGAGCAGACCGGTGGCCAGCGCCTGATACATCAGGCCCACCAGCGCCTCGACCGTCACCACGATGTTCGCCGCCAGTCCGTTTGGCGCGATCTGGCCGTAGCCAATCGTCGCGAACGTTTGGATGCTGAAGAAGAAGGACTGGCTGAACCGTCCGCCCAGCATGGCGGCTCCGGCCCCGAGCAACGCCTGCGGTCCGCACACCAGATAGGCCACGGCAAACAGCAGGTTCAAGACGAGATACGTCACGCTGACCACGCCGAGAAAACCCGCCCATGAAATGGTCAGCAGCAGATGGTAGGGCGCGAAGCTTGCGAAAAATCCCAGGCCGGACCGCGCGACATTGAACGACCCGTCGCGATTGAGCAGGCGCTGCCGGCTGTCGCGGCTGACCACTGAACCGAAGCCGAGATCGCGATCCCGTGCCTGTTCTTCCGGCGAATCTCGAGGAGCCAGTGGGCTGAGTTCGAAGGGCGGTTGGGCCATGATTTACGGCGGCGACAACGACCTAGGCGCGTGCCCGGGTCATCGGGCATGGATGCTTTTTCGTATCTTCGTGTTTTCGTGGTTGCATGCGAATTCTACACACCAGCAGAACAGGCCACTAATTCTCTGCTGCAGGGGTGAAGCCGGCGCGGCGCAGGACGTCGCGTGCGACAGCGTCGGCGTCGGGCGGCACGTAGAAGAAGGCGCCCACGCGCACGCGCCGGAAGATCGTGCCGGACGAGTACTCGTCCGACTCGACCAGATAGTCGAGCCCCGCATCGGTCAAGAGCTGTTCCAAACGTAACGCGTGCTTGAGCTTCTGGGCCACATACAGAAGGCTCAGTTCCTGATCCCCGAAGTGTTCCGGCTCTCTGCGCATGTGCCGTGAAGTCGAGCGAGACATCGTGTCGGCGCGTCCGCCGCCTCCCGTCACGTCGCGGAGATCTTCGTGCTCTGACTGGCCACGCACTGCCACTTGCCATCGCGTAACACGAAGACATCCAAGTACCGCAGCGCGATCTCGAGTCGCTGTCCCTTGCTGATGCCCACCAGATGCTGGGTAAACCAGACAACCGAGGTGTCGCCGAAGACTTTCACCGTGAAATCGTCCAGCGTCGACGACTCGATCTGCTGGTTGAATTCGGCGGCCAGCGCCAGCTCCCTGGCCTTGTCGCCCCGGCTGCCATCGTCGTAGGTCACCACGAACTCGGGGGCCAGGATGCCCTCGATGAAGCGGACGTCCTTGCGATGAAACGCGGCATCCCAATCGCGCTCGAGCTGGGTCAGGATCTCCTGGTCGGACTGGACCGGGCGATCCTGAATCGCGAAGCCGGTGGCGGTCCACACCGCGACGAGAACGCCGATGAAGATTGCGCGTCGGGTCATATTCCCGCGATGATACCAGCGTACCGCCAACCGGTATTCACCTGATCGAGTGCCCAGACGCGCTTTGTCAATGCACTTCGACCCAGCAGCCGAGCGATCGACGATCGCCGCTGTTCGGATCGCGTTGCGCCGGAATGAATCCACGCTGGACCTCGAACCCGACCATGATCGCCCGCGCACGATTGGCGGCCGGCACGCGAACTTCCCACGACTCATCGGGGCCAAGCGCTCGCTCACTCGACCAGCCGCCGGACCACACCCGCACGCGGTTCGCTCCCGGGCCATTGCGCAAGGTGACGTCGAACGACTCGACGGGATGATCCATCCCGATGACGACCTGGGGCGCCCGCGCACCCATCACCCAGAATCCCTGCGGCTCGAGCCACACGCGATCATCGAGCGCATAGACCACCGCTGCTCCGTAGCGCGCCCCGTCGCGGGCGCGCGCTGTTCTCGGCGGCGCGCTCGGCTCGTCCTCCATCGACGCGGCCGCCGACGCGGGCGGGTCCGGACTCAGCGCGATCTTCTCGACGGACCGCAGCGCGTCCGCGTCGCCTCGTACGGTGAGGGTCGAGGCCCGGACCGGCAGATGGAACCGGACGTCGGACTCGGCAGACACCGGCCACTGCGCCGCGGGCACGCTGAACCGGCCGATTCCCAGCACCAGCTCGCCGAGCGCGGGCGGTTTGCGTGTCACATGAAGGCGATAGTCTCCGACGGGCAATTCCTCCAGAAACAGCATCGCCCCTGGGGGCGACACGCCGATTGACGACGTGGTGATGGCCAGACGCGGTGGGACGTCGGCCGCCCTGAGCCGCCGCAGCGGGAGCAGTTGCGCACCAAACGGACGCAGGCGCGCGTCCTCGTCGCGCAACAATTGCAGCTGCGCGCGCGTCGACGTGACATGGCCATCTGGCGCGTCGTACCACGTCCCCGTGGTCCCGAGCGCGCAGGCGACGACCAGGCACGCCGGCGCCGTGACCGCTCTCGCGGACGCCGCGCGAAGCCACCTGTCGAGCATCACGAACAACACCCAACCAGCGAGCAGCGCCGCACTCCAGACGCACGCGGGCTTCAACAACTCGACGAGGGTCGTCGAGTGAGAGGAATCGACGGCGGCTGCCGCTCGAAAGAAGCTCGGGAAGCCGCGCGGAAGATCCACCAGCGGCTGAACCCAGTCCAGCCATCGCGCCCGGCCGGTGGCGGCGTTGTATGCCAGTCTGCCATCGCCGCCAACAGCCACCATCGTCGTAATCATGACGCTGGCCGCGAGCAGCGTCAGGCTCATCGCCCGGCCGCGCGCACGCTGGCGCGCCCATGCGGACGCGACGGCGATGCCGAACGGGAAGACGACCGGGACCAGAAAGCGAGCCGGTGCGGAAGATCCGCCCCACCACATCGGAAACGCGCTCGACGCGATGACATAGGGTGCGACCAGCAGCGAGAGCTCGGCTCCCAGGCGCGGGCGCCGCCTGTACACCGACCACAGGCCAACCGGCCACAGCAGGTGAACCGGCGCGTGCGGGACAAGCCCGAATTCCTGATCGACCGCCATCGCCAGCACGCCGCTGGCGATGCGTCCGGCATCGAGCGGTACGCGGTCCCCGTACGGCGCGGCGGGATTGAACGTCCCGTAGGTGATCAAGAAGAATGACAGCCACCCGATCACGCTGAGGGCCACTGGCGCGCCGAACAGCATCAGATGACGCCAACGATCGCTGGCGAACGAGCGCCCTCTTGCCACGCGCAACGCGAGCAGCCCAAACAGCATCCCTGCGGGCAGAGCCAGCCGCGTGTGCAGCCAGGGCAACAGCGCGATCGCCACACCGAGGCCGAACGAACCCCATCGGGGCCATGGAGCATCCCTGAAGTCGTTCCCGTCGCACACGATCGCCTCGCCCCGGCCGTGCTCACTGACCGCCACGAGCGCAAGTGCTCCCGCGGCGAGAATGACCCCCGCCATCGGATCCGGATACACGAGCGTGCCGTGCAGCACCACCGGTACGGTGAGCGCGACGACGGCCCAGCCAAACCAGGCGGCGCCGGCGTCGCGCGTCAGGAGATATCCGGCTTTCCAGACAAAGGCGGTGCCGAGCGCGGCAAAGGCCGCGACCCACGCGACGACGGCCGCATAGCCGCCGAGCGCGAAGGCGGGCGCAACGAACGCGGGCAGTCCGGGCGCGTGCACGGAATACCGCTCACCACCGACACCTGGCGGTGCGAGATGCGGACCGAGAAATCCGCCGTAATACGACAGGTAATCGGCGCGCGCGTAGTTGTTCGCCACCTTCAGGTCGTGATCGAGCAGCAGGCTTTGCGCAATCACCAGATAGTGCGGCTCGTCGCCGTTAGGTGGCAGCACCTGTCCGAGCCACACCCCAAGAAAGACCGCACACGCGAGGACCGCGGCGACGCGCGGCGCCGTGCGCGGATCGCGGATCCACGAGAACCTCGACCCTGGCGGTCCTGACACCACGATCGCGATCAACCCAAGGACGACGGCGCACCATACGAACAGGATGGCGTGGCCGGTCCACGCGAGAAACACGTCGGGGACCCGCAGGGGAATCCACGGGAGCGCGATCAGCGCAGAGAGAAATAGCGGCAGCGAGGTTCGCGAAGTCAGCCGAGTGGCCGCCGCCAGGGCAACGGCCGCCAACACCAACAGCGCCAGCAGCCACAGCGGAGGCAGCAGGCCGATTCTTCGCGCGCGATCGGCATCGGTGACCGCCAGGCTGCCGAGCGAGAGCCAGGCCGTCGTCCCCGTCAACAGCGCGGCGGCGAGCGTGGTTTTGGACAGGCGGACCCGAAGCATGGCGGAGCGAATCCCACTCGCTGGTGGCTCAGAAGCCGGCGACCCGTTTCGCCGGTCTTCCGAGATTCAGAGTCTTCGGTTCGGGCTGCGCCGTTCGGCCGCCTGCTGGGGCTTGCCGGGATGTTCCTTGAAGAACTTGGCAATCCGCTCGGAGGTACTCGCGGGATACTCGTGCCCGCCCGAATGAATCCAGGTCATGACGGGCTGGGCGCCGGGCGAAGTATAGAGCGTGCATCCGCCGCCGCAGGACGCGCCCGCGCCCTTGCCCGCGACCCCGTTGACGCGTCGGGCCACCGCGATGGCGTCCTGCTGATCGGCGAATGGAATCTGCGCGTCCTGCATACCCGCGACGTGGAACAGCGGCTTCTGCTGTACCGGTTTCACCGAAGGCCGTAAACGCGCGGCCACTGGAGCGAACGCGGCGAATACGCCCGGCCGCTCCGCCCACAGCAGATAGGTGAAGTTGGCGCCGTTTGAGAACCCGGTCGAGTAGATTCTCGCTTCGTCCACCTGGAACCGTGTCCGCAGCGAGGCGAGCGCGACATCGACGAGCCGCAGATCCCGATCGTCGTCCTGCCCTTTTTCGGTCTGCCAGCCGTCGAGACGGTCGCGGCGGCTGGGCAAGCCCTGAACGTAGACCACCACCGCCTCGGGCCACGCTTCGTGCAGGTTGGTGTGCTGGAAATTCTGCATGTTGTCGCCATGACCATGGAACGACAGCACCAGGGGGCTCCGGCCTCCAGACGGCTTCGACGCCGGCGCGTACACAATCGCCTGGCGCTGGTCGGCATCAACCATCCAGGTGATGATTTCCCCCCGCTGGGCCGAGGCCAGGCGGGGCGACAGGAGCGAGGCTGCTGTTATCAGCGTGAAAATCGTAAAGAGCCTGATCATGACCATCTATCCTGTTCGAAAGCCAGCGACGGATACTCTATCGCGTCGAACGCCGGGGAGGAAACCGGGGACCGACGAATCCTGGTCACTGAAGCGCAAAGGTCTAGTACCATAGCGACTGCCACGGTCTGGTCCTGAACGCAACCAGTCGTGGCGCCTGAGCGGCACCATGCTGGTGCGGCGGGGCGATCACTCAACGGCGACGTGGGAGACGACATGGCAGCAGTCAACGGCACGATCAAGCGCATTGTGGGCGACAAGGGTTTCGGATTCATTGCTGATGGTTCGGGCAATGAGTTCTTTTTCCACCAGTCGGGCTGCACCGGCGCATCCTTCGACGAGCTTCGCGAAGGCCAGGCAGTGACCTTTGAAAAGGGTCAAGGTCCGAAGGGGCCACGAGCCGAGAACGTCCGGCCGGCATAAGTCGGCTCAGATCCCCGCTCGATGCGGGTGCGCGGCGTTCGAATACACATCGCTGGTGACGGCGTCCCAATGGGGGCACGTCGCCGGCGGCGTTCCATGGGTATTAGAGTCTTTCCGATTCACGTGGTGGACCTGTGGTTGCGGAAGCTGTCTTCAACCGTACAAGCAGTGCGCATTTGATTGCCCGCGGGCACGTGGCACTGGCGGGCCTGGCACTCGCTTTCGTGTGCGGGCTGGCCGTTCCCGCGACCGCGGGCGCGCCGCGAATCGTCGTGCTCGGCGACAGCCTCACCTCGGGCCGCGGCATCGGTCGGACGCTGGCCTACCCGGCCGTCCTGCAGGAACGGCTCACCGGAAGCGGTTACGACTACGAAGTCGTCAACGCTGGCGTTTCCGGGGATACCACGGCGGGCGCACTGCGACGCGTGCATGACGCGCTTGACGGGGACGTCCAGGTGCTCATCCTCGCGCTCGGTGCCAACGACGGCCTGCGCGGCGTGCGTGTCGAACAACTCACCGCCAATCTGAGCCGGATCATCGAAGCGGCGCAGCAACGCGACATTCGTGTCGTGCTCGTCGGCATGGATGCGTTGCCCTTGCATGGCTGGGCGTATTCCGTGGCGTTTCATCGCGCGTACGAAGAACTTGCGGCGCGATACCATGTGCCGCTGGTCCCGTTCGTGCTCCTGAACGTCATGACCGACCCGACGCTGATGCAACGCGATCGCGTGCATCCCAACGAAGCCGGCGCCCGTGCCATCGCCGAGATCATCTGGCCGTACCTCGAGTCGTGCTTGCGCCGGACCGCGTAGTGGCGGCTCGCGCGTTGGTCCGTTAGCGTCGCGTCCGTCCCACACGTCCCCTGCTCGAAAGAGTTGCTCGAGGAATGTGCGCGGAGGCTGGCCGCGCGATTCAACATCGTGTTAGCGTTCCACTGCAGGCGGCGTGACCCCGCCCAAGGAGACGGACCCCATGAAATTTCTCATTCGATTCAGTAACCTCGCGTACGCGCTGATGCGCATGGTGCTGGCGTTCCTGTTCATGAGCCACGGCTATCAACGGGTGTTCACGGGGCCAATCTTTCCGTCGGACTTCCCGCCGCTGGGCGTCGCGAATGTGCTCGAGGTGATCTTGGGCCCCCTGATCTTTCTCGGATTGTTCACGCCGATCGCGGCCGTCATTGCCAGCGGCGAGATGGCGGTCGCCTATTTCCTCGCGCACGTGCCGCGTGGCGGCATGTTGCCGCTCAACAACATGGGCGAGATCACCGTCGCGCTGTCTTTCGGCTTCCTTTACATCGCCACTCGTGGGGGCGGCCGCTACAGCCTGGATGCGATGAGGGGCAAAGGCGAGCATCCCGTGGTGAAAGTCTGACTGCATTCGACGAGCGACGCATCCCCGCCGGCGGCGTTGCTCCTCGGTCAAATACTCTCGGTATGCTCGGTCGCCCCACCCCAACGCGCTGGGAAACGCGCGCCGGGCGGCCCCGGGGTCGCGCGTTGCCGGACGGACGCCTCGCCAGTCTCGGTGCGACACCCGACTTTCACCGCGGTCTGCCAGACGGGAACTTGAGGCCGACAGCGGAGCCGAATCGTCTTCGTCGATGACTCAGCATCGGACACCAGAGAGGCAGCGGGCCACAGCCCGCGAGTCGATCATTTGAAGCGACTGACCAAAATCGTGTTCGGCTTTACGCTGCTCGCCATCGGCGTGGCGCTGCTCGTTTTGCCCGGTCCCGGCTGGCTGACGATCGCGCTGGGCCTCGCGCTGCTGGCCGGCGAGTTCGTGTGGGCGCGGAAACTGCTCGACCGGATCAAGCAGGCGGGTGCAATGCTGCGAAAGTCACCACCAGCACATCCCGATACGCCGGCATCGACGGATCGATCGGCTGGACCGCCGTAACGCCGTGGGCGACACGGGCGTCATCAAGCAGTGCGGCGTCCAGCGGCTCGATCAGCGTGAACGCCCCGAGTCGCTGCCCACCAGGGCCGTGAATCGACGTGGTACCGCGCGCGATGTTGCGGCGCTGCACGAGCAGCACGAGGACATAGTCCACCCCGTCGCGATGCAGGCCCTCAGGGGTCGGCAGTCCCGCTTCGGTGCCCCGCGCTTCAATCCGAAACTGATGGACCTCCACGCGCCAGGCAGGCGCCGGCGCGGCGCCGCCGAAAAACGCGTGGCAAAACCCCAGGATCGCCCGCATGGTGGCGCCCCCGCCCACGTCGGCCGCGACCGGCTCGAACCATCGCGCGACACCGCCGTTCAGCGGGTTGTAGTCGAGCGCCTGATAGTGCGCCTGGTGGGCGCCCCGCCGCACGCCGTCGAAAGTCGAGGCCTCGTACGCCGCGTAGCGGCGCCGGCGGTAGCGTCCGCCGTCCGCCATGTAGGTGTCGACCTCCAGATCGTTCCAACTGTCGGCAAAACGAACCCAATCCGATAACGGTCCGAAGGGGGCGAGCATCTCCCGCATCGCGGGGCCGTGCACGAAAGCATAGCCGTCCCGCACGACCGCTGACTGCACCGCCTCGGTCGTCGCGCACGTCGCGCCGCTCATTCGACGATCTTACAGGAAGGCATAGCAACCCGCGTTACCATATGCAGGATGCGTTTTGGATTCGGTCCGGCGCTGTTCGTGCTGGCCGGCTCGGCGGGCACTGCGCTGCTCGCGCAAGGCCAGGTCCTCCGCGACCCGCACCTGTATCGTTCCGGCGTCGAGCTCACCAGCATCAACGTGACCGTGCGCGACGCCGACGGACGACTGGTGAGCGGGCTCGCGCGCGAATCGTTCGAAGTGTTCGAAGACGGCGAGCCACAGACGATCACGCAGTTCACGAGCGAACGGGTACCGGTCAGTCTGGGCGTGCTCCTCGACACGAGCGACAGCATGTTCGGCCGACGCCTCGAGGACGCCCGCACCGCGGTCGAGCGCTTCCTGTTCGATCTGCTCGACGCCGACGACGAGTACTTCGTGATGACGTTCAACCATCGCCCGCATCTCCTGACGTCGTGGACCAGTACGCCCGACACGGTGCGGAAGGTGTTGCGCGGTGTCAAGCCGATCGGCGCCACGGCCGCCTACGACGCCGTGCTCGCGTCGCTGCCGATGTTCGCGAAGCGATCGCGCGAGCGCGGGGCGCTGGTCGTCATCTCGGACGGGGCCGACACGGCGAGCGACGCCTCGCTCCGCGACCTGCACTCGGCCCTCGCACGCTACGACGTGTTCGTCTACGCGATTGCCATCGACTCGCCGACGTCCCAAGCCATCAACACGCGGGTCAACCCGACATCGTTGCGGGAGATCACCGACGACAGCGGCGGCCGGACCGAGATCGTGCGCACCAGCGAGGAGCTCGCCGACGCCACCGCCGGCATCGCGGACGAGCTGAATCACCAGTATCTGCTCGCCTATTCCTCCTCGCGCACCAGCGACGGGCTCTACCACAGCCTGCGCGTGCGGGTCCGGGGAGCGGACTACAAAGTGCGCGCCCGCAATGGTTTTGTCGCGACCCCGCCCAGGCGCGCGCCCAACCCGTAACTTCCTGTTCACGACGCATCGAGGCGATGGACGATCAAGGCACGTGCTTGTGGACGCTGCACCGCGAAGGGCGCCAAGTGGCGTGTCTGGTCCGCCTCGTGCCGCTGGGGATCGAAGTCGACATCGCCTACGACGGCGAGCCTATCGTGACGCGCGCGTTCGAAACCGGCGAAGAGGCCCTGCACTGGGCCGAGAAGACCAAGACCGACCGCCGTTCGAAAGGCTGGCAGTAGGGCGATGACCGCCCGGCAGGTCTTCATCACCGGCGGGACGGGTTACCTCGGCCGCGAGCTGGTGCCAGCCCTGCTTGCGCGGGGTCACCGCGTCCGGGCGCTGGTCCGCCGGGGTTCGGAAGGCAAGGCGCCCGCCGGGTGCGAGGTGGTCGTGGGCGACCCGTTCGACCGCCACACGTTCGCCGCCGCCATCGTGCCTTGCGACACGTTCGTTCAGCTGGTCGGCGTACCCCATCCTTCTCCGCGAAAGGCGCAGCAATTCATCGACATCGACCTGCGATCGGCGCGCGAATCGATTGCCGCCGCGCGCGAACAGCGGGTCGCGCATTTCGTGTACATCAGCGTGGCACAGCCGGCGCCGGCGATGCTGGCCTACCAGGCGGCTCGGCGCCAAGCCGAGGAGGCGGTGGCGGCGGCCGGCCTGACGCACACCATCGTCAGGCCGTGGTACGTCCTCGGTCCCGGCCACCGCTGGCCGTACGTGCTGCTGCCGGTATATGCCGTGCTCGAAGCGCTGCCATCGACGCGCGACAGCGCGCGGCGTCTGGGCCTCGTGACGCGACCGCAAATGATCGCGGCGCTCGTCGACGCCGTCGAACATCCACCGGCCGTCGATCGAATCG
>JBDTVS010000126.1:0-25656 GCA_040007095.1 Acidobacteriota bacterium
CTAGTGTCCCGGAAACATGGTTCGTGGCATAAGTCATTTGGCGCTGTGCACCTGGAGTGTCCGCTGAGCAAAGCGCGCGATCTTGGCGAGGATTTCGTCGGCGGTTTTCGTCCAGACGAACGGTTTGCCGGCGGTGTTGGAGGCCTCGATGTGGGCGACGATGGCCGCCTTGAGCATCGGCACGTTCGTGAATGATCCGCGGCGCAGCGCTTTGGCTTCCAGGCCGGCGAACCAGCGTTCGACCTGGTTGATCCACGAGGAATAGGTGGGCGTGAAATGCACATGGAACCGCGGCCGCTGGGCCAGCCAGCGGCGCACCGTCGGCGCTTTGTGCGTACTGTAGTTGTCGAGAATGAGATGGACATCGAGATCGGTCGGCACACTCGCCTCGATGCGATCGAGGAACGATCGAAACTCACGCGCCCGGTGGCGCTGGCGGATGTCCCCAATGACGTGGCCGGTCTTCACGTCGAGGGCCGCGAACAGCGAGGCCGTGCCGTGGCGCCGGTAGTCGTGGCTCCGACGCTCGACTTGTCCCGGCTGCATCGGCAGCAATGGGGCCGTCCGTTCCAGGGCTTGAATCTGCGGCTTTTCATCGACGCACAACACCAAGGCTCGATCCGGCGGATGCACGTACAACCCGACGATGTCGCGTACCTTTTCAATCAACAGCGGATCGGGCGACAACTTGAACGTCTCGGTCCGATGCGGTTTCAAGCCGAAGGTCTGCCAGATCCGGCCGATCGTGACGTGACTCAACCCGGCCGCCTTCGCCATGTCGCGCCGGCTCCAGTGGGTCGCGCCCGCGGGCGTCGTCTCGAGCGTGCGCACGATGACGGCTTCGACCTGCGCGTCGGTGATCGTCCGCGGCGCCCCTGGGCGCGGCTCGTCGTACAGCCCGTCGAGGCGCTGGGCCACAAAGCGCTTGCGCCACTTGCACACCGTCGTTTGCGACAGGTGCAGGCGTCGTGCCACGGTCTTGTTGTCTTGGCCCGCGGCGCACGCGAGGATGATGCGCGCTCGACGCGCCGGCCCCGCCGCCGTCCGCGACCGATGGCCCAGCGACTCCAGCCGCTCGCGTTCCTCTTCCGTCAGATTCACCGCTTCTTTGGGACGTCCCGTGCGCATGCGCACCTCCTGATAACGGAGTACGAGCGCACGGGTCAATTTATTTCACTTACTTCAGTGCCGGGACACTAGCAGCCGAGATCAGTGGAGTTGTAGTTCGTGGCCTGCTCCGTACCCAAATCAGTGTGGACCTTGGTGCGCCAGCTTCGAGGCCCGCATCGAGGACGTGGGTATGGTGGAGCAAGGGGTGGCTGCTGACTTCGACGCGTCGGCTCGATCACGGGAGCGCGTACACCGCCACCGTGTCCGTGGCGACCACCGCGACGTACTGCTTGCCGTTTCCGCCCTGGTAGGTCATTGGATCGGCGTTTCCTCTCCGATCGAGCGTGGTCACCCACAGTTGCTTGCCGGTCTTCGCTTCGAACGCACGGAAGCGGTTGTCGTCGGTCGAGGCGATGAACAGGAGACCGCCGGCCGTCACGATCGGACCGGCCAGCGCGGGTCGTCCGGTGTTCTGCTTGCCTTCGGGAAGTTGTTCGGTAATCCCAAGACGGATCTGCCACGCGATGTCGCCGGTCGATGCATCCACTGCCGTCAGCCGGCCCCATGGCGGTTTCTGGCACGGCCAGTTCGCCTCGGCGACACGGACATCGAAGGTGCCGCGACCGGAACCTGTCGTCTTATCGTAGGGAGTCGGGGAACCCTCGCGAGCCTTCTCGATCCAGCCGAGCGCGCCAACGTCCTGAGTCACCACGAAGACGTATCTGGAGTTGACGTCAAAGGCGGCGCCGCCCCAGTTCGCACCGCCAAGCCCTCCCGGAAAAACCACCGTGCTGGCCGACTGAGTGCCTTCCGCGCGGTACCGCCACGGCGTAAAGGGACCGGCATTATAGACACCGCCGGTCTTTGCGACCAGTTCTCCACAGGCCTTGGCGTGCTCAGCAGTCGTGTCCGCCGCAGTCACGAGATCCTCCGCCTTGTAGCTGACGCGCGCAAGAGGAGGCGGCTTCACCGGAAACGGCTGCGTCGGAGAGGCCAGTTCGCCCGGCACGTCGCTCTTGGGCACCGGGCGTTCTTCGACGCCGAAGATCGGTTGGCCGGTTTCACGATTGAGGATATAGAGATAACCCGACTTGGTGGTCACACCGAGCGCGGGAATCCGGCGGCCATTTCGCACGGCCTCGAACAATACCGGAGGCGCGGGCGGATCGGCGTCCCAGAGATCGTGATGGATCGTCTGGAAGTGCCACTTGTATGCGCCTGTCTGGACATCCACCGCGACCACTGAGTTACCAAACAGATTGGCGCCCTTTCGATCGCCTCCGTATGCTCCGCCAATGGGCGACGCCAGCGGAAGATAGAGCAGTCCGCGCTGCTCGTCGAGCGTGAAATAGAACGGCCAGGCGTTGACGCCGAGGCGGTCCTTCCAGCTATCACCTTCCCACGTGTCGTGCCCCACCTGGCCTGGCTGCGGCACGGAGCTGAATTCCCACAGCTTCGCACCCGTTCTGGCATCAAAGGCTCGAGGATTGCCGATGCCGCCACTGGCCCCCGGCGGTGTGTTCGCACCGACGACGACGACGTTCTTATAGACCAGCGGCACCGAGTTGTACGGCACCAGCATGTCCACTTCTCCGTCCTTGCCAAAGCCCGGGTCGACCGTACCCGTCGTGGCGTTGAGCGCGATCAGGCGGCGTCCGGCGGTGAAGATGATCCGTGGATTGCCGCCTTCACCGGACCAATACGCGACACCCCGTCTGGAAGGCGCGCCACCAGTCACCGGATAGCGCCAGATCTCCTTCCCCGTCTCCGCCTCGAGCGCCACCACGCGGTTCGCCGCGGATAGATACATGACTCGGTTCACGACAATGGGCGTCACCTCGGAGTTCACGCCGCCTGGACCGCCTCGTCCGCCAGGGGCGGCAGGCGCGGGCGCGTCGCTCTGCAGACGATAGGTCCAGGTGCGGGAGAGATTCGCGACGTTCCTGGTATTGATTTGCGCGAGCGGCGAATAACCGGTCCCCGCCAGGTCGTGGCGATACATCGGCCAGTCGTCCTTCGACGATGTGGCTGTGGTTCGTTGCTGCGTCGCGACCGAAGGGGCGAGGAGGGCCGAGAGCAGCGCGCCGCCTGACACGCTCACAGCCCATGTCGCGAGCGTCATTCGCCTGCTCATGAAGCGCCTCCGTCGAACCGAAACCCGCAGGTCACATCGTTCGAAGGGCACATCTACCTCGGTGCCCTGTCGCCATGCGGCCCGCTACCGGCGAGCAGCGTCGGCTTCCTGTTTCCGGGCTCCGGAAAGAATGCCGAACAGGCCGATGTTCCCCTCGTGACACGCGTATTCCAGCAGTGGTTCGTCGGTCCGCTTGAAGAGGATCCGCGCCGTCCACGGCCGTGTCCACGTCGTCGGATCGCTCATGGTCGCGTCGTACTGCAACGTGTTAGCCGAGACGCGCGTGAAGCGCTCAACCAGGTGCAGGTCGGTCGCGCCCATGAAGGCGGTCTTTGGCGAGAAGCCCTTCGTCTCGACGACCAGCGTGTCGCCTTCCCAGTGCCCGCGCGAGTCGCCATTCGATTGACGGATCGCGTCCGACACGTGTTGGCGGCCGTCGATCGGGATGATGCGCGCGTCGTGGATGGTCTCCATCCTGAAGACGACGTGGGTCGGCGACTGCACGATCTGGTACACGCTGCTGTAGGCGGCCTGGAACCGCGGCACACCGAACGTCAGGCAGCGCTCGCTCAGGCCGCGGCTCTCGGGGCCATCGGCGGGACGAAGACGCCGCCCCTCGGCCAGCGCCGCCCGGCGCGCCTGGGCCGCCGGCGTCTCGGGGGGAATTCTGCCGTCGGCAGGGTCGATGATGAGCGACGTGCGGTTGTCGACGTCGCGGCTCGGCAGCCAGAAGCCGTTGTAGTTGCCGGTCTCGGTATCGTGCGACGTGGATTGCTGTTTGCCCGCGAGCGTGTCGAGGACGAGCTCGTCGCCGAACAAGGCATCGCCGCCTTCTTCGAGCTTGCTGGCGGTCTTCTGGAGCAGGGCGACTTCGGCGTCAGTGAGGAACGTCCTGCCGGCCCAGGCAGCCGGACGCTGCAACGGGGTGATGCTGTTGTTCGTCCAGACCCCTTCAAAGTCGGGCTGACCGAGCGCGTTTCTCGGAACAGCGTACGGGCGAGAAGTCGACGCCGATCGCTGAGGTCCCTGGGCGCGAATCGAGACCAGGCCGATGCATGCGATGCCGATCGCCATGCCGATGAACGTCCGGAAACGAGCGGTCGTATGTGGTTTTGTCATAGCGCTGGCGAGTTTAGCAAGAACGCGTCGTGTTGGTACTGCATTTTCGACCGCCGAATAGTTATGAATTGTCGCGGGAAATGCGCCCGTTGCGCAGATTCAGCGGTGTACTCGTGGTTCTGACGAGTGAGGCCCCCGGAACGCGTAGAAGGCTCAGGTGTTGAACTGACGAAAGACTTGGCAGCCCCAACGGAGCTGTCAGTGAACGTTGCGGCGTCATCATCCCCTTTTCGTGTTCCGTCTCGAAACTCCGTAGACGACCGCGTTGGCCAGCCGTCCGGCGATTGCGCCCGTGGTTCCGGTGATGAGCCCGATGGGCACGAGCAGGAGCGGCACGCCCCACAGCGCCTCTGCGAGACCGCCGCTGCTTCGAACCGCCGTCAGCGTTCCAGGGTCGTGCCATATCGCCAGACACACCGCCGTGCCAGCCGCGCTCAGCGCTCCCCCGCATGCCGCGGCGGCGAAGGCCACCACCACGCCGCTTCCGAGGTGCCCTGATCGCCACGCCTGCCAGCCCGAGCCCAGCGCGAATGTCGCCATCAGCCCATAGCTCATCATCGCGGACCGTGGGTGGAGGACCCCCGGGGTGTATCGAACCGGGGCCAGCGTGTCCAACAGGTAGCGCGTCACGAGGACCGCACCGACCAGCGCGCCCCAGATCCACGCCTTCCGCAGCACGTAGCCTGCGACCTGGCGCACGTACCATCGCCTGGCCTTGTCACCCAGCGCAGGGAGCACCGATTCACGGTACTCCTCGAGGAGATCTCCGGACACGCTGTCCCGGTCCTCCGGCGGGAGCAGCATCCGTAGGAGAGACTCGGCCCAGCGCGGTGGCAGCGTGGTCGAACTGTGGCTGGTCATGCGATGGTCCTTGCCTTGATGAGCGGCCATTTGAGACCGCTCCAGATACTGTCCACGGCGGCACGCGCGTCGTTCAGCGCGCGCATGCCGGACGGCAGCAGTCGATAGTAGCGGCGCGCGCGTCCGGCGCGGACCGGCGTCCCCGGTCCCAGCTTCGAAGACAGCAACTTCTTCTGCTCCAGACGCGCGAGTGTGACGTGAACGGCGCCAGGCGCGACGTCGCGATCGAGTCGGGCCTGCACGTCTTTCAAGATCGCGCGGCCGTACGCATCGCCTTGCAGCCGCATGACCGCAATCAGCACTGCCTGCTCGAACGCCCCCAGGACATCCGCCATGTAGACTACATTGTAGTTATATCAACGCGGACGTCAACCCCGAGCGGGTCGCGCACGGCTTGCGAGTGCTGCCCGAAGGCAGGGCCGACTTGTGCTCGTTTAACCGCGGCCGCCCTGCCTTGATGGGCTCACCGCTTTTGCCACTCGCGGGCGGTGGCGACGGCCAGATCCGCGGCGTTGCGCGAGGCGAGGTCGACGAACCGCTCGTAACTGGGCATGGCCTGCCCCTCGGCGCGATCGGTGACGCTGCGGATCACGATCAGCGGCACGCCGAAGCGCGCGCATACCTGGGCGACGGCGGCGCCTTCCATCTCCACGACGCTGGCGTTCAACGTGTCGCGCAGTTCGTCGCGCAGCACAGAGCTCGAGACGAACGAGTCCCCCGTGACGATGACGCCTTCGCTGATTTTCGCGACCGGGCGAGGTTCGGCGTCGGGCAGGCGTGACGGTGTCACGGTGATGGCGGCTCGCCGCGCGGCCGCAAGCAACTCCGGCCCCGCCGGAAAAAACACCGGGTCGAGCTGGCCGGACGCCGGATCCCGAGTCGGGCCCCGGACGAAGGCGCCGGCCGTCACGATGCCGAAGTCGTGGTGTCCAACCGCCGTGCCGAGCACGACATCTCCGGAATTCAGCCCAGGATCGACCGCGCCCGCCGTGCCCGAGAAGATCACGGCCGCGGGTAGGAAATGATCAAGCAGCAGCGTGGCCGCCTCCGCGGCGTTCACCTTCCCCACGCCGACACGGGCAGTCATGATGCGCGCGCCATCGATCGTGCCCGACGTAAACACCACGCCCCGGACCCGTTCGACGGTGGGCGATTCGAGTCGTGCCTCGACCGGCGCGATCTCTCGGGGAATCCCGATGACGGCGACAAGCCGGCCCGACACCTGCTGCGTGCCCGGCGCGGCACAGGCGAGGGCGACGAGCGCCAGAGTGATGAAGAGGCGTTTAACGCCGGCGCGCTGGACTATGTCAGGTTGCTTCAGTGACACGTTGCTCCCATGATCGATGCCGCCGCACATCTCATGCAGGATTGTGCCACCAAACCAGCATCGAGGCGTCGGTGTTGGAAGCGCCGATGGCGTCTCGAGATCGAAAAATGGCCGGCGTGCCGTCGAAGCCTCGAAGTCCTTCACTCACTTCGAGGCGACGACACCGTCAAACGACCTCGCAGCATGCGACGCATTTGCTGCCCTTGTAGCGGCGTGAACCTCAGGCCTCGAATGTCGAGGCGCCTGAACCCCTCGACACTCCAGTGGCCGAGCATGACGCCTGCGTCGGCATGTGAGCCGTACGGTAGCAGCAGATGACCGATTTCGTGCGCCATAACCAGACTCAGCGCTCCGATGTCGCTGCCGTCGCGTTCGAATGTGACCATCCGCAGGCGGTCGTAGAACACGTAGGCGATGCGGCCCTGTGCGCTCTCGGTGCTCGCAGCCAGGCCGATAGCATTTCGCGGTGGCGCCATCCGTGTCGTCATCGTTGGGTTGAGCACGATGACGGTCAGGTCCGGCATGCCCTTGTCAACGCGCGAGACGGCGGCCGGCTGCCGACCCGGCAAATGCCGCGCTGCCAGCCACGTGGCCTCCACGCCAATCGCGGCATACAACTGCGTCACTTCGTCCTGCGCTCGCGCCAGCACATCAGCGGCGACTGCGGCGTAGTCATCGACACGTAGCCTGACTGAGGCCGAGTCGACGGACTCGGCGACAATCTGCGGCGCCAATGCCAACAGGACCATCAGCCCGGATGCGGGCATGGAGAGCCAGGGGCGATTCGTCATGTCATTGGATCGCGCGACAACTTCCTGTTCGCGTCTTCATATCAGCCACGCTTGCGGCGCGGCGAAAGTCGCGTCAACTCGGAACTGTGCAATGCGCATCGTCGAAGAATCTCGCAGCCCTTCTGAGTTCTGACTTTTGAGTTTTCAGTCGGCTGCGTTTTTCAGCAGCCTGTGAGAGCTCTCATAGCAAGACGAACTCCACTTGGGCGTGAAGAGACAGAGCAACGGGAATCGCTCGAGATCCGCCGGTTGCGCTCATCGGGATCATCAAAACTGTTGGTTTGATGAAGTGAGGGTCGACAACTTTGTCGACGTGGCGTCGACCCGCCCGACAGCTTCCGCGTCGTGATCAATCGCCGACAGATTCGTCGGCCGCGGTGGGACCGCGGAGAGCGTTGGCCGGTTTTTGTTGGAAGATTTCGCGGCTTGCCATCCGGGCGCCTCGACACCCGGAATGACGCACTCGTTTCCTGACGAGCTCTGACCTAACCGCCGGTGCCGGGACGGGTCTTGGGCGCGGACTCGGCCCCAGGTGGTTCGCTGAAGGGCTCCACGAGAATGCGCGCATAGCGCACTTCGAGGATCTCGAGTTGCTCCGTCGTTCCCGGCGCGTCAAGGACCACGCAGTCGCCCGGTCCGGACTTCATCAACGCGCGCGCCAGCGGCGACATCCAGCTGATATGGTTTCGGTCGAGATCGACCTCGTCGACGCCGACGACGCTCACAGTCCGCTCCGTTCCAGCGGCCTTGGCGTAGCGCACCGTCGCCCCGAAGAAAACCTGCGTCGCGGCCCGTCCACCTCTCGGGGCTTCCGGGTCCACCACTTCCGCGGCGTCGATTCGTTTGGTGAGAAAGCGAATCCGCCGATCGATCTCACGCAGCCGCCGTTTGCCGTACTGATAGTCGGCGTTTTCACTGCGATCGCCGTTGCTCGCCGCCCAGGCCACGACCGCTGTCACCGCGCGGCGTTCCCTGGTGAGCAGAAACTTCAGCTCGTCTCTGAGTCGCTGCAAGCCGCTCGGTGTGATGTAGTTCTTGACTCCGACGAACTGGGCGTGTTCCGCATCTTCAGCGGCGTGGTCGTGCTGGTCGACGTCTGCGTTGGATTCCTTCGTGAACGCCTTGCTCATGCCACTCCACCCATTCAATCAAGACTATCCGGTCAGCGCTGGAATGGCCCATCACTTCTTTGCGGATGGCTTCTGGCCTGGGACCTCAGGGCTTGTCAGCCACGTCCAGGCTTCAGGGTTCAGCTGCGGTCACAGCGTCACTTTGGTACAAGCGCGTCGATGGAGGTGGGCCGCGGCCTCGCTTGGAGGAACGCGTCGATGTCCGCCAGTTCGGCATCTGACAGGACTCTTGCGGACGACCCCGGATTGGCGCAGCTTGAGGAAGACTCGACGAGCGACAGGAGGACCCGTGGACTTGGCTATCGCTCACCGGTCTTCGTTTCCGACGGTGTGGGAGTCCTAACAGGTTGCTGAAAAAGCGAGCAACCTGAGCGAAACGGTGGCTCTACCGATGCCTCGGGACCGGATGGCGGCATAATGCCCGCCGGGGTTCTAAGGCCTTCGCCTTCAGAAACAGGCAGCTCAGGAGGTTGATCATGAAACGATGTGCACAAAGCGGACGGAAAACGGACCATCGTCCCTCGAGGCGCACGCTCTTGAAGGCCGGCGCGGCGCTGATGGCGACGACCGCGGCGCCACTCTGGCCGTCGACGGCCGCGGCAGGCCAGGGACCTCCCGGCGGCGATGATGCCGGGACACTGGACCGCGCGTGGCGTCAGACCGTGTCACCGACTCAGCACCTGCTGCTGAAGGGCGGCACCATCATCAGCATGGACCCCACGGTCGGGGACCTGGCGAAAGGGGACGTGCTGATTGAGGGCAAGAAGATCGTCGGCGTTTCGTCAACGGGTCAACTCAGGGCGCCAGCGGGGGCGCAGGTGATCGACGCCTCGAACACGATCGTCATTCCCGGATTCGTCGATGCGCACAGGCACTCGTGGGAGGGTCAGCTGCGACGAATTATTCCCGACGGCGCCATCGCCGAGTACATGGCGACCACGCACAATGGATTCGCGCGCCACTACCGGCCGCACGACATCTATGTGGGCAATCTCATCACCGCGTTGGGATGCATCGATGCGGGCATTACCTGCGTGATCGACAACTCACACAACTCGCGTTCGGCCGCGCATTCCGACGGGGCGGTGCAGGCGCTCATCGATTCAGGAATTCGCGGCGTCCACTCGTCCGGCGCGCCGCAAACCGGCGACTGGGACAAACAGTGGCCGCAGGATCTCGAGCGCTTGCAGAAGAAGTTCTTCACCTCCACGGACCAGCTCGTCACGCTCCGGATGCAGGCCGGCATGGACCGCGAGCTGTGGGCATTGGCTCGCCGGCTCGGCATCAGAATCACGACGGAGTCCAACGCGGCGGGGAAAGAGTTCGAGGATTTCTCGAACGAGAAGCTGCTGCGTCCTGACAACACGTTCAACCATTGTCAAGGATGGCCCGACGCGGTGTGGCAGCGCGTCAAGGACGCCGGCGCCACGGTCAACGTCTGTCCGCGCTCTGATTCGCAGTACGCGCTGGGAGAGGGCGTTTCCGCGTTTCAGACAGCGCTCGATCACGGCATGCGGCCCGGCTTCAGCATCGACAACGAGGTGTCCTACGGCACTGACATGTTGACGGAGATGCGGGTGGCCTTCTACGTGCAGCGGGCGATGGCGACATACCGCCAGACTCACGGCGACGCCAAAGCTCCCGCGCTCGTCGACGTACGCAAAATCCTGGAGTGCGCGACGCTCGGCGGCGCGGCGTGCGCCGGCGTGCTCGACAAGTGCGGATCGCTCACGCCCGGCAAGGAAGCCGACATCGTGATGGTCCGGACCGACGATATCAACCTCTATCCATCGAACCACGCCGTTGGAACGGTGGTGTTGGCGGCCGACACCCGGAACATCGACACCGTCATCATCGGCGGCAAGATCCGGAAACTGCGCGGAAAGATGGTCGGCGTGAGCATGGACCGGTTCCGGCAGATGGCCGACGAGTCGCGTGCCTATCTGTTCGCCAAGGCCGGCTACACGCTGGATATCTTTTCGAGGACGTGACTGACCGTGCCGGCGTCTCGATGACGACATCGGCGCGGCCTGCTTCGCGGCGCCGGCAGCTTTCGCGTTCAGGCTGCGTTCCGCCTCAAGACGGCGGCAGCATGTAGCCGTGCTTGTCCATGCTGGTGTCGGGCGCATATTCGCAGGTCCCGCAGTTGGGCCAGTAGTGTTCCGGCACGCGTCCGCTCACGGGGTTCTTGTAGTGGAACCACATGGTCAAGATGCCGGGCCACCTGACCGGCTCGCCGGTGCCGCCGACGAACCCTTCCATGCGCTTGCCGAGCTTCGACAGCGGAATGTCGGGCGGGTAGACGACGTTGCCCGGCGGTGGCGCGGGCGTCGCCGCCGGGCGCGCCGCGGGCGCTGGACGGGGCGGCGGGGTACGCGACCAGCCGTAGGGGAACTGCGAGGAGAAGTACGGCTCGTCGATCGTGACGCTCCACAGCTTCCAGGCGCCTTTTTCCAGGACGGCCTGGTTGTTGGGATACATCCCGCCTTCGAGGCCGCCCCCGGCATTGAAGCCGGTGCCCGGGTGGAACAGCCTCGTGCGCATACTTGCGGAGCGTCCGTCGGACGCGACCGTGATCACCGGCTGCAGGAGCCAATGCCAGCCGCCGCGGCCGGGGCTCGTCGAGTTGACCGCCGGAGTCGCGCCCGGCCGGTGTGCGATGCGCTCGGGACCGAAATAGTAGCCGTTGAACGGTACTTCTTTGCCGCCGTGCTCGGCGAAGATGGCGCCAATACTCGTCCACTGACCGTCGTCGATGTAGTGAGTGTAGGCGGCGGTGATATTCATGGCGCCGTCATAGGCCGTGGAGACGGCGAGCTTGCGTTCGGCCTCGGCGATACGAGCATTCAAGTTGCCCGATGGCGCCGCGGGCGCTCTACTGGGGAGTGGCGGCAGCAGCCGGTCCTTTGCCACGACCTTGACGCCTGACGGATAGAAGACCTCCTTGCCCGTCATCGGATTGGCCAGGAACGCGGGGACCGGCTCGTTGCCCGCGTCTGCAGCGGGAACCGGCCGGTTGGGTGCGAGCTCCTTCGCCGGCACCGGATCGACGATACGGCTCTTGCCCCAGCCCTGGTAATAGTCGGTCTTGAACAGCGGAAACACGCGCATTTCGCGGATCTTCCAGACGCCGTCCTGCTTGACGAAGCGGTTGTCGAACACGCTCACCGACCACTGGGCCCTGGCGCTGGTGAAATCGCCGAGCATGCCCAGATCGAGCCCCCGCACCCGCGCTTCCATTCCGCCCGGCGCAATCTCGATCAGCGTGTCGAACAGCGGATGGTCGTTCAGTTCGCCATGTTTGAGACCGGCCGGGCCGCCGAGTCCGAGCGCGCGGCGGATGTTGGCGGGTCCGTCATAGAGGCCGAGGCCGCCGATCTCGAGCACGCCGTCAGACGTGAAGAGGTCGGTCACGTCGTCCCACATCTTGCGGTCGATGTAGTAGCCGTAGGCGTTTTGAAGATTGCGCGCCTTGTCCTCGGCGTTGAGCGCATCAATCCGCTGTTCGAGACTGGCGAGCGTCGCCTTGGTTTTCGGTGCGGCGCCGACCGGCGCGGGGATCGGCGTGCCCGCGTCATCCTCCGTCTTGAAGTGATAGGGAACGAGAGGCAGAGGATTGGTGACATTGCGCCAGCCGGTCTCGTAGGGGCCCGCGAATTGCGGGACGAAGTGCAGGCGCGAAATCTTCCAGACGCCGTTGTCCTTCACATACTCGTTCTCGAACGTACCGCTTTCCCAGCGCGCGTCTGCGCCGCCACCCTGCATGAAGAATCCGTACCAGCGTCCCTTGGCGCTGTTGCCGTCGACCGAAAGAGTGACAAGCGGGACCTCGACGAACAGGCTGTTGACCACGCCCGGCGGCAGGCCGGGCTTGCCGCCGCCGATCTTGTTCATGTTGTATCTCACGATATCGGCGGGGCCCTTGATGGTCTCATCGCCCCAGATCGTCTCGCCTTTGTCGGTGAATAGCGAGCCCAGTTCGGCCCACAGGCCAAACTGCGCATATTGCGTATAGGCGTACTGCAAATTCTTGACGGCGCGCACTGCCTCGGCGCGTTCCACGTCGCGCGCCAGCGTATCGACCGTCGTACCTCCGGAGTCCGCTACGCCCACGCCCGCGGCCTGCCCGGCAAGCAGCGTTGCGTACATCGCCAGGCATATGTACGCCAGCCGATATGGCAGCCGACGGGAATTGCGGATCGTGAGCATGCTGTCCCCCGGTGTGTGTCCGATCTTCCGCGGATAGTCTGACTGGCGGCGGATCATATCCGTTTTTCGAGCACCTGGCAGGCGCCGAAGTGGCGTGTTCGCCTGGAGACAACCTCGGTCGCGGCAGTCGTCGAGGAGACGAAGGAGCCTGATGTATTCGATGCCAGGAACGGTGGCCGGACACCGAGATTCCATGGACTGGCGCCCGGCCACCCGGTATAGTTTTGGCGTCCGACTCGATACCTGCTGAGGGAATCCGATGACCGACGTGTTGCCGTTACGCCGCCCCATGTCCAACGGGCTTGCAGTCCTCGTGGCACTGGGCCTCGTGCAGGTGGTCGCCGCCGGAGACACCAGCCCGAGCACAAGCGCCGCGGTGCGCGTCAGCCTGTTGGCGCAGAAGGTCGAGCGCGCCGAATCGGTGCGCGCCGTCAAGCGGCTTCAGGAGACCTACGCGCAGTACTCGCAATTCGGACTCTGGACCGATATGGCCGCGCTCTTCAGCGACGACGCGCAGTTGTCGTACGGCAAGGACAACGAACACGGACGCGAGGCCATCGCGAAGTACTTCCTGACGACGTTCGGCGGGGGTACGCACGGCCTCAAGACCGGCGGCCTGCACACGCAGATGGTCTTTCGGCCGCTCGTCAACGTCTCGGCCGACGGCCTGAGCGCGAAGGGCCGCTGGTGGGAATTCTCGATGACCGGCCAGCACGGCGTGAAGGCCGAGTGGGCGGGCGGCATCTTCGAGAACGAGTACGTGCGCGAGCGCGGCGTGTGGAGGATCTCTCGCCTGCGCTACAACCCGATCTTCGCGGGCCCGTACGCGACTGGCTGGCGCAACGTCGACGAGGACCAGAAGATCGTCCCGTACCACTTCACGCCGGACGAGACCGGCATTCCGGTCCCCGATCTGCCCGCGTCGGCGGTGGCGCCCGTGGACCCCAAGATGATCCCGGCCACCACGCTCGCCGCCCTCGAGCAGCGCATCGCCGTCATGAACGACGAGGACAAGGTCCGCAACCTGCAGAACGCCTACGGCTACTACCTGGACCGGAAGATGTGGGACGACGTCACGGACCTGTTCACGGCGGATGGCGCGCTCTCGATCGCCAACGTCGGCGTCTACGACGGGCCCAGGAGCATCCGGCGCGCGCTAGAGCGCAGCGGCCCGGCTGGGCTGAAGCACGGCCAGCTGAACGAGCTCTTGCAGCTCGACATGACGGTAACCGTCGAGCCTGGCGGCATGGAAGCCCGGTCGCGCGGCCTCGAGCTCGGCCTGCTCGGCGAGGCGGACAAGGGAACGGCGTTCTATACGCTGGCGATCTTCGAGAACCGGTATGTGAGGCAGGACGACATCTGGCGGATCCGCGAGATGCGGATCTTCCCGCTGATGAAGACGGAGTACACGCAGGGGTGGGCCAGGAGCCAGGTCGTCGATCCGCCGCCCGCCAAGGAGCACGCGCCCGATCGGCCGGCGCTGAAGTCCGATGTGATCACGCCGGGCGCCATCCCCGTGTTCTTCCAAGCGAACCTCGCAACCGGCAGGCCAGTTACGCTGCCGTCCGGGACCAAGACGGTTGGTCACGAGCGTCTGCTGCCGGCGCCGGCGGCTCACAGGCACGCCGCGATGTCCGGTGATCTCGGCGCGCGCCTCGCGGAAGCCGAGCGACGGCTTGCGGTCTCGAAGGCCTGGGACGGCGCCGAGAATATGAATTCCGCGTACGGCGACTATCTCGACGACCTCGACTTCGGGCCGCTCGGCAAGCTGTTCGCACGCAATGGCAACAAGGAGGTCCCGTTCAGGGGCATCTACGTGGGGCGCGACCGCATCGTCGCGCGCGACGCCACCTCGCCACCGCCCGGACTGCGACCCAGAACCTCGATCCCCATCCACTGGAGGACCCAACCGGTGATCCTCGTCGCCGAAGATGGACGCTCCGCGTCCATCCGCTCGCGCCTGTTCCAAGGGGGCTCGAGCCGAACCCGTGCGTCAGGGCTGAACGGCGGCATGTACAACGATCAAGTCGTTCTGGAAGACGGCGTGTGGAAGCTGTGGAGCGTCAACATCGACGAATTCTTCTTCCAGTCGGTGTCGTACGAGGGCGGCTGGTCGGCGGCAAAGGATCCCGAGCCGGCGGCGACGCGACGGCCCGCCGCGCCGAACGCGCAGCCCGACAACTACCCGCCGGACATTCCGCTCGCCGAGCTCGGCGATCGCGAGCGCGGTTTCCGCGGCGGCACCGGCGAGACGATCGCCTGGCCAAGCATTCTGCCAATGTGGTTCCACTACAAGAACCCCGTCAGCGGACGCGTCCCCGAGCACTACTGGCCCGATTGCGAATCGTGCATGCAGCGCGCGGAAACCAGCATGAGGAACCACGGCTACATGCTGCCACCGTCCTGACGGGACGGCCGGTTCCCGGTCCTTCAGAGGCTGCTAGGGGTTCGTGGTCTGGCTCGAGCCGGCAAAGAGCCTCCGACCCGTGCTCATCAATACCATCGACCGGGCGTTTCCGAGGAAGGTGCCGTCCTTCGCGCGGGTTCCCTCGACCGTGACCGATTCACCGATCTTCACCGAGTTGGGCGTCCAGCCCGCACGCAGGAGCGCATTGGGGTTGCCCAGTTCGAGCGCCCAGTTCTCAATCTTGCCCGACTCCTCGTTCTTCACATCGATGTAGAAGTAGCAGTGGGGATTCGTCCACTCGATCTTCGTCACCGTCCCGGTGAGATTGATCGGCTTGCTCGCGTCGTACTCGGCCGCGAACGAGTGATGTGCGACCACAGGCACGGCAGTAATCAGCAGACCTGCAAGGCCGGCAACGGCAACAGTCAACCTGGTTCTCATCGCACACACTCCATGAAGAACTTCGTCCACCGGGTCCAATCAACCCAGGCTCACCACCAACGCACGGTCAGGGCCTATTGCCTCCACCGGGACCGAACAGACGACTGGAGTCTCTCTCGTTCTCAAGACAGAACTCCTCGATCATCTGCGTATCAATCATGATCTTCATGTTCATGTCAATCGTGAACGGTTTCGTATACGCCTTGGGATCGTCGATGGTGATCGCAAGGTTGAGCGTCCCGAAGTTCGGCCGGGTGATTCGTTCGGTCATGGTTGCCTCACCCGTGATCGGATTGCCGGCCGTGTCCAGCCACTCGCTTTCACGAAAGCCCTTCGTGGTGATCACGAACGTGTCTCCCTCCCACTTGCCAATCGAATACCCGCTATAGATGGGGTGCATGAGCTCGGGGAACGGTCGACCGTCCGTGTAGATCTGCCGGAACTGGGCGTTCCATTCGTTGAGCATCAACAGTTCGCCTGGGACATGAAAAATCTTCGTGTAATGCGGGAGCCAATACACCCGCGGGTAGTTATCCGGTTGGCAGCGGTTGTGCGGATCGTCTTTGGAGAGATCCGCCGTCCGTTGTCGGGCGAGCTCCGCGGCCCACGGCTGAAGCGGCAAGCCGCCGGGCACCGACGCAGGACCGTTCGGCACGGTCACTGGATCGCCGGGCTTGCAGGGTTGCGTCAAGCGCACCCGTGAAGCCAGATCCGGCGTGCAATCCCGCATGCGGTCAGGCTGCCAGAAGCCGATGAAGTCGGGTTTGCCGTCTGGCTGCCGCGGCGCTGGTGCCTTCGGGTCCAGCTGACCGTCGGCAAGCCGGGGCACGTTCGGGGTCGGGTACATCACCCACTGGCCAAAGACGTGTGCTGAAGGCGTCAGCACGAACACGCCGAATACGACCGCGGCCCGCGCCCATGCGCCCATGCGACACCGTTCAACACTGTTCGTCACCATAGGCCAACCTTTGAATATGCGCATACTTCCCCTAACGTCTTGACATGTCAAGAGTCGTTGGAAGACCGTTTGCGTATTGCAGCTCGAGCCACGCACTCAGCAGGCGTAGTAATTCGCCATCTGGCGTGCGATGCGCGGCCAGCGCCTCAGATGCCAGGGCCAGCGCCCGCTCGGAGTCGCCGCGAGCGAGCGACTGCCGGGCCGCCCGCCGCAACTGCCACGCCTTCACGGCCACGGTCATGAGCGCCGCGAGGTCCGCTCCGCAACGGGAGCAGAGTCGCGCGCCGCGAAAGCGCGCCTGGCAGACTGGACACTTGAGCACGAGGGTCAATCAGTGCTGCCCCTCGACAAAGAACAGCAGCTCTTCGAGTGCCTCAGAGGCTGCCTGCAACTCGTCGACGCGGCCGGCATCGATTGCGGCGTCGATCTTTTCGTGCAGCTCGATGGCCGCCTCGCGATCCTCCGGGTGCATCTGATCGAGCAGCCGGCGCGAGCGCTCGAGCAACTGGCGCGTCTCGGGGCTGCCCGCGAGCGGGGCGGGCGTCACCGCCGTCGCGACTTCGCCGTCGTCGTCTTCCACCGGCTCATCCACGTCCGCTGACGCTTCCCACCCCTCATCCCGAGACCCGCCCCGCAACTCGTACAGCTCCCGAATTCGGCGCTGCCCGACCGCGATCTCTGCCGCGCTTCGAGTGTGCAGCGCGTTGGCGATCGTGATGCGCTTGGAGGCCCCGGTCCGCTTTTCCTGAGCCGTGACCTCGAGAATGCCGTCAAGGTCGAGGTGCATGCGGCAGAGGATCTCGTTGGGCTCTTCGGTCGGCGTCAAGCCGTCGATCCGAAAATCGCCGACCAGGACGTCTCTCAACGCATCCTCGTCCTCTCCCTGATAGACCTGGATGTCGACCTCCGTCTGATAGGGATACGCAGTGGCGTATCGCTCGGTGCGCGTCAACGGCAACGGCGTGTTGCGCGGAATGATGGGACGATAGCAGTGCGGATAGGGCACGCCGCCGCGCTCGCCGAGATAGGAGACCCCGAACGAGTACGGAGAGACGTCGACCAGGACCCGTTCGATGGCGTGGCCGCCAAGCCGCGACGCAAGAACACCCGCGCCGAGCGCGACGCACAGATCCGGATGGACGTCCTGCCGCGGTGCGAGCCCGGTGCGTTCGGTGAGGAGGGCCGAGACAAGTGGCGACCTCGTGGAGCCGCCGACGAGCAGAATCGCATCGAGCGCCTGTGGGGTCTTGCCCGCATCCTGGAGCGCCTTCGACGTGCTATCGAGTGTCGACTCGACGAGCGGCCGAATCAGCGCTTCGTACTCATCGCGCGAGATCTCGATGTCGAGGTGCAACGGCGTGCCGCCCTCCGTGACCACCGCCTCTTCGCGGATCTTCACGTACGGTTCCGCGCTCAGCCGCTTCTTCGCCTCCTCGGCGGCCCACCAGAGCCGGGCTTTCGCGGCCCGGCGATCGCTGAGATCGACGCCGTGCCGGTCCAAAAAGGCTTTTTCGAGATACGCGGCGAGCAGGTCGGCGAAATCGTCGCCGCCGAGTCGGTTGTTCCCGTGGCTCGACAGCACTTCCGTGACCTCGCCTTCAATCACGACGACCGAGACGTCGAAGGTGCCGCCGCCGAGATCGTAGATGAGGGCCGTGTGCCGCGATCCATCACCGTAGCCATAGGCGAGGCTCGCGGCCGTGGGCTCGTTGAGAATGCGAACGACCTCCAGGCCGGCGAGGTCGCCCGCTTGGCGCGTGGCGTTGCGCTGGGCGTCGGAGAAATACGCGGGAACCGTAATCACGGCCTTCCGCGGCGTCTCGCCGACGACCCGGCTCGCCCACTCGACGAGCTCGCGCAGGATCAGCGCTGAAATCTCGGGCGGGGTGAAGCGCCGGTCCCCAAGCACCACAGGCTCCTCGCTGCCCATCTGTCGCTTGATACTGCGAACGGTGCGTTCCGGATAGAGCGCCTGCTGGTTGCGCGCCGCCTCTCCGACCAGCAGCTCCCCCGAGGTCGAGAATCCCACGCAGGACGGCAGCATGCGTGTCGCGCCCGGGCCGAGCACACGCACCTGTCCGTCCACGAATGCGGCGATCTCCGAATTTGTGGTTCCCAAATCGATTCCGACAATCAAGTCACGCATGTGGGCAGTTGGCTGGGCGGAAGATCACCCGATAATCTCGAGGGTCGTCACCGTGGTGGCTCACGAGCCGGGCCGGCGCGAAACCTTCACCTGCGCCGGGCGAAACACTTCGCCGCTCCACTCGTAGCCGCTTCGGTATACCTCGAGAACGGTCCCTTCGGGTACGAGCGTCGATTCTTCCTTGTCGACGGCGTTCATGCGCCGGGGATCGAACAGTTGTCCTTCGCAGCGAATCTCATGGGCATTGAGCTCCGCGAGCGTCTGGTCCAGCCGCTCGAGACCGAGCTCATACCCTTTCCTCAGCGCGGCCAGCTTCTCGGCATTCGGATCCTCGGCCGCCGTCCCGAAGGCGCGTGCCCACCAGGGTCGGCCGGTACCACGCGACGTCTCTCGCTCCACCGCCCGGGCCGATTCGACGCCGCGCCACAGCCGGTCGCGCACATCAATCAGCGCAGCCAGCACGTCCCTGCGGCTCCGCCGCTCGGTCTCGCGTTGGACCTCGCGCTCCCGCTCGCGGTAGGCGACACGAATCTCTTCGGCCATCCGGCTCGTCTGCGTGGCCAGTGTGTTGTGCAGCTCTTTGAACGCCCGCCCCTGGAGCTTGACTTCGCCCGTCAACGCGGTCATCGCAGCCCACAGCGTGTAGGAGTCGACGTTGTGACCGGGCCTGGTGTCCGATGGGTCCGTCGAGTCGGTCAGGGCGGCCAGCAGCTCGGTGTCGATCCCGTCCGGCGGATCCTCGACCGCCAGCGCGGTGTCCAACCACTGCTCGAAGCGACGCATCAGATCATCCCGATTCATGGCCGCGTTGCCGTCACTTCCCTTTTAACACGTCCAACCACGGGTCCGGTCCGACGAATCGGCGTGGATGTGCTTCCGGGGCAAAGAGCGACGCCAGCGGCGCGCCGTGATCGATCGCAAACAAGCGGTGACGCAGTCGCCGGCGAGGGTCGCGCACGGCTTCGTATGCGTCGCGGATCGTTTCGAATTGCTCGGGGGCACGATCGGGTGGGTGTTCCCGCACGCGCAGCAGATAGGCGGCCCGGATTTGCTCATCGGTGGCGTCCTGCGCGATGCCTAGTACTTGAAAAGGGTCCATGTCCTCGTGTGCCGCTGTATCGAGTCCCGGGTGCGACCGTGGTCATCGGACCCGGTCGAGGGTGCGAGCGCGTTATCGCCGGCGTTTCCGGCGTCGTCTTCGAGGTGGCAGGGTCGAGAGCCGGGCCATGAATTCCTCTGGCGACTCGCCGCGGCGAACGGCCTTTTCGATCTCCGCGGCGAACATCTCGACCAGCTCCGGCGGCATGCCGGGTGGAATGCCGAACCCGGAATCGTCATCGTCGTCAACATCTTCATCATCGTCGACATCGAGATCGTCGAACGGCTCGTCCGCCTCTCCTCGCGCCTGTCGACAGCTGACGCACTGACAGGTGTTGGCGAGGAGCGCCGCGTACGTCGGACCAGGCCGGCCTTTCGTGGACGGCTCGCGGGCGGCCTTCTCCTGGTTGAGCACGTCGCGAGCCTGCTCGAGAGTCAGCGACACGTGTTCGAATTCGAAGAAACCACGCACGAGCGCGGCGGCCTCGTCGACGAGCGCGGTGTCCTGCTGCTCACGGCCCAACACCGCCGCCGCTTTGGCGCAGACAATGTGTCGCTCCCACGATTTGATCGTGGCGTTCGCCCGCAGCAGCAAGAATCTGGCGGCGGTCGTCTCGCCTCGTTCGAGGCCCGCCGTCGAGATGGCATATGCCAGATCGTCCATGCCGGCCCACACCGCAAGCTCGCCAAGGCGACGAAGGTGCGCCGCATCGAGCGTCTGCCTGCACTCCGGGAACTGCTTGGCGACCTCGACCATCCACGACGCCGGAATCTCGAGCTTCAGCGACATGTCCGCAGCGAGCGCAGCGACCCGCGCCACGGCGCTCGGCAGCGACCGGCGCTCGGATTCGTCCTCGACGGATCCGAGGCGGGCAATCGCCCGTTGCTTCGCCGCCGCCGCGACCGCGGACACGAGCAGCGCCGCCGCCGGGCCACTTCCCAGCAACTGCTCGACGTCGGCGCGCAAGGCGGCGACGCGTTCGCTCTCTCCCCGGGCGGCGCTCGACACGAGGCGCAAGGCCGCGAGAAAGGCGGGCCGGTCTCCCTGCTGGGCGTCCGGGAGCGTCGACAGCTGCGCCAGATCTTCGGTGGCGAGCGCCGGCTTCTTCTGCTGCAGGTGTCGGAGGGCGTTGCCCGCGAGCAGTCGAAGCCGAGCCCCTCGCACCTGAAGGTGGAGGCTATCGATGCGCTCCGCTTTCCCCAGATAACCGAGCGCCGTGGGGAGCGCGCCGCGAGCCTCGGCCGCGTTCATCAAACGAAGGATGGGATCGAGATCCCGCGGTCGAATCTTGTGCCACGCCGTGGCGACCCGCTCCGCGCCGTTTCCTGGCTGCCGGGCCGCCCACTCCATCCATTGTGAAAATGACTCGGGATGCGGGTCGAGCACGCAGGCTCGGCGGTACAGCTCCTCTTGAAACAGATAGGTCAGCTTGTCGCCGCCCTCGTTCGTCCCGGCACGGGCGGACCATTGCAGGTCTCGCAACAGATCGTTGGGAAGCTGATTCAGCAGGTCCGCCATATGCAAAGCAAGGGCGGCCGCCTCGGGCCCATTGTCGGCGAACCAGCCTTCCCGCACAGCCGCGTGGCGGAAGTCCTCCCACAGCCGGCAGGCCAGCACCACCTGGTCGGGATTCCTGGTCTCCTCCAACCCACGCGCGAACAGTCTCAGGAAGGTGGCGTCATGACGGCTCGGTCCGCCCAGCGGACCCACAACCCGTTGCGAGTCGATCACGGCCAATGCGCACCGCACCGAGACGTGCTGCCGGAGCGAGTCGAGCTGCTCGGGCGAGACCTGCTGACACTGATCCACCGCCGGGCGGATGGCCTTGAGAATGCGGTTCTTGCTGGCCGAGGCGAACGCCTCGTCCAGGGCTTCGAGCGCGCGTCGAAGTGTGGACGCGCTGGTGATCCGCGCCCCAAGCGCCGCAGCGGCAGGAGTGAGCGGCGCGTGCGCGTCGTCGGCCAGCATCGCCTTGATCGCCGGCACGAGGCGCGTGGGCGCCGATTCGGAATCAATCGCCTCGAGGTATCGCCGGCAGGCGTCATCGTCTCTGCGGTAGAAGCTCGCGATCGCCCTGGCTAGCAGCTTCCAAGGAGCCAAGGGACTGCGGCGCGACACCTCCGGCAGCGCAAGCGCGTCGTCGGTCACCGGTCCGCTGGTCACCGCCACCAACGCCCGCTCGAGCGCAGCGGCGGCCTTTCGAAGCTCGTGGTCCAGGGCCAGCGCATCGCAGTGCGCCAGCGCCTTCAGATCCCAGACCTCCTGCCGAAGGCGGCGGTCGATTGCGGTTCGCTGTTCGGCGGCGAGGTCCGGATCGTTCAGCGGCCGCACCAGGTCGTCCAGCGACAGCGGTTTGGCCTCGACGCGCGGCGTCAGCTCCGCGAGCCGGACCCTCGAGGCCGGATAACGCTGTCGAACCATGTCCAGCAACGACTGCGCCTCGATCGTCAGGTTTCGCCGGAGGAGCGCGCGAATGCGCTCGGCGTAGGCATCGACCAGCAACGCCTCGGAGGCAAGGGTGCCGGATACCTTGTGGAGATCTTTGGCCTGCTCGAGCGCCGCCTTGTGATCGCCGCTGGCGATCAACTGCCGCACGCCTGCTTCGCTGGCAGCATTGGTCGGTTCGCGACCGACCGAATTGAGACGGCTTCGGTGATCGGGTTGTCGTGACGCCACGGATTCCGTCTGAATCGTGAGAAGGTTGAGGACGCCTGTCTCGCAGATTATGACCGCGTGGCCGCAGGCACACAAGCCTGGGGTCGGCGAGAGCTCGCATCTATCTCCCGCCAACCGATGGGCACGCTGGCTGGCGCGCGACCCGACGAATGACCTGAGCGTCTCGAATCGGGAATTCGGGCGTCGAGTCCAGGATTCGGCAATGGAGGGATATCATCGGCGGAGCCGCGATCGGGCGCCGCGCCGCCCTCAGGCTCTGTGGCTCGCACTCACGAGGGAAGGTGGGGATGATCCCAAGCGTGCTGATCAACACGGTCCTGGCCCTGGACGTCCTGCTTCTGGGCGCCGCTCAGGGGCTGGCGCCGACGCGCTCGCTCGCCGGGATCAAAACGGCGAGCTGCGAGTTCACGTTGCACGCGGTGTCGAATTGGAAGGACGGCGAGCCCCAGGCAGGGCTGACGCCCGCGAAACTGTCGTTCAAGTTCGAAGACATCAATACCGACGAGGGCACGGCTCGCGTCGTCGGCCCATTTGGTCCATCCGACATCGTCGTGCGCCTCTCGCGCGACACCCTGCACTTTCTGCAATCGTTCCGCGAGGGGCCGCTGTATGTCACAACGCTGATTCCCAGAATCGCGCGCGACGGCCGCGTAATGGCCGTCCATACGCGCCATGAATACACGGACCTGTCTCTGCCGGGTTACACGTCGAGGCCCGAGCAGTACTACGGATCCTGCGCCTTGGAACCCTAGACAGCTATGGTTTTTGAGGTTTTTGGGGCGGGTCGGGCAACCGTTCGTAGATATCTCGAAATTGCGGTCTTGTCCCGTCTGTTGGAAGGCCCGCGGCCAGCATGAGGCGTTGAATCGCATCAATGGTCGGGCGGGACACGATGGGTCGTCCGTACCGGTAACCTTCAGCAATGAACAGCGGCGTGGTTCCTTGTGTGTTGGGCCGTTTCCAGATCTCGGCCTTGGCGCCACGATCCGCGAGCAACTGCACAATCTTCGGGAAGTTGCCGTACGCCGCGCCGTGCATCGCCGTGTCGCCATTGTTGTCCACGGCGTTGACGTCGGCGCCAAGGTCAAGCAGTAACCGCACGGCTTCAAGCGATTCGGACTCATCTCCGCCGGCCTCTTCATCGGGGGCCGACGTACCGAGGCCGGCCGCGGCCATCAGCGGCGTGCTGTTGTCGGCATTCGGCAGCAAGGGGTCCGCGCCCAGCTCGAGAAACAGGCGCATCAAGGGGGCGTCCGCCCGGTCGGCAGCCATCAGGAACGGCGTCGCCCCTGCCGGCCCGAGCCGTGACTGCGAGTTCGGCGGGCGCGGCCCGCCCTTGTTCAGACGCCCATTCACGTTCGCCCCGCGCTTCACCAGTGCCCGGACGAATTGAAGGCTCGTGAGGTGTCCCGATCCGACCGGGGCCGGATCGCCGGTGTCACTGGCGTCCGGCTTCCTCACCCAGCTGATCGTGTGCAGCGGCGTGAATCCGGTCCGCTGGTCGTTCGGATCGGCCCCGGCGTCGACCAGCGCGATCGCCAGCTCGAAGTGGCCGTTCTCTACCGCCATCAGCAACGGACTGGTGCCCTTTCCGACCGGCCTGTTGACTCCCGGTGCGGGGCGATCCTCCGCACGCTGTAGCGTGTCGTTGACGTTCACGCCGGCATCGAGGAGCGTACGCACCACATCGATGTGGCCCTCGCGCACGGCGAAGAACAACGGTGTGAACCCGGACTTGAGCGAGGCGCGGATATCGGCTCCACCATCGATCAGGGATCGCACGACCGCCGCGTGCCCCTCGGCCGCCGCCCACATGAGCGCCGTCTGGTCGCGCCGCTCTCGCGCGTTGGGGTTCGCGCCGGCGGCGAGCAGCCCCTTCACGGCTTCGAGACTTCCGGCGCGCGCGGCCGTCATGAGGACGGTTTCCCCGCCCGGAAGCGATGCGTTCGCGTTGGCGCCAGCATCGAGCAGGAGCTTCACGACGTCCGCGTTTCCGTTCGTGCAGGCAAGGGAAAGGGGAGGCACGCCGTAGCGATTCGCGGCGTTCACGTTGGCACCCGCTCGCACCAGCACTCCTGCCGTCTCCGCGTCGTCGTGGTAGACCGCCCAGTGCAGGGCGGTCATCCCATCGACCTGCGCGGCATTGACGTCGCCGCGTGCATCGAGGAGCGTGCGGACGAGCGCTCCGTTGCGCTGTTCCGCCGCGTCCGCGAGCGTCGGTTTCTCCGCCGCCACGGCCGCTACGCCGAACATCAGGAGTGAAAGTCCAGCGATTCTTCCCCAATTCATGGCGTCTCCCTCTAGGTCGCGTCTCAGAAGTTGGCGGGCAACCCGTTCGACCTACAGGGACACCGGATCGAAGAGATCTTCAATCTTGCCGTTGCTATCGCCAAATGCATCCAAACGGACTCCCACCCGGTCGAGCAAGGTGAGGTGGAGATTCGCCAGGGGCGTCGCGCTCTTGTACTGGATGTGCCGGCCACCCCTCATGCCGCACGCGGCGCCGCCCGCGACCAGTATGGGAAGGTTCTCATGGTCGTGCACGCTGGAGTTGCCCATCCCGCTTCCGTACAGGTAGACGGTGTTATCGAGCAGAGAACCGTCGCCGTCAGGGGTGGCTTTCAGTTTCTCGAGGAACTGCGCGAACAGCAGCACGTGGAACGTATTGATCTTGGCAATCTTCGCGAGCTTTTCCGGATCGTTGCCGTGATGACTGGTGGGATGGTGCGCGTCTGGAACGCCGATTTCCGGATACGTGCGGTTGCTCAACTCGCGCGCCAGCTGGAAGGTGACGACGCGTGTGATGTCGGCTTGAAACGCCAGGACCTGGAGGTCGAACATGAGCTTCACGTGGTCGGCAAATGCTGCCGGAACACCCACTGGTCGGTCCAGATCGGGCAGATGGTTTTCCGCCGTCCCTGTTTCGGCGCGTTGGATCTGGCGCTCGATCTCGCGAACACTCTCGAGGTACTGATCGACGCGAACACGGTCGGGGATCCCCACTCTTCGCTTGAGCCGCGCGATGTCGTCGCTGAACGAATCGAGCAGGCTGGCCCGACTGCGCAGCGCCGCCCGCCGCGCCGCGCCGGGCCCGCCTTCGCCGAAGAGGCGCTCGAATACGACGCGCGGATGCGGCTCGGAAGGAAGCGGCGTCGTCGGTGAAGACCAGGAGAGACAATTCTGATAGACGCAGGCGTAGCCGTTGTTGCACACGCCAGCCAGCGGGTTCAGGTCCATCGACAGCTCGA
>JBDTVS010000127.1:0-99419 GCA_040007095.1 Acidobacteriota bacterium
AGCTGGCGCGGACGTTCAGCACCGAGGACGCCGTGAAATTCATCAACGGGATGCTGGACGCCATGCGGAAGAAGCTGGAACGATAAATGTCGTCGCACGAAGAACAAGTCCAACAACGCCGCGCGAATCTCGCCGAACTGGTCCAGCTCGGCGTCGATCCGTATCCACACGGATTCGATCGCCGTGAGGGCATTTCCGAGCTCGTCGATCGCTACGGCGAGCGCGACAAGGCGGCACTCGACGCCGAACGCGTCGACACCGTCACGAGCGGCCGGATCCTGGCAATCCGGTCGTTTGGCAAGGCCAACTTTCTGGTGCTCTCGGACGGGTTGGCGAAGATTCAGCTCTATATCCGTCAGGACGCGCTGCCGGAGCTCGACTTCCAGATCTTCAAGCGTCTCGATTTCGGGGACTGGGTCGGCGTCGAAGGACACCTGTTTCGCACCAAGACCAACGAGCTCACGATCTGGGCCTCGCGCCTGCACTTTCTCGCCAAGTGCTTGCTGCCGCTGCCCGAGAAATGGCACGGTCTGACCGACGTCGAGATCCGCTACCGCCAGCGCTACCTCGATCTGATCGTCAACCCCGACTCACGGCGGGTATTCGAGACGCGGAGCAAGGTGATCGCGGCGATCCGGGCGTTCATGTCCGCGCGCGGCTATCTCGAGGTCGAGACGCCGATGATGCAACCGCTGGCCGGCGGCGCGCTCGCCCGTCCGTTCACCACGCATCACAACACGCTCGACATGGATCTCTACCTTCGCATTGCACCCGAGCTGTATCTCAAGCGGCTCACGGTCGGCGGACTCGAGCGGGTGTTCGAGATCAACCGGAACTTCCGGAACGAGGGGATTTCGACCCAGCACAATCCGGAATTCACGATGATGGAGCTCTACCAGGCCTATTCGGACTATCAGGCGCTGATGACCCTCACCGAGGAGCTGTTCATGACAGTGGCGACGCAAGTCGTCGGTACCGACGAGGTCACCTTCGGCGCGCATCAGATTTCGTTGAAGGCGCCTTTCGCTCGTCTCTCCTTGCGCGAAGGGGCGCGCGCGGCCGCGGCGGCCAGACTCGGCCGGGACGTCCAGGCCGACCAACTGCGGGACCGCGAAGCCGCCGCGGCACTCGCGCGGCAGCTCGGCCTCGAGGTGGCCCCTGGTCACGGCGCAGGGAAGATCGCGACCGGCATCTTCGAGGCGCTGTGCGAGGACCACCTGATTCAGCCGACCTTCGTGTACGACTTCCCGACGGAAGTCTCCCCGCTGTCGAAGCAGAAGCCAGACGATCCGGATACCGTCGAGCGGTTCGAGCTCTACGCCGCCGGTTTCGAGCTCGCCAACGCCTTCAGCGAGCTGAACGACCCCGACGAACAGCGCCGGCGGTTCGAGGCCCAGTTGGAGGATCGCGCGGGCGGCGATCTCGAGGCCCACGAGATGGACGAGGACTATATCCGGGCGCTCGAGTACGGCCTGCCCCCGACCGCCGGGGAGGGTGTCGGCATCGACCGGTTCGTCATGCTGCTGACAAACAGCCTGTCGATCAGGGATGTCATTCTGTTCCCGTTGATGCGCAGGCGCGATTCTTGAATCTCCCCTTCGAGCTTCACATCGCGTTCCGGTATCTGCTCGCGAAACGCAAGCAGGCCCTCCTCTCGATCATCACGCTGATCTCGACCCTGGGGGTGATCGTGGGCGTCATGGCTGTCGTGATTGCCCTGGCCTTGATGACCGGTCTGCAGCAGGAGTTGCGCGATCGGATTCTCGGCTCGCAAGCCCACGTCTACGTGCTCAAGGCCGGCGGGATCACGGACTACGTCGGCGACGCCAACAAGCTGCGGCAGTTTCCGCACGTGAGCGGGGCGGCTCCGGCGGTGATCGGCAAGGCGTTGATGACGGCGGCCCGCGAGGAGGCGTTCGTCTCCCTCAAGGGAATCGATCCCGCGCTCGAGCCCGCCGTGACCGACCTCGCGCGCGCGATGACCAAGGGGTCGGTAGGCGCGCTCGCCTCGCCGGGCGGGGAAGGCTCGTTGGGCGGCGTCATCCTGGGAAAAGATCTGGCGGCACAGTTGGCGGTTGAGGTCGGCGATTCGGTGTCGGTGCTGACGCCGCAGGGCAGCCTCTCGCCGATGGGGCCGTTGCCTCGTCGGGCCCGCCTCCGCGTCGTCGGCATCTTCAATCTCGGCCTGTACGAGTTCGACGTGCAGTACGGCTTCGTGACCATTGACGTCGCCAAGCGGCTGCTCGACAAGGACACCATCGACCTCATCCAGCTGCGACTCGACGACATCTGGGTAGCGCCGCAGGTGAGCCGCTCGATTGCCGAGACGTTCGGGTCGAGTTACGTCGCCCAGGACTGGGTGGACATGAACAAGTCGCTGTTCTCGGCCCTCTGGCTCGAAAAGGTGGCCGTGTCGCTGGCGATTGGGCTGATCGTGATGGTCGCCGCGCTGAACATCGTCGCCTCGCTCATCTTGCTGGTGATGGAGAAGAACCGCGACATCGCCATCCTGAAAACGATGGGTGCCAGCGCCAGGAGCGTGACGCTCATCTTCATGCTGCAGGGCGTCAGTATCGGCCTGGTCGGGACGGCGGTGGGCGCGACGATGGGTTACGGTGTGGCGTACGTGCTCGATCACTACAAGCTGATTCACGCGTCGATGGACGTCTACCAGATTGCGTACATGCCGTTTCGGGTGGTCCTGTGGCCAGACTTTGTCCTGGTGATCGTCACCGCCGTGATCATCTGCTTCCTGGCGACTATTCTTCCATCGCGGCAGGCGGCGCGGCTCGATCCCGCCCAGGCGCTCAGGTACGAATAAGGGGGCAGGTCGGGCGGGCAGGGCTGGTGGGCGGAGGGGCTGACAGGAAAGGCAGGACAGATGGGGCAGCTGGGCAAGACAAGGCAGGTACGGCGGGTCGGACAGGTACGGCAGGTAAACCGTCGCCTGAGCCGCGGTCGTTCCTATCTGCCTTACCAGCCCCACTCGCCACACCAGCCCAAGCTGTCCGACCGGCCCCACCCGTCGTGTCGGTCCGACCTGTCCCACCCGTCCTACCTGGCCCACCCGTCGACGGTGTAATCGCGATGGCGTTTCTGACAGCGAGCGGCGTTCGAAAAACCTACACCGCCGGCGGCCGGGAACTGCAGGTCTTGCGGGACCTCGATTTGGCCGTTGAAGCGGGGGAGATGGTGGCGATTGTCGGCGCGTCGGGCGTGGGGAAGAGCACGCTGCTGCACGTGCTCGGTGGCCTCGATCGTGTGGAAGCCGGCACGATCGTGATCGGCGACGCGGTGGTCACGACGATGCCCGATCCCGAGGTCGTTGCGTTTCGAAACCGGAACATCGGCTTCGTGTTCCAGTTTCACCACCTGTTGCCGGAGTTCACGGCCGTGGAGAATGCCGAGATGCCGATGCGGATTGCGCGCGCACCGCAGGCCGAGGCGCGCGCGCGGTCGGAAGAGCTGCTGCGCCGCGTCGGGCTCGGCGAGCGGCTGACCCATCGCCCGGGCATGCTGTCGGGGGGCGAGCAGCAGCGCGTCGCGGTGGCTCGCGCCCTGGTCATGCGGCCGGCGGTGCTGCTCGCCGACGAGCCGACCGGCGATCTCGACGAGCAGACCGCCGTGTCGCTTCACGGTCTCCTGCGCGACATGCATCAGAGCTATCATCTGACATCCGTCATCGCGACTCACAACCCACGGCTGGCCGCCGCCTGCGACCGCGTCCTGCGGCTGCAGGAGGGCCATCTCGTCCCCGCGTAACGCCACCATTGCAGGATTTCAGCATTCCGGGCATGCAGATGGGAAGGGCAGAAGGTCCCTGGAACCTTGCCGTTCCGCGCGCCTGTCACGCCGATATCCTGCCTGTCATTGAAAGGCTGCAAAGATGAAATCAGCGATCGAGATTGCCAATGCCGCCGCGCTGCTGCCGATCAGCGAGGTTGCCGCCTCTGCCGGTATCTTGCCCGACGAACTGGTGCCGTACGAACGCGACCGCGGCAAGGTGAAGCTGTCGATTCTCGACCGCCTGGCGTCGAAGCCCGATGGGAAGCTGGTGATTGTCACCGCCATTACGCCGACCAAGGCGGGCGAGGGCAAAACCACCACGAGCATTGCCCTGACGCAAGGACTGGGAAAGCTCCAGAAGAGGGTGATGCTGTGCCTGCGCGAGCCCTCGATGGGTCCGGTCTTCGGCGTCAAGGGCGGCGGGACAGGCGGCGGCTATTCCCAGGTGATGCCGATGGAAGACATCAATCTGGCCTTCAACGGCGATTCACACGCGGTGACGGCGGCGCACAGCCTCCTGGCCGCGGCGCTCGACGCGTCGATCTTCAACGGCAACCCGCTACGGATCGATCCCCTGAGCATCACCTGGCCGCGCACCGTGGACATGAACGACCGCGAACTCCGCTACAGCGTGGTCGGGCTCGGCGGGAAAGCGCACGGGATTCCCCGCCAGAACGAGTTCGTGATCACTGCCGCGTCGGAAGTGATGGCGCTCTTTTCGCTGGCTCACGACTTGAAAGACCTGCGCCAGCGGCTCGGTCGGATCGTCGTGGCGTCGACCTACGACGGCCTGCCGGTGACGGCCGAGCAGCTGCGGACCGCCGGCGCCATGACCGTGATCATGAAGGAGTCGATTCGGCCGAACCTCGTGCAGACGCTCGAAGGCCAGCCGGTGCTCGTCCATGGCGGACCCTTTGGAAATATCGCGCACGGCAACAACTCGATTCTCGCCGACCGCATCGCGCTGAAGCTCTCCGACTACACCGTGACCGAGGCGGGGTTCGCCAGCGACCTCGGCTTCCAGAAATTCTGCGACATCGTCTGCCGCACCGGCGGATTCGCGCCGAGCGCGGCCGTCTTGGTGACGACCGTACGCGCGACGAAGTCGCACGGCGGCAAGCCGTTCAACGTGCTGGGCCAGGAGGATCTCGCTGCGGTGCGCGCCGGGATGGACAACTTGTCGGCGCACATTCAGATCGTCAGACGCTACGGCCTGCCGTGCGTCGTGGCGGTGAACAGTTTTCCGACCGACAGTGCCAAGGAGATCGCGCTGCTCAAAGAGCTCGCCGTCGGCGCGGGCGCGGAGACCGTCGTGGTCCACGAGGGCTTCTCGCGCGGCGGCGCCGGCGCCGTGGAGCTGGCTGAGGCGGTCATCACCGCGTGCGACAAACCCAACGCGTTCTCGTTCATCACGCCCAACGACACACCTGTTGTCGAGCAGATCGAGACCATCGCGACGCAGCTCTACGGCGCGACCGGCATCGATCTGCAGATGCAGGCGCAGAAGGACCTCGCCCGCATCGAGCAGCTCGGGTTGGGGAAGGCCCTCGTGTGCATGGCGAAGACGCACTTGTCCCTATCGCACGATCCCGCCCTGCGTAACCGGCCGACAGGGTTCATTCTTCCAGTGCGAGGGTTGGTACCGAGCGCGGGCGCGGGTTTCGTCGTCGCGCTGTGCGGCGACATGCAGCGGATGCCGGGCCTCGGAAAGACGCCGGCCTTCATGAACATCGATGTCGACGAGGAAGGTCGCACGGTGGGACTCTTCTAGTGCTTTCGCGACGGCTGCCTCGGTCGGTCGGTGGCGAATCGTGGGCAATGACTGCCCGATTGGCCGGTCGAGGCTCGGATGCCCAAACCGCCAAAGCCCCAAATTCATGGACCGAGAGAAGAACCCCAGCTGCAGCAGCGACTTAGTCAGAACGTCGTATGCCGCGACGCGGACCATGCCGTATACTGGAGTCGGTGATTTCGTGACTCCAACAGCATCGGCTTTCACGTAGGTACCCTGGATGTTCGAACGGTATACCGAACGGGCCCGGCGAGTACTTTTCTTCGCGCGATACGAGGCCAGTCAACTCGGCAGTATCTCGATCGAGACCGAGCATCTGCTGCTCGGCTTGATTCGGGAGGGCAAGGGCCTGACCAGCCGGATTTTCGCGCGCTCGCACCTCTCGCTCGAAAACATTCGCAAGGAAATCGAGGGCCGCACGGTCTTTCGCGAGAAGGTCTCGACGTCGGTCGAGATTCCGTTCAGCGCGGAGACCAAGCGGGTGCTGCAATTCGCCGCCGAAGAGGCCGACCGCCTGCTGCACAACTACATCGGGACCGAGCACCTGCTGCTCGGGATCCTTCGCGAGGAACGGTCAGTCGCTGCCTCCATTCTCATGGAAAAGGGCATGCGTCTGAACACCGTCCGGGAGGACATCGTCCAGCTCCTGAACGAGAAGACGACCCTGACCCGGGTGAAGGAAACGCCGCTGCTCGCCGAGTTCAGCCGGGATCTGACTGAATCGGCGATGAAGAACCAGCTCGATCCGCTGGTGGGCCGCGACCACGAGGTGGAGCGGGTCCAGCAGGTGCTGTGCCGGCGCACGAAGAACAATGCCGTGCTGATCGGGGAGCCCGGCGTCGGCAAGACCGCCATTGTCGAGGGGCTGGCGCAGAAGATTGTCTACGGCGACGTGCCGCATTTTCTCGCCGACAAGCGCATTCTCGCGCTCGACATCTCGCTGATCGTCGCCGGCACCAAATACCGGGGTCAGTTCGAAGAGCGCCTCAAGGCGATCATGAAGGAGCTGACCGACAACCCCAACATCATCGTCTTCATCGACGAGCTGCACACGCTGGTCGGGGCGGGCTCGGCCGAAGGATCGCTCGATGCGGCGAATATCCTGAAGCCGGCGCTCTCGCGCGGCGAGATTCGGTGCATCGGGGCGACGACGCCCGCGGAGTACCGGAAGTACATCGAAAAGGATCGATCGCTCGAACGGCGTTTTCAGGCGATCAAGGTCGATCCGCCGGGAGAGGGCGAGACCATCGAGATTCTGCTCGGGGTGAAGGATCGCTACGAGAGCTTCCATCACGTGGAGTACACGCGCGAGGCGATTGAGGCGGCGGTGTATCAATCGAACCGCTATATCACCGACCGCTTCCTGCCGGACAAAGCGATCGACCTCGTCGACGAGGCCGGTGCGCGCGCGAAGCTGCGCGAGGCCGGCTACAGCGAGGAATTCGGCGAGATCAACAAGAGCATCCGTGTCGCCGTCGAGCAGATGGAGAGCGCGGTCTCGCAGAAGGATTTCGAGAAGGCGCAGTTCTACCGCGAGCAGGAAGTGACGGCGCGCGAGAACCTGCAGTTCGTGCGCGAGCGGTTCGACGTCAAATCGAGCGCCCGCAAGGTCGTGGTCGGCAAGCAGGAGATCGACGAGGTCGTCTCCAAATGGACCGGCGTCCCGATCAGCTCCATCAATCAGGACGAGGGCGACAAGCTGCTGCGGATGGAAAGCGATCTGCACAAGCGCGTCGTGAGCCAGGAAAAAGCCATCTCGGCGATCTCACGCGCCATCCGGCGTTCGCGGGCCGGGCTCAAGAATCCCAATCGCCCGGTCGGAAGCTTTGTGTTTCTCGGTCCCACCGGCGTGGGGAAGACCGAGCTGGCCCGGGCGCTGGCCAACTTCCTGTTCGGCAGCGATCACGCGCTCATCCGCTTCGACATGTCCGAATACATGGAGAAGCACTCGGTCTCCAAGCTGATTGGATCCCCGCCCGGCTACGTCGGCCACGAAGAGGGTGGGCAGCTGACCGAAAAAGTGAAGCGGAACCCGTACTCGGTCGTGCTGCTGGACGAGGTCGAGAAGGCGCATCCGGACATCTTCAACATCCTGCTGCAGGTGTTCGAAGACGGCCACCTCACCGATGGCCTGGGCAACCGGGTGAACTTCAAGAACACCATCATCATCATGACCTCGAACATCGGGGCGAGGTTCATCCAGAAGAAGAGCTCGATGGGCTTCCAGTCGTCGGACACGGGCGAGATTGCCAAGAGCGTGTCCGACATGGTGCTCGGCGAGGTCAAACGTACGTTCAACCCCGAGTTCATCAACCGAATCGACGAGATCATCGTCTTTGAAGCGTTGACCGACGACGATCTGCGGCGGATTATGGGTCTGCTGGTCGCTCAGTTGAACACGAACCTGACGGATCGGAAGCTGAGCATCTCGCTGACTCCGGAAGTGGTCGACTGGATTATCGAGATCACCTGCAAGGATCGGTCGTACGGCGCGCGGCCGCTGCGCCGTGCGATTCAACGGTACGTGGAAGATCCGCTGTCCGAGGAGTTGATCCGCGGGCACTTGCATGGAGGCGAGGTCGAAGTCTATCTGGACGCTGGCCAACTGGCGTACCGCTCGGCCGGCGAGCTGGCAACGGGTCGGCGTCTGGCTTGAAACGGCGCTCTGGGCCCCGATCTCCGGGGCTTTCACCACAGGCCGTTCAGACCGCGACGCCCTCCCGACCGTCCTAGTATCCAGTAAAATAGCCACTTGCAGGTCCGTGGGTCTTTTGAGAGTTTCCTGATGCAGAAGTCTGTTCGGGTCTTGACGGTCTGCGCGGCGGCGGCGGTGGCGGCGCCGGTCTGGGCGCAGCAGGCGCCAGCTGCCGCCGGCCCGCCGGTCACAGTTTGCGGGACGCCGGTGGCGCCGCCGGTGTCGCAGCCGCCCGCCGGCTCCGCGCCGGTGATTTACCTGGTCGCTCCGTGTTGGGAAGCGCAGGGAAACCAGACGCTGGTCGAGCCCGCCACCTATCTGTATTACATTCAGCTGCGCGGAAGCCAGCCCACCCAGAATGTCTGGGTCCCGTATAACGAGCAGGCCGAGAAGACGATCCGCGAGGACTTCCTGCGGCTGTGGAACACCAACTTCCTCGACAACCTGTCGGTCAGCAAGCGCGAGTACACGTTCTCCAACGGGGTGATCGGCGAAATCGTCACCTACGACATGGAAGAGCGCCAGCGCGTCAAGATCGTCGACTACAAAGGCTCGAAGCAAATTGAAGAGTCCAAAATCGACGAGAAGCTCAAGGAGCTGAAGCTCGAGATTCGCACCGACTCTTTCATCGACACGGGCCTCGTCCGCAAGGTCGCCAACGTCGTGCAGGACTTCATGAAGGACAAGGGGTTTCAGGCGGCGACGGTGACGCCCGAGATCGTCGACATGCCTGGCGGCCCGAAGCTCGTGCACATCACCTTTCGAGTCGAGGAAGGTCCCAAGATCAAGATTCACGCGGTCGACTTCATCGGCAACAAGGACGTCAGTGACGGCGTGCTCCGCAAGCAGATGAAGGAAAACAAGCAGCGCATCATCTGGGTGCGGATGTTCGCCGGACTGAGCACGTATCAGGAAGCAAAATTCGACGAGGACGCCGACAAGTTGCTGTCCTACTATCGCGATCGGGGATACATCACGGCGCGCGTCGGACAACCCGAGTTGAAGCTCGTCAGCGATTCGAAGGACAAGAAGACGCGTCTGGTTGATCTGAGGATTCCGGTCACCGAGGGCAACCGCTACCGGGTCGGCGACTTCGCCTTCGACGGCAACACCGTCGTGAAGAGCGACGATCTGCGACCGATGTTCAAGGTCGATTCGGGCGAGTTCTACAGCGAGAAAGCCATTCGCAAGGGGCTGGAAAAGGCGCGCGAGGTGTACGGCGCCGGCGGCTACTTCGAGTTCACCGGGTATCCCGATTACAAGTTCCGCGATCAGCCCAACCCGGCCGAGCCCCAGACTCCCGACGCCTTGAAAGCCGAGGCGCCGGCCACGGCCTCGGGACCACCGGTCGTCGACGTCGTCATGCGCATGCAGGAAGGCAAGCAGTTCTTCGTCAACCGCCTGACTTTCACCGGCAACACGACCACCCACGACAACGTGATTCGCCGGGAGGTGCGGCTCGTCGAGGACGGCGTGTTCAACACCGAGGCGTTGAAGTACAGCGTCAAGCGCCTGAACCAACTCGGGTACTTCAAGCCGCTTGAAGGCGGCAGCAAGGACGTGGACGTCCAGAAAACGCCCGGCGCTGACAACAAGGTCGACGTCAAGCTGAAGCTCGAGGAGCAGAACCGCAACCAGTTGACGTTCGGCGCGGGCGTTTCAGAGTTCGAGGGGTTCTTCGGCCAGATGTCGTTCTCGACGTCGAATTTCATGGGCCGCGGCGAAAGCCTGACCTTGTCGGTCCAGTCGGGGTCGCGCGCCCAGAACTACCAGGTGTCGTTTACCGAGCCATTTCTCTTCGATCGCAACATCACGGGTGGCGCCAACGTCTTCAGGCGCGACATCCGATACGTCGGGCAATTCACCCAGCAGTCCACCGGCGGCGTGCTGAGCTTCGGCTTTCCGCTTGGGAACGGCTTCACGCGCATGTTCACGAACTACAGTTACGAGCGCGTGCAGGTCACCGAAATCAGCGACGTCTACACCGATCCGCTCGTGCTGGCGCGCAATCCGTATCTGCGCGATTCGCTGCTGATTGGCGCGGGCGGCGAACGGATCATCAGCAAAGTGGTCCCGAGCATCATCCACAACACCGTCGACAACCCGATTACGCCGACCACTGGCAAGCGCTTCACCCTGTCGGTCGATCTGGCCGGGCTCGGCGGCAACACGAACTACTACAAGCCGGCGCTCGAGAGCGTGGTGTACTGGAAGCAGAACAACCGGATGTCGCTCGGATACCGCGCCCAATGGGAGTACATCCACTCGTTCAGCGGATCGAAAGAGCTGCCCATTTTCGAGAAGCTGTTCCTCGGCGGCGAGTACAGCGTCCGTGGGTTCGACATCCGGACGATCGGCCCGCAGGACCCCACGACCGGCCTGGTGCTCGGTGGCAACAAGAGCATTCTGTTCAACATCGAAGAACTGATCGCGATTGCCGGCCCTGTCCGCCTGGTGCTGTTCTACGACGCGGGGCAGGTGCAGCCGGGACCTGAGCTGGTCGGGCCATCACCGTTTACGCCGCTCGGCGCGTTTTACGGCAACACGCTGGTGTCCGGCAAGAACTTCAATTTGAAGGACTTCAAGACCTCGACCGGTGCCGAGGTGCGGTTCTTCATGCCGGTCCTGAACGTGCCGTTCCGCCTCATCTTTGCCTACAACCCGCAGCGCGACGGCGTCCTGGACAACACGCTGCAACCCCAGAAAGATTTCCAATTCAGGTTTGCCGTCGGGTCGACCTTCTAGGTAGAATCACACTCGCACCCGACACTTGAAAGGATTGATGGTAATGAGACGTTCCGTCATCGTCGCGGCGCTCGCCCTCGTCGCGAGCACCGCTCCCGCGTTTGCGCAGACCGCTCCGGCTCCTCCGGCGGTCCCCGGCGCGCAAGCCGCTCAGGCGCCTGCTCCCGCACCCGCCGCGCCGGCTCCGTTCCCGCCGGGCGCGAAGATCGCCTTCGTCGATTTCCAGCGCGTCGCCGCGGAATCGGTGGAGGGTCAGATTTCGACGGTGAAAATCAATGCACTGGTGACGAAGAAGCAGACCGAAGGCGCCGACAAAGCCAAGTCGCTCCAGGCGAACCAGCAGAAGTTGGCCCAGAGCGGCAGCGTGATGAGCGAGGCGGCACGGACGGCGCTCGAGAAGGACATCGAGCGCCAGCAGCGTGAGGGCGAACGTTTCCAGCAGGATGCGCAGGCCGAGATCAACGAGCTCCAGCAGGAACTTCAGCTCGATTTTCAGAAGAAGATCCTGCCGCTCGTGCAGCAGGTCAGGGAAGAACGAGGGCTCCAAATCCTGTTCAGCCGCGCTGATGCGGGAATCGTGTCCTGGGATCCGGGCATCGACGTGACGGCCGACGTGATCAAGAAGCTCGATGCGATCACGCCCAAGGGCGCCGCACCCGCAGCGGGCACCAGGCCCGTGGCCCCGGCGGCAGCCCGGCCCACAGCTCCGGCGGCTCCACGGCCCGCGGCACCGGCACCGGCCGCCCCCAAGCCCTAGTGTCCCGTCCGCGTGATTCGTCACATAACTCCCGGGCGGGGCATCCCTCCTCCACCGCAACGCGGGTGCCGCGTCGAGGACCCCGGGGCTGGCGGCGTTGCTCGTCGCTCAAATATTCCCGATATTCTCTCGCCTCGCGCCTTGCCATCCGGGCGCCGCGCTCCGGGATGTATGCAACGAATGACGCGGACGGAACACTAGCCGTCGGCGCAACGCAGAACGAAAACGTCAAACGCACGCGATGACGACAAGGTACCCCGGCGCGGGTCGCTCGCGTGCCCCGTTTGACGCCTTCCGTTTTGCGTGACATCCCTGTGATCAATATTCCCATTCTCCTGGATCGGTTGTGTTACCGGTTTCCGTCCATGTTCGTGGACCGGATTACCGAGCACGATGCGGGTCGACGACTGGTCGCTGTCAAGAACACCACGATCAACGAGGACTTTTTCCAGGGGCACTTTCCTGGAGCGCCTCTGATGCCAGCCGTCCTGATGCTGGAATCGCTCTCACAGGTGGCGGCGATCCTCCTGCTGCAGCGCGACGATGCGCCGCCCAATGCGCGAGCCTACTTGCGCGGAGTCAACGACGCGAAGTTCAGACGGCAGGTGCTTCCCGGCGACCGGCTGAGGCTCGAGGTCTCGCTCGGGCGTCGTCGCGCAGCGCTCGCGCGCGCGCACGGTGCAGCCTACGTCGGCGATCAGCTCGTCGCCGAGGCGGAATTACTGCTCGGCCTGGTGCTCGACCGCACCGACATCCATCCGACGGCCATCGTGCACCCGCGCGCCTACATCGGGGAGGGCACGACGATCGGGCCGCACGCGACCGTGGGCCCCAACGTCCGCATTGGCGCCAACTGCCGGATTGGCGCGTCGGCCGTCATCGACGGGTGGACCGAAATCGGCGACGAAACCGAAATCTACCCGCTCGCGTCCATCGGCCTGATTCCCCAGGACTTGAAGTTCAAAGGCGAAGAGACGAAGCTCGTCATCGGCCGGCGCAACATCTTTCGGGAGTTCGTCACCATCAATCGCGGCACACGAGGCGGCGGCGGCGTGACCTTGATCGGCGACCGCAACGTCTTCATGGCCTACGTCCATGTCGCGCACGACTGCCACGTGGCCAATGACGTCATCTTTGGTCCGCATGCGACGCTCGGTGGCCACGTCACGGTCGAGGACTACGCGAACATCAGCGCCGGCTCCGCCGTGCATCAGTTCTGCCGGGTGGGCCAGCACGGATTCATCGGCGGCTACTCGGTGATCACCAAGGATGCGCTGCCGTTCGCCCGGACCGTCGGCAGCCGGCCCGCGCGTACCTTCGGCACGAATACCATCGGTCTGACCCGTCGTGGGTTCTCGCCGGAGGTCGTCGATAAGCTCAAGCGGGCGTTTCGGTATCTCCTGCAGTCGAAGTTGAATACCACGCGTGCGCTTCAGCAGATTCAACAGGACGGCTCGCTCGTCTGTCCCGAAGTGCAGCATCTCATCGACTTCATCCGCACCTCGCAACGCGGAGTCATTCTTCGGCGTGCCACGCGGAGGACTGACGAATTGTTTGGGGACGAGTGATTTCGGCCAGGCGGTCTTCATCCCGTTCCTCGTCGTTCGTTCGTTGTCGCCAGGAGCCTGGAGCCGGAGCCTGATAGACGATGCGACTGGGTCTCATAGCAGGAAACGGCCGTTTTCCGTTCCTCGTGTTGGACGCCGCCAGGGGAGCGGGCCACGACGTGACGGTGATCGCCATCAAAGAGGAAGCGTTCCCCGATCTCGCGGCCGTCGCGGCGAATCCGCCCGCGGCCGCGCTGCACTGGGTGTCGCTCGGACAACTCGGGCAGTGCATCAACCTGCTGAAGGGTGCGGGCGTCACGCAGGCCGTCATGGCCGGACAGGTGAAGCACACCAAGCTGTTCGCCGACATTATTCCCGACATGACGCTGCTGGGCGTATTGATGCGCCTGAAGTCTCGAAATACCGATGCGCTCATTGCCGGCATTGCCGACGTCTTACGCAACAACGGTATCGAGCTGCAGAACTCGACGGCGTTTCTGGCGCCGCTGCTGGCGGGCGAAGGCGTGTTGACCAACCGCGCGCCGAGCGTCGAGCAGCGCGCGGACCTCGACTTCGGTCTGCGGATCGCCGATACAATTGCCGGCCTGGACATCGGACAGACGATCGCCGTGAAGTCGGCGGCGGTGGTGGCCGTCGAAGCGATGGAGGGGACCGACCAGGTCATCGCGCGCGCCGGACAACTGGCGGGCACGGGCGTACGCATTGTCAAGGTGGCGAAGCCGAATCAAGACATGCGCTTCGACGTACCCGTCATCGGCGTGTCGACCATCGCAGCCATGAAAACCGCCGGTGCGGATGCGCTGTCGGTTGACGCGGGGAAGACGCTCATGATCGACGGCGATGCCATCATCAAGGCGGCCAACGCGGCAGGCATCGTGATTGTCGGTCGATTCCAGCACCGCAGCTGACCGTCGACGCGCCCATGAAGACACGAAGTCACGAAGAAGGATGAACCTCCGCATCGCGGTCATCGGCGTCGGATATCTCGGGCGCCACCACGCTCGGATTCTATCGGCGCTGCCAGGCGTCGAGCTCGTCGCGGTCGTCGATGCGAATCGGTCTCGAGCGGAGCAGATCGCCGCCGCTCACGCGACCCGGGCGCTGGACGATTTCCGCGACGTCATGGGGCAGGTCGATGCGGTCACGATCGCCGTGCCGACCGAACAGCACGGCGACATTGCGCTGCCGTTTCTGTCGTCGGGCGTGTCGGTCCTCGTCGAGAAGCCGATGGCCCGCTCGCTCGGCGAAGCCGACGCGATGATTGCCGCGGCCCGGCAGGCCGGCGTGGTATTCGGCGTCGGGCACACCGAGCGATTCAACCCGGCCGTCGCGACGGCGCGACGTCTGCTGACCGATCCCCGCTTCATCGAAGTGCACCGGCTGGGCACGTTTCCCGAACGGAGCCTCGACATCGACGTCGTGTTCGACTTGATGATTCACGACCTCGACGTCGTGCAGTCCCTCGTGAAATCCGAGGTCGAGTCCATCGACGCCGTGGGCGTCCCGGTCCTCACCGGGCGCGTCGACATTGCGAATGCGCGCCTGCGGTTCGCAAACGGCTGCATCGCGAACCTGACCGCCAGCCGTATCAGCCGTGATCGCGTGCGACGGATCCGCTTCTTCCAGCCGGCGACCTACCTCTCGATCGACTACGCGGCCCAGAAAGTGGAGCGCTGGCAGCTGTTGAAAAACGCCGGCGGTCCGCCGACGATTAACGGCGGTGATGTCGAGGTCATCAATGAGGAGCCGCTCAAGCTCGAACTGGCCGACTTCGTCGATGCTGTCGCATCCCGTCGTCCGCCGGCCGTGACCGGCGAGGATGGCCGGCGCGCGCTCGGCCTCGCGGACGCGATTACGCGGCAGATAGCCCTGGCGAACGGGTAGAGCGTTCTTGCCAGCGGTAGTCGTCGCCTCTCACACGGCCTCCAGTTCTTGGAATCACAATGAACTCAATGAAACACCAAGGCTGTTCCGAGTGGTTCATCACCCGACCAGCTTGAAACTGAACCGCCGACGGCAACGAGGTGGCTGGCCGGTTCCATCACGTCGTTATAAGATCAATGGTTGTGACCGCGCCAACTCTTTCAGATCAGGACATCGAGTCGCTGTCGGCGACTCACGACATCATCAGTCTCGGCATGATGGCCGACGGCGTGCGCCGCCGCCTCCATGGCCTGCAGGCCACGTTCGTCCGGGTCGTGGACGTGCCGGTGAATGGCGGCGAGTTCTCGATCCCCCCGGCCGCCCGCGAGATTCGGATCGTGGGCACACCGTCTACGCGCCAGGCGGCTCTCGATCGAGTGCGCGAAGTGGCGGCGTTGACCAAGGGGATCCCCCTGTCCGGCTTTTCCCTCGCCGATCTCGAGCGCATGGCCGCGGTTGAAGGTGAAACGTTGCGATCGCTGCTCGAGGCGTTGTGCGCGGCGGGGCTCGAGCTCGTGGCGGATGCCCCGTTCGACCTCCTCCAGGATGCCAGACGCTCGATAGAGGAAGTGAACATTTCAGGTCTCGCGCTGGCGCGCCTCACCATCCATCGACTGTCGTCGCCCGACGCCTCTGCGCTGTTCAAGCTCGTGGCCCAACTGCAGCGCCGTGTCGGCGTGATCCGGACGTTCGCGCCCTTGGCCCGATCGGTGAACCCCGCGTTGCCGACCACAGGCTACGACGATGTGAAGCGCGTCGCGCTGGCGAGGCTCATCATCGGCAACATTGCCTCGATTCAGGTGGATTGGTCGCTCTACGGTCCAAAGCTCGCGCAGGTCGCCCTGACGATGGGCGCAGACGACCTCGACGGCGTGTCACCCGAGGCCGGCGCGCCCGACGGCCGGCGTCGTGCACCGCTCGAGGAGATCCATCGCAATATCCGCGCGGCCGGCCAGGAGCCGCTCGAACGCAACGGCCGATTCGAGATGCTCGAGGATCTCTCAACCGCCGGCCATGGCCCGTCTCAAGCGAGCCGTGGCGTGGCGCGGCCATGACGTGCGTTCGGCTCGGTGCCGTCGGCTACTTGAATGCGCGACCCTGCGTCGTCGGTCTGGACCATCAGTCCCGTTTCGAGCTTCGCTTCGACGTGCCGTCTCGCTGCGCCTCCCTGCTGCATGATCGATTGATCGACGTGGGGTTGATTCCTTCGATCGACTATCTGCGCGGGCCGGGCGGTGCCGGCGGTTATCGTCTCGTGCCCGACGTCGCCATTGCGTCGATGGGACCGGTCGCGTCGGTGGCCATCTATACGACTCGCCCCATGGCGGATGTCCGATCGATCGCGCTCGATACCAGCTCGCGGACCTCGGTGGCGCTGACCCGTGTGCTGTGCGCACGCGCGTTTCACATCAACCCCAGACTCGAGCCGCTCGGGCCGGATGTGCTCGCGATGCTGGAACGATGCGATGCGGCGCTGCTCATCGGCGATGCGGCGCTGCTGCTCGACCACACCGCGATTCATCCGGCCCACTCCGAGAAATATCGGGCGACGCCTGGGTCAATCGAGAAGATCGATCTCGGCGAGACCTGGACCAACACGACGGGACTTCCGTTCGTCTACGCGTTCTGGGCCGGATGGCCGGATGCGCTTGGTGCGGAGGACGTGCGTGCGATTCAAACCGCGCGGGACGCCGGAGTCGCCGACCCCGAGCGGGTGGCCCGGGAATATTTCGGCGATCCCATCCTCGACGCGGTTGGCGCGCGGTACCTGCGCGAGAATATCAAGTACCATCTCGGCGAACCGGAGCAGGCCGGGCTCGACGCGTTCTATCGCTATGCGGCCGAACTGGGCCTGGTGCCGGAATCGACCGGGTTGCGTTTTTACGAAGCAGGTGTGCCGGACCGACAACTGCACGCCCAGCGACTGGTCCGGCAAAGTCCTAGCTGCTAAGCCGGCCTCCTTCGAACCGGGCATGGATATGACGATCGACCACATCGCAGACAAGGTTCGCGCCGGCGGTCGCATCACCGCAGCCGAGGCGCTGGCGCTGTACCGCGACGCGTCCACCCCGCTGCTCGGCCAGCTGGCCGACGGCGTGCGCGAGCAAAAGCATGCGGAACGCGTGGTGACCTACATCATCGATCGCAACGTCAACTACACCAACGTCTGCGTGGCGAAGTGCAATTTCTGTGCGTTCTATCGAGAGGTCGGATCGCCGGATGGCTACGTTCTCGGGTTCGAGGAGTTGTTTCGCAAGATCGACGAGACGCTGGCCGTAGGCGGGGTGCAGCTGCTGTTGCAGGGCGGTCACAATCCAGATCTCCCGCTGACCTGGTACGAGGATTTGTTCCGGGCGATCAAAGATCGCTATCCCGATTTCAAGCTGCACGCGCTGTCGCCTCCCGAGATCCTCCATCTATCGCGCCTGTCTCAGCTGTCGGTGCCGCAGATTATCGAGCGACTGATTGCCGCGGGCCTCGACAGCGTGCCCGGGGGAGGCGCCGAGATCCTGGTCGACCGGGTCAGGCACCTGCTGCATTGCTACGGCAAGGCGTCCGCGGACGAATGGCTCGACGTGATGCGTCACGCCCACCGCGCCGGTCTGCGCACGACGGCCACGATGATGTACGGCACGGTCGAAACCGACGAAGAACGGCTCGAGCACCTGCTGCGGCTCCGTTCGCTGCAGGACGAAACCGGCGGCTTCACCGCCTTCATCACCTGGAGCTACCAGCCCGATCACACCGAGCTCTCGGGCTCGGAGGCAACCGGCGTCGATTACCTCCGCACGCTGGCGCTCTCGCGCATCGTCCTCGACAACTTCGACAATCTTCAGGCGTCGTGGGTGACCCAGGGCGGGAAGGTGGGGCAGCTCAGTCTGGCCTACGGCGCCAACGACATGGGCAGCGTCATGATCGAGGAGAATGTCGTCCGTGCCGCCGGCGCCAGTTACTGTATGGACGAAGTCGAGATCGTGCGAAACATCGAAGATGCGGGGTTTGTCGCCAAGCGGCGCGACATGCACTACCGGATCCTCGGCGATCCCATCTGCCACACGCGTGACGTCCCGCGGATGCTCGAGCTCGCCACGGCCAGAGCCGCCGGCGATTCCAGCGTGCCCGAGGAACTGATGAACTACCCCGCTCGAAGCCGCGCCGGCAAACAGCTTCGCGTCGTCCCGCATTGATCCGTTATCACGCGCCGTGGGTGCTGCCGATCGGCGCACCGCCGCTTCGCGACGGGTGGGTGACTGTCGAGGACGATCGTATCGTCGCTTGCGGTGCCGACTCCGATCGCGACCAGGCGGCCACGACCCCAGCGCGCGACGTCGATCTGGGTCGCGCCGCGATCCTCCCGGGACTCGTCAACGCACACACCCACCTCGAGCTGTCGCATTTGCGTGGTCGGGTGCCGGCCGGTCAATCGTTCGTGTCGTGGATTCGCGCGGTCCTGGCCGCACGCCGCGACCATCCGGATCCTCAGGCCGTCGAGATTCTCGGCGGTATCGACGAAGGGATCGCGGAAGCCATTCGGTGTGGCACGGCGGTGGTCGGTGACATCAGTAATACGCTGGTGACCTGTGCGCCGCTCGCGGCGAGTGCTCTCGACGGCGTGGTGTTCTACGAGATCATCGGATTCAATCCCCAGGATCCGGTCGCGGTCGTTGATCGCGCGGTCGAGGCGATCCGCGGCGTGACGGCCGGAGAGCGGGGACGTGCGAGCCTGGCGGCGCACGCGCCGTACTCGGTGGCACCGGCGCTGCTGACGGCAATTGTCGCCGCAGTCGATCGCGCTGGCTTGCCCTGCAGCGTGCACGTGGCTGAATCGCCCGAGGAAGTCGAGTTTCTGCGAACCGGCGAAGGGCCCTGGCGCGCGCTGCTGGAGGATCTGGGCGTGTGGAATCCCTCCTGGATCGCACCTGGCGTCAGCCCGGTGCGGTATCTGGACGACCTGGGGCTGCTGTCCCCACGTGTACTGGCCGTGCATGGGGTGCAGATGAGCACCATCGATCTCGATCGTCTCGCGGCGAAGCGGACCACGCTCGTCACCTGCCCGAGAAGCAACGCATGCACCGGGGCCGGAACCCCACCGATCGAACGGTTTTACGCGTCAAAGGTGCCTATCGCGGTTGGTACGGACAGCCTGGCCAGCACTCCCGATCTGAATGTGTTTGCGGAGCTGGCGGCGATCCGCGCGCTGGCTCGCGACGTGCCCGCGTCGTTGCTGCTCGACAGTGCCACGCGTCAGGGCGCCCGGGCGTTGCGCCTCGACGCCGACTACGGCACCATCGCGCCAGGCAAGCGCGCGCGGCTCATCGGCGTCACGCTGCCCCCCGGCGTGGACGATGTGGAAGAATACCTGCTATCGGGAATCCAACCGGACCAGATCGCGTGGTTGACAGCCGATCGCTGATCGGTCCGCTCGCCGTCGGGGTGATCGTTCGCGGGGGGGCCGGCGCGAATGCACACCTGGTTGGGAGCGGCCGCCCGATCCTCTACGCGGAGCACTCGAAGCCGACCGGACCGGCGAGTGTTCCGTGATCGTGAAAGCTGATCCTGAGGACTGGGATCACTGGAAGCGAGGCACTCCGGAAATCCGACATGTTCAGGCGTCTTGGCGTATACCTGTCGTTCGTTCGATTCAGCCACTCGGTGTTTGCGCTGCCATTCGCGCTTGCCGGCGCGCTCCTGGCCGCGCGCCATGTTGAGGTGACGCGATCGTCCATCCTGTGGATCCTGGCGGCGATGGTCATGGCGCGAAGCGCCGCGATGGGATTCAATCGGCTCGTCGACGCCAGGATCGACGCCTTGAATCCGCGGACCGCCGGCCGCGAGCTGCCGCGTGGCGCGATGAGTCTGCGCGAGGCGGCCGCGTTTGTCGTCGCGACGTCGGCGGCGTTCGTCTTTGCGGCCTGGCGTCTGAACACGCTCTGCTTCGTCCTGTCGCCAGTGGCTCTTGCCATCGTCTTCTGGTATTCGCTCGCGAAGCGATTCACGACCTGGACGCAGCTGTTTCTGGGTCTGGCGATGGCGGTGGCTCCCGTGGGCGGATGGCTGGCGGTGGGCGGCCGCGGCGGATGGGAGCCCTGGATTCTGGCGCTGGCGATCGGCGCCTGGGTCGGAGGCTTCGACGTCTTGTACGCGTGCCAGGATTTGGAGTTCGACCGTGCGCACGGCTTGCGTTCGATTCCGGTCCGATTCGGTGTGCCGGCGTCGTTGACGATCTCGCGCGCGATGCACCTGGTCGCGATCCTCTGTCTCATGGCCCTGGCATGGGTGACCACGCTGCCACGCGTCTACGAGCTGGGGGTGGTCGTCATCGCCGTGCTGCTGTGCTACGAGCAGTCGCTCGTCTCGGCCGACGACCTGTCGCAGGTGAAGCGCGCCTTCGATTTGAACGGCTATGTCGGCATCCTGTATCTGATCGTGCTCGCGGTGTCCATCTATGTCCAGTGACGGGTATGGTCAGAGCGTGTCCAGCAAATCGATCGCGCTGGCAATTACCGGCGCCAGCGGGGCGATCTACGCGGCGCGGACCCTGGCGGCGCTGCTGGCGCGAGGCGTGGACGTGGAACTGGTGGTGTCGGACTACGGCCGTCGCCTGCTGCGTGACGAGCTCGGCGACGGCGCCGCCCTCGAGAACCTGCTGCCGTATCTGTCGGCCAAATACGGGCCGGACGTCAGCCGAGCGCGGCTGACGGTTCATAGCAACCGGGACCTCGGCGCGACGATTGCGAGCGGCAGCCACCGGTGCGGCGGCATGGCCATCGTGCCGTGCTCGATGAAGACGCTGGCCGGTGTGGCCCACGGCTTGTCACGAAGCCTGGTCGAGCGTGCCGCCGACGTGATGCTGAAGGAGCGGCGTCCGCTGGTCATCGTGCCGCGCGAAACACCGATGAGCCTGCCGCAGCTCAAGAACATGGTGCTGTGCGCCGAGGCTGGCGCGATTCTGCTGCCGGCGATGCCGGCCTTCTATCAACTCCCGCGGACGCTCGACGATCTGGCGGACTTCATGGCCGGCAAGATTCTCGGCGCGCTCGGATTCGATCACGAGCTGTTTCCGCCCTGGACCGGGCAAGTGTGATCGGCGCGCCTGACAAGTCTGCCGGTCGCATCGAAGGCATGTTCGATGCGATTGCGGGCCGGTACGACCTGCTCAACCACGTCTTGAGCGTCGGGATTGACCGGTCCTGGAGAAAGCGTGCGATCCGCGCGCTCCACTTGACCGGGAGCGAACGGTTGCTCGACCTGTGCACCGGCACCGCCGACCTGGCCATCGAAGCCCGCCGTGCAGATCCGCCGGCTGCTCGCGTGGTCGGCGTGGACTTCTCCGACGCCATGCTGCGAGTGGGCCGGGACAAACTGTCCCGTGCGCGGCTCGATCCGGCGATCGCGCTCGTGCGCGGCGACGCGATGTCGATTCCGGTGGCGACCCGGGCCGTCGATGGTGTGACGATTGCGTTCGGCCTTCGCAACGTCGAACAGCCCGACGTCGCCTGCCGCGAGATGCACCGGGTGCTCCGACGGGGCGGTCGGCTCGCGATTCTCGAGTTTGCGATTCCCACCAGTCCCCTGATCCGCGCCGGCTATCTCGCGTATTTCCGCTTCGTGCTCCCGCGAATCGGTCGACTCGTCTCGCGTCATAACGCCGCCTACGAGTATCTGCCGGCGTCGGTGGCGGCGTTCGAAACGCCCGACCAGCTCGTGAAAATTCTGCGACAGAGTGGATTCACCGACATACGTGCCGTCCCATTGACCTTCGGCGTCGTCTATCTGTATACAGCCCGGAGCTGAGCCTTACTAATCCCTGAGCCCCAATCTCCAAGCCCTGCTGCTATAATTCTTGTAACTCTCTGATGTATCTAGATTTCGAGGACTACCGACCAGATATCCAGCCGATCGGACGCGCCATCTCGTGGCGCGAGGGTGTCCTGGTGTCGATCATCGTCCACCTGGCGATGATCATTCTCTTGCTCGTGGCTCCGCAGTTGTTCCCCTTCAATCCCGACACGGCTCGGAAGGAGGCGGTGCCGCCCGACCAGCACGATGCTCCGCGGTTCGTGTTCGTGCAGCCTCGTCTCGACATGCCGGCGTTGCGACCGCCAGATCGCGGGCCGGCGTCGGACAAAGATCGGTTGGCACGCGCGCCTGAACGGGCGAAGAAGCCGACCGATCCGCTGCCGTTCTCGCGCGGAAACACCCCCGAGCCTGTTGAAAGCGTGGCACCGCCCGTGGCGCGCGGCACGGGTCCCGCGCCCGACCCGGCGCAAGGTCAGCCGCTCGAAAAGAGTCCAGAGAGCCAAAACAGCGCCTCGACCGAGGTGCCGGAATCGCCCTCGGCGCTGAGGTTTCCGACCACACGTCCGCCGGTTGCGCAAAACGGTGCAAATGGCCGGTCCGTGGCGCCCGGGGGCGGCCTCGGTGACGCGCTGAGGAACCTGCAGCGGTTCGTGCAGCGCGACACGTTCGAGAATCCGCAGGGTGGCGGCGGGCAGTTCGGGCCGGAGATTCAGTTCGACACCAAAGGCGTCGAGTTCGGGCCGTGGGTTCGGCGTTTCATCGCGCAGGTCAAACGCAACTGGCTGCCGATGATTCCGTATTCCGCGATGATGTACAAGGGGCACGTCGTCGTGACGTTCAACGTGCACAAGGACGGATCGCTGACCGAGGTGTCGGTGGTTGGACCCTGTCCGGTCGACGCGTTCAACACCGCCGCGTTTGGCGCCCTGAAGGCGTCGAATCCCACCGAGCCGCTGCCGCGGGAGTACCCGACCGATGCCGCGTTTTTTACGGTGACATTTTTTTACAACGAAACGCCGCCGCGTTGACCCGATGACCCCAATGGGCCATCGCCATTACCCCATCACCCCATTACCATGATGTCCCGTCAGGCTCCTGAGAGACGTCGGTGACCCGATCGCAGCAGAGCGGTCTGCTGATCTTCCTGTTGGTCTTCATTGCTTACGTCATGCTCCGGCTCCGGTGAAGTCCCCCAGAAGCCCTGACTTTTGAGCGCCAAGTTCTTTGTCGCCATCCTCGGACCGACGGCTACGGGCAAGAGCGCGCTCGGGCTCGCGCTGGCGGAGCGCTATCGCGGCGAGATCGTCAATTGCGACTCGACCGCCGTCTATCGCGGCTTCGATATCGGCACCGACAAGGTGCCTCCCGGGGAGCAGCGAGGCATTCCCCACCACCTCATCGATATCGTCGAGCCGACCGCCGAGTACACCGCGGCGCAATACGCCCACGACGCGTCGGCGGTGATCCGCGACATCGATCGCCGGGGCGGTTTGGCCATTCTCGTCGGCGGAACGGGCTTCTATTTCCGGGCGCTGACCCGGGGCCTGTTTCCCGGCCCCGGCCGGAACGCCGTCTTGCGGGGGCGTCTCGAATCGATCGTCGCCCGGCGGGGCGCCGCGGCGCTGCATCGAATGCTGGCGCGTGTCGACGCGGCATCGGCCCTCAGAATTCAGCCCCGCGATCTCAAGCGGATGGTGCGCGCCCTGGAAGTGTTCTTTCTCACCGGCCGTCCGCTCACGGCGCACTTCGCGGACACCATCGCGCCGCTGCCGGAGTTCGACGTCCTCGCGATTGGCGTGCGCCTCCCGGCGCCGCAGATCGCCGAACGGGTTCTCCGACGCGTCGACGAACAGTTCGATCGCGGATTGCTCGACGAGATGCGCGGCCTGCTGGCGCAGGGGGTGCCGGAGACCGCGCGGCCGTTTGGCGGTCTCGTCTATCGCCAGGTCCTCGAGCATTTGCACGGTGTCCGCGACGAGGCGGCGACTCGTGCGCTCGTCGTGCAGGAGAACCGGCGCTACGCGCGGCGTCAGTTGATCTGGTTTCGCAAAGAGCCTAATCTACTCTGGCTCGACGGACCCGGCGAATCGCCGTCGACGATTGCCGCCGCCGATCACCTGATCGAACAACGCCGGGCGCAAACTTGGAACTCAAAACTTTGAACTTAGGGCCCCGGCGGGATGCATCGGCGACCACAGTGGCAGCTTTGTTTCCGCCAGGGTCCTTAGAACTCAAGACGTACAACCAAGCACCGCTCGGTCAGTCTGAAATTCCCGTGTTTCTTCTAAGTTCCGAGTTTTGAGTTCTACCTTTACAAGAGTCATCGTCATCGTCATGGACAGCGTCGGCATCGGCGAGTTGCCCGACGCGTCGGCCTATGGCGATCAGGGCAGCGATACGCTCGGCAACATCGCTCGACAGGTGACGCTTCACGTCCCCACGCTGCGTCGCCTCGGGTTGGGACGGGTGGCGAAGATCGGCGGATCGCCTCCCCCGGATTCGCCCGCCGCGGCAGTCGGCCGTATGGCGGAAGCCTCCGCCGGCAAGGATTCGGTCACCGGCCACTGGGAAATGATGGGCATCGTGCTCGACCGGCCGTTTCCGGTATTCCCCAACGGATTTCCGCCGGCAATCATCGACGAGTTTTCCCGACAAACGGGCCGTGGTGTTCTGGGCAACACCGCGGCATCCGGCACCGAGATCATCGAAGCGCTGGGTCCCCAGCATTTGAACACCGGTGCGCTGATCGTATACACGTCCGCCGACAGCGTGTTCCAGATTGCGGCGCACGAAGACATCGTCCCGATTGCCGAACTGTATCGCGCGTGCGAGATCGCCTACAGCCTCGTCGTCGCCGGGCTCGGCGTCGGGCGGGTGATTGCACGCCCCTTCGTCGGCGCGCCAGGCCGCTTCAAGCGAACGGCCAACCGTCACGACTACGCGCTGGCGCCGATCGGCGAAACCCTGCTGGACCGGGTCAAAGGCGCGGGGCTGCCCGTCGTCGCCATCGGCAAGATCGAGGACTTGTTCGCCGGCCGTGGGACCACCCTCGCCATCCATACCGCGAGCGACGACGACGGGATGAACCATCTCGAGAAGCAGCTGTCCGTTCTCGAGCGCGGATTTCTGTTCGCGAACCTGGTCGATTTCGATACCCTGTACGGCCATCGCAACGACGTCCAAGGCTATGCGATGAATCTGGAGCGCTTCGATGCTCGGCTGGCGCAGCTGCTGCCGACGCTTCGCGCAGACGATGTGCTGATGGTGACGGCCGATCATGGCAACGATCCGACGACAGCGAGCACCGATCATGCCCGGGAGTACGTGCCGTTGCTGGTGGCGGGACCGCGCGTCCGCGCTGGAGTCGATTTGGGCACGCGCGGGACATTCGCCGATCTCGGGCAGACGATCGCCGAGGTCTTTGGCGTCGGCCCGCTGCGGCACGGCACGAGCTTCTTCCATGAGATCATCGGATAGAGCTCATGAATCTCAGACAGCAACTCGAGGCACGCGAACTGGAGACGCTGGCTCCGCAGGCAGCCAAGAGCGCGAGCTCGCGGGGGCGTCTCCGGCTCGAGGATGAAGACGAAGTCCGCCCCGCGTTTCAACGCGACCGCGATCGCATCGTCCATTGCAAGGCGTTCCGGCGGCTCAAACACAAGACCCAGGTCTTCTTTTCACCGACCGGCGACCACTACCGGACGCGATTGACCCACACGCTCGAGGTTTCTCAAATCGCGCGCACGATCGCCAAGGTGCTCCGGCTGCACGAGGAGTTGACCGAAGCGATTACGCTCGGTCACGATCTCGGGCACACGCCGTTCGGCCACGCCGGCGAGCGAGTGATCGACACGCTCATGCCCGGCGGCTTCAGTCACTACGAGCAGAGCCTGCGGATTGTCGACGTGTTGGAGAACGAAGGTCGCGGTCTCAACCTGACCTGGGAGGTGCGGGACGGCATTGCCAAACATTCGAAAGGGAAGTCCGGCGCCCCAATCGGCCTGTCCGGCGCGCTTCGCTCGAGCACGATGGAAGGCCAGATCATGCGGGTCGCCGATCTGATTGCTTACGTGAACCACGACATCGACGATGCGATCCGGGCCGGGCTGCTTCGCGCCGAAGATTTGCCACCGGAACCGATCCGCGTGCTCGGCGACACCTCGTCTGCCCGCATCGGAGCGCTGGTGACGGATGTCGTGACGGAGACGCTCGCCGGCGGGATGTCGGAGATCAGGATGAGCGAACCCGTCCTGCAGGCGGTGCTCGACCTTCGAAGCTTTCTCTTCGACGCCGTGTATGAGAACGCCGTCGCGACGGCGGAATTCAGCAAGGCGGCGGGGATCCTCAGCGGTCTATGGGAGAAAGTGCGCGAGCGCGCCGACGATTTTCTCGATCGCCAGACGGTTGAGCACGAGGGGCTCGACGCTGCGGTCCGTGATTTCATCGCGGGGATGACCGATCGTTACGCGGTTCGCCTTTTCGAGGAGCTGTACATCCCAAAGCCGTGGGCGGCCGACTAGACAGGCCCTCGGACTCTCAGATTGGCGCGATATCCATGGTATATTCAGGGGTTCATGTTCTCGTTGAACCTCAAGACGATCAGGGGCCCGCAGGAGTCGTTCGAGCGGGTGTACGCGCCGGAGCAGGTCGCCGTCGACGAGGACTTCCGCGTGATCGCGCCCGTCGCGCTGGCGTTCGAGATCTTCAAGGACGGCGAGCGATTCCGGCTGGCCGGCCGCGTCCAGACGTTGCTCGAGCTGCCGTGCAGCCGCTGTGTCGAGTCGTTCGCCACGCCGGTCGACGCGCTCTTTGATCTGCGCTATCAGCCTCAGGCGGAGAACACCGGGGAAGGCGAGCTCGAGATCGCGGAAGACGACTTGACGACGGCGTTCTATCAGCACGACGAGATCGATCTCGCGCAACTGATGCGGGAGCAGTTCTACCTGTCGCTGCCGATGAAGCCGTTGTGCCGCGAGACCTGCGGCGGCCTCTGTTCCGTGTGCGGGACGAATTTGAATCGTGGCGTCTGCGCCTGCACTCACGCGTGGGAAGACCCGCGCCTGGCGGCGCTGCGCGAACTGAGAGACCGGAACTGAGAACAACGAGTTGGTAGCGGCGATCTCTGCGTGCGTCCGGTCGCACGCCATTTTGCCTGAGCGCGCTCCGAAAGAATCAAGGACTGACGATGCCGAATCCAAAACGACGACACTCCAAAACGCGTACGGCCAAGCGCCGCACGCACGACGCGCTCAAGCCGATCGGCCTCTCCGAGTGCCCGCATTGTCACGAACAAAAGCCGCCGCATCGCGTGTGCACCAACTGCGGGTATTACAAGGGACGACAGGCCCGCGCGGTCGATGAAGAATAGGCGCCGCGTGACCCTCCTCAGACAATCGGACTCGATCGGCGCCCTGGATTCGCGTGTGATACGGGGCGTCGCCGCTGACGTGTTTCGCTCGTGATTGCATTCGTCTTTCCCGGACAGGGTTCGCAGCGGGTCGGCATGGGCAAGGCGCTCGCGGAGGCGTCTGCGGCCGCTCGGGCCACGTTCGAAGAGGCCGACGAGGCGCTCGGCGAGCCGCTCAGTGCCCTGTGTTTCGAGGGCCCGATTGAATCCCTGACGTTGACCGAGAATGCGCAGCCGGCGCTTCTGACCGTCAGCCTGGCTGTCCATCGGTGGCTGACTTCGCAGGGACTCACGCCCGCGTTCGTCGCTGGCCACAGCGTGGGGGAATATTCCGCCAACGTCGCGGCCGGGACATTCTCATTCGCCGACGGCCTGCGCGTCGTCCGGCGGCGCGGCCAGTACATGCAGGAGGCGGTGCCGGTGGGCAGCGGGGCGATGGCCGCCATCCTCGGTCTCGACCCTGGCGAGGTCGTCCGGGCCTGCGAAGAGGCGGCGCAAGGCGACATCGTCAGCCCCGCGAATATGAACGGCGGCGGGCAGGTGGTGATTTCGGGCTCGCGCGACGCAGTGGGCCGCGCGGGCGATCGAGCCAAGGCCCTGGGCGCCAAACGGGTGGTCCCGCTGCAGGTAAGCGCACCGTTTCACTGCGCGTTGATGCAGCCGGCGGAAGCGCGGCTGGCCCCGGAGCTTCGCGCCCTCAAGGTCTGCGATCCGAGCGTGCCGATTGTGGCCAACGTCGACGCCGAGGTGAAGCGCGATGCGGCGTCCGCCATCGAAGCCCTGGTGGCGCAGGTGTCGGCGCCGGTCCGATGGGAACAGGTCGTTCGACGCCTTGCGTCGGAAGGCGTCACCACGTATGTTGAGGTGGGTCCTGGGACGGTCCTGACCGGCCTCGTGAAGAAGATTCACCGAGAAGCGACGGTCGTGAGCGTCGGCAGTCCCGCCGATTTCGGCGCGCTGGAGGCCGTGCTGCGCTGAGGTGCCAGGAATGCACCCGGTCATCCCGTCATCTGGTCATTGATTCGTTCGATGAGCCGATCGATGGCGGCTTGGCCACAATCAAATGACCACATTCACGTTCGTGTGTGCATGTTCGACCTGACCGGAAAGGTGGCGCTGGTGACCGGCGCGTCGCGCGGCATCGGGCAGGCCATCGCGGGCAGGCTCGCGGCTCAGGGGGCTACGGTGATCGCGGCCGCTCGCGGCGACCATGCGGACGCTACCGTGTCGGCGCTCACCGCGCGAGGGCTTCTTGCCCAGGCTGTCAGTCTCGACGTGACCGACGCTGAGGCGCTGGGGCAACTGCCGGGCGAGATCGTGGAGCGCTGCGGCCGGTTGGACATCATTGTCAGTAACGCCGGAATCGCGCGCGATCAGCTGCTGATGAGGATGAAGCGGGACGACTGGGACGCGGTCCTGGCCACCAACCTGACGCCGACCTTCGTGTTGACGCAAGCCGCTCTTCGGCCGATGCTCAAGCAGCGCGGCGGGCGGATCATCGCGATCAGCTCGGTGGTCGGGCAGACGGGAAACGCGGGGCAGAGCAACTACGCCGCGTCGAAGGCCGGGCTGATCGGCTTCGCGAAAGCGCTGGCTCGTGAGGTGGCGTCCCGGCGCATAACCGTGAACGTGGTGGCGCCGGGTCTGGTCGATACCGACATGACCCGCGCGATCGGCGAGAAAGCGCAAATCGACTGGGCGGCGCAGATTCCGCTCGGCCGTCCGGGCACACCGGATGAGATCGCCGCCGCGGTGTGCTTTCTTGCGTCGGACGAGGCAGCGTATATTACTGGACACGTTCTGGCCGTGAACGGCGGGATGTACATGTAGGAGGGGTTGATGGCCGTAGCCGACAAAGTCAAGAGCATCATCGTGGAACAACTCGGAGTGGACGAGGAAGAGGTTACACCGGACGCGTCGTTCGTGGACGACCTGGGCGCAGACTCGCTCGACACGGTCGAGCTCGTCATGGCGTTCGAGGAGGAGTTCGGGATCGAGATCCCCGACGAGGATGCTGAAAAAATCACCCGCGTGAAAGAAGCGATCGAATACATCGACGCCCACGCGAAATCCAAAAAGTAGGCCGCCACACATGGGCGCTTCCGCACGCATATGGTGAACAGGCGAGTTGTCGTCACCGGCATCGGGCTCGTGTCGTCACTCGGGATCGGAACCGACGCAAACTGGCAGGCGCTCCTCGCCGGCGAGAGCGGCGTCGGCACGATCACCAAGTTCGACGCGACCGCATTCGCGACGCAGATCGCCGGCGAGGTCAAGCATTTCGACCCGCTGCGGTTCATCGAGAAGAAAGACGTCAAGAAGATGGACGTCTTCATCCAATACGCGATCGCGGCGAGCCAGTTCGCGGTCGACGACGCCGGGCTGACGATCACGCCGGAGATGAGCCCACGGGTCGGGGTGTTCATCGCCTCCGGCATCGGCGGATTCACCACCATCGAGCGCGAGCACAAGGCGCTGCTCGAGGGTGGTCCTCGCAAGATCTCGCCGTTCTTCATTCCCTCGGCGATCATCAACCTTGCGGCGGGCCAGGTCTCGATCCGGTTCGGCGCCAGGGGGCCGAACTCCGCCACCTGCACCGCGTGTTCCGCCTCGGCGCATGCGATTGGCGACGCCTACCAGATCATCAAGCGCGACGCCGCCGACATCATGATCGCGGGCGGATCGGAGGCCGCGATCACGCCGATGGGGATCGGCGGGTTTGGCGCCATGCGGGCACTGTCGACGCGCAACGCCGAGCCGGCGCGGGCCAGCCGGCCCTTCGACAAGGATCGCGACGGCTTCGTCGTCGGCGAAGGCGCCGGGGTCATGATTCTGGAGGAATACGAGGCCGCGATCCGCCGCGGCGCCAGGATTTACGCCGAGCTGGTCGGCTACGGCATGTCCGCCGACGCCTACCACATTACGGCGCCATCGGAAGACGGCGACGGCCCGTTCCGGGTGATGGGCGCGGCGCTCACGAGCGCCGGCGTCGAGCCGCGGCAGGTGGACTATATCAACGCCCACGGCACCTCCACCCCGCACGGAGACAAGGTGGAGACCCTCGCCATCCGTCGCTGCTTTGGTGAGGAAGCGAACCGTGTCGCCGTGTCCTCGACGAAATCGATGACCGGCCACCTGCTCGGTGCGGCCGGCGGCCTGGAGGCCGGCATCACGGTCCTCAGCGTTTACAAACAGATCGTGCCGCCCACCATCAACCTCGACGTGGCGGACGCCGAGTGCGATCTCGACTACGTGCCCAACACCGCGCGCAAGATGGCGATCGAGTACGCGCTGTCGAACTCGTTCGGCTTTGGCGGCACCAATGCCGCGCTGCTGTTCAAACGCTACGACCGCGACGACGTCTGATCCCGTGGTTGGGACCCGGAAAGAAACAAAGATGCCATCCCGAGCGCCGATGCTTGGTACCTTTGTTTCTTTCCGGGCCCTTACCTGGTGCCTGGGCACCGTAACCTCGTCCCAACGGCCAGGCGACCCGGCGGTTCGCCCGATGACCAGCGGTCCAGTAACCACATGAAGATTGCGGTCTGTCTCAAGCACGTTCTCGCACGCGACAGCCAGCCGCGCCTCGACGACGGCAGAACCTGGATCCGCGAGTCGGACGCATCCTATGAAATGAACGAGCCGGACGCCTATGCGCTCGAGGAGGCGCTGCGGCTCAAAGAAAAGCGCGGGGGCGAAGTCGTCGTGTGCTCGGCTGGGCCCGCGCGCGTGGCGCAGGTGATTCGTGAAGCGCTGGCTCGTGGCGCCGACCGGGCGATCCATGTCGAGGGCGACGCCCTCGACCGTGCCGATGCGTCGGTGGTGGCGGCGGCGCTGGCCGGCGCCATGCGCGATGAGCAGTTCGACCTGATCCTCACCGGCCTGCAGTCCGACGATCAGGGGCTGGCGCAGACCGGCGTCATCCTCGCGGAGCGTCTCGGGCTCTCCCACGCGACCATTGTCATGGAAGTCGACCTGGCCGATCGGCCGGAGGCGGGATCGACGGCGACCGTTCGGGTCAAGCGGGAGCTCGAAGGCGGGTGGTTTCAATGGGTCGCGATGCCGTTGCCGGCGCTGCTGACGATTCAAAGCGGGATCAATCAGTTGCGCTATGCGACGCTCAAAGGCATCATGGCGGCGAAGAAGAAGGAAATCCGCAAGGTATCGGCGGCTGCGAACGCGGCGGCTTCGGCCACGCAGAAGATTGTTGGTCTCTATGTGCCCGAGAAGGCAAAGCAGACCCAGATTATCGGCGGCTCACCCGCCGAGGCGGCCAAAGAACTGGTGCGCCGGCTGCGCGAGGATGCTCGGGTCATTTGAACCACGATGGATGGCTTTGAACCATAACGATCACCAGGCACACAAAGAAATCTCTGTTCGCGGTGATTCGCCTGGCAGAGATTCTGTGATCGAGCTTTGTGATCTTTGTGCGCTTTGTGGTTAACAGGTTTGTGTCTCTCGTCATCGGATGCCGAACATGATCTTAGTGGTCGCGGAGCAACGTGGCGGGACTCTGAATCGCGCGAGCTGGGAGACCATCGCCGCGGCGCAGCAGATTGGCGCGGGGACGGACATCGCGGTCGCGGTCGTCGGCGCCGACGTCGCTGCGGTTGCGGGAGAGCTGGCGGCAGCCGACGTCCGCGAAGTGCTTACGATCGACCATCCCGCCCTCGACCTGTACACGTCCGACGGCTACACCGCGGCACTTCAGCAGTTGATTGAGCAGCTCTCGCCGTCCATGGTGCTGCTGCCCCACACCTACCAGACCCGCGACTTTGCACCAAAGCTGGCGGCTCGTCTCGATCGGGCACTCGTGACCGATGTGACCGGGATCAAGACGGCCGCGGGCGAGTTGGCGTTCGTGCGCCCGATGTTTCAGGGCAAGCTGACCGCCGACGTCGTGCCGCTTGGGCCGCCGCCGCATCTTGTCACGTGTCAGATTGGCGCCTTCCGCGCGGACCGGGCCGTCAGAGGCCAGTCGACTGCGGCGATTCGCGCCATTGCCATCGACCTCGATCGTTCGCAGATACGCCAGCATCCGGAAGCGCCGTTTCAGGAAGCGAAACAAGCGGTCGATCTCTCGCAGGCGGAGCGGATTGTCTCCGTGGGCCGGGGGATCAAGGGCCAGGAGCATCTCCCGATCGCGCAGGCGCTTGCCGACGCGCTTGGTGCCGAGCTCGCCGCGTCGCGTCCGATCTGCGATGCGGGCTGGTTGCCGATGGAGCGCCAGGTCGGCAGCTCCGGTCAGACGGTCGCCCCGAAGCTGTACCTCGCGCTCGGGATTTCCGGGGCGATCCAGCACCTGGTCGGCATCAAGGGTTCGCATACGATTGTGGCGATCAACAAGGACGCCGATGCGCCGATCTTCGAAGTCGCCGACTACGGCATCGTCGGCGACCTGTTCGAAATCGTGCCGGCCCTGCTGGCGGCACTGAAAGCATGACGACACTCACCACGGAGCGCGCCGGGGCCCGCAGCCTGTGCAGCTGTGCTCTGGGGGTGCCGCAGTCCTCGCGTTGAGCGTTTCATGGCCACGCTCGTTCTCTGGCTGCTTGTTGTCGTCTTCCTGGGGGTCTTCGCAGCCCAGGTCGCCGCGCGCGTCCGCCTGATTGCGGCTGCCCCCAATACCTTCGCGCTGGATCGGCTCGGGTTCCGGATTCAACGGGTGCTGCTCGACGTCGTGCTGCAGCGCGCGACGATCGCCGAGCGTCCGGTCGCCGGCGTTGCGCACGCGCTCGTCTTCTGGGGATTCCTCGCGTTTGGCGGCTACACGGCCGCGGAGTTTCTCAAGGGTCTGGGCATCGTCGATCTGACGCAGACCGGGTGGTTTGCGCTCTATCGATCGGTGCTGAGCGTCTTTGCGGGAGGCGTGCTCGCCGGCATCGTCTACCTGCTGGTTCGGCGCGCCTTGGTCCGCCCTGTTGCGCTGGGCTCGAAGGTGTCGGTGGAATCGATCGTGATCGGTCTGTTCATCGTCATCTTGATGACGACGTTTCTGCTCACCTACCGATGGGCGGACGCGAGCGCCGCCGGCCGCGTCAACTGGTGGGTGCACGCAATCGTGATTCTTGCGTTTCTTGCGCTAATCCCGTCGTCGAAGCATTTCCACCTGTTGCTCTCGCCGATCACCGTATTTCTGCGTTCACCGGTTCTCGGGAACGTGCCCAATCTTGATTTCGAAAAAGAAGAAGTCGGTCTCGAGACCGTCAAGGATCTCGGCAGCAAGAGCGTCCTGGACGCGCTCACCTGCGTCGAGTGTGGACGCTGCCAGGTGAATTGTCCGGCGTGGGCGTCCGGCAAGGAGTTGAACCCGAAGCTGATCGTTCTGCAAACGCAGGCGGCGCTGCTCGCCGGGGACCGCGAGAAGAAGCTCGCGGAGGTCTACACCGAGAAGGCCCTCTGGCAGTGCACGACCTGCGGCGCCTGCGAGAACCAATGTCCCGTGGGCATCGAGCATCTCCCGATTCTCCTCGGCGCCCGGCGCGGCCTCGTATCCAATGGCGACGCGCCCGACAGCCTCGGCGGCGTCTACAACCACCTCGAGCGGCGAGGCAATATCTGGGGCCTCGGCTACGATCAACGCCAGAAATTCGTCGACTCCGCCGCTCTCGAGATATTCGATCCCGCCAGGCACGACGTCCTGGTCTGGCTGGGATGTGCCGGTGCATTCGAAGCCGACTACCAGAAATCCATGCGATCGCTGTTCGAGATCCTGCGTGGCCGGGGCGTGCGTTTCGGCGTGTTGTCGAAGGAGCGCTGCACCGGCGATCCCGCCAAGCGCACCGGGAACGAGTACATGTTCCAGGAACTGGCGACCGGCAACATCGCGGATCTGAAGGCGGCCGGACCGAAGAAGATTCTGACGTCGTGTCCGCATTGCGTGAAGACCATCGGCGACGACTACCGGCGATTCGGCTACGACGTGGAGATCGTGCACTCGGCGGTGTTTGTCGACGAACTGCTGCGAGATAGTCGGATCGCGACCGCCGCCTCGGAGCGCGTGACGTTCCACGACCCGTGCTACCTTGGCCGCTACGCGGGGAAGGTCGACGAGCCGCGCCGACTGCTGATGAGCCGTGGCGCCGAGATTGCCGAACCGGAGCGCAATCGCGAGAATCCTTTTTGCTGCGGTGCCGGCGGCGGCCTGCTGTTCGCCGACAAGGAAGAAGAGCCTGGCTCCCGCATCAGCGATGTCCGGTTTGCACAGCTGCGCGCGACAGGTGCGGACACCGTCGTGACGGCATGTCCGTTCTGTTCGATCATGTTGAAGGGCGCGCACGCCAGTGCTGGCGCGGAGGGTGGGGAAGTCCGGTTCGTCGACCTGATGACCTACGTCAACGATCGGTTGAACCAGACGTGAGCGACCGAGACTGGCGCGCCTCCCGCCGCAAGCGCGTCGAGGCGGCTGCGATTGCCGTCGTCGGCTACCGGCTGGTCGCAATGCTGGCGTCGACGCTTCGCTGGCGGGAGGAGGGGCTGGAGCACCTCGAGCGGGTGCTCGCCGGAGGCCGGCAGCCGATTATGGCGTTCTGGCACGGTCGCATCCTGCCCGCGACCTACTATTTTCGACGCCGCGGTATCGTGGTCATTACGAGCGAGAACTTCGATGGGGAGTGGATCGCAGGTATCATCCGGCGATTCGGCTATGGCACGGCGCGGGGGTCGACCTCGCGGGGAGCGCGCAAGGCGTTGCACCAATTGACTCGCGACATGGCGGCGGGGAAGCCGGCCGCGTTCACGCTTGACGGTCCGCGCGGTCCGGCGGGCGTCGCGCAACCGGGAGCGGTCTGGCTCGCGAAAGTGACCGGCAATCCTGTTCTGCCATTTCACATCGAGACCGATCGCCACTGGACACTTGAAAGTTGGGACCGCACGCAGATTCCCAAGCCGTTTGCGCACGCGTCGATCGTCGTCGGTGCGCCGATCGACGTGCCGCGCCGCGCCGACGACGCAGGCATCGAAAGCGCGCGCGTGATGCTGCAGGATCGGCTGCGTGCGCTCGAACACCGGGCCCTCGAGTTATGTCGCTCATTCTGATTTCGTCCGAACACTTCGCCGATCACCAGACGCCGCCCGGCCATCCCGAGCGCTCGGAACGCGCGGAGGTGATGGACGTCGTCGCGTCCCACTGGCGCGACGGCGGTGGGGAAGTCGTGGCGCCGCGCCAGGCGACTCACGAACAGCTGGCCAGAGTGCACGACGCCGAATACTTGCACCGCATCGCCGAGACCGCCGGGCAGGCGATCGCGCTCGACCCGGACACCTACACCTCGACCGACACCTACGAGGTCGCGCAGCTTGCCGCCGGAGCGGCGGTCGATGCGGTCGAGCGCGTCATGGGTGGGCCCCATACGATAGCCATGGCGCTCGTCAGGCCGCCTGGTCATCATGCCGAGCGCAGCCGCGCGATGGGATTCTGCTTCTACAACAACATCGCGGTCGCTGCCGTGCACGCGCGCACGCTTGGCGCGCAGCGCGTGGCGATTGTCGACTACGACGTGCATCACGGCAACGGCACGCAGCACATGTTCGAGTCGAATCCGAACGTGTTGTACATCTCGACCCACCAGTATCCGTTCTATCCGGGCACCGGCGCGGTGGATGAGACCGGTGTCGGTGCGGGGACAGGTTTTACCGTGAATCTGCCGATCGAGGCGGGGGCGGTCGACGAGGACTACCAGACGGCATTCCAGGATGTCGTGGTTCCGGTGCTGCGGCAGTTCAAGCCGGACCTCCTGCTCGTGTCGGCGGGCTTCGACGCGCACGAACGCGATCCCCTCGCGAACATGCGAGTGAGCACCGAGGCGTTCGCGGCGATGACCATGGAATTGCGGAAGGTGGCGGCCGAGTGCTGCAGCGAACGCATGATGCTCGTGACTGAAGGCGGCTACGACTTGCGCGCGCTGACCGCGTCGCTCGAGACCGTCGTCAAGACCCTCTCCGGTCCCCTCGCGCCTGCGCGCTGGCCCGCCAGCGGGCTGAAGTCCAGCCGCGGACGCCTCTCGGCCGAGGCGGCCAAGCGCGCGCTCAAGCCATTCTGGCGACTGTGACGCGGTCGTCGGACTGAAACTCAAGGCCGTTCTGAAATTCGATCGATTCGGATGGCACGTCGTGTCCGCCTTCCGCCTGCGCGGAAGCTGGTCGGGCGGACCTCGATCGCCTCGAGCGGCCGGTGGTAACGGTTAGAATAGACGCGACCCCATGACCGAATATTCGCCACAGGCTCTGGATAAGAAGTGGCAGGAGCAATGGACGAGCGGCCGCGCGTTCGAGGTGACCGAGGATTCCGCGCGTCCGAAGTACTACTGCCTCGAGATGTTCGCGTACCCTTCCGGCCACGCCCACGTCGGCCACGTCAGGAACTACATCATCGGCGACGTGATGGCGCGCACCAAGCGGCTCAGAGGTTTCAACGTGCTGCACCCTTTCGGGTGGGACGCGTTCGGCCTGCCCGCGGAGAACGCCGCCATCAAGACCGGCACGCACCCGGAAACCTCGACGCTGGGCAACATCAGCCACATGAAGGGGCAGCTGCAGCGCCTGGGCATCAGCTATGCGTGGGATCGCGAGATCGCGACCTGCCTGCCCGAGTATTACAAGTTCAACCAGTGGATTTTCCTGAAGATGTTCGAGCGCGGTCTCGCCTACCGCCGCCGCTCGAGCGTCAACTGGTGTCCGAGCTGCAACACCGTGCTGGCCAACGAACAGGTGGTCGATGGGGCCTGCTGGCGGTGCGGCACGATGGTCGTGACTCGCGATCTCGAACAGTGGTTCTTCCGGATTACCGCGTATGCCGACGCACTGTTGGAGGGCCTCACGACGCTGACGGACTGGCCCGAGAAGGTCGTCGTGATGCAGCGGAACTGGATCGGACGATCCGAAGGCGCGCGCCTCTCCTTCCCGGTCGCCGGCGGCGATCCGATCGAAGTCTTCACCACGCGCATCGACACCATCTACGGCGCCACCTTCGTGCTGCTGGCGCCAGAGCATCGGTCTGTCGAGCGGTTCGCCGCTGAGAGTCCCGACCCCGCGGCGTTTCGCGAGCGCGTCAGGACGTTCCGCGCCCTCGATCGCCACGCCCGGCTAACGGGCGATATCGTCAAGGAAGGCTTCGATACCGGCCGCAAGGCGATCAACCCGTTCACCGGCGAGGACGTGCCGATCTGGATCGCGAATTTCGTCCTCGCCGAATACGGGACAGGCGCGATCATGGCCGTTCCCGCGCACGACCAGCGCGACTTCGAGTTCGCGCGCAAATATGGATTGCCGATCCGCGTCGTTGTGCAGAGCGGTGTGCAGACCGGTGTCACGCCGATATCGGTCGAGACGATGACGGAGGCGTCAGCCAACTATGGACGGCTGGTCGATTCGGCGCAGTACACCGGTGAGCAGGCGCCGGCGGTGCTGACGCGAATGATCCGCGACGCGGAATCGCGAGGCCTGGGCACCGGCGAGATCCAATACCGTTTGAAGGACTGGGGCATCTCTCGGCAGCGCTATTGGGGCACGCCGATCCCAATCATCTACTGCGAGAAAGACGGCGTCGTGCCGGTACCCTACGACCAGCTGCCGGTGGCGCTGCCGAGGGTGACGACGTTCACGGGTCGAGGTGATTCGCCGTTGGCCCAGGTGCCGGAGTTCGTCAACGCGATTTGTCCCACTTGCGGCGGTCCCGCACGCCGCGAGACCGACACGATGGACACGTTCGTCGACTCATCGTGGTACTTCCTGCGGTTTTGCGACCCGGGAAATGCCGGTCTGCCGTTCGACCCGGCCAACGCCGCGTACTGGATGCCCGTCGATTTCTACAGCGGGGGCGTCGAGCATGCGATTCTGCACCTGTTGTACTCGCGCTTCTTCACGCGCGTGCTGCACGATGTCGGCCTGATCGAGTTTGACGAGCCCTTCAAGCGCCTGCTGACCCAGGGCATGGTGCTGAAGGAAGGCGCCGTCATGTCCAAGTCGAAGGGCAACGTCGTCGATCCCGACGACATGCTGGCCAAGTATGGGGCCGACGCACTGCGTCTCTACGTCATGTTCGTGGCGCCGCCGGAGAAAGAGGTCGAGTGGAGCGACGCCGGACTTGAGGGCAGCTTCCGCTTCCTCGTGCGTGTATGGCGGCTGGTCGATCACTGGGCCGAGACGATCGGTGGCAAGGGAGTGCTTGCGTGCGGTGACGATGGCAATGACGCCGAACGGGGCGTGCGCAGAAAAACGCACGAGACCATTCGAAGGGTCACGGCCGACATCGAAGAGCGCATGCACCTCAATACCGCCGTCTCGTCGCTGATGGAACTCGTCAACGCGCTGTATGCATTCAGCGAGGGGACCGTTCACGGCACCCCGGGGCGGCATGCCGCCGGTGAAGGCGTCGACCGCCCGCAGACGGTCAGCGCGCTGCGCGAGGCGATCGGCGCGCTGGTGTTGATGCTCTCGCCGTTCGCGCCCCACGCCGCCGAGGAAATGTGGCAGATGATCGGCAATTCCGGAGGCCTGGCGCAAGCCACCTGGCCGACCTTCGATCCGGCCGTGGCACGCGCCGATGTGGTGGTCGTGCCGGTCCAGATCAACGGCAAAGTGCGCGCGAGGCTGACCGTGCCTTCGGACATCCCGGAAGATCAGTTGCGCGAGCTGGCGTTGGCGGACGCTGCGGTGATCGCTCACATCGCCGGCAAGACGATTCTGAAGGTGGTGTTCGCGAAGGGGCCGCTGCTGTCGATCGTCGTCCGTTGAGGCGCGAAGGACCATTCATCATGCACATCAAGCTTCGGCGCCTTCTGCCGTTACTCCTCACTCTCGTGTCTGTCGGCATCACCCCAGGATGCGGGTACGCCCTGGCCGGCCGCGGGTCGTTTCTGCCGGACTACATCCGGACGATCGGCGTGCCGACGTTCGCCAACCGCACCACCGTCTTCAACCTGGAGACGAATCTGACGCAGAAGGTCCGCGCCGAGTTCATCGGCCGCGGCAAGTATCGCATCCTCCCAGACAGCACCGAGGTTGACGCACTGCTGGTCGGCGATATCCTCTCGGCGACCTTGACGCCGGTCAGCTTTACCGCCAACCAGCTGGCGTCGCGCTACGCGCTCACGGTCTCGGCGCGTATCGAGCTGCGCGATCTGCGTGAGAACAAGGTGTTGTGGGAGAGCTCGAGCCTGATCTTCCGCCAGGAGTACGAGCCGAAAACCGGTGGCAACCCGCAGGATGTGTCGGCGTTCTTCGGCCAGGACGCCAATGCGCTCGAGCGCATGAGCGCCGACTTCGCACGGACGATCGTCAGCTCGATTCTCGAGGCGTTTTGATCGCGACGCCTGCCACCGTTCGCGCGCAGCTCAACGCCGGCCGACCGGACCTTGTCTACCTCCTCCAGGGCGAGGATGACGTCGAGAAATCTGAGCTGGCGTCGGAGTTTGCCCTCCTCGTCGAGGAAGGGCTCGGCGCCTTCAATGTCGACCGCGTTCACGCCGGCGACATGACGACCGGCGATCGGCTCGCCGCGGGCGTCTCGTCGGTCGTCGCCGCGGCGCGGACGATGCCGATGATGTCTCCCTGGCGGGTAGTGATCGTGCTCCAGGCGGAACTGATGCTGGTGCCGAAGCGCGAGAGCGAGGCGGCGGCCCGCGCGCTCCAGGAACTCGAAACCTATCTCCAGAGCCCCGAGCGCCAGACGGTCCTCGTGCTGGTGGCGACGGCGGCGGTCGACCGTCGCAGCCGTCTCTATAAGATCCTGACCAAGCAGGCGACGCTCGTCGACTGCGGCGTCCTCGAAGATCAGGCCGACGCCGAGCGTTGGGTGCAGGCGAGGGTGGCGCGGGCGCGGGTCGCCATCGAGCCCGCGGCGGCCCGGCTGCTCGCCACACGCGCGGGCACGGATTTGAAGCGTCTGCGCGGCGATCTGGACCGGCTGCTGCTGTACGCGCTCGGCCAGTCCACGATCACCGTAGACGATGTGAAGCAGGTTGCCGGACCGGCGACGCTGCAGGACGACTGGGCGATGACGAATGCGATCGAGCAGGGCCGAACGGCGGAGGCGCTTCGGCAGCTGGCGCTGACGTTGGACGAGGGGGCCCCGCCCGAAAAAGTCCTCGGTCAGCTGGCGTGGCTGGTGCGAACGAAATTTCCCGCGATCGCCCCCGGACACCTGGCCGCGGCCGTGGAATCGGTCTTTCGAACCGACCTCGACCTCAAGCGATCGGCGGGCGCCCCCCGGATTCTGCTCGAGCGGCTGGTCGTGGAACTCGGCGACCGGCGTCAGCCGCCGGCGGCGATGCGCGTCGTCAGGCGGGATTTGTAGCGCCCGGCCGCGTTGCGATGAATAATCCCCTTGCTCGCCATCTTGTCGATGAGCGAAGTGGTTTGCTTCAACGCGGATTTGGCGGCGCCGATGTCTTTTCCGTCGATGGCGGCGCGGATGCTCTTGAGCGCTCCACGCAGCCGCGATCGGAATTGTCGATTGCGTTCGCGATTTTTCAGGCTTTGACGGTGCGCTTTGAGCGCGGATTCATGACTGGCCAAGACGTTTGATACCTCCGGAACCCCTAATCCTACCATAGGAACCTCGTGTCTTTATCCGTGCAGCACTTCACGCGGACGTATGTCGGCAGCGGCGGGTCGGCCTTTACTGCCGTGGCCGATCTGTCGTTCGAAGTGTCCGGCGGCGAGATCGTCGGGCTGATCGGTCCCAATGGAGCGGGCAAGACGACCACGCTCCGTTCGATGGCCGGCATCCTCCGGCCCACGGCGGGTCACATCAGCATCGACGGCCACGACATCGTCGACGACGCGGTGGCCGCCAAGCGGGTGCTGGCGTTCATGCCGGACGAGCCGCATCTGTTCGAGTACCTGACCGTGGCCGAGCACTTGCGGCTGATCGCCAGGCTCTTCGCCGTGGAGGACTTCGAACCGCGCGCCAGGGCGCTCCTGGAGGAATTGGAGCTGACAGGAAAAGAACGATCGCTGCCGGGCGAATTGTCGCGCGGCATGCGGCAGAAGGTGGTGATCGCCTGCGGTCTGGTCCGCCCGGCGTCGACGCTGCTGTTCGACGAGCCCCTGACCGGTCTCGATCCGGTCGGCATCAGGCGGATGCGTCAGACGATCGTCGACCGCGCCAGGGCCGGCGCATGCGTGCTCCTTTCGTCGCACCTCCTGCACCTGGTCGAGGAAGTCTGCACCCGGGTGATCATCATGGACCGCGGACGAAAAGTGGCCGACGGCACCGTCGCGGAACTGGCGTCGCGCGCCGATCTCCAGGCGGCCGGATCGAACCTCGAGCAAATCTTCCTGCAGGTCACCGGACAGAATGGCGACGATCGCAAGGTCCATTCTGAATCCGAATCGTGACGCCCGAAGTCCGATGCTGAGCGCGAGCCTTTACATCATCATCTGCACCGCGAGGAATCGCCTGCTGATGCGTGTGCGACGGCTTCGCGAGCCGCGCTATCTGATTGGCGCCATTGCCGGCGCGGCGTATTTCTACTTTGCCGTGTTTCGGCGGATGGGGCGAGGCGGCGGGCGCGGCCGCTCGTCGTTTTCACCGTCGGCCCTGCTGGCCAGGTACGGAGGGGCCGCGGGCTTTGCTGGCGTGGGGTTGCTCCTGTTGGCCGCGCTCGCCTGGATTGTGCCGGCCGAGAGCGGACTGCTGGCGTTCAGCGAAGCCGAGACACACCTGCTGGTACCGGCGCCCGTGACGCGACGTCAGTTGTTGGTCTATCGCCTGCTGCGCTCGCAGCTGCCGCTGTTGTTCGGTGCCGCGATCTCGGCGGTATTCGTGCCCCTGGCAGCAGAACGGCGGCTTCGATTCGGCGTCGGGATGTTCACGTTGCTGGTCACGGCGCGTGTGTATTTCACGGGCGTCACGCGAGCCCGCGCGCGGCTGGCGGCGTCGAGCGCGGCGGAGCGCAGCGTGGCATGGGCGCCGCTCGCATTCCTTTTAGGCGCCATCACGATCGTGATCGTCTCCATCGTGCGTGTCCATGGCCTGCTCCCGCTCGACACGCCCGAAGGCCTGTTGTCGACTGTCGGGCGGGCGATCGGGACCTGGCCGTCCGCACTGGTGCTATGGCCGTTCACCGCGGTGATGCGGCCGCTGTTTGCGCCGTCCGACGCCGAATTCTTCGTAGGACTGGCCCTGGCGTTGGTCGTCCTTGGTTGCACCGTCGAATGGGTGTTGTGGGGCGACGGCGTGTTTCAACAAGCGCCGGACAACGTCCCGGAGCCGACAATGGGGCGTCGGGGATCGGTCCAGGCGGCGCGTGCGCGAAACGTCGGATGGACGCTGGGGTTGTCGGGACGGCTGGACACGGTGTTTCTCTGGAAGAACGCGATGCAGTCGCTGCGGAGCACGAATCTCGTGTCGGTGCTGCCGATTGCAGGTACGGCCATCCTGGTTGGAGTGGCGTTCGCCACCGCCAGGATGTCGGCGACCAACCAACGGGCCCCCGCCGCGGCGCTTGCGATTGGCTCATTGTTCATGGCAGCGTTCGCGGCGTTGCTCGGGCCTCAAATGGTTCGGAGCGACATGCGCGGCGACCTGCAGCATCTGGACGTCCTCAAGACCTGGCCCGTGAAGCCTGCGGTCGTGATTCGAGGACAGCTGCTCTGGCCAACCTTGGCGCTGACGCTGTGGGTGTGGTTCGCGCTCGGGTGCGCCACGGCATTTTCGGCCGCGGCCTTTCCCTCACTCGCGGTCGGCGTGCGCTTGTCGCTGTCCGCGGCCGCCCTCGTGCTGGCCCCGGCGCTGGTGGCTGCGCAGTTGACCGTTCACAATGCCGTGGCCGTCCTGTTCCCGGCGTGGATTCCCTCCGGTTCCCAACGGGCCCGCGGCCTCGATGCGATGGGTCAGCGGCTGATTCTCCTGGCTGGCGTCATTATCGTGCTCGTCGTGATGATCGGCCCGGGCGCGATTGCCGGCGGTATCCTGACGTTCGCGTTCTACCGGGTGATGGGACCCGTGAGCATCGTGCCGGCGGCCGCCGTCTGCGTGGCGGTCGTCGCGGTCGAAATTGCGATCCTTACGGAGTTGCTGGGAGCCGCCTACGACCGCATTGATCTGCCGCAGGTGGAACGATCGGAATGAAGCAGTTCGAACAAATACGACGTGTCACGCAGAGTGCGCGGGGCACGCAGAGAATGTGTGAGGTGTGACAGCGCTCTGGAAACAGGAGGTCGCTGGACGTTACGTGGTGCGCGCTGCTAACGAGCGACGACTTCGTAGGACCCGCTCGATGGTTTGGTATTCGAGAACTTCAGCACCGCGCGGCCGTCGACGACATCGGTCGACTTGTAGATCGTCAGGCCGAGCGGCTCCATGCGCACGGGGGGAGCCGCAAGGCCGTTGACGCGGGCGACGTACTGGCGGGTTTCGACATAGGGCGGGACGCTCTGACCGTGCCGATCTACCGCTCCAGGGCCGGCGTTGTACGCCGCCAGCGCGAGTTGCTCGTCGTTGTCGTAACGATCCAGCAGGTGCCGCAGGTAGGCCACACCTGCCCGGATGTTTTCCTCCGGGTTCAGCGGATCTTTCACGCCGAACTGCCGGATCGTCGCCGGCATCAGCTGCATCAGGCCAAGCGCGCCCTTGGTCGATTTTGCAAAAGGGTTGAACGCTGATTCGACCTGCACCACCGCGCGCACCAGGTCGGGCCGGACCGCGTTCAGGCGCGCGTGCTCGGCGATGAGCTGGTCGTACTCCCGGCCTCGTGCGGGCGCGACCGGCCGAGTCGTCCTCACAGACGCCGCCTGCGGAACGACGTACGTGTAATTCGTGCCGCCTGCCGGGCGGTTGGACAGCACCAGGTGTCCGTTCGCGTCGCGCCAGGTATAGATCTGCGCGTGCGCCGGCGCCGCCAGGGCGAGGCAAGACATCGCCCACAGGACACAACGCGCCGTCACCAATCTGCCAGCTCGGCTGTTCGATGGGCTGAGTCCGTGATGGGCCTGGAATGCGGCATCATTGCTCTGCATCTATAACGACATCAACATTTTACCGTATCGGCACGCCCTGCGGACAACAACAGTGACGACCTTCTCCTCTCGGTAGTAATCGACGAGTTCGGTGGGTAGTCCAATGACCCCGGTCGCGGTGCGGGGGGGACAGGGCAGCGCGGTTGCTCGGTTCCGGGCTGGTTGGTTCAGACCGATCGGTCGCATGCCGGGACGTCGGCTCATCAGCACGGGCGACATCTCGCGCCGTGGGGGGATGGGGATTGTAGTCGGAGGCGCGGTCGGCGTATTCTCGCTTCGCATCACATCCCTAAAAAGGCAGGCCCTCATGCGCAAGTTCGCTCACGTTCTTTCGGTCTCCGCTGCCGCCGGCGTGTTCACGTCTGGTCTCGCGTTCGCTCAAGCGCCGGCGCCCGCGCCGGCAAAGGTCGGGGTCACCGGCCTGATGCACGCGATTCACTCCACCAATGACGTGGAGAAGACGCTGGCCTTCTATCAGGCCGTGTTCGGCGTCGGCGGCCAGGTGCGCCCCTTCGCGAGCACCGGCCCGCAGATCCTGACCAACTCGCCGGGCGCAACGTTGCGCGTGGCCATGACGCAGCTCAAGGGCGCCTTCAATTTCGAGCTGACCGAGTTCGGCAATATCGAGCGTCAGATGAACAAGCAGCCGGACATCGCCGACCCAGGCGCGCCGATGATGAAGATTGTCGTCCGCGACATCGACGCGGTCGTCGCGGCCGCGAAGAAGGTCAACGCGCCGATCATCACCAAGTCGGGCGCGCCGGTGACCGTGCCGACCTCGCTCGGCAATGCGAAGGCGATCATCATGCGCGACCCCGACGGCTATTTCGTCGAAGCGATTCAGGGAACGCCCGCCGCGGACTCGCCGGAGGGCGCCATCCTGGGCGCGGTCATGGGGCTCACCGTCGGCGACGTGGACGAGACGCTGAAGTACTGGAACGGCGTCCTTGGCAACGAGTTCACCGCCGACGCGAAGTTCTCGAGCGACACCGCGATGCTCGACCTCCTGGGCCTGCCGAAAGGCGCGTCGTACCGCATGGCCGGCGGGCTGATCTCGGGCAGCAAAGCGCGTATGGAGTTCATCGAGATCAAGGGCGTGCCTCGGAAGCCGTTCGACCTGCGGGTCACCGACGCCAATGCATCCGGCATGGCGCTTCGCGTCGGGCACATCCGCGACCTGCTCGCGAAGATCAAGGCGAGCGGGGGTCGCGTCCTGTCGCGGGACGGCGAGTTGGTCGAGTGGAGCGCCACCGTCCGTAATGTGTTCGTGAAGGATCCCAACGGCCTGAATCTCGAGCTCGTGGGCAGCGCTGATCCCAATCAGTAGCCACCGTTGGCGGCGCGTAAAAGCGTGGGGCCATTTACCGCCGAGCTCGCCGAGTTCACCGAGAAAGATCCTCAATGTTTTTCTCGGTGTGCTCGGTGTGCTCGGTGGTTCGTTTGACTGAGACGGTGCCCATCAGGCGTACCATGACGACCCGGACGCTGGACGCGGCTGGAAAGCGGTCAAGATTGGACCAACCCTGGCCTGACGGAGACTACCCGAGCAGCTTCGACACTACTGTTTCGCTGGCGCGAAGCATCTCGTCGATCTTCTCGGGCTGCTTCCCACCCGCCTCGGCAAAATCCGGGCGCCCCCCCCCGCCACCCCCGACCAGCGGGGCGATTTCTTTGACAATCTGACCGGCCTTGATGCGTGCGGTGAGATCGGCAGTGACGGCGACGACGATCTGGACCTTGCCGCCGTTCTCCGACGCAAGCACGACGACGCCGCTCTTGATTTGGCTCTTCAAAGAATCCGCGAGGCCCCGGAGGGCATCCTTGTCCAGACCGTTGACCTTCCGTCTCGCGAGCCTGACGCCGTTGACGTCAATCACCCCGTCGCCTTCCGTCGGCGTCCCGCCGCCGAGCGCCAGCTTCGTCTTGAGCTGAGTGGACTCGCGAAGCAGCCGCTTGTTGTCCGCCAACAGCTTGCCGATCGTCTCGACCGCCTGATCCTCCGTGACGTGCAGCGCGCCGACCAGCCGGGCCAGCGACGCTCGCTGCTGCTGCGCCCACCCCAGCGCACCCGAACCGGTGACGGCCTCGATCCGGCGCACGCCGGCGGCGACGCCGGCCTCGGCGAGTATCGCGAAAAAGCCGATGTCGCCGGTGGCGCGAACGTGCGTGCCGCCGCACAATTCCATGCTGAAGCCGGGCACGCTGACCACGCGCACCGTGTCGCCGTACCTCTCGCCGAAGAGGGCCATGGCTCCTGCGGCCATCGCCTCGTGAGTGGGCCGCTCCTCAGTGTCGACCGTCGTATTACGACGAATCTGCTCGTTGACGATGCGCTCGATCCGCTCCTGCTCGTCGGCCGTCACCGGCTGAAAATGGACAAAATCGAACCGCAGCCGATCTGGCGCGACGAGCGACCCCGCCTGTTTGACGTGGCTGCCCAGCACCTCCCGAAGCGCCGCGTGCAGCAGGTGCGTCGCGGTGTGGTTGCGCCTGGTGGCGTCGCGCACGTGCGCGTCGACCTCGGCGGTGACGATGTCGCCGATATGAAGAGTGCCGCGCCTCACTTGCACCTGGTGTGCCCGTGGCCTGTTTGCCGGGATGCGAAGCACCCCTTGGACAAGGGCGTCAGCGCCGTCGGCCGCGATTCTGCCGGTGTCGGACACCTGCCCGCCTGACTCGACGTAAAAGGGCGTCTCCTGCAGCGAGACAAACCCGACGGCACCTTCCGTCAATTCCGGGACCGGGCTCTTGGCGGCGTCGAACAGCTGGACGATCGGCACCGCCGACAGTTGTGTCGCGGCGTAGCCGCGAAACGTGTCTTCGGTCTGTGCAAACAGCGGGTCTAGAGCGCCGACCCACGGCGTGGCCGCGGCGCCGCTGTCGAACGCACTTTTCGCGCGTGCCTTGCCGCGCTGGCCTTCCATCGCTTGTTCGAACGCGTCGCGGTCGACGGTCAAATCCTGAGTCGCCGCGGTGTCTTCGATGAAGTCATAGGGCAGACCAAACGTATCGTAGAGGCGGAAGGCCGCGGCCCCCGACAACACGCGGTCGGACGACTCGAGGGCCTTGGCAATTTCCAGCTCGAGCCGCGGCAGGCCGTCGGTCAGCACCGTGTCGAAGCGGCGCTCTTCCGCGAGGATCGCCTGCTCAATCATGCGGCGATTCGCACGCACGGTGGGATACGCGTCGCCCATCTCTCGATCGAGCACGGCGACGAGCCGGTGGAGGAACGGCTCGGTGATGCCGAGGTGCTTGCCGTGGCGCATCGCGCGGCGCATGATTTTCCGCAGGACATAGCCGCGCCACTCGTTGGCAGGCATGACGCCGTCCGCGATCAGGAACGTGGTCGCGCGAATGTGGTCGGCCACGACCCGCATCGACACGTCTTCGGCCCCATGCGAGCCGGCATACGCGCGCCCCGCGAGCCGCTCGATGTCGGCGAGGATGGGCGTGAAGACGTCGGTGTCGTAGTTGGAATTCTTCCGCTGGAGGACGGCCGCGATGCGCTCCAGACCCATGCCGGTGTCGATCGACGGTGCGGGCAGTGGCGTGAGCGTGCCGTCGGCGCTGCGCTCGAACTCCATGAACACGTTGTTCCAGATCTCGATTTCGGGATCCTGGCCGGTCCCGCGAACGTAATAGATCTCCGAACAGCGTCCGCAGGGGCCGGTGTCGCCCATCTGCCAGAAGTTGTCGTCGAGACCGAGCTCGAGAATCCGATCGGCGGGGACGTATTGTTTCCAGAGCTCGTAGGCCTCCTCGTCACGCGGAATGCCGCGCTCGCCTTTGAAGATCGACGGCACCAGTTTGTCCGGCGGCATCTGCCAGACATCAGTCAGAAGCTCCCAGGCGAAACGGATGGCGTCTTTCTTGAAATAGTCGCCGAAGGAAAAATTTCCGAGCATCTCGAAGAACGTGTGATGGCGCAGCGACGGTCCGACGTTGTCGAGGTCGTTGTGTTTGCCGCTGACCCGCATGCATTTCTGCGACGTCGTGGCGCGGGTGTAGTCGCGCTTCTCACGGCCGAGGAACAGCTCCTTGAACTGGTTCATCCCGGCGTTGGTGAACAGCAGCGTCGGGTCGTCGGCGGGAACCAGTGACGAACTGGGTGCGATGCGATGCCCCTGCTGTTCGAAGTACTTCAGAAAAGATGTGCGGATCTCGTTCGAGGTCATGGCTCTGTATTCTAGTGGAGCGCCATCACGCCGTCGCGCGGACCAGGAGTGGCGTCGCGCGTTGGTGTGTGCGTCCGGGGCAGATAAGTCACAGCCGCAGGCGGCCGCTGCGGGTCCGGCGCATCACCGGGACTGGCTCCTCGCGCGCAGCGCTCGCATCACCTCGTCAGGGCCGAATCCCTGCCCGATCAAGTATCGGAAGAGGCGGCCGAGTTCGGCTTTGTCGCTGATGCGATCCCGCCCGCGAAGCCGTTTGGCCAGAGACGCCTCGATCAGCACCTCCGGATCGATCGATTCGAATACCTCGTCGGTTGCCCGCCGCGCCACGGCGCGCGCGATCCCGGCCTGCTCGATCTGACGCAGAATGCGCAGCCGACCCCGCCGCTTGACGGAGGTCTGCGTCCGCGCGATAGCGGCCGCCACGCGCACATCGTCGATCGCCCGCTCGGCCAGCAGGCGCGCGACGGCCGAGTCGATGTCGTCGGCCGCGTGTTCACGGCGCGCCAGCCTCTGCCGGACCTGTGCCTCGGACAGCTCGCGGCGCGCCAGCATCCGAAGGGCGTCGACGTAGGCGTTGGCCATGGTGTTCCGATCGCTGCACCGGCGGCAAGACGGGCGCCGCCCGTGCTCCGTGCTCATTACCCCGCGTCGTACGGGGGGTTGGTTCAGTCTCTGAACCGCGTGATTTCCATCTTCCCGGCCGCCGACTTCGCCATCTGGTCGCGGCTCAGGCCTGAGGTGGTGGAGATCCCCTGAACCCGCAGCTTGAATTCGTCGACGTTGGACGCCCAGCGGAGCGCCTCGTCGTGGGAGACGAGGCCCTGCTCGAACAGGCCGAAGATTGACTGATCGAAGGTCTGCATCCCGTACTGCGAGGTGCCGGCGGCGATCGCCTCAGCGATCAGGTGCGTCTTGTCCTTGTCCACGATGCAGTCGCGAATGAACGGCGTCGTGATCATGACCTCGACTGCGGGCACCCGGCCGCGGCCGTCGTGTCGTGGCATCAGTCGCTGAGACACCACGCCCTTGAGCACGCTGGCCAGCTGCAGGCGAATCTGTTTCTGTTGGTGCGGTGGGAACACGCCGATGATGCGGTTGATCGTCTCGGTCGCGTCGATGGTGTGCAGCGTCGAGAACACGAGGTGGCCGGTTTCGGCCGCAAGCAGGCCGGTCTCAATCGTTTCGAAGTCGCGCATTTCACCCACCAGGATGACGTCAGGGTCCTGCCGCAGCGCGCTCCGCAGCGCGTGTGCGAAGGAGCTCGTATCCACCGACACCTCTCGCTGGTTGATGATTGATTTCACGTCGCGGTGGAGGAACTCGACCGGATCCTCGATGGTCATCACGTGCGCCGCCCGCGTGCGGTTGACGTGGTCGATCATGGCGGCGAGCGTCGTGCTCTTGCCGCTGCCGGTCGTACCGGTGACGAGCACGAGACCGCGCTCTTCTTCGGCGAGGGCCTTGATGACAGCGGGCAAGCCGAGCTCGTCCACCGTCTTGATTTTCGCCGGGATGACTCGGAACACCAGTCCGACGGTGCCGCGCTGTTGAAACGCGTTGCAACGGAACCGTCCGACGCCCGGAACGCTGTAGGCGAGGTCCATCTCCCACACTTCGGCGAATTTCTGACGCTGCGCGGGCGACAGGATCGCCGAAGTTGCGGCGACGATGTCTTCCTGGTCGAGCCGCGTCGCGTCGGCGACCGGCACGAGAGCGCCGCCGAGGCGCATCATGGGCATGCCGCCGACCTTCAGGTGCAGATCGGACGCCCCGCTCTCGACCGCGATCTTCAGAAGGTCGTTGACGTGCATTGCGTCGATTCTACTGAGCTTCGCCGCAGAATGGACACCGATCGGAGCGGGCGTGCAGCGGCTTGCGGCACTGCCAGCAAAAGCGGGGCTGGGGGCTTTCCCGCGCTCTCAGTCGCGTTTGAATGTCGTGCACGTCGTGGGACTCGCTCGCGCTCGATGTCGCCGGCCGCCGGCCGCCTTTCGCGGCCGCGGCCAGCACGTCGTCCAGAAGATCGCTCGCGCGTTGGTAACGGGCGTGGATGTCCGGCGCCATCGCCTTCATGATGATGTCGTTGATGGACTTGGGGATCTTGGGATTCTTCAGTCGCGGCGGCGTCAGCAGCTCGCCGCGCATCAGCCGATCGAGATCGGCGGGGGAGGGCGTGTCGTACGGCAGGAGGCCGGTAAACATCTGATACATGGTCACGCCGACCGAATAGAGGTCCGACGCAAAGACGGCTTTGCCCTGGAACTGTTCGGGCGCCATGTACGGAGGGCTGCCGATGACGGTCGTGCCATGCGCCGCGATTTCCAGGAAGCGAGACGTGCCGAAGTCGGCGACTTTCAGCATGCCGTTCTCCGTGATCAGCACGTTCGACGGTCGCAAGTCGCGATGCAGCACGCCCTGACGATGGGCGTGGTCGACGGCGTTGCAGATCTGGCAGGTGTAGTCGAGCGCCAGTCCCAGCGCCAGGGCGCCGTCGCGAGAGAGGATCGCTTCCAGGGTCTCGCCCGACACCAGCTCCATCACGATAAAGAAGACGTTCTCCTGCTTCTCGGCCGTCAGGATGGTGACGATGTTCGGGTGGTTGAGACTGGCGAGCAGGCGCGGCTCGCGCAGGAGTTCCCCGAAATCAACGCCTTGCTTGTGCGGAACCTTCAGCGCGACTTTCTTGTCGATCCACGTGTCCTCGGCGAGATAGACGGTGCCGAAGCCGCCGCTGCCGATCGTCGACAGCACCTTGTATTTCCCCACGACCTGGCCCCGAAAAAACACGCGGCGAGTATAGCAGCCCGTGGTGAGAGTCTGGCTGCATTCGACGAGCGAGGCATCCCCGCCGGCGGCGTTGCTCCTCGCTTAAATACTCCCGGTATTCTCGGTCGTCGCGCCTTGCCGGACGGGGCGCCTCGCCCGTCTCGGTGCGACGCCAGACTCTCACCACGGGCTGCCAGCAGCCCTGGGTAACGCCCGCGCCGCCTGCCGGCGCGCTGACCAGCACCTCATGCCGATATTTGCACACGACCGCCCCGGCAGGGGAAAATGAGGCAGAGAGAACCGCATGAAGATTACCAACCAGACGCTTCCGAGTTCGCCCGCCCAGCCACTCGACCCGCGCCACCTGGAGTTCGGCCGGATGTTCACCCCGAACTTCTTCGTGAGCGACTACAAGAACGGCGCATGGTGCAATCCGCGCATCCAGCCCGTCGAGCCGTTCTCGTTGCACCCCGCCTCGCTGGTGTTTCATTACGCCCAGACGGTCTTCGAGGGACTGAAGGCATTCCGTCAGCACGACGGCCGCATCGTCCTGTTCAGACCCGAGATGAACGCCAAGCGGTTCCAACTGTCGGCCGCGCGTTTGAGCATTCCGCCGGTCGACGATGAATTCTTCGTCCGGGCCATTCGCGAGCTGGTGCAAAACGAGCGGCACTTTCTGCCGGGGGAGCCGGGTTGCCTCTACATTCGGCCGACGGCGATGGGCGTGGATGCCACACTCGGCGTCAAGAGCGCGAGCGAGTTCATTTTCTTCATCCTGACGCTGCCGTCGGGCGGCTATTTCAAAGGCGCTGGCGAGGGACCGGGTGCGATTGACGTGCTGGTCAGTACGTCCGTGGTTCGCACGACTCCGGGGTTGATGGGCAGCGTAAAGGCCGGCGCGAACTACGCGGGCACGCTCACGATTACCGAGCACGCCAAGACCGTCGGCTGTTCTCAGGTGCTGTTCCTCGATTCCCACCATCACCAGTTCATCGAGGAAATGGGCGGGATGAACATCATGTTCGTACAGGGGAACCTGCTGCGGACGCCGCCGCTCACGGACACGATTCTGCGCGGAGTGACCCGCGATTCGCTGTTGGTCCTGGCGAGGGAACAGGGTCTCGATGTCAGCGAGGCGCCGATCACGATTGACGAGGTCGTGGCCGGAGTCAAGGACGGCAGCATTGGCGAGATGTTCGCCTGCGGCACCGCGGCCGTCGTCATCGGCATCAGGAGCCTGCAGTTCGAAGACGGATCGTCCATTCGCACGACCGGCTGTCCCGGCCCCACGACCCGGCGGCTCTACGACGCGTTGACCGGCGTGCAGTACGGCCGCCTGCCGGACCGACACGGCTGGCTCAACGTAGTATGTGCCGCGGATGCCGACGCCGGCACGCCGGTCGGCCTCGCGGCCAGTCGCTAGTGGGCGAGGGGCGATGCATGCGTCGCCCCTCCCGATGCTGACGCGTGCACCGATTTTTTGCGCCCTCCCTGGACCCCGGCGACGAGACGGCGATCCTGCCGCGCGAGGAAGGCGAGCACCTGACCCGCGTGCTGCGTTTGACCGCCGGGGACACGGTGGCGGTCTTCGACGGCCGCGGTCATGAATTTCTCGCGCGCGTGATCGGGTCGGTCGTCGATGCCGAGCGGCGCCGGGCGATTTCGGTGCAGCTGCTGTCCCGCATCGAGCCTGCCGCCGAACCCGCGGTTGCGCTCACGCTCGTTCAAGCCGTCCTCAAAGCCGACAAGATGGACGATATCGTCCGCGACGCCGTCATGCTCGGCGCAGCTGCGATTCATCCGATCATCACAAACCGGACGGAGGTCACCGTCGCGGCAGTGATGCGGGGGGCACGCCTCGACAGGTGGCGTCGCGTGGCGCTGGCGTCCGTCAAACAGTCGCGCCGCGCCACGCTGCCGGAGATTCGCATGCCCCTGGGATTCGAAGATTTTCTGGACGAGCCGCCGACGGCGCTCCGTTTGATGCTCGTGGAGCCGTCGGCATCGGCGGATGTCGAATCGATCGGCGCGCTTCGTGACCACCCGATACCGGGAGATGCCGCGGTGCTGGTCGGGCCGGAAGGGGGCTGGACGCAGGAAGAGTGCGCGATGGCCCGGGCGCGGGGCGTCCGACTGATCTGCCTTGGCCACCGGACTCTGCGCGCGGACGCGGCGCCGATCGCGGCGATCAGCGTCCTGCAGTTCCTCTGGAACGATCTGTAGTCTGGCGGTGCGTCTCGGGGCGCACACCCGGCACGAATAAACCGCGAGTATTCTGAACCACAAAGATCACAAAGCACACGAAGGCTGTTGTTTCGTCTACACCGCTTGTCGAAACCAGCGTGGTTGAAACCGCTCTATCGGGTGGAGATCTTGAAATCGTGCGTCTTGATGTCGCCTTCGCCCAGTGTCAATCGCGCCGCGGCGACTCGATGCTCGTCGAGGAAGGCCGGTTCGAACCACTCGCCCTGTTCGGCCGGATCGACGGTGACCAGGTAATAGTTGCCGGGCGGGAGGCTGCGGATCTGGAACTTGCCGTTCTGGTCGGGTCGTGCGGTCGCGATCTGCCGCGCGAGCGGCCGCCACAAGTCCGGATCGACTCCGAAAGCGAGCACGGTGAAATCGGTCACGGGCTGGCCCTGCTCGTTTGTGACCGTCCCGTTGATTTCCTGGTGTTTGTTCGTGAAGACCACCCTGACATTGTCCAGGGCCTGTCCGCTGCGAAGCTCGATCGGCGTGTCGACGACGTCCCGATTGGTGACCAGAACCGACTTCAGCGTCCATCCGTTCAGCTGACCCGCCGAGCGAATCCAGTGGGAGCCCGCGGACACGCCCTCGAGTGTGAAGTTGCCGTCCTTGTCGACCCGCGCGTTGGGGTTTGGCCCCAGCGTGCCACTCGTTTCAGCTGACGGCGCCGTGACGCGTACGCGGCTGAAGTCTGGTGGGTCCGTCCCTTCGAACGACACCGTTCCTGAGATCGATGCGCCGGGGAAGAGAATCACGGGAATGTCCGTCACATCGCCGCTCGCGACGGTCAACGGCTGTACGGCGAACAGCGGAGGGTCGGTGTCCGTGCCTCTCGCCCGGAGCATGTAACGGCCAGGCGGGACGTTGCCGATGGAAAAGCGCCCTTCCCAATTGATTCGGCTGTTGAAGTTGACGCCCGGCTGGCCGCGCCCGCCCACGCCGCTGCCCCCTTCGGGCGCCAGACTCACCTGTCCGCTGTAGGTGATCGACCCGTCGGCGCTCGTGACCGCGCCGGACACCTGGGCGGTACGGACCAGCAGCAGATTGAACGTGACGTCGAGCAGTTCCTGACCGACTCCCACCGTGACGGCCCGCGACTCGTTGATCGAGCCGACGCCCGGATAGTACGTCGGCGCGTACGCTTTCTGCAGTTCGTCGCTGACGCCGAAATCCAGGAACCCTCCGGGCGGGCCATTCTGTCCGCCGCGGCCGCCGACCAGCGCGCCGCGGCCGCCTCCGCCACGACCGCCGGGTCCGGCCACCCCCCGGCCGACGGCCCCGCCGCGGGCGCCGAAGTTGAAGTTCTGGGTGAGCGCATTGACGTAGTAGTCGCCGGGGTTCAAACCCCACACGCGGTACGCACCTTGGTCGTCGGTCTGCGCTCCTCCGGCCGGCACGAGCTGGCGCTCGCCTTGCGCGTACTGATACCGCATCACGCGTACGGAAGCACCCGGCATCGGGTCACCGAGCTCGTCGTAGATGCGCCCCGCGATCACGCTCCCTCGTGGCAGACGAAACTCGATCCCCTCCAACTGCTGTCCGTCGCCCAGCTGCAGGGGCGTGCCCGCCTGCAGCGGCCGGCGCTGCCCGTAGGACAGCGAGATGAAGCCCGTTTTCGAGACGTTCAGCGTGTAGCGACCGGCCGGCAGTTCGGTGAGCTCGAACACGCCGTTGTCGTCGGTCAGCGTGCCCCGACCCTCCGGCAACTGCGGTGCGCTGACAGAGGCACGGGCCCGCCGGACCGGCTTGCCGTCGTTGGCCGCGAGCACCCGGCCGGTGATCTTTCCGCTCGGCGGCGGCGGGGTGTTCTGCTGACCGGCCGGCGTGTCACGCGGGGGCGCCTCTCCCGGGCGGGAGCTTTGTGCCGACAAAACACAGACGCAGAGGACGACGATGAAGCCGGCGAACAGCCGATATTCCACGCCGGGGCCGCCGAAGCCTGAGCGCGACAGCCAGGGCATTCTCCGCGGTCCGAGCGTGCGCTCCGTCGACACACGGTCGCTCTTCACCGGCGGAACCACCGGTGACATCACACTTTTTTCAGCGTCAGGCAGATCCACTCGTCCTCCTGCTGCCGTTGGTCAAGCGCCGCACTCGAGAACGCCGCGCGCACCCCGGACTCTTCGCCGGCCAGAATCCCGCTCAGGACCAGCGTTCCGCCCGCCGGGGCGGCCGACAGCAGCAGATTGGCCGCGCGAACCAGGTCGGCGCCTGTCAGGTTCGCCACGACCAGTTCGGCCGTGGGCAGAGTGCCGCTGGTGAGATCCGCTACCGCAAACGTCGCGTGCCGGGCGCCGGGATTGAGCGCCAGGTTGTCGTTCGCCGATTGGATCGCGTCCGCGTCGCAATCGATGCCGTGCACCTGGAGGGAGCCGAGCCGCGCGGCGGCAATCGCCAGGATTCCCGATCCGGTGCCCACGTCGAGGACCCGCCTCTGGCGAAGATCCAGGGTCTGAATCGCGGCGAGACACAGGCGGGTCGTGGCGTGATGTCCGGTGCCGAAGCCCATCGAGGGCTCGATCACGATCTCCACCGGGTCGAAAGATCCGGCCGGCAAGGGGAGGGAGGAGGCATTCAGAAACCGGGAATGAGGAACGATTCTGATCCGGCCGACGACTATCGGCGTGAGGCTCTGCTGCGACCGAATGGCCCAGTCCTCGTCAGAGACATCGAGGGCCGCCACGACTGTCTGAGGCCCAGCCAACGCGGCCAGAGCGGCGTCGCGCTGCTCCCGCGTGGCAAAGAAGACCCGCACGCCCCGCTCGCGCTCTTCGATCGCCGTCGGCGCGAAGTCGTCGAGCGCGGCGAGCAGGAGATCGCCCGCCTCGATAATGTCCAGCGCAGGCCAGTGACGTACCACCGACTATCCGAACATGTCCTTGACGCGATCGAAGAGATTTCGCTCGTCCTGTTCGTCTTCTCTGGGGCGGGGGCGGAATTTCTCCTGCGGCAGCTCCTTCGCCAACTGCTCGACGAGCCGCCGCTGTTCCTTGGTCAGCTTTCTTGGCGTCTGGACCTGCACTGTCGCGAACAAGTCGCCCTTGGCCGATCCGCCGCCGACGTCGGGCATGCCTTTACCGCGCAGTCGAAGCGTGGCGCCGGTCTGGGTCCCTTCGCTGATCTTCACCGTCTCCGCCCCGTCGAGCGTCGGCACCTGAATCTCGCCGCCGAGGGTCAACGTCGTGAAGTTCACCGGAATCTCGCAGAACAGATTCTGTCCATCACGCCTGAAGAACTCGTGCTCGCGCACGTGAATGAGGACGTAGAGGTGGCCAGGCGGCCCTCCGGCCGCGCCCGCTTCCCCCTCGCCCTGGAGCCGCAGTTGCTGGCCGGTGGAGATGCCAGCCGGAATCTTGACCGTGATTTTTCGCTCGCGTGTGACGCGGCCGTTGCCCCGGCAGGTGTGGCAGGGGTTCGAGATGATGCGGCCGACGCCACGGCACTGCGGGCACGTGCGGGCGACGGTGAAGAAGCCCTGCTGGAACCGCACCTGTCCCTGTCCACGGCACTGCGGGCATGCCGTCGGCGATGATCCGCTCGCCGCACCTGAGCCCTTGCAGGTGTCGCAGCTCTCCTGACGGGGAATCTGGATCGTCGTCTCGGCGCCGGTCGCCGATTCCTCGAACGTAATTTCGAGGTCGTAGCGCAAGTCGGCGCCGCGTTGCGGCCCGCCGCGGCGGCCGCCGCCGAAAAGATCGCCCAGCCCGAAGATGTCGCCGAGGTTGCCGAAAATGTCTTCAAAGCCGCGGAACGTGCTGGGATCGAATCCGGCGCCTCCGCCGGCTGTCGAGCTGACGCCCGGGTAGCCGAATCGATCGTACAGGCTGCGTTTTTCGGTATCGGCGAGGATCGCATAGGCCTGGGCGGCCTCCTTGAATTTCTCCTCCGCCGTTTCGTCGTTCGGATTGCGATCCGGGTGGTACTGCATCGCCAGCTTCCGATAGGCGCTCTTGATCTCGCCGTCGGTCGCGGACCGGGATATGCCGAGGACTTCGTAGCAATCGCGCTTGCTCACGACGTCGCCACCTTCACCATCGCCGGCCTCAGCAGCCGGTCTCCCATCATGTAGCCGCGGCGCAGCTCGCCGATGACCTCGCCCTCGCGGTGGCCTGGGCTCACCTCCTGGATCACCGCCTGGTGCACGTTGGGATCGAAGTCGGTCCCGAGGGCGTCGATGGCCCGGACACGGTGCCGGCGCAGCAGGTCGTGCAGCTTCGAATGAATCAGTTCGAAGCCTTTGCGATACGGGCCCGCGCTCTCGTCGCTGGCCACCGTCAGCGCCAGGTCGAAGTCGTCCACGACCTGCAGCAAGTCCTGCAGCAGGTCGATGACCTTCTGGTCGGCTTGCTCACGGCGCTCGCGCTCGACGCGCTTGCGATAGTTGTCGAACTCGGCCGCCTTGCGGACCCAACGGTCGTAATAGTCGTCGCGCTCGCGTTGTAAATCGGAGACCGGATCGGTCGAGGCGACCGCCTCGGCCGCGTCAGAGTACTCAGGCGCGTCCGTCTTCTCGTCCATAGACTCTCTCGTCAGTCGGTCAATATCGTCATGTTGATCGCGTGGTCACGGCGGGATTTATCGACGCTCGAATCACCAACCGACCAGATGATCACATGCATATGTGTTCGTGAATTAGTTGGGATCGCGAAGCATGCGCGCGACCGCCTGTGCTGCCGCGTCGACGACGGCAATCACCCGGGAGTAGCGCATCCGCGTCGGTCCGATCACGCCGATGGTCGTTCCGGTTCCCTCGGCATCGGTATAGGTCGAAGCGATCAGACTGAAGGATCGAAGGCTCGGGCTGGGATGCTCCGCGCCAATCACCACCGTCAGGCCCGGGCCGTCGATGCACTCGTTGAGCAGAAGGACCAGCCGTTGCTTTTCCTCAATCATCTGAACCAGCGCCTGCAACGTGCTCATCGTGACGCCCTGCCCATCGTCGAGCAGCAGGGCGGTGCCTTCGACGAACAGCACCCGATCGTCCTCCAGATTCTCGAATGTCGAGGTCGCCAGGCGCATCGCCCGGGCAAAGAGCGTGTCGTACAGCGATCGTTCTTCGTCAATGCGCTCGAGTACGGCCTGGCGCGCCCGAGACAACGGGAGGCCGGCGAACTCGGCGTTCAGGTAGTTCGACGCCTGTCGGAGATCGTCGGCGGTCAGGGTCTCGCTGATTTCGATGACCTTCTGCAGCACCTGACTGCCTCGCGCGACGATCACGACCAGCACGCGATTCGAACCGAGCGAGACGAATTCCACCCGGTCGAACACCGCGGAGCCCTGCGCGGGCGGCAGCGCGAAGCCGACGAGCCGCGAGGCTTGAGATACGACGCGCGATGCCTGCGATAACACCGAATCCGAGAACGGGCTCGTGCGCTCCCGACGCAGCCGTGCTTCGACCGCGTCCGCGGTTCGGGTCGATCGCTTCGATTCGAGCAGCATGTCGACGTAGAACCGATAGCCGCGGTCGGTCGGGATCCGGCCGGCCGACGTGTGCGGCTGCTGCACGAACCCGGCGTCCTCGAGGCGGGCGAGGATGTTGCGCACGGTCGCCGACGAGACACCGAGTCCGGCGGCGGAGACGAGCAGCGAAGAGGCGACGGGCTCGCCCGTGGTGATGTACTCGCGAATCAGCGCGGCCAAGACGCGCTTCGAGCGATCGAGAGTGTCCTGGTTCATGTGAATCGTCGCGTCCGGCCGCGTGACCTGTACCGATGGAACACAGTACTTAGCAGTCACGAACCCAGACTGCTAAGCCATTATACGTCGAGCCGGTTCAATTCTACGTGACCTTCGCGTCGCCGTTGAACACGAAGAGAGCCCGCGCGATCTCGAGGGCCGCCACGCACCGCAGAAACCCGCCAACGCTGTATGACGCAGCATACGGCAAACCCAGCGGCCGGTGGTAAAAGTCTGACTGCATTCGACGGGCGATGCATCCCCGTCGGCTGCGTTGCTCCTCGCTCGAATACTCCCGGTATTCTCGGTCGCCCCCACCCCAACGCGCTGGGAAACGCGTCGGGGGCCCCGGGGTCGCGCCTTGCCCGCGGGGCGCCTCGCCGTCTCGATGCGACGCCAGACTTTCACCACGGGCGGTCAGTGAAGCTTCGCCTCAAACCGACCAGCAAGAACGGACCAGGTGCGGCGAATCCTCACTAGCCGGAGAAGCCCCAAGACCACGGATCTCAGGCCGTCACGCCGGCGCGAGATGCAAGCTGACGCGCGCTCCGTCGGGCTTCTGCCGCGACCTCCAGGCGGTCGACGCGGACCGGCGCGAACTCGTCCACCAGCACCTCGCCGTCGACGATCGTCGTGCGCACGTCGCTCCCGCGGGCCGAATACACCAGCGTCGAGTAGGGATCGGGCCCGGGCGCGAGGTGGGGTCGATCGCGATCGACCACGATTACGTCGGCGAGCTTCCCCGGTTCGATCGATCCGATGGCGGCGCCGAGGCCGAGCGTCCGGGCCCCGTTACGGGTGGCCATCCACACGACCTCGCGAGCGGCGAGGATGCCCGGGTGCCGTCGCGTCGCCTGAAGGATCGCTGCGAGCCGCATTTCCTCGAACATGTCGAGGCGGTTATTGCACGCCGCGCCGTCCGATCCGAGCGAGACCGTGATCCCACGTGCGAGCATTTCAGGCACCGGGGCCACGCCGGATCCCAACTTCAAATTGGATCCTGGGCAATGCATCACCTTGACGTCGTGTTCGGCGAGCAGGCGTTGTTCGTCGTCGTCTACCCAGACGCAGTGCGCGGCGCATAGCCGCGGCGACGCCAACTGGAGGCTCGCCAGGTATTCCACGTTGCTCATCCCGCCCGAGATGTCCTTCACAATGGCGATTTCCTCACGCGACTCCGACGCGTGAGTATGCACGAGCGTGCCATCGGCGGACGACAAGGCCGCCACCGCCTCCAGTAACTCCCGCGAACAGGACACGGCAAAGCGCGGCGCGAATGCCGCCCGCAGCCGTCCGTTCGAGGCCCCATCCCAGCGCGCATGGATGGCGACGCTCTCGTCGATGGACGCCCGTGTGTGCTCCCGCAGCCGCGCAGGCACCTCGGTCGCCCCGTCCATCATGCACTTGCCGATCGTCGCGCGCAGCCCGCTCTCCGCCACGGCTTCGAATACCACATCCGTATCGTGAACCGTCTCCATCGTCAGGACGGTGGTGGTGCCGCTCGCGAGAAGCTCGGTCGTCGCCAGGCGCGCGGCCGCGCGCAGCGATGCCGGCGAGTGCGCCGCTTCCATCGGCCATACCCGCTTCCGCAGCCAGTCCATGAGCGGCAAATCGTCCGCGTAGCCGCGAAACAGCGTCTGACACAGGTGGATATGCGTTTGGATGAGACCGGGCAGCACATAACCGCCGCGCGCGTCGATGATGCGATCGTGAGGTTCGGCGATTGCCGGTGCTACCGCGGCGATGCGGCCGTCGCGGATCGAGACGTCACCCTGTATGACGTCGAACCGGTCGTTCATGGTGATCACGATACCGCCGCGGATCAGGATCGACATGGTCGAGCACCGTGAATCAGGAAATCACGAAGAGCCAAAGCGCCCACACGCAACTCAGTACGCGAATTCTCAGGTGTGAAGTCTCAAGTCTGCCTTGTTCGGACAGACTTCAGGCTTTCCAGCGCCCGGCCCGCGAATTCACGCTAGGCCCGGGTTCTCAGCCCCGGCGGTTCCCACTGCATCGAGAGCTTCTCGGTGTCACGGCCGGTGAGCTTGCCGTGCTTCACGGCGATCAGCTCCGCGAGGATGCTGACGGCGATCTCCTGGGGTGTGACCGCGCCGATGTCCAGGCCGATCGGCGCATGCACGCGCTTCAGACATTCAGCGGGGACGCCGTCCTGCTGCAGGGCTTCGTAAATGCGGGCGACTTTCGCGCGGCTCCCGATCAATCCGAGATATCGGAGGTCCCGGGGCGCGAGCGCGCGCAGCGCCTCGAGGTCGTTCGTGTGTCCGCGCGTGACGATGACGACGTAGGCGTGCGGCGGCAATTCGGTGCGCGCAATCCAGGTCGGGATGTCTTCGGCGACGACCGCGGCCACAGCCGGAAACCGCTCTCGGCTCGCGAACTTCTCGCGATCGTCCACCACGTGGACCTCGAAGCCGACGGCGTGCGCCAGGGTGGCCAGTTCGGTGCCGACATGGCCCGCACCGATCACGTAGAGCTCGGGCGAGGGCTCAATCGGCTCGATGTAGACGTCCATTTGCCCGCCGCACACCAGTCCGGTCTCCTGGGCGAAGTCGTCCGACAGCTCATAGTGCACCAGCTGCGCCTTGCGTGCAGTGATGGCTTCCCGCGCCTTCCAGAACGCGTCGTTTTCGTAGCAGCCGCCGCCGATCGTGCCGACCATCCGTCCATCGCCAAACACCAGCATCTTGGCGCCGACCCGCTGCGGCGTGGAGCCGGTGGTTGACACGATCGTCACGAGCGCGGCCGCTTCGCCGCGACCCAGCGCGTCGGAGACGGCGGTGAATACTTCCTTGTTCACGCTCGTTGATTATACGGGGTCTCAGTTGGGCCGGTGGGGCAGGCGACAGGAGTGGGGCAGGTCGGGCAGGGTCGGGCAGGTGAGGCGTCTAGGCGGGTGGGACGCAACAGGGCGGAATTGCTGTTCAGCTGGGGAAACAGGTTACAGGTCGTCGCCCACTCAATCGACCTTGCTCCTGTCTTACCGGCGCAACCTGCCATACCCGCCCGATCGGCCGACGTGCCCACGCGCCCGAGCCGCCCGACCTGCCCGACCTGCCCGACCTGCCCTACTTATGCAATTCGCACAGCTGCGTTGGTTCCGTGCCCACCATGAAGGGGTCGTGGTGGGTAACCGGACATCTGGGCGTGGCGAGCTTGCCGGTCTCGACGTCGACGTCGGCGAACGTGATCCCGTCGGGGACCTCGAACTCCTGGCTCGAATGCCCGGCCAGAGCCCTCAGCATGAATTGCGTCCAGATCGGCAGCGCCGCCTGCGCACCCGTCAGCCCGACGGGCTGGTTGTCGTCGAAGCCAACCCAGACGACGGTGAGCAGCTCCGGCGTGAAGCCGACAAACCAGGCATCGCGCAGATCGTTGGTGGTGCCTGTTTTGCCCGCCGCGTCCAGCGTAAAGCCGGCCGCGCGAACGCCGCCGACCCCGGCAGCCGTCCCCTCGTTGATCACGTCGCGCATCATGTCGGTGACGAGGAATGCCGTCTCCGCGCGCGCGACCCGGCGTAGCGGCGCGGCGGCGCTCTTGGTGACGTTCTTGCCTCCGCTCGTGATTTTCTGGATGTGCTTCAACGGGCGGATGCGGCCCTGGTTGGGAAACAGGGTGTACGCGGTCGCAATCTCATACGGCGTCGCCTCGAACACGCCAAGCGCAATCGAGGGGTACGGCTTCGGCGCGCTGCCAACGCCAAGTCGCTTCCAGAAATCCGACACGCGGCCGTAGCCAACCGACTGCGCGACGTGAATCGTCGCGAGGTTGCGCGAATGCGCCAACGCATGTCGATAGGTGACCGGGCCGTCGTAGGTCTTTTCGAAGTTCTCGGGCGTCCAGATCTGGTCGTCGAACTCGAACGTCTCCGGATCGTCGAGCGCGATGGTGGCCGGCGTGATGTCGGTGCGCCCGTCTCGGGCGGCTTGCTCGAACGCGGTGAGATAGACGAACGGCTTGAACACCGAGCCCGGCTGCCGCCGCGAGGCGATCACGCGGTTGTACTGCGACTGGTTGTAGGACCGGCCGCCGACAAACGCCAGGATCTCGCCGGTCTGCGGGTCAATGGCGATCAGCGCCGCTTCGGCCCGGCCGCGGCGCTTGCGCCGCGCCAGCAGTTCGTCCACATGCGTCAGACCGCTTCGCACGGCGTCCTGGGCGAGCCGCTGCAGATGGAGGTCGAGGGTCGTCATCACATCGACGGCCTGGGTCGTTTTCGTCGTCAGACCGGGATAGTCTTCGGCGAGCGTCTGGCCGACGAAGTCGACGAAATAGGGCGCCTCGGCTTCCAGCGCGCGCTCGACGACTGCCAGCGGCTCTTTCAACGCGTGCTGGGCCGCGGGCGCCGTGATGTAACCCTCGTCCAGCATGGCCTGGATGACCAGGTTGCGCCGATCCCGGCAGCGCGCGGGATTGTTGAACGGCGACAGCGCGGACGGTGACTGGATGACCCCGGCAATCGTCGCGGCCTCGGCAATCGACAGGTTGCTGACATCTTTGCCGAAGAACAGCCGCGAGGCCTCGGCCACGCCGACGATCGCGAACGAGCCCCGCTGGCCGAGTGGCACGTCGTTCAGGTACATCTCAAGAATTTCGTCCTTCGAGGCGCGCCGCGACAGCACGATCGCCAGAAACTGCTCGAGCAGCTTCCGCTTGAGTGAGCGTTCGCGCGCCGACTGCAGCGACATGCCCTCGAAGGTCGGCAGGAAGACGTTTCTGACCAGCTGCTGGGTCAGCGTGCTGGCTCCGCCGCGATCACGGCGGCCCCTGGCATACGAGAACATGGCGCTGACGATGCCGATCGGATCGACGCCGGGATGGGAATAGAAGCGGCGGTCTTCGATGGACAGCACCGCATGCACCATCACGGGCGGCACGACCACGAGCGCGACTGGCCGGCGCTTCTCCCGTTCGCCGCTGACGAGCGACGTCAGGACCGGTGTGTCGAGGACGACCCGCTCGCTGGCCTGCTTGCCGACTTCCAGCTGCTCGACGTGATCGGGCGTGCGCGGCGGCCTTCCTTTCGGCGCCGTGCGCGCCGGCGGTCCCGGGCGTTGAAACGCGACACGCACGATCTGACCTTTGAGGTCGGGACTGCGCGGCATGATCGTGACCGCGCCGGCGCCGATCGAGAACTGGCCGGGCTTGTCGGGGCGCGTGCGCTCTGCATAGCCGATGTCGTTCAGGCGATCCACGAGCTGGCGTTCGGTGAGCGACTGGCCCTGCCTGAGCTCCAGGGGGCGTGCGAACACGCGGGGCAGCACACGATCGCGCTCGCCGTGAAGCCGACCGTCGATGAGGTGCGCGAAGCTGACGTAGTAGTACGCGGCCGCGGCGATCAGCAGGGCAGTGGGCACCGCGGCGACGGCCGCAGCAATCCGTACCCAGCGGAGCCGCCACCACGATGCGATCCGCACCTTCAGTCGGACTTTCCTCATGCCACGCCATTCACTCGCGAACGTCCGAGACTCGCCGCCAGCGACCAGCTCGCAACGCCGGCAGGCCGCCCTGCCGGGTTCGCATTGCCGTGTTCGCGGCCCGTCATCAAATCGTCACGACCCAGTGCTGGCGCATGTCGAGCGGCAGTTCGTCGCGCAGCCGATCGAGGAGCGCCGGGCCGTACTGATTCAGCAAGGAGACGAAGCCGATCGCGCGTTCCTGCGGGTGACCGCCGGGGAATGCGAGCGCCCGCGTGTGCATGAACTGGCGGCGGAGCGTGTCGTGGCGGCGCTTCGCAGCCTGGATCATCTTGCCGTGGAACGTCTCGAGGTCGTGCTGCATGCGTCCCATGGTCGAGCGCGCGGCGCCTTCGAGCGTGGGATCGATGGCGGAGACGGCGAGCATCACCTGCGCCATCTGGGCGGAGATCGCCTCCCGCGCGGCACTGAACGAGGTGTCCACTGTTGGCGGAATCTGCGTTTCGAGCAGCGCGTTCAACACCGACTCGTCCTGCGCGTGCAGCGCTTCGAAGGGCGGCTGGTATTTGGTGAGAAAACGAATCGACGCCGAGTCCAGCACCGTGGCCGAGGCCCGCAGATATACGAGCGGCATCGGCACGCCAAAGTGGGCGTAAATGTCCTTCAGCTGGCCGAGATACGCGAGCTCGTTGGGTCCGGCGACATAACAGGCGGTCGGAAACAGCGTGTCCTGCACGATCGGCCGCAGCAGGACTCCCGGACTGAATCCGTCGGGCCGGGCGCCGGCCTCCTTGACCAGGTCATCGATCGTGTGGCGCTGATCGCCCACGACCAGACCGTCGCCCTGCCGGCGAATCAACCGGCGGCCGCCGTCGAGGCGGAACAGGCCCACGCCGTCGTCCTGCGCATGAACCTGGGCGTGATAACCGCGCGCCACCATGTCGGCGCCTGCCGCCGAGGCGAGGCGCGCCGTCTGACCGGCCGTCGCCAGCTCGCGGACGAAGACCCCTGACGCGAGCGTCTTGGCCGCCCGATCCGACGCGTCGTAGACGATCAGGCCGTGCGGGCCGAGCACCCGCTCGAGCCACCGCGCGAACGCGTCGGCCATGCCGTTCCCGTCTGCATAGGCGCGGCGCAGATCGTCGAGGAGGGCCGGCGTGAACTCCGTGGCTGGCAGAATCTGTGCGAGCTCGTCGATGGTCGCGTGAATCGAATCGTCCAGCGTGACCTGCGCGACGGGGGATGGATCGGCGGACGAGCGAGGGGGAAGGCCCACCGCACGCGGTTCGAGCTGTGCGTCGAACACCGTACACGAGCGGACTTCGTCCCAATCGTGGTCCTCACCCTCGACCCAGAACACCGCGACAGCCGGCACCTGGTGTTGTCGCGATACCTCGTCGGCGAGCTTGAGCGCCGTCAGGGCCTTCAGCAGCGTGAACAGCGGACCGCCGAAGAGTCCCGCCTGCTGTCCGGTCAGGATGGCGACGGCCCGCGCATCGTGCAGTCGCGACGCGGCCTCAATCGCCGGGGCGGGCGCCTGCCGCCGCTGTTGTTGCGCCGCGACGATCGAGGCGATCGCGTGGCGGTCGCGCGGATGCGCTTGCGCGCGGGCGAGCGCATCCGCCCAGTCGGCCTGATCGGCCGGATCGCCATTGAAGAACGTCGCCACGGATCGAAAATCGTAGGCGTAGTCGGCGGCGAGTCGACGAATCCAGGGAAAGCGTCGAACGTCGACCGGCATCCGGGTGGAGGTTTCTAAGGGAGAAGAGCTCGGAGCGTTGTGTGACACTAAAACGCTACTCTCTCAGACGGCCGCAAAGGCTGTCAACCATTACCGATGTCCAATGCTGGGTCAGCGTCGAAGTCACCACCGACTTCGCCGAGCGCACCGAGCTAGCAAAGGCGTGGTTTCGGTGCTTGTCAGCTGCCGGTCGGGAGAAGTGCCCGGGCACGGCGAGCCGACCGGAGGGAGCCGCCGCGTCGGCCCGGCGTTCGGGGGCTCAAATGACGCGTCACGGTGAATAAATTCAACCTGGCGGCGTCTTTGTTCGCGCGGCGTTGACTCGGTGCCGCCGCGTCGTTGCGGCCGCCACCGCTGTTCGGTCTCGAGATCGGGTCGCGGGCCTGCTTCGGGCAACGCCGTACCAATGGGTCAGACCAGGCGCGAGCAGGGCTGCCAAGAAGGGTGGGAGTGGCGCACTCGTCACCGCGGCCACGCCGACAATCAGTGCAGGCCCACCGCTTCCGCATACGAATTCACGCGCACGTCTTGCCGGCGTTCTTCGCATCGCCCCTGTGGCCCACTGCATCGCGTCCGCGGTCGTTCGCGGGTCATGAATATTTATACACTCGGCCGGATACTCGTGTTACGATGAACGCACCTTCCAGAGGAGTTGTTCCCTGCATACAGATGCCGTTTGGCGCCTCCTGACGCGGTGGAACGAATCCGGGTCGGCGTCGACACGGGGCCGCTCTCCTGGTCGCGGGGGCGGCGGTCTGAAGACGCGGGAGCGACGCGCCCGGGGATCGCGTGGAGCCGCTGCTGGACCCTGGGTCGTGAGATCCCGCGACCGCGATGTGGTCTGATTTGTGAAAGAGCCCGGGATGAGCCATCGGCCGGGATCGCGAGGCCCGCGAGCGGGCTGTATCGTTTTGGACTCGGTGACTGAGCAAAAAATGCACACGGAAGCAGTCTTGGCGCTCGAAGACGGAACCTGGTATCGCGGCGTCCCCGCGGGCGCGGAAGGTGTGGCCGGCGGGGAAGTCGTGTTCAACACCAGCATGACCGGCTATCAAGAGGTATTGACCGATCCGTCCTACGCCGGCCAGATCGTGACGATGACGTGCCCGGAAATCGGCAATTACGGCGTCTCGAACGGCGATCTCGAATCGCGGGCGCCGCATGTCGCCGGCTTCATCGTCCGCGAGCAGTCCCCGGTCGCCAGCAACTGGCGAGCCTCCGGTACCCTGCGCGAATACCTGGTGGCGAACCGGATCGTCGCGATTGCCGACATCGACACGCGCGCCTTGACCCGCCGGCTGCGGTCGGGCGGCGTGATGCGCGGGGTGATCGCCACCGGCGAGCAGCTCGATCCCGCGGCGCTCGTCGAACACGCCAGGGCCCTGCCGAAGATGGAGGGATCCGATCTCGTGTGCGGCGTGACGTCGCCCGAGGCGTTCGACTGGCCGGCGGAGGATCCCGATGAGTTCGGCATGACGCCGTCGCGGCAGCCGACTCGCCGGTTGCGGATCGCCGCCTACGATTTCGGCATGAAACGGAACATCCTCCGGCGCTTGAGCGCGCACGGCTGTGATGTCCGGGTGTATCCGGCGCACACGCCCGCGGCCACCCTCCTGGCCACCGCGCCCGATGGCGTCTTTCTGAGCAACGGACCCGGCGATCCGGCGGTGTTGACGTATGCCATTGACAACGCGCGCACGCTCGTCGAAGCAGACGTGCCGACCTTTGGCATCTGCCTCGGCCATCAGGTGCTCGGCCTCGCGATGGGTGGGTCGACGTTCAAGCTGAAGTTCGGGCACCGCGGCGCGAATCATCCCGTGAAGAAGCTCGACACGGGGAAGATCGAAATCACCTCGCAGAACCACGGCTTCGCGGTCGATCCCGACTCGCTGCCGGCGGACGTGGCCGTGACGCACCGCAACCTCTATGACGGCACCGTCGAAGGGCTGCGGCATCGAACGCGGCCGGTGTTTTCGGTGCAATACCACCCGGAGGCCTCGCCCGGACCGCACGACGCGGACTATCTGTTCGACGACTTCATCACGCTCATTGAAGGGGCGAGAGGCTAGATCGCGAAGATGCCAAAACGCACCGATATCAAGCGTGTGCTGGTCATCGGCTCGGGGCCGATTGTCATCGGGCAAGCCTGCGAATTCGACTATTCCGGTTCGCAAGCGTGCAAGGCGCTGCGAGCGGAAGGTCTCGAGGTCGTGCTGGTCAACAGCAATCCGGCGACGATCATGACCGACCCGGACCTGGCCGATCGCACCTACGTCGAGCCGCTCACGCCGGAGGTGCTCGCCGCGATCATCGAGCGCGAGCGTCCCGATGCCATTCTGCCGACCGTCGGCGGCCAAACCGCGCTGAATCTTGCCGTCGATCTGGCGGCTGCCGGCACGCTCGCGAAGTACAACGTCAAGTTGATCGGCGCTTCGATCGAGGCGATCAAGATCGCCGAGGATCGGCTGCTCTTCAAAGACGCGATGCGCGCGATCGGCCTCGATGTGCCACAAAGCGGTGTGGCCACGAGCGTGGCGGGCGCGATGGATCTTGCCCGGACGTTGGGGTTTCCGATCGTGATTCGGCCGTCGTTCACGCTTGGCGGCATCGGCGGCGGCATCGCCTACAACGTCGAGGAGTTCCGCGAACTGGCCGAACGCGGGATCGAGCTCAGCCCCGTCCATCAGATTCTCGTCGAGGAGTCGGTGATCGGCTGGAAGGAGTTCGAGCTCGAAGTGATGCGCGATGTCGCGGACAACTTCGTGGTCATCTGCTCGATCGAGAACATCGATCCGATGGGCGTTCACACCGGCGACAGCATCACCGTCGCGCCGATCCTGACGCTGAGCGACAAGGAATACCAGCGGATGCGCGACGCTGCGCGCCTGATCATTCGCAAGGTCGGCGTCGAGACCGGCGGATCCAACATCCAGTTCGCCGTGAATCCGGCCAACGGGCGCATGGTCGTCATCGAGATGAACCCGCGCGTGTCGCGCTCGTCGGCGTTGGCGTCCAAGGCCACCGGATTTCCGATCGCCAAGATCGCCGCGAAGCTGGCGCTCGGCTATCACCTCGACGAAATTCCCAACGACATCACCCGCCTCACGCCGGCATCGTTCGAGCCGACGATCGACTACGTCGTCGTCAAGATTCCGCGGTGGAACTTCGAGAAGTTCCCGCAGGCCGACCGGACGCTGACCACCCAGATGAAGTCGGTCGGCGAAGTGATGGCGATCGGCCGGACCTTCAAGGAAGCGTTCATGAAGGCGGTCCAGTCGCTCGAGCTCGGCGCCAGCGGGCTGCTGTTCAGCGGCGTCGACCGCGACCGTGCCGCCGGCGCGGACGCGGAAGACGATGCCGGGCTGCAGAAGCACCTCGCCGTGCCTCACGACCGGCGCATGTGGGATCTGTTTCGCGCGATCGATCGCGGTTGGTCGATCGAGCGTCTCCACGCCGTCACCCGCTTCGACCCGTGGTTCTTGCAGCAGTTTACCGAGATCGCCGATCTGCGCTGGCGGACCGCTGCCGAGGGCCTCGAGGGGCTGTCGCCCGACCGGATGCGGCAGATGAAGCGCGCCGGCTTCGGCGACGCCGAGCTCGCGCTCGCGTTGAACACCGACGAGGCCACCGTGCGCGCCCGGCGTCTCGCACAGGGGCTGCGGCCGGTGTACAAGCGCGTCGACACCTGTGCGGCTGAGTTCGAGTCGTTCACTCCGTACATGTACAGCTCATACGAGCCGACGTGCGAGTCGAACCCGAACGGCCGCGACAAGGTCGTCATTCTCGGGAGCGGACCGAATCGGATTGGTCAGGGGATCGAGTTCGATTACTGCTGCTGTCATGCGGCGTTCGCCCTCCGCGAGGAACACCTCGAGACGGTGATGATCAACTGCAACCCCGAAACCGTCTCGACCGACTACGATACAGCCGACCGGCTCTATTTCCAGCCGCTCACCTTCGAAGACGTGATGGCGGTCATCGAGACGGAGCGTTCGGCGGGTGGCGAGGTGTCGGTGCTGGTGCAGTTCGGCGGCCAGACCCCGCTGAAGCTCGCGCTGGCGTTGCAGGAAGCCGGCGTGAGAATTCTCGGCACGTCGCCCGACTCGATCGACCTGGCGGAAGATCGCCAGCGCTTCGCGGCGCTCCTCTCGGAAATGGATATTCCGCAGCCGGCGAGCGGCATCGCCACGTCGCGCGAGGAAGCGCGGGAAGTGGCCGCGGCAATCGGATTCCCCGTCGTCGTCCGCCCGTCCTATGTGCTCGGCGGACGCGCGATGGCGATTGTGTACGACGTGTCGACGCTCGATCGCTACATGACGCACGCCGTGGACGCCTCGCCCGGACATCCGATCCTGGTGGACCGGTTTCTCGAAGATGCGTTCGAGTTCGACGTGGACGCCGTCGCCGACGCGACCGGAGCCGTCGTCATCGGCGGCATCATGGAGCACATCGAGGAAGCCGGTATCCACTCCGGCGACAGCTCCTGCGTGGTGCCGCCGTTCCTTTGCCCCGAGCGGCACCTGACGACGATTCGCGAGTACACCCGGCGCATCGCCCGCGCCTTGAAGGTCATCGGCCTGATGAACGTGCAGTTCGCCACCAAGGACGATGTGGTGTACGTCCTCGAGGTGAACCCGCGCGCCTCTCGTACCGTGCCGTATCTGTCGAAGGCCACCGGCATCTCCCTGGCCAAGGTGGCCGCCAAGGTGATGGCCGGGCGGACGCTGGCGCAACTCGGCCTCACCGCCGACCTCGAGGTCGCTGGCGTTTTCGTCAAGAGCCCCGTGTTCCCGTTCGTCCGCTTCCCGGGCGTCGACACGATCCTTGGACCCGAGATGAAGTCGACCGGCGAAGTGATGGGCGGTGCTTCCAGCTTCGGCGTCGCGTTCGCCAAGGCACAGCTGTCCGTCGGCCAGCGGTTGCCCGAGCGGGGCACGGCGTTTGTCAGCGTGAACAATCACGACAAGCCGAACCTGTTGCCGATTGCGCGCGATCTATCGGCGCTCGGATTTCAGTTGATCGCCAGCCGTGGGACCGCCGCGTATCTGCGCGAGCACGGCCTGCCGGTCGAGGTCGTGTTCAAAGTCAACGAGGGACGGCCGAATATCGCGGACGAGATCGTCAACAGGAAGGTCGATCTGATCGTGAATACACCGCTCGGCCGCGAATCGTTTTTCGACGATCGTGCCGTCCGCCGCGCGGCGATGCTGCACCAGGTGCCGTGCATCACGACGTTGACCGGTGCGGCGGCGGCGGTCAGCGCCATCCGCGCGCTGCGTCAGCACGGCGTCGGCGTGCGCGCGCTGCAGGACTACTACGCCGGAGTCGCCGCCGGCGGCGTCTGAGCCTTCAGGTCGGGCCGCCTCTCAGTCTTGGGGCGCGTTCTGCGGCGTCACGAGGCTCACCAACGAGTCGTCACGAAACAGGACCGCACACTGTCCAGAAAAACCTCAGCCTGAACGTAGTGTCCGGCTTCGGCCGGACCGCCGCCTCGTTCGCCGCTTCCCGTCGCTTCCAGTCGCGAGTCGTACGCCGAGAACGCAAGAATTGCCGCTGACCGCAAGCGGCGAGCGCGCAGTTCTCTCACACTCGTCTGAGGGCGACACCATGCCTCAAACGCGAAGTCCTTTCGAACCAATGGCTTCGTGCGCCGAAGCCTCTTCCGCTGGGGCTGCGACGCTCGTTGCATCTCTTACGTCGTGCAAATCGTTGCTGCCGTCCCGGCCATCGGGCTGATCGCCGGCTCCGCCCTCGGCTACCTCCTTCCTGATCTTCCTTTCCGAATCGCCGTTGTCCTGCTCATCGCCGTGCTCGTCGCCGGCGTATGGGCGTGGCGTGCTGCGAGCAGCGTCGGCCTTGCGATCGCCGTCGGCACCGGGTTTTTCATCGGGGCAGCTCTGCTGTCTGCGGCCGCGTGGCGCGACGCGTGGCGGCCGCCTCTACGGATCGCGTTCGAGGATCTCGCGCGACGCGAACGTAGACTGGCCGCACAGGAAGGCAGGCGGCTGCCTGAAGACGACGAGGCTTTTGCGGTGGTGATGGGCACGCTGGGGACGGACGCCGCAGTCACGCCGACGGGCGTGTCCCTGAACGTCACGGTCGATGCCATTCAGTCGTACGGGGCCCGCGGAACGAATCAATCCTTTGCGGCGACCACGCCGGTTTCCGGAGGTGTTCAGGCCACCGTCGCCGGCGCAATCGGCCCCGAGCGTGCCGGCCAATGGCGCGCCGGCCGTCGCGTCCGCCTGCCGATCCAGCTTCATCGTCCGGCCCGGTATCTCGATCCCGATGTCCCCGACGGGGAGCGCGCGCTGGCCCGACGCGGGACGACGCTGGTCGGCACCGTGAAAAGCGGAGCGCTGGTCGAGCTGATCGCGCGGGGATCGTGGGTTGACGAAGCGACCGCCGCGCTTCGCGCCGCGTCGCGACGCGCGATCGGCCAGGCTGTCGGTCCGTGGAGTCTTCGGTCTGCGGCGATCGTTGACGCCATCGTGATCGGAGATCGTGCGGGGCTGGACGACGAAGTCCAACGACGGTTGCAGGAAGCAGGCACGTATCACGTGATCGCGATTTCGGGCGGCAACATCGCGATTCTCGCGGGCCTGATGCTCAGCGCGTTTCGTCTCGCTGGCTTCCTGGGTCGAACGGCGATGCTGGCGGCCATCGCGGTGCTGGTCGCCTACGATCGGCTCGTCGGCGGCGGGGCATCGGTCGACCGCGCGACACTGACCGCCGTCCTGTATTTTTCGGCGAGGGTGATCGATCAGCGGGGCCCGCCGCTCAACGCGCTGGGGTTCGTGGCCGTGTGTCTCGTGGCGGCCCGGCCGCTGTCTGTGCTCGACCCCGCGTTCGTGCTCACCTTCGGCGCGACGCTGGCCATCGTGTGGATCGCGCCGTCTGTTCGCGCATGGCGAGTCCCGTCCCTGGTTGCGCCCGCGGCATCCATGCTGGCCGCCTCGGCCGCTACAGAGCTGATGTTGCTGCCCGTCGGCGCGTTGGCATTTGCGCGCGTGACGTTCGCGGGTCTGGTGTTGAACTTCGCAGCGATTCCGCTGATGGCGATCGTGCAGGTGGCAGGGATGGCGCTCGTACCGGTCTCGCTGGTGTCGACCCGAGCCTCCGGGCTGCTCGGGCGAGTGGCGCATGTCGCGGCGGAGGGCCTGGTCCGCAGTGCTGAGCTGGTCGAGTATCTGCCGGCCCTTTCCTTTCGTGTCGCTCCGCCCAGCTGGTGGGTCGTCGTCGCCTACTACGCGGCGATTGTCGCGTTGATCTTCTGGTGGCGGCGCCCGCGTTTACGTGTTGCCGCCCTTGGCGCGGCGGCCGGCGCCGCGATTTGGATCGTCGGCCAGCCATGGGCGTTCGCGGCGGGGCGCGGCGACGGTCGGCTGCACCTGACGTTTCTCGACGTCGGGCAGGGCGACGCGGCGTTGATTCGGTTTCCGCGCGGCGCCGCCGTTCTCGTGGACGCCGGCGGGTTGACCGGGTCGCGCTTCGACCTCGGCGACCGCGTCGTCGCACCGGTGCTGAGGATTCTGGGGGTGAGGCGGCTCGACGCCGTGGTGTTGACCCACGGCGATCCCGACCACGTGGGCGGCTTTCCGTCGGTGATTCGCGAGTTTCGGCCCCGTCAGGTGTGGGAGGGCATTGTGGTGCCGCGGTTCGAGCCGCTGCGCGCCCTGCAGCTCGGGGCCCAGGCGGTTGGCTCGACATGGCTCAATGTCAAAACCGGGGACCGTGCGTTCTTCGACGAGGTGGAGCTCGTGGTACGACATCCGGGCTTGCCGGACTGGGAGCGGCAGCGAGTCCGAAACGACGATTCGATTGTCATCGAACTCCGATGGCATGACGTCTCGGCGCTGCTGACCGGCGACATCGGCAGAGCCGTCGAACGCACGTTGTCGGCGGAACTGTCCCGGACCCCGATTCGCATCGTCAAGGTTCCACACCATGGCAGCGGAAATAGAATCTCTGGAAGTGCTAGCGAACACGGGGTTTGCTATTCGAAGGACGCTACGATTGCAGGGCCACGCTACACCGCATAAACACGCATAGTTTTGCAAGGTCGCGCGGACCCGATGGGCACAAAAACAGTCACAATGGATACAATCGCTCTGGCGATGGCCCACAGAAATCGGCTCCCTGAACCGAAGCGCTTTCAATCTGTTGTTGAATGGCAGTTTCCGCGTGCTCATCGATATTTTGACGACTGTGGCAAATTGATCGCAGTCATCGAGCAGGCATTCCCGGGGCTCATCTGTCAGGGAATGTCGCCGGACGGATTTCGCTTCGTGGGCTCGTCGCATGGAATCACCGCCGCACATTTTTACTGGGAGAAGGCCTCCGTTTCGCAGGTTGGCAAGGGTGACGCCGGGCTTGCTGACGCCACGGTTCGTTTCTGGTCGCTTGTGCAGGCGGGCTTAGGGATTTCAAGCGTTAGTCGACTTGGTCACCGAACCTGGCTCCTGTATGAAACCAACACGCAAGCGGATGCGAATCACTGGCTCAGCGGTTTCAGGTTTCTAGCGTTTGATCGCGAGGGAGGGGACGTGCTGGGCACCCCTGACGCTGGCGGCTCGGTAATACGGACCAAGCTTGAGGTCGGAGGGCGACGCTTGCGGCTTGAGGTGAACGCGGGCACTGCCAGCATCAATCAAAAACAAGTGCACGGCGTATTCGTCGACGCTGACATTGTGCTTGAGCCGCTGGACTCTACAGAGAATCTGGGCGAATTCGTTTCGTGGAACGGAACGTTCATTCGTGAAAACATCGAACCTTGGTTTCGGGGAAAGAAATAAAAGATGGCGAATCAGGGATCGGCTGCAGTCTTCAATTTTCCACGGCGTGACACTTCCGCTCCATCCGACGTGTCCGCGCCTGTTTCGTCGCCCACAAGGTTGACCGGCGCAACCGCGCCGGACTTTCAGCCGACGGTGGCGAGCCAGTCGAGCGCCGCCCGGCCCGTTCAACTGGCAACGATCCAGAATCTCGGGAACGGTCATGTTTTGGTTCATCCGCTATACGTGAGCATCGATCAGTCCGGTGATGAATGGTTTGCGATGTCGCACGACTTGGGTTTGGTGGGTCGCGGAGAATCGGATCTCGATGCGATCGACGACCTGCGCGCTAGCATTCGAGAGTTATGGGAATCGCTCACCGAAATGCGGGACAACCTCGGACCACTGCTTCGTGACCAGCTCAGATTTCTCGAGCGACTTTCGGGTGTGTGATCAGTGCCGCTGACCGTCCGGGAGTTCGAGATAGTCATCGGCAAACTGCACATGGTGGCGCGCGAAAGTAAACACAGGTTTGTCTGGCTAGAGCACGAGGGGAAGAAGATCCTTTACACGGAGCGCTCGCACGGTCGAGGCGATATCGGTCGCGTCGAACACGCCATCCGGCGGCAGCTTAAGGTGAACTCTGCCCAGTTTCGTGATCTCGTCAACTGTCCAATGACGAGAGAGTTGTACATCGAACATCTGAAGAAGATCGGCGCGATCGACGCCGACAACTGAGTAACGCTCCTCAAATTTCGACGGCTAGGGTAGCTCCCGAAGAGTCGGTCTCCGTCCGACCTGCCGTCGATTCCTCCTACCCCACGGAGCTGCTTACGGAGGGCAGGATGCCAAGTGGTCACGACGAACGTAAGCGTGCTGGGTCCGGCGAGTACGTCTTTGTCGGCACCAACGCGGTGGTCCGCACCACATTCCTGAACACCGTCTTCACGCACGCGCGCTTTGTGTTTGATGAGCTCCTCGCTCTGAAGGGTCATGTCTCAACGGAAGACTTCGACCCACTAACTGGTGAGACTCGAGTGTTGTTGTTGGCCTGGGCCTACAAGTGGGGGCTCACTGATCAATGGGCTTTGGATATGGCTCGGGCGACGTTGGCATGGCACATCGATAACCCAGATGATCCCCCGAGTTGGTGGCACGGCGTCCGTTCTGACGGCGGTTGGATTCCTACTGCCTGGCCGACTTTGACCTGGGACCCGATGAAGGATCGTGAGGACGTATTCAAGCGGCAACGGGTGAAGGCCTACATTGCGGAGGTTCGCGCTTTCGCTGAGAGCAACGGCTTCATCCGGACACCGCAGAAGCCGCAACTCTTCCAGCACTGCCGATGGGTGGTGCATTACCAGATCGAACGCTTGAGTTACGCAGATATCGAGGCCCGGTACGGAAATGACGACCACGACCGCATATCAACGATCGAAAAAGCGGTGCGCTCGACGGCTCGTCTCGCCGGGTTGACACTCCGGAAGTAGAACGCGCAGTTTCTGCTTCCGTGATGTTCTGCTCGCTGTGCGCGAAACTGCACGAATCATGTTGCAGTCACAACAGCCGAACGTCCATGCCCTCCTAATTCGCACTCGCGACGTCGCAACCATCCTCGGGGTTTCAGAACGGCAAGTTCAGCTTTGGACCCGTGCTGGCCAGCTACATCCGGTGCGAATCCCTGGGATTCGGGCCACTCGGTTCCAGCGGTCAGAGGTTGAGGCGCTCGCCGCGACGTGGTGCGAAGCCGCGTCGTGAGCGCTGTTCCTGAGCGCCAACTCCCGAATAACCAAGCTGCAGAACGCTCGGTTCTCGCGGCGATCCTGATGGACACCAAGGCCATCATCGTCGCGATGGCCATCATCGTCGCGATGGCCATCATCGTCGCCGAGGACTTCTGGAGGACGCATCACCAGTGGCTCTTCGCCGCGATGCTTCGAATTCATCATCGCGGGCTGCGGATCGACCTGGTGACGTTGCGTGAAGAGCTGTCCCCGGCGCGACTCGACGAGATCGGTTTGGCGTACATCACGGCGCTGATCGATGGTGTGCCGCTCGGAAACGTCGACCAGCACGCGCGGATCGTGAAGTCGATCCGCCGCGACGATGCCTCACACGTGAACGACGAACAACCTGAACCACGGGTAGCGGGCGATCCGACGCGGAAGGACGCGGCGGCGTAACTAACACATGAACGCCCGCACGGGGCAAACCGGCGGGCGTTCTTTTCGATGGGGGACGGCGACGATGGGGAATTGGAATATACGCAATCGAGGCGCTCACGTCAAATTGCGCACAGCGATTGCGACCTGGCGCGGCAACCTGATTGACCTCGACATCGTCTGCGACGACAAACGGCAGGCGGTCGAGCAGCGCGTTGAAGAACTGCGGCTGGCGGTTCGTGAACGCGACCGCGCCGCCAAGCACCTCGAATACTTGATCGAGATGCACGACGAGCGCGAGGCCGTCGCCGAATGGTTCGGCCCAGAGATCGCGGCGCAATTCGTGGTGAGCCTACAAGGCTCCGCGTTATGAACGGCGACACGCTGCGAGCGCGGGAATTCATCGCGGCCGTCTTTGACGGCGTTGACGGATTTCTGAACGTCCGCACGCTGCCACCTGTCGAGCAGACATTTGTGCCGATCGCGGACTTCGATGCCCTGGAGGCGTTTGTGAAGTCACGACGGGATCGCAACGCGTACATCGGCGCTGCGGCTCGTGTCAGCAACACCGATGGATCGCTCGCCGGTTGTGGTGCGTTACCGGCGGTGTTCGCGGATCTCGACTTCAAGGACTTCGCGAATGAGGGAGAGGCCCGCCGCCAACTCGAGGCTTCACCGTTGGCGCCAAGCGTCGTGATTCAGAGCGGGGGCGGACTCCAGCCCTGGTGGTTACTCAGGGAGCCGATTGATCTCCAGCGCGAGGCCCCTAACGCTAAGTCGCTCCTTCGGCGAATTGCGATTTCGCTCCATGCCGACATGGCGGCGGCGGAACCCGCACGCATCCTGCGGCTACCGAATACGCAGAACTTCAAATACCTGCCACCCAGGCGCGTGAAGGTGGAGGTATTCGAGCCTGGCCGCCGGTACAACCTCGGCGATTTCGAGGAGTACCTTCCCGAGGCACCACGACCAGTTCCGCCGTCGCGATCTGTCTCGTCACCGACAGATCCAGATCGCCTCGTGCACCGCGCTCGACGCTACCTCGCGGAAACTCCTGGCGCGATTCAGGGCCAGGGTGGCGATCATCACACGTTCGTTGTCGCCTGCCGCTTGGTTCGCGACTTCGCCCTCGACGACACGACCGCGCTCGACATCTTGCGAGACTGGAATCAGCGCTGTGTCCCCCTTTGGTCAGATCGCGAACTCGAGACAAAGATCTCGAACGCGCGAGACTACGGGAACGGATCGATCGGTACAAAACTCAATGAATCTCAGTGCCCGGCGTTGACGACAGAGGCAGCGACCCACACGCCCGCACCACCCTCGGCGCCTCGCACGTTCAACTTCAGCGACACCGGCAACGCTGAATACTTTGCGTGGCGACATGGCGCTGACGTGCGCTTTGATTTTCGACGCGATCGCCCACTGGTGTGGCAACAAAACCGCTGGCGGCCGGACGGAGATGCCGAGATTCGGCGACTCGCGAAGTCGGCGATGCGTCAACGGTTTCGTGACGCGGCGGCGTTGGAGGATCCAGAAGCCCGCCGGCGTGCCGCGAAGTGGGCCACGGATAGTGAGTCGCGCACGCGGCTTGACTCGTTGCTCTATCTCGCCCAGGCCGAGCCGCCGATCGCGGATCCGGGTGACGCCTGGGATAAGCAGTCGACGTTACTCAACGCGAGCAACAGCACCGTCGACCTGACTACCGGCGTGTCGCGCCCGTCGCGACGTGAGGACCGGATCACCTTGTGCACGGGCGCGGAATATCACCCGAGCGCCCGATCGGAACTATGGGACCACGCGCTCCGCAGCATCCTCGTCGATGACGACGTCATCGACTTTTTTCAGGTCGCGGTCGGCTATTCGGCGACTGGCGACACGAGCCGGGACTGCTGGTTTCTCGGCTGCGGATCGGGACGCAACGGGAAAGGAACGCTCTTTCAGCCTATTCGACACGCGCTCGGCGACTACGCCCTCGAACTGCCAGGGTCCGTTTTCGATCTGCGCAGCGAGCGCTCCCCGTACGAGCTCGCGTATCTGCCTGGGAAGCGCTTCGTGACCTCGTCCGAAGCTGGTGACACGCTCCGCTTGCACCACGATCGGATCAAGCAATTGAGCGGCGGCGACTCGATGAGCGCTGCGAACAAGTACGAAAAGGCGTTCGAGTTCGAGCCGGACTGCAAACTGTGGTTGGCATGCAACAAACGCCCGCGAGTCACCGATGACACAGCCGCGTTCTGGGCACGCGTGTTTCTGATCCCGTTCACGCAGTCGTTCGTCGGCAGAGAAGACCGTACGCTCCGTCCCGCGCTCGTCCAAGACCGCCGGCACCAAGCGGCCGTGCTGGCCTGGATTGTCCGAGGCGCCGTGCGCTATCACGCTGAAGGTCTGGAACCACCCGCGAGTATTCGGGCGGCGACGGCTGCATACCGGGAAGACTCGGACCCACTCGCCGCGTTCCTTGAAGAAACCTGCGACCTTGAGCCGACGGCCGAAGTCGGCGCGAAGGAGTTGTATGAGCACTACGCGCGGTGGGCCGATGCGCAGCACTTTAGCCCCAAAGAACGGCTGTCCGCGACGATGTTTGGCCGCCTCATTAGCGGTCGATTTGAACGCGAGCATACGCGGAGCGGGAAGGTCTACAAAGGGCTCGCGAGACGGCATGTGTGACGGGTTTACCCCAATGAATGACGGGTTTTTTGATGATTCCCTAAAGTCTCCTATGAACAGCACTTTGAAGAAGTTTACGGAAACAGCCTCAAACCCGTCACAACCCGTCACAACTGGCGACGATGGCGGACGTCGCCCCGAGTATCACGCTTGAGCACGGCTGGGCCTGCCAAGGCTGCGGTCTCGTGAACGACGAACAGGTTATTGCTGGTAATAACCTGCCACGAGGGCAGCGCTGATGTCGTCGATGGAGTTGTGCTGGCTTGGCACCAATCATGCCGATGGGCCGGGGATAAATGAAGGGTCCGTCGATCACCTGGTTACCATTCTGGAGGACTGTGTGTTTTTTGTCGCCAAAACGTGAATCTCTCGGGCATTAAGGCCAGGTGAGGGCAGCGGCAGTGACACGACATTACGGCGACGACCACGTTACCGACTCCGGTGACGTGCGGGTCGGTCAGTGGAAAGGACGGGGACAAACTGTGGCGGGAAGGCCAGGACGTAGCGGCGGACACAACAAGAAGAGCTTGCTGGAGCTCCAGGCAAGCGGTGGATTTCGAGCCGACAGGCATGCGCATTTGCTGCCGAAGTCGCCTGTCGAGCCATCCCCGGCGGTCAATCCGCTCGATCGGTTCCTCCGACGCCGCGAAGGTGTTCAGCCTTTGATTCCACCGGCGTCTGAAGCCGGTTGGCAGCCGACACGGGGCGACCTAGCGGCCCTGGGGACACACGGAAAGACGTTCGTCCGCTCGATGATCGTCACCTTCGAGTTCGCGGCCACCGACGGCCTCGTGCTACTCGAAGCCGGGCATGCGCTCGACGAGGTTACGCGGTGGCGTGAACGCTCGCGCAGAGAGGATGCCCACAACGCTCAAGGCTCCCGGCTCACGCTCGGCTGGCAGCGACAATTCGCGGCGCTGCTGCAGCAGTTGAAAGGTTCTCGATGATGAAACCTCGACGGGCGCCGGCGGCGCCACTTTCACGCGGCGTGATCGCTATTTGCCTCGGCGGTTGGTCCGCGCTGGCACTGGAGGACTCAGACTCGGAGGCCTTCGATTTGTTCGAAACCAACCTGGCCGGCGTCGCGCATCTGTGGCGCCTGCATGAGGCGTTCTTGTTGAGCGAGGCGGCGCGGCGCGGCATCACGCCGGCCTGGCGGCCCGATCGCACGTGAAATTAAACCCCATCTGAAGGAGACGAACACATTATGACGACCCGAACAGAAATCGGTTCACTCCCGGTCGTGGATCAGCACCCCTTGGTGCTGGAGCACGGAAGGAAACGTGTGCAATTAGCGACGGCCCTGACGGAGGCGCTCGCGGAGCACGGGCGACTCGTCGATTTTCGAGCACCCCTGAAACAGCAAATAGTCGCCCAACTCCTCGGCGACGGCGGTGGTCAACCGGGAGATGCGGCGGCGCGATTGACGAAGCTGGAGACCGACATATTAAGCGTCGGCAACCAGGTGGCGTCCATCAAAGAGGCCCTCGTGATCTGCGATGGGCGCCTGGTCGCAGCCCGCACGCAGGCTGAAACGGAAAGACGCGAGCAGGCGCGCAGTATTGCGCGGGAGATCGCCGGCCAAATGCAGCCGATCCTTGACAAGCTTTTGGCGCTCAACGAGCAATTGGTCGTCGTCTCGGCGGCGCGCGGCTTCGACGGTCGCTACACGCCGTTAGATCCTGGGCTGATGCTGGAATTTCGCCGTCAGCTCGGCGATTAACGAGGTCACAGCCAAGTGAACACATCGGCGTTAGTCGACGTTGGCGTGCGAGTGTTCGCGTTTCACGAGGCCGGTCACGGGTGCGTCGCCACGGCGCGGGGCGTGCAGGTCCGCTGCGTGGCAGTCGACGACGTGGCGGCTCCCGAACTCGGCCGCGTCGTGACGCGGCAGAAATTCGGCTTGATTCCCTGCGAGGATCTCGTGCTTTTTTTCCTCGCTGGCGGCGTGGCGCAAGAACGATACATGCGGTCAGTTGGGTTGAGCGATCACGATCATGGTGACGCGACTGATGTCGCCGACGCGCGGATCTTGCTCACCGAGCCTGGTGACCACCGCTATTCAGCCGCTGTCGATCGAGAGTTGGCGGTATGGCGTCGCCGCACTGAGCTCGCGGTCGCCGAGCACTGGAACTGGATTCACCGCGTGGCCGATCAACTCGTCTCTCGCCGTTGGTTGAGCGGCGACGACATCGTTCACCTGCGACGAGGAGTGTAACCGATATGCCAGACGAAGTTCTCGACGCCAAGGCGTCGACTAAAGAAGTCGTGACGCTCGCGCAAGCGAAAGAAAACATGGCGAAGCGCGCCGTGTGGCTCAAGGCAAATGGCCACCGACCGGTCTCGCACGAACAGCTCGACACGATCACAGACCAGATTGCTGATGCGATTATCGCCGTCAATGTCTTCGCGCAGTCGATAAACGCGAAGAACATCGAACGCAACGAGAAGATCGCGGCGCTCGAAACAAAGGTCGCCGAACTCGAGACGCGGACGGCCGTCGACTACGTTGGTATCTGGCTCGAGAAATATTCGTACAGGAAGGGCCAGATCGTAACGCACAAGGGCACGATCTGGTTTTGTAGGGTCGACTACACCATGGAGAAGCCTGGGACGTCGACCGACTGGCAACTGATGGTGAAAAACCAGGAGCGGCCCAACCGATGAACATCGATCAAGCGGTGGCGCAAGTTGCGCGGCAACTCGACGGCATCTGCGCAGCACGGCTCGATGCGTTCGAGCTCTCGCTCATCGAATGCGGCGTCAACCCCAATGGTGGCGCCGACGTCTCAGGCCCACCACCTGGTGAGCTGCCCGCCGGCGTCTGTTGGAAACGGCTGCCCTTCGATGAGGCGGTCGCCCTCCAGAGAGCACGCGATCTGCAGTGGCGGGCGGAAACCCTTGAGAAGGTGCGTGCGCGGCTCGAGGACTTTTATGCCGGCCTGTAGGGCACCGATGCGAAAAAGTTGAACCGTCGACGTCAGCGACCACGCGGGGCCACTCGAGCTGCCGGCGTATGTCCGCGAACTCGCGAGGGTCACTCGTCACGGTTCCGGATCCGGAACCGTGACGAGATTTCAGGGCTGCCGTGTGACTCGATTGAGGAATCGAGGATCGACCCAGGATCGTCGATCGCACCGATCACAGCGATAGGGGACGCTATGCGTCAAGCGTTGCAACAGGCGGTCATACCAGCGGAGGGGCGAAGGAGCCGTGTGTTCATGGCGACAAGACGGACAACGCGGATTCGGTGCCACTCTGGTGAGTGTATGGCAGCTTGCGGCGCGCGCCTGAACTAGTTGGCGACATTTACGATCTTTGGCTGGTTACCTGAACAGTAGATCAAAATCAAAACTGCCGGCGCATTTCCGAGGGGCTCACTTTTTAGCGTTTCGACTTGCGACATTGGCGCTCCGGCGCTCGACAGCTAAATGCGCGCTGGACCGAGTATGTCATCAGCGGAGGCATCGCCTTGCCGGCTAGTGGTGGTCGTCACAAATACTGTAACTTTTCGAGCTTCTTTCGGGCGCGTGTGACCTTCTCCAGGATGTCGGAGGCTGTGGCCGTCCAGATGAAGGGCTTGGGATTGATGTTGTGGCCTGCGACGTAGTCGGTTACCGCTTGGACGAGCTCGTCGACCGAGCGGAAGACGCCGCGCCGGAGTCTACGCTCAGAGAGGTCGCGAAAGAAACGCTCGACCATGTTCAGCCAGGATGCGCTGGTGGGCGTGAAATGCACGTGAAAGCGGGTGTTGCGTGCGAGCCAGGTGATGACCTTGGGGTGTTTGTGAGTGGCGTAGTTGTCGCAAATGATGTGAATCGCCTTGTCGATGGGAGCATGCCGTTTGATCAAGTTCAGAAATTTGATCCACTCCTGATGGCGGTGTTTGGGCAGGCAGGTTTGCATGACCGATCCATTGAGCGTGTTGAGCGCAGCGAACAACGTGGTCGTGCCATTCCGCTTGTAGTCATGGGTCATCGTGCCGCAGCGCCCCTTCTTCATCGGCAACCCGGGCTGCGTGCGGTCCAGCGCCTGCATCTGGCTCTTCTCGTCGCAGGACAGCACAATCGCGTTGTCAGGAGGATGCAAGTACAGCCCCACCACATCCTCCAACTTCTCGGCGAATCGCTTGTCATTCGACAGCTTGAACGTCCTCACCAGGTGGGGCTTCAGGCCGTGGGCTCGCCAGATGCGCCCCACCGTCGACGGGCTCACGTCGGCTGCCGCCGACATCGAGGCCCGGCTCCAGTGTGTGGCGTGTGCCGGTTTTTCATCCAAGGTCTTGCGCACGATGACCGCCCGCTTTCGGTGGCTAATGGATGGAGGGCGGCCACTCCGTTGCTTTTCCCTGAGGATCCCCTCCATGCCCAGCTCCGCAAACCGGCGGCGCCACCGACCGGCCTTCTGGCGGGTGATCCCCAATTCCGCCCCGATGGTTTCGTTGTCCCATCCTGTGGCCGCCAGCAGGACCACCCTGGAACGTTGCGCCAATCGGACCGATTCGCTTCGGCTCCAGCTCAGTCGTTCCAGTTCCTGACGCGTCTCGGCGTCCAACACAATCGCTCGTGCTTTCCTCATGACAGCAGGTACGCCCGAGATACCCATTATGTTTCATTATTTCTGGCGGACTACACTAGTTGGACGGAGCCAAGCGCCGCCGTCCCATCGACTAGGCGAAGGGCCAGACGACGAAAGATAGCGAGATGTTGTGTTTTGGCACGGGCCGCTGCAGGGTGATTGACCATCAGCAGGTATTGTAAAAACGACGGCTCGTTTTCTAGCGTTCAAAAAAAAACAGACATCCCGACGCCTTAGACGTGTCGGTCTCGGCGCTCCGGGCACTACCGATTGAGAACAAATCCCAGCCCGCTATACCGTGCGGGCCGGTGATGTGGAGGCCTCGCACCAAGCCGCTCCCATTGAACGCCGGGCGAATCCAGGGCCGATTGTGTGCAAATGCGACAGTTTGGTCGGCCACTGCGACGCGCCGCCATGGAACACTAGGTCGCACTTATGAAGCCCATTAAGTTGAAACACTTGAGGTCGCGATCCGTGCGTTTGTCGGCCACGCAGATCTGGGCTCGTTTGGGCGGTAGGGTTGCCGAAGTGCGGAATCTCAGCGTGACGGGTGCGCTTCTCGAAATGGACGTCGACCTTCCGGTCGGCAGTCAGGCCACGCTCGTACTCAGGCGTCAGTCGCTCATCGTGGCTCTCGACACTCGCGTCACCCGAAGTGGCCCGACCAGCGAGGGAGGGAGCTGGCTCGCTGCCGTCGTGTTTCTCAATCCGAGCCCAGAGGTAAAAAGATCCATTCCTCAACTCCTGATTGCGAGCCGGCGGGGAGGTTGAGAGACCGCGTCAGGCCCAGCACGAATCGCGCGCTGGAGCCGCCCTCGAGTTGCCGGCGTATGTCCGAGGGCACGTGTCAACTTTGTGCAACCCGGGCTTGACAGCGTGTCTACGCGTGTGTATCTGGCGGCGTATGTCCGAGGGTCCACGAAGGTGAATAGTTGACAAAGCAATACAACGCATTTATAGTTGGCCGACCTTGACACCATTGAAGCCGGCCACGTTCAGACTCGAAGAGGAACTACTCGACGGACTTGAGCAAGTGAAAGTGCGCGACGGCGTATCGATCACCGAACAGGTTCGACGTGCAGTCCTCGCCTGGCTGGAATCAAAGGGCGTGAAGGTAAAACCGGCCAAGCGACGCGTGCAACCGCGACGCCCGGCCTAACCCGTCACCGCGTCATCGGCACGGTCGCGGGCTCCCACCATTGTAGCGGGAGCCTCCGACCACCAGGAGACTCCCATCATGTCGAAGAAGAAGAAGTCCGCACCGAAAGCACCTACAGCAACCGCAACCGCCACCCCAACAGATCGGCGCACGTTTCTCGGCGGCCTCGATCCGATCGCCCTGGCAGAGCTGCTCGACTTCCACTTCAGCGACTACAACGAATCGCCGTATCGCAAAATGATCGCGGAGACGCGCACGGCGTGGCTCGCGAAGGATGGGCCAGAGCCCGGCCGCCTCTACGAGATATCGATGGAGATTGACACCTTCCATTTCGTCGAGGCCGCCATCCGCCAATCAGGCTTCGTGGTCGGTTTCAAGGCGTGCCGAGAACTCCTACTCGGCGATCTGGACGTCGACGCGCTCAAGGCGGAACTCGGAGGTGAGCAATGAGCCGCACCATTCCCGTTGCTCCCGCCGGCGGATTGACCACGGAAGAGCGTGACGCCATCAACCTGGCGAAGTCGCGCCTTCGTGGCTGTGTGGCCTTACTGGCGCTGGTCGACGAACATCCCGATGACGAATCGATGGTCGACGGCGAACCCATCAACGCCATGGGTGTGCTGATCGACGACATGCGCGATGCGGTCAACGTGCTGTACGACACGTTCGAAGGAGCCGACGCCAGAGAGAAAGGCGGTGCGCGATGAAAGCCAAACGAACACCACAGCAGGCGCCACCAGAGTCGACCACATGGGAACGCATGAGCGCGCGTGAATGGGCCGGCGCCCTCGAGCGTGCTCGCACCATGGCCATCAGGCGGCTGGCCCACTTCGGCCTCAATCTCGACGGCAATGATGAGCAGTTCGTCAATAATCCGCAACACATCGCGGAGGTGTCTTCGATCATCATCGACCAGGCGATCGGCCATGATTTGGCGCCGTCGCTGGCGCTGGACCAAGCGACCCTGAGAGCCGTGGTCAAAAACCTCGGAAATCCGGTGGTCTCGGAGGAGGGCGAGCGGACGAGGGACCTCGATTCATTTCTGTGGGGCTACCACATCAAGATCGCTGACGCGGCCTTTTTGTTCGGATTGATCAGCGGAACGCTGGTCACCTGGCCCGTCATCCAAGCGATTGATCCGCCAAACCGGCCGCCTATACGGAAAGGCGGCGGTGCGCGGAAGGGGCTGAACAGATTGGGGCCGACCCGGTGACGCGGGCGATGCGTGCCGTACAGGTCACGCGCCGCTCGCGGTCACCGTCGGCGATGTGCTGGAGCGGATCGGATGAACCCGTTTATTCGGACTTCCTCGCGCCCTGTGGTGGCTGAGGCCGGGCGACGCCATCAAGGTCGAGCCGCGATTGGCCATGTTCGGGGCACTCGTAGATGTGGGTCGTTCGCGCGCTCAAGACCTTGTCGACGTAGACCCGATCTCCTGATGGGACGCTGTGCAGGTAGTGCATCCTCTCCCCGCACTTGGGGCAGTTCACCGCTGATGCGGGGTCGTCGGGCGGCATGGTCGGATACTACACCTGAGGATTGGATGATGAACAACGAATCGGGATGGGCGGCACTGAAACACCGCCTCCAAGCGCGCGGCTCGGCGTCTACAGGAACTCCGGCAGCGCGATCGTGCCGGGGCCAGCAAGAAAGACCAGGGCGGCAGACACCGCAGCCGTGATCGGCGTAAGGAACGAACAATGACGCATCATCGTTCAGTCAAACATCGACGCCTGAAGTCGGCCAAGTCGCCCTTGTGCTGGCGCAATGCATCGTTCAGCACATCATGCTCGGCCTGTGAAAATGGACGTTTCGAGAGTTTTAGCGCGTCAGTCTGCGCACGCAATTCGTCAGTCCGCGCGAGCAGTTTCTTTTGCTCGTCGGTGCAGTCCGTCGTCAACGTGTGGGTTGGCTCTCGCGTCCGCCGTTTCGTCATTGCGGCTGCTGGCGAACCTGACCATCAGGCGGGAAGATCACCGCGCCGTGAAGCGGACAGCGGTAGACGTAAGTATCGCCAGCAGTCCGCCTATACGTCAGCGGCGCGGCGCAGAGCGGGCAGGTGATGAGAATCTGCGGGTCAGGCAGGTCAGGCATCACCCCGCCGCCGAGCGCGTCTTTGGTGTCACGTCCATTGGCGGTCGCTCTGGATCGTTCTCACGAGTCATCCAGACATGCCCGCACGCCTGGCAACAGTAGAACACCGCGTACGCGTCCCGTCTGCTGTTGTACAGGACGCGGGTGGGCGATTGTTGTTTGCAGTTGGGACAGGGCGGCATAGGGATGGTCTCCTAGGCGTTTGGGAGCGCCGCAACGGCGGTAAACGTAGCCTGATTGTGGTCGTTGAACTCGGTCCGCGACAGCAATTGGTCCCCCTTGTAGATCGCGACGACGAACGGTGGCGCGGCATCAGGCGACGTCAGAACGCAGCGGAGTTCGGCCACCTGCCAAAGTTGGAAAGGCAGGCGCACCGATGGCACTACTCGGTTAGCGGCAACTTACAGCATGAGCTGGAGTGTAGGGCAAACGCGAAAAAGAGGATGTCGGGCAATCCCCGACGAATGGATCGGCCGGTTGCCGGATCCGGTAACCTGAAATCATGAGCGACGAACAGAAACCGTGGTTCGCCCCAGGCCATCGGCGCGAAGGCATCCCGCGGCAACGGCAGATGGGCCAGGAAGTCTGGCGCTTGCGGCATCCTGACGGCCGCCGGGTGCAGTCCTGCGAAATCCGAGACGACTCGAAGGTGTCCGCCGGATGGGACGTGACGCTACTCGAGAACGACGAACTGGTGCTGTCGCGGCGCTGCGTGGATGAAGCTGAGGCGCGGTACGTCGCGCGGGCGCTTCGGCAGGACGCGGCGGGCACGGGTGGATGGACGTAACGTAGGTGGCAACCTTGAGGGAGGACGAACGGAGATGACCGACGTGGCTACACCAACACGGCCATGCTTAATCTGTGGGTCTCCGTCGTGGAGGACTTCAAAGGAAGGGCATCGGGAAACGTTCAGAATTCGGATGGAATGCCAGATCTGTGGTCGATGCCTCTTGACGTCGACCGCGATCGATATCCTGTATGGCGTAAAAGATCGGACGCTGATGCCGTACCTCTCCGCTTACATCCGGCAGCGTACGGACGCCACCCCTGGTGAAGACATCCTTATCACCGAAGACAATTGGGAGGAACTGGCTCGAGGCCATTCTTCGTCGCCGGTTTCGCTGAAGGTGCAAAAACTACTCGAGAATATTTCGCGCCGGACCACAGTTGCGCAATGGTTGAATTTTGCAAGCACAGATGAGCGGCTCAGTCTGGCTGCGGCGGCCGACATACGAGACGGATATGAGCTCAGCTTCGTAGTGAATCACCTCTTTGGCGCGGGTCTTCTTGATATGAATGAATCGCCACCATTAACCCCAGGCCATGAACCCCTAATTGACGGCCTGCGGCTGACGGTTGCAGGATGGAACTACATTGCCCCCACTGCTGGTGTACCTGGAACATGCTTTGTGGCAATGTCTTTTGATAAGGCTCTGAACTCTGCTTATGAGGATGGCATAGCCCTCTCGATTCGGGACGCTGGCTTCCGGGGAGGTCGCGTCGATTCGGCGCCACACAATGACCAGATCAACGACAAGATTCGCGCTCAGATTCGAGCCGCTCAGATCGTCGTGGCTGACTTCACGAACTTGAGTGCTGGTGTGTACTACGAGGCCGGTTTCGCGGAGGGGTTGGGGCGACCTGTCATTCGGACGTGCCGCGAAGACTTCTCATCAAGGTTGCATTTCGACACTCGGCAATTCTTTCACCTGAAGTGGACAACAGCTGCCGATCTCCGGACGACACTCACTGATCACATCAAAGCGACGATTGGGACTGGTCCTTTCATGGGACGTTAGAGAGCCGACGAGTGGGTCAACTACGTAAACGCGGCGTCGCCTGGTGAATTGAATTGAGCCTGCGAAAACGTTGCAGCAAGACTGAGCCGGCCGTGTGGGCGAACGGGACGTCGAATCCGCTCCACTGCCCGGCGTCGCCGCGCTGCGACCATCATTGGCACTACGATTTCCGTGTCAACGGGCGGCGGTATCGGAACACGACCGAAACGGACGACAAGCACAAGGCCCGCGACATCGAAGCACGGGAACGGTCGCGCATCCTGGACGGGCGTCACGGGATTCGCCGGCAGCCCGATACGACGTTTCGTCTGTTCGCGGCCGAGTACATCAACACGCACGCGGTCCCGAACAAGCGAGCCTCGACGCTGCAGCGCGACAGGGAAATGCTCGCCCGGGTGCTGTTGCCGACATTCGGCGGGCAACTCCTGACCGAAATCACCGCGTTCGGCATCGAGCAACTCAAGGCGAAGCGGCTCGCCAAGGGGTGCCGGCCCGGAACGGTCAATCGGGAGTTGATGCTACTCAAAGGGATCCTCACCAAGGCCGTCGAATGGAAACGCTTGGTCGTCTCGCCGGCCGCCGCGGTGCGTCCGATCAAGGGCACAGGCGCGCGAACGCGGATCCTGACGACTGATGAGCAGGCGGCGCTGCTCGAGGCGTACCAGAAGGGGCGGCGCCGACACGTCCGGCCCATCATCGAACTCCTGTTGATCACGGGTGCGCGGCTCGGCGAGCTCCTGGCGCTGCGGTGGGAAGACACGACCGACGGCTACCTCCGCTTCGTGGAAACCAAGAACGGGAAACCGCGGCGGCTGCCGCTCACGGCTCGAATGGCCGAAATCCTGGCCAGGATGCCCCACAAGGACCCAACGTTCGTCTTCGTGAGTGGTCGGAGCGGCACGCGGTACAAACGCCTCATCACGGGCTTTAAAGCGGCGCTCAAGGATGCCGGGATCGACGGGGCCGACGTGGTGATCCACACCTTGAGGCACACGGCCCTGTCGCGGATGATGGACGGCGGCGCGGATGTGCGGACCATCATGGAGATCAGCGGGCACTCGTCGCTGGCCATGCTGGAGCGGTACACCCATCCGACTGAACAGCGGAAGACCGAGGCCCTGAACACCTACGGCTTGGTCACAAACCGGGCACAATCCACGGCGGACCAGACAAAAACAGGCCAGAAATAAAGGCGCTTTTCGTTCAAGGTTCCACACCATGGCAGCCTGACGTCGAGCACCCCTGAGTTCGTGCGGGCGATCGCGCCTCGCGTGGCGGTGGTGAGCGCCGGGAGGGCGAACCACTTCGGACATCCGGTCCCGGAAGTCCTCGAACGCTACCGGGCGGTCGGTGCGGAAGTCTTTCGAACCGACCAGGACGGGGCCGTCACGGTCGATACAGACGGACACTCGGTCACCGTCACAACGTTCAACGGTCGGTCGTACTTCTATGAACCACAAAGAACACCAAGAACACAAAGGCCATGAGCCGATTGCCTCGGCAACCGAGCGAGTCGTGCACGAAATCATCGGCGCTGCGGTTGCCGTGCATCGTCAGCTTGGGCCGGGATTCATCGAGCCCGTGTACGGACGCGCGCTGGTTCTCGAGCTGCGCCATCGCAACCTGAGTACGGAGCTCGAAAAATCGGTGCAGGTTTACTATCGGGGCGAGCTGGTATGCAGCCATCGTCTCGACATCGTGGTCGAGCGAGTCGTTGTGGTGGAGGTCAAGGCGGTCCGAAAGCTGAGGCCTATCCACTACGCGCAGGTTCTGTCCTACCTGAAGGCGAGTGGCTGCCGTGTCGGCTTGTTGATGAACTTCAATGTTCCGATGCTGATTGACGGCCTGCGTCGGTTCGTTCGGTAGAACTTCCCGTCACCAGTTGATTCGGTCTCTTGCCGCTCGCGTTTCTTTGTGGCCTTTGTGGTTCCTTAGTTGTTAGGGTACCTGTTGTTTCGATTTCGCTTGTTGCCACTGGCGTTCGAGTTCGGCCGGCGATTGGTCTTTCATCACGCGTCCTGACTCGGCAAGCGAGCGCTCCATGGTCTCGAAGCGGCGAGTGAACTTGTCGTTGGCCTTGCGTAGCGCGGTTTCCGGCTCGATGCCGAGCTTGCGCGAGAGGTTGGCGATTGAGAAGAGCAGGTCGCCCATTTCTTCCTCGGCGCGCTCGGCGTCGGTCGGCGCGGCGTCGGAGACGACTTCGCGCAGCTCGTCGACCTCCTCTTGAATCTTCCCGACCACATCGCTCGCCTTCGTCCAGTCGAACCCGACCGACGCGGAGCGGATGCCGATATCGTACGCGCGCAGCAGTGCGGGAAGCGTCGCCGGAATGCCGCCCAGCAGCGTCTTCGGCGCCGCCGCCGCCCCTCGTTCCTGCGCCTTGATTTCCTCCCACCGCACCCGTACTTCGCCGGCGGTTTCGAGCGGTGGTTCGCCCGCGTCTTGACCGAACACGTGTGGGTGGCGTCGAAGCAGCTTGTCGGCGATGTTCTTGACGGAGTCCGCGATGGTGAAGTGCCCGGCCTCGGACTCGAGCTGTGCGAGGAAGACCGCCTGAAACAGGAAGTCGCCGAGCTCCTCTGCGAGCGCGCCGTGGTCGTGCCGGTCGATCGTCTCGAGGACCTCGTAGGTCTCCTCGAGAACAAACGGCTTCAGGGAATCGATGGTCTGTTCGCGATCCCAGGGACACCCTCCAGGCGCGCGGAGTCGTGCGACGATCTCGATCAGGCGGGTGAATTCTGCGGCAGCGGTGGTGGCGCTCATCCTCTCGTCATCCGGCGGTAGGGAATCTGATAGTCTGATCGGCGGCTGGCGATTGTACCAGGAAGCCTTGGTGATTTCCTGCGTTGACCGCTCATAGTTACGAACGATTCCAGAGCCATCACGATAGCAGACAATGCCATCCGCCAATCCCGATGACGAGAGATGATCAGATGAGTGCCGAGCAACCGGTCCAACCTGCCCTGTCTTTTACCGAGTTCGTGGTGTCGCTGGCTACCACCGCGGCGATTCACCTGGGCGATCTCGCGGATCCGGAGTCTGGGGAGCGGTTCGAGCCCAACCCGGAGGCCGCCCGGCAGATGATAGACGTGCTCGGCCTGCTCGAGCTGAAGACGCGGGGCAATCTGACGGCGCAGGAACGGCAGGTGATCGAACAGGTCCTGGCAGAGCTGCGAATGCGCTTCGTTGAGGTCGAACGCGGCGCTCCCCGCATTGTGATGCCTTAGTACTCCGCTTCGCAATTACGGTGACGTATTTCGGGCGGCGAGGCGCCCGGATCGCCAGGCGCGAGGAGGAAGAATGCCGGGAGCATTTGACCGACGAGCAACGCCGCGAGGCAGGATGCATCGGCGGCCGATACGTTAGCGTAATTGTGAAACGGAGTACTTAGTCCCCTGGACACGTGATGCGTCACATAACTCCCGGGCGGAGGGACCAGCCACACGTGGAAAATGTCCCTCGGCCGTCGGCCGGCGCTGCATCCCGTCTAGCAGCCCGTGGTGAAAGTCTGACGGCATTCGCCGGGCGCTGCATCCCCGCCGGCTGCGTGGCTCCTCGCTCAAATACTCCCGGTATTCCCGGTCGTCGCGCCCTGCCGGCGTGGCGCCTCGCCCGCCTCGGTGCGACGCCAGACTTCCACCGGGGGCTGCCAGCCGCGTTGCCTTTCGGAAAACGACTTCCATTCTCGCTCGTCGCGTCCCGCAGGTCGGCTGCAGTAAGGCGCGGGAGGTGCGCGACGGGCTGCCGGGCGATCCCATGCGCGTGACACTGCTTGGCACCGGCACGTCTCACGGCGTGCCCGCGATCGCGTGCGATTGCGCGGTGTGTCACTCGCAAGACGTGCACGACCGGCGTCTGCGGCCGTCGATTCTCCTCGATCTCGGGGAGGCGGCGTTTCGTCAACCCGTGGCGCCGGACGCCGTCGTCGCGTCACCGTCGGTCGCCGCCGTGCGGTACGTGCTGGTCGACACGAGCACCGACCTTCGCGCGCAGGCGCTCACCTATAACGTCCGCCGCGTCGACGCGATTCTGTTTACGCACAGCCATGCCGATCACATCATGGGCCTCGATGAAGTCCGGCGCTACAACATGGTCCAGCAGTCCGCGATCGGCTGCTACGCTGACCAGCGTACGCTCGGCGATCTGCGGCGGATCTTCTCGTACATTTTCGACGCAGGCCCGCCTTCAGGCGGGGGCGTGCCACGATTGTCGCTGTTCGAAGTCGGCGGTCCGTTCTCGATCGGCGGCGTCGAGGTGGTGCCTGTCCCCTTGATGCACGGATCGCGGCAGATTCTCGGCTACCGTATCGGCTCGTTCGCCTACTTGACCGATTGCAACCACATTCCCGATCGGTCGTGGCCGCTGCTCGAAGGTGTGGACACGCTCGTCCTTGATGCGCTTCGTCATCGACCGCACTCCACGCATTTCAGCGTCGACCAGGCGCTGCAAGTGGTCGAGCGCCTCAGGCCCGAACGCACCTGGTTCACGCACATCTGCCACGATCTGCCCCACGCCGCGACCTGTGCGCGGCTCCCGGAGGGTGTCGAGTTGGCCTATGATGGGCTGGTCTTGGAGATCACGTAGAGAGTCAAAACTTAGAACTCAAAGGAAAAAGCACCGCGCGGTCCTTCGTAGTTCTCAGTTCTCAGTTTGTGTTGATGGATATCATCCATTTTCCTGATGATCCGCGGCCGCGGCACTGGATCAGGCCGGTGCTTGCGCTGGGCAATTTCGACGGCCTGCATCGCGGTCATCGAAAGATCCTCGACCGCGTGAGTCGGGTCGCCGGCGAGCACGGCGCGACCGCCGTGGTGATGACCTTCGACCCGCATCCGCCGCGCGTCGTCCGGCCCGACAAGGCGCCGCCGCTGCTGATGACGAAGGCGCAGAAGCTGCAGGCGTTCGCGGAGACCGGCCTTGGCGGCGCGGCGATCGTTCGTTTCACGGCGGATCTGTCCCGCTGGGATCCGGAAATGTTCGTCAGGATGGTGCTCGTCGATTGGCTTCGCGTGTCGGAAGTCTGGGTCGGCGCGAATTTTCTGTTCGGGCACGATCGCACCGGTAATTTTTCGCTGCTGCGCGGTCTCGGCGCGCGCTATGGCTTCAGGGCCGAGAAGATTGACCCGGTCCGCTACAAGGACTTTGTCGTCAGCAGCACACGCATTCGCCGCCTGTTGGGCGACGGTCGTGTCGACGAGGCGGGCGCGCTGCTCGGTCATCAGTACTCCATCGAGGGGCAGGTCGTGCGGGGCGACCAGCGCGGCCGCACGCTCGGCTTTCCCACGGCCAATGTGTGTACCCAGAACGAGCTCCTGCCACCCCATGGCGTCTACGCGACGACGATCACGATGGAGGGGATCATCCGGGCGTCGGTGACCAACGTGGGTGTGCGCCCCACGGTGGATGGATCCGGGCCGACCAGCGTCGAAACCCACATCTTCGACCTGGATCGGGATTTGTACGGCGCAACGGTTCGGGTCGGCTTCGTGCAGCGCCTCCGGGACGAGCGGCGGTTTGAATCGCTTGACCAGCTGAAGGCGCAGATCGCCGTCGACTGCGGCCAGGCGCGCGTGCTGTTTGGGCACCTTTCGCTGTAGGATCCCGCCCGGTGCCCACTCCTGACTTTCTGTTCTCGATGAGGTTGACTGGGCGAGAGCAGGTCGGGTCGATCCTGGCGGATGTGGCGGCTCATGTGTTCGAGCACGTGGGCGGCGCCCCCGACGCTGTCGCCGCACTGGTGCGGGACCTCAAGGCCGCGGTGACGCCGGGCGCCGACCGCGGCGAACACGTCGACGTGCAGTTTCGCGCGCGCGTCGGATCGTGTGAGGTGATTGTGTCGGCGGCCGATCACGAGATCTGGCGTACTGTGCGCCGCGTCCCAGGCGATTCTCCCGGCGCCCGTGATGCCCGAGGCCCCGGCTTCTTCAAAGATCCACAGCGAATGATGCAGCTCTATAACACGTTGACCCGCTCCGAGGAACCGTTCGAGCCGTCGCTCGACAACACCGTGCGGATGTACACCTGCGGTCTGACCGTGTACGCGCGCGGACACATCGGCAATTTTCGGACATTTGTCTGCGTCGACATCCTGCGGCGCACGCTGAAGTACCTGCACGGCTACCGCATGCACCACGTGATGAACTTTACCGACGTGGACGACCGGACGATCGCCGGCGCGCAGAAGGCCGGGATGGAGCTCCGTGAGTACACGGATCAGTTCATTGCGGCCTTTCGGGAGGACGCCCGGGCGCTTGGCCTCGAGGAAGTCGAAGAGACGCCGCGCGCGACCGATGATGCGAACCTGCACGCCATGGCGGATCTCATCACGGCCCTCGATCGCAACGGCCATACCTACCGGAGCGACGGCTCGGTGTATTTCAAGATCGCGACGCTGCCCGGTTATGGACGCCTGGCGCGGCTCGACCACGAAGGCATGCAGCCGGGGGCGCGCGTCGATTCGGACAATTACGCCAAGGAAGACGCCCGCGACTTCGTGCTGTGGAAGGCGACCAAAGAGGGCGAGCCGACCTGGGATCTCGTCGACCCGCCCGGCCGGCCCGGCTGGCATCTCGAATGCTCGGCGATGGCGCTTCGCCTGCTGGGCGAGCCACCAATCGACATCCACACCGGGGGGATCGATCTGGTCTTCCCGCACCATGAGAACGAGATCGCGCAAAGCGAGGCGGCCACCGGCAAACCTTTTTCACGCTTCTGGTTTCACGTCGAATACCTGATTGTCGACGAGCAGAAGATGTCGAAGTCGCTGGGCAACACCTACACGATTCCCGATGTGGTGGCGAAAGGGTATCGGGCGTCCGCCGTTCGGTTCCTGCTGCTCTCGGCCCACTATCGCAAGCAGCTCAACTTCACCTGGGCGAGCCTGGGGCAGGCCGAGGAGGCGCTGCGCCGGCTGACCGATTGCCTGGGGCGGCTCGACTCCGTCACCAGGTTGGGCTCGAGTCCCGAGATCGTGGCGCGGGTGGTCGAAGGACGCCAGGCGTTCGCCACGGCGATGAATGACGACCTGAACACCGCCGCTGCGCTGGGCGCGATGTTCGAGCTGGTGCGCGCTTTGAACTCGGCCATCGACGCGGGAGAGGTCGGCGCCGCCGACGTGGTCGTGATTCGCGAGGCGTTCGACGAATTCGATCGGGTGCTGGGTGTGTTGAGCCTGCGGCGCGCCGAGGACGAGCAGCCGCCGGTTCCGCTGGCCGAGATCGAGCAGCGGATTGAAGATCGTCATGCGGCGAGGCGCCGGCGAGACTTCGGCGCTGCCGATCGAATCAGGCAGGAGCTGGCCGAACGGGGAGTGCTGCTCGAGGACGGGCCGTCCGGCACCCGCTGGAAACGAAAGTAGAAACTTTGAATTTCGAGCAGTCTCGACAAGAGTGTGGAACGGGTTGGATGCAAACCACAAAGAGCACCAAGGCCACAAAGCTGTTCTCCGAGCTGGAGCAACAGGCTTCGTGTACTTTGTGTTCTTTGTGGTTCAAGAAATTCGCGGCCTATTTTGAGAGAAGCATGACCACGCACTTGTCGAAACGCCGTAGAACTTAGAACTTAAACCAAAACGGACGGGATGGCCGTCGAGGGAGCGGTCGCGGCGTGTTGAAGCGCGTGGCCGCAGGGCGCGACGCCATATTCCGCCGGAGCCGGGTGTCCGCCGCGTCTCGCTGCCTTGCTGGTGGTGGCTCGTGGCCAACGCCGCCGACGCCAGAGTCGACCATGCACTCTGGGGCTCGAGCGATTGGTAGGGCTTGTGGCGCGGCGCTTGCTTGGGGCATCGCGCATGTCGAACGATCGAATGAAGCTGGGAAAATCCGGCGAGGATCTCGCGTGTCGGGAACTGGAGCGTCGCGGGTACGCAATTGTTGCCCGCCGATACCGGCGCCGCGGTGGAGAATTGGACATTGTCGCCCGCGATGGCCAGACGACGGTGTTTGTGGAGGTGAAGACCAGGAACGACCATCGCTACGGCGCGGCGGCGGAAGCGGTGCACGGGCTCAAACGCCGCCGCATGATGCATCTCGCGCTCGACTACGTGATGCGCCATCGGCTTGCGGACTCGCCTTGTCGCTTCGACGTCGTCTCTATTCATGTGGACGATGGCCGGCCGGTGGTCGAGGTGTTTCAAAACGCGTTCGACATGTCGTTCTGACGGTCCGTCGCACGCGGTGCCATGCCAGGGGGCGGAGGCTGGGGATCGGCGTACCCGAGCGAAAGCCGCGGGTCCGGAGCCATCGGCCATAATGGTCGGCGCCCGCGCAAAGCGATCGGCGGTCAATTGCTCCTGACCTCTACCCGCTGAAGCAATACCACTTGCCCCCGTCGTTGACCTTGATTTTTCGGCCGCGACAACGCCGCGGCCGGTAGCAATTCCGAGGCGACAGTCCGCGAGACACGACACTAGCATGCCTGAGCTGCGACAAGATCCCGTCACGGGCCGGTGGGTGGTCATCTCGACCGAGCGACGCAAGCGTCCGAGCGATTTCCGCTTGGAGCGCCACCAGGTCGCGCGTGACGGCTATTGCCCGTTCTGCGCGGGGCGAGAGGATTTGACGCCGCCGGAAGTGTTCGCCTATCGCCCGAACGGCGTGGCCAACGGTCCCGGATGGGAACTGCGGGTCGTGCCCAACAAGTTTCCCGCGCTGCAGGTCGAGGGCGGGCTCGACCGCGAAGGCGACGGGATGTTCGATCGCATGAACGGGATCGGGGCGCACGAAGTCATCATCGAGACGCCCGATCACGCCAAGACGCTGGCGTCGATGTCCGAGACCGAGATCGAGCGGGTGCTGTCGGCTTTCCGCGAGCGCGTCCGCGACCTCAGACAGGACCGGCGTTTGCGGTACATCCTGCTGTTCAAGAATCACGGGGGACCGGCCGGCGCCACGCTGGAGCATTCGCATTCGCAGTTGATTGCGCTGCCGATCGTGCCGGCCTTCGTGCTCGAGGAGATCGAGGGGGCGCGACGGCATTTCGCGCAGAAAGAGCGCTGTGTGTTCTGCGACATCCTGCACCAGGAGTTGGTGACCGGGAGTCGCGTCATTCTCGAAAACGCCGACATGCTCGCGATCGCGCCGTACGCGCCGCGCTTTCCGTTCGAGACGTGGATCGTGCCCCGCCGTCACCGCTCGCGGTTCGAGGAGGCGCCGCAGCACGAGTACGAGAGCCTGGCACGGCTGCTGAAGGCGTTGCTCCTGCGGGTCAATCGAGCGCTCGAATCGCCCTCGTACAACCTGATCGTGCACACCTCCCCATTTTCCGAGGAAACAGGCGATTTCTATCATTGGCATCTCGAGTTGATGCCGCGCTTGACGAAGGTCGCCGGCTTCGAGTGGGGGACCGGGTTGTACATCAACCCCACGTCGCCCGAGGAAGCCGCGCGCGTCCTGCGCGATGCGAGGGTCTGAGGCTTGGGTGACGGCATCGGGTTGAACGCAACCGAACGCTGTGGTACGTTAAGCGTTCGGCGGGCGGGAATAACTCAGTGGTAGAGTGCGACCTTGCCAAGGTCGAAGTCGCGGGTTCGAATCCCGTTTCCCGCTCCAATTTTACACATTCGGCCCATGCGCCCATTCCGCCTCGTGCCGCTCGATTCACGCTGTCGTCGGACTCTGCAGGTCCGCTGACGAGCCTTCGCTTCTTCCATTCGCTCCGTCAGGCGCCGTCGCCAAGTGGTAAGGCAGAGGTCTGCAAAACCTCCA
>JBDTVS010000128.1:0-9132 GCA_040007095.1 Acidobacteriota bacterium
GCGAGATTCGTCACGCACAGGCAGCGTAGTACACTCTACGAGATATTGGTACTTACTTTATTTCCACTGCCTAAGGCCACACAGGTCTTAGTCGCAACGAGATCTACCAGGGGAAATGCGTGACGACGGCTTGAGCTTGCCAGCGACCAACCCGGCTTCGATAACGGCCGCCGACGTGACAGCCGCGACGCACATCTTCGCCATTGGCTGCAGCCTGCCGGCGCATGCCAGCTCCAGCGGAAAGGCCAGGAACTGGACCGATGTTCCAGAGGTCAGCGACGGCTACGCTGCGTCACGGGACGCGATCAAGAGACATGTCGAACAGCTGCTCGATCAACTTGCAAAACAATAGGGAGCATTCCCAATGAAACGGTTCATTGTTCTAGTCGCGTTACTCTCACTGACGCCATTCGCTTCTCCTGCGCACGCTCAAGAAATGCCAGCGGCCTACAAACAGGTACTGGACACGTTGGGGAAGACCGGAGATTTCAAGGACAACGTCCTGAAGGTCAACATCCCCCGGAACGACCTATCGATCACCGTCGCGAACGTCAAGACGCCGACGCCCTTCGGCTTCGGCGGCTGGGTGGCCATGACGAAAGGCACCGGCAGCATGGACGTGATGATGGGAGATCTCGTCCTGACGCAGGAGGAGGTCAACCCGGTCATGTCCGCGCTTCTCGAGAACGGGCTGGAGGCGACGGCGCTCCACAACCATTTCTTCTGGGATGAGCCGCGCATGTTTTACATGCACGTGCACGGCCATGGCAGCCCGGCGGAACTGGCGCGCAAGATGAAACCGGCGCTCGACTTGATCGGCAAAACCACCAGCCGGCCAACAGCAACACCCAACTCGACACCAGCCTCCGCGCCGGCGCCAACGATGGACACCGCGAAGATCGCACAAATTGCGGGACATCAAGGCGAGCAGAACGGCGCGGTCTACAAGATCACTGTCGGACGCGACGACCTCAAGCTCACCGAGATGGGTGCGCCGATCAACGCTCGCATGGGCCTCAACAGCTGGGCCGCCTTCGTCGGCGCGAACGACAACGCAGCGGTAGCCGGCGACGTGGCGATGCTTGCCGATGAAGTGACGCCGGTGCTCAGGGTGTTGCGACAGAACGGCATCGACATCGTCGCGATTCACCACCACATGACCGGCACAAGTCCGACGATCTACTTCTTGCACTATTGGGGCACCGGCTCTGTGGACAAACTGGCGGTCGCCTTCAAGGCGGCACTCGATCAACTTGGCAAAGCCAAGGCCTCGCGATAAGCGCAGCTTTTCTCGCGACGGAGCAAGAATGAGAGAGATCGCGTTGCGGGTTGCTGCGGGGGTCGGCCGATGAGAAGCCGAACGGTGACGATCGGCCGAGCGATGAACAGCCCAAACCGATGCTTCGTCCGGGGGTGTTGCCCTCTTCGGTCCCGATTCCTGTCGTGCCCGCTGCGGCACGTCGCTCATTCGAAGCTTCGGTCGTGATGCGAGCCTTCGTTTGTGGCATTCTCGTCGGATGGCCCTTTACGAGATCCTGTCTGGTCACCGCGACGAGGTTATGCGGCGTTGGAAATTGAAGGTACACGGCACGCTCGCACCCGAATCAATCCCGCCCGTCGAGCTCGTCGATCATCTTCCCGAATTCTTGCTGGAAATCATCGCCGCCCTTCGCGATGACGCCGGTCTGCCATCAGTCGGCCCATCACCCGACGAAAGCCTGAGCGCCGCGGGACATGGCGAACAGCGATTGAGATTGGGCTTCAGCCTGGATTCGGTCGTGCGTGAGTACGGCGCCCTCCGCGACGCCATCATCGGCACCGCACGGGACGCCGGTGCGCAACTTACCTTTCAAGAGCTCCAAGTCGTATTCGATTCCACAATTCACGGTATCGCACATGCCGTCTCCGAATACGCCCACCAGCGAGATGCTGAGTTCTTGCGTCAGGCGAACGAACACTTCGCGTTCATCGCGCATGAGCTTCGCAACCCATTGTCCTCCGCCGTGACGGCGTTTCAGCTTCTCAAGGAACGATGGCACCTGCCCAAAGACACCGCCGCGGTGGCCGTTCTGGAGCGCAGCATCATGCGAACCACTGAACTCATCGATCAGACCCTGAAGGTCGCACGCATCGCGTCGGGCGTCGACGTGCGGCGGCAATGGACCACGATGCGAACGCTGTTCGAAGAAGCAGAGATCAGTTCCCTTGCAGAGGCGGAGTCAAAAGGCGTGGAATTGCGGCTGGTGCTCGAGACAGACGCGCGTGTCGATGTGGACATCAGGCTCGTTCGGTCGGCGATCGGCAACTTGCTCGGGAATGGCATCAAGTACACGGCGTCGGGTGGAAGTGTTGAGCTCCGCGGCAAGATTGTGGACGGTCGCGCGATAATCCAGGTGGAGGATTGCTGTGGAGGGCTGCCTCCGGGAAAGGTCGAAGAAGCGTTCGCGCCCTTCGTACGGCTGGACAGCGGTCACTCTGGCTTCGGTCTCGGTCTCGCCATCGCCAAGCAGGCAGCGGAAGCACACGGCGGCAACATCCGCGTGCAAAATCTACCGGGCAAAGGTTGTATCTTTGTGCTCGAACTGCCAATCTCGGCGGAGCACGAGACGGGTGCTTCAGGTCGCGCAGTCGACAATCCGGATGATTGATTCTATGCCCCACAAGGTCACCATCGACAAAGACCACACGACGATCGTCGAGGGTGGCGGCCACACCGAGGCGATCCAGGGCCGCGTGAAGCAGCTGCGCGCACAGGTCGAGGATACGACGTCCGACTACGACCGCGAGAAGCTGCGAGAGCGGCTGGCAAAGCTCGTCGGCGGCGTCAAGATTGCACGCGCCGGGCCATTCACCGGGTTCCACGTAGTTGAAAAGCCGTGCGGTTACGGCGGTTCGATTGAATCGAATTCGGTCGTACGCCATCCCATCCGGGAAGCACAGCTCCCGCAGGCGCTGACGTTAGTCGAGCGACGCATGGACCCACAGGTCTGAGGCGCGCGGCAGGATGCGTGCTGCGAAAGCCAGGATGCCTTCCACGTCGAGTTTCTCGACGTCCTCCGTGTGGTTAGGACGCTGGCCGGAGTGTAAATCGAAAGTTGACACTCTGTCGCTGGCTCCGCCACGAGCTTACCGCTCAACGCGAACGATGAGCACGGACCGGTGGCGGGTGCTGTCCGAATGGCACAATGCCTGGCTCGTCGCCGACGCTGATGGACGCCGGCAGCTACAACGGCAATTGGCGGTCGACCATCCGGCGCTGGCCACGGAGGCCGACAGACTGGCGGCGGCGAGCGTAGGGCTGTCGGGTTTTCTCGAAGTCCCGACGCTGGCACTTGTCGGACGCGATCTCGCTGAGGACGATCCGCCGCTGTCCGTAGGCACGATGGTCGGCCGGTACCGCATCGGCTCCCTGATCGCCTGCGGCGGAATGGGTGACGTCTACCGCGCGACCGACGACCGTTTAGGGCGGGACGTCGCACTCAAGATGAGGCACGCCGACTCGACCGATCCGCGGCGAGTCGAGCGTTTCCTCCAAGAGGCGCGGGTGACCGCGTCGCTCGACCACCCCAACATCGTCCGCCTCTACGATACAGGAGACTTCCGACGACGCCCGTATCTCGTCACGGAGCTCCTGACTGGCGAGACGTTGCGCGCGGCGATCGAGCGGGGGCCGCTCCCCTCTCGAGCCGCCTGTCGCATCACGGCGGACGTGGCGACGGGCCTCGCCGCTGCACATGCCGTCGGCCTGGTCCACCGTGACTTGAAGCCAGAGAATATCTTCCTCGCCCGCTCGGGCGAGACGAAGATTCTCGATTTCGGCATCGCCAAGCTCGCCGCGAACGACCATGCGGGCGAAGGGTTGTCCACGCGGACCGGCGTCCTGCTCGGGACGACCGGATACCTGGCACCGGAACAGGTCACCGGCGATAGCGTCGATGGCCGGACGGATCTGTTTGCCCTCGGTTCGATCCTGTTCGAGATGCTCACGGGCCAACGCGCCTTTGTCCGCGCGCACACCATCGATGCGCTTCACGCGATCGTTCACGAGGCGCCACCCGATCTGCTGGCGGGAGCCGCCTTGTGCCCATCGGACACGCGGCTCCTTCCGGAGATCAACCCGATCAATCTCGTTCCGCATATTCGCGCGCCTATCCTCCTGCGCCAAGGCCGCTACGACGAAGACAGCCATGTGAAGACGCAGGCCGAACCGCTCTATCGCCTATTGCCCGAGCCGAAACGCATGCTCTTCTACGAGGGCGGCCACAGTCCCGCGCCGGAATTCTATGTGCCCGCGATCACTCGCTGACTGGATCAGACACTCGGACCGGTCACGATCAAATAGCGCCTCCCGCAACGCCCTGATGCGGGCCCTGGCGCAGGCGCTCGGGCCCGACTTCGATCGGCCCACGCGCGAGGCCTGGGCGTTGACGCGCGCACAGGTGTGCGAGGCCATGCAGCGGGGAGCGTCGAGTCATTCCTGAACGTCACGGCGCGGAGAGCATGCAGGCGCAGAGTGACGGCCGCGCCCGCGGCGGCGAGTCCTTCAGGGTGCGCGTTGTCGAGACCCTGGTTGGGACCTGTACCCACCTCTGCCACGTGGGGAACCCTGGGCGAGTGCCAATTCTGTCTCCGGCTCAGACCCCTTAGGGTCCTTAGGGCCCGCGGCAGAATAAGGTGTGCACTGTGGGCGGCGAGGCGCCCGCCCGGCAAGGCGCGAGGAGCGCGCATACCGGGCGTATGCAAGTGACGAGCAACGCAGCCCGGCGGGATGCATCGGCGGCCACAATGGTGCACCTTATTTTGCCGCAGGCCCTTAGTGAGTCATGACCCAGACGGCCACGTTCACACCCAGCGCATAGCCCTTCGCCGCAAAGGTCTCGAAGTAGTCCTGGTTGTCGCCTTCCCGCTCCCAGCTGTCTGAAACGTCCGAGTTCATGCTGACGAGCACGACCAGCCTGTCGTGGTCGTCCAACACGCCGTAGTAGTGGACGGTTGAAGGCCCGATTTCAGAATTCTGCCGGGTGCGCATCCACGAGCCGAGCGACGGGATTTGCGGGAGAGGATCGACGTGGTAGAGAACCGAAAACATCGGGTACTCGACCGGCAGGTCGACGATCTTTGCGCCGGGCAGGATCCGCATGAGATTCGGACGGATGTACTCGAAGTCCGGATCCCAGTTGTCGTCGATCCAGAGAAAGCCGCCCTTCAGCAGGTAGTCGTGCATGCGGGCGGTCTCTTCAGGTGTGAAGTCGTAGTTGGCTGCATTCTGCATGCGCAGGTACGGACACCGGAAGAGATCGGGATCCATGGCCGTGACGTTCGCAAATCCGGGGTCGCCATTGTTCCAGCGGCTGATCGTCGTTCTCGTCAGCTCGGCGAGACGCACCATGAAGTTGTAGTCCGCCTGCGGATAGTCGTCGCCCCAGCCGGACTTTCTCGCCCTGCGAATGTTCTGGTACCGGAGGCGGCAGAACGTGAAGCCGAGCCGCTTGTCGGGTAGTCCGTGGTTGATCGGGGTCTGGAGGTTTCGCCCGTTGGTCAGGATGGTTGACCGCTGCGCCGCGCCGCTCATGACGGCGAGTCCCAGCGCGAGCGCAAGGGCCAACCCGAACGAAATCCATTCAGCCGAGGCCCGCGTCCGCCGCATGCTAGGGATCCTACAACGACTTCGGGTAAAGCCCCCCGCGGATCAGGCACGGCAACAACAGCGAGAGCGGAGGCTCGCTGTAATGAACAAAAGAAGAAGGACCGGGAGCCTCAGCGCGCGCTCGGGGACGCGGCGGTGGTACTCCGGTGCCATGTACGCCGCGGTGCCAAGAATGATCCCCGCCTGTGAATCCGGGCTATCCTCACCCCCGTGACAGGGCGACCTCGCACGCTGCTTCTTGGTCTCGTCGGCTCCGGCATCGACGCGTCGCGCTCTCCCGCGATGCACGAAGAAGAAGGGGCCGCCCACGGGCTGCGCTGCATCTACCAGCGCATCGATCTCGCTGACCTCGGCCTGAACGCCGAGGCACTTCCTGAACTGCTGACCGCGGCTGAGCGACTGGGCTTCGCCGGGCTGAACATCACGCACCCGTGCAAGTTAGACGTGGTGCCACTCCTGACGGACCTGTCAGTCGAGGCCCGCGCGATAGGCTCCGTCAACACGGTCGTCCTCGCACGTGGCCGTCGAATCGGGCACAACACCGACCGGTGGGGGTTCCGGCTGAGTGTCGTCGAGCACTTGCCAGGCGCAGCCCTCGGGCGGATCGTTCAGCTGGGAGCCGGCGGGGCAGGCGCGGCGACGGCATATGCGGCGCTCGAGCTGGGAGCGCGGCAGCTCATCATCGTCGACGCCATTCACGAGCGTGCTCTCGCGCTGGCGGATCGACTGGCCGCAATGTTTTCCGGGCGTGTCTACGCCGAACGCGAGGTCAGCACGGCGCTGCGGGGCGCCGACGGCCTCATCCACGCCACGCCCACGGGGATGGCGGCACACCCAGGTCTGGCCCTTCCTGCGGCGCTTCTTCACGCGGACCTCTGGGTCGCCGAGGTCGTCTACTTCCCGCTCGAAACCGAGCTGCTGCGAGTCGCGCGGCGGATTGGCTGTCGCACGCTCGACGGCAGCGGCATGGCCGTGCACCAGGCGGCGGAGGCCTTTCGGTTGTTCACCGGTCTACACGCGGACGCCGCGCGGATGCGAGGCGTCTTCGAATCGTTCGACCGGGCTGCGGAGCGCGACCGGTGAGCGCGCGTGTCGAAATCCTCGCACTCATCTCGGTCGCGGTCGCGATCAACTACCTGGATCGCGCCGTGCTCGGGATTGCCGCCCCGCTGATTCAGCAGCAGTTCGCGCTCGGCCCAGCCGTGATGGGCATCGTGTTTTCCGCGTTCTCGTGGTCGTACTTCCTCGGTCAAGTACCCTCGGGCGTTCTGCTCGATCGGTTCGGCACGCGCGCGACCTACTCGCTCTCGCTGCTCTTCTGGTCGCTGGCGACGCTGCTGCATGCCGCCGCCACGGGGTTGGGATCGCTCTTGGGCCTTCGTCTCGCGCTCGGCCTCGCCGAAGCGCCCTGCTTTCCCGCCAACAGCAACGTCGTCGCGAAATGGTTCCCACGCAGCGAGCGCGGCCGTGCGATCGGTGTCTACACGGCTGCCGAGTACGTCGGCCTGAGTTTCATGAGCCCGGTGCTGTTCTGGATCTTGCGGCGCTTCGGCTGGCGCGCGCTGTTCGCCGCTGCAGGAGGAGTCGGCCTGGCCGCCGCGTGGGTATTCGCCAGACGGTATCGCGATCCGGCCGATCATCCAACCGTGAGCCGAGCCGAACTGGAGTACGTGTCGGCCGGCGGCGGAGATGTGGGCAAGGCGGCGCCGGCCGGGTTCGACCTCGGCCAGATTCGAGCCCTGTTTCGCCATCGACAGATGTGGGGGCTCTGCATCGGGCAGTACGCGGTCTACTCGACGTTCGTCTTCTTCCTGACATGGTTCCCGACGTATCTCGCCACCGAGCGGCACATGGACTGGATCCGCGTCGGCATCTTCACCGCCCTGCCTTATATCGCCGGATTTTTCGGCATCCTGTTCGCCGGCTGGTGGTCGGATCTGATGCTCGCCCGCGGCAGAACCCTGAACACGGCGCGCAAGCTGCCGGTCATCGCCGGACTGGTCGGGGCATCCACCATCGCGGCGGCCAACTACGTCGAGCGCGATTGGATGGTGATCGCGGTCCTGTCGATCGCGTTCTTTGCGCAGGCGATGTCCTCGTCCGGCTGGTCTGTGATTTCGGAGGTGGCGCCGCGGTCACAGCTGGGCCTCGTGTCCGGACTCTTCAGTGCGTCGGCGAACCTGTCGGGCATCGTCACGCCGCTCGTGATCGGAGCGATCCTGCAGGCGACGGGCTCGTTCTACGGCGCGCTGGCATTTGTGGGCGGAGTCGCGCTGGTCGGGGCCTTATCCTGGATTTTTCTGATTGGCGATATCCGGCCAATCGAAATCTAGTCGCTACGCGTTCAGGAACGTGAGCAGGTCGGCATTGATCGTGTCTGCCTCAGTCGTGGGCATACCGTGCGGAAAGCCCTGGTAGGTTTTCAGTGTGCTCTTCCTCAGCAACTGTGACGACAGGGGTGCAGAATCGGCATACGGCACAATCTGGTCGTCATCCCCGTGCATGACCAGGACCGGCACCGTGATCCCCTTCAGGTCTTCGGTGAAGTCCGTCTGCGAGAAGGCGACGATGCCGTCGTAGTGCGCTTTGGCGCCGCCCATCATGCCCTGTCTCCACCAGTTCCAGATCACGCCTTGCAGGGGTTTCGCACCAGGCCGGTTGAACCCATAGAACGGTCCGGTCGGAATGTCGTAGTAGAACTGAGCGCGGTTGGCGGCGAGTTGCGCCTGCAGCCCGTCGAAGACGTCTTTCGGCAGCCCGCCGGGATTGGCTGCCGTCTTCACCATCAACGGTGGCACCGCGCTGATGATGGCCGCTTTGGCGACGCGACCTTCACCGTGACGGGCCAGGTAACGCACCACTTCGCCGCCGCCGGTCGAATGGCCGACGTGCACCGCGTTCCTGAGGTCGAGATGTGCGGTCAGCGCCGCGAGATCGTCCGCGTAGTGATCCATATCGTGGCCGTCGCTCGTCTGGGTAGAGCGTCCATGGCCGCGCCGATCGTGCGCGATGACGCGATAGCCGCGCCTGACGAAGAACATCATCTGCGCGTCCCAATCATCGGCCGATAGCGGCCACCCATGGCTGAAGACGATGGGCTGACCAGTGCCCCAGTCCTTGTAGAAGATCTCGATGCCGTCTTCGGTCGTGATCGAGCGCATGGAGGGATCTCCGTTCTCGCGTTCGAAGCGGTTGTGAGTGATTCGAGAGGCCGAATGTCAACGGCCCGAATAACGCATCAGCCCGCGGCCCGAATCTGGTGCAATCCGCTAAAACGCTCGACGAGACACCAGTAACGGCGACGTAACGTGAACTTATCGACAGGGTTTTCCACAGATCTGTGGAAAACCTGGTGCGTATCTCGGGCTAATCCCCGATTATTCTAACGAACTTCCGAGACAGGACACCAGCCCCCCGGAAAGCGGATCAGACGCTAGTGTCCTGCGTCCGACGCTTTAGGACGTCTTCCGGGCGGGGCATCCCTC
>JBDTVS010000129.1:0-15038 GCA_040007095.1 Acidobacteriota bacterium
CGGCGGGATGCATCGGCGGCCAGAATGCGCACGTTATTCATCTACGGGTCCTAAGTCTCGAGTCTGGAGTCTGAAGTGGAAAGTCTGAAGTCTAAGAAACGCCCTTCCAGCTTCAGCATTTTCGACTTGTACGTAGTGTCCGGCTTCAGCCTTGGCTTCAGCCGGACCGGCCTGGAAACTTGAGACTTCGCGAAGCGTAGACCGCTGCACCGAGCAGGCCCGTCTCGTCGTTCAGGATCACCTTGACCGGTACGGCCGCGAGCAGCGCCTCGAAGGGCGGCTTGTTCCGAAACGCGCGCATGAATCGTCCGTCGGTGAGCGCCGGCAGGATTTTCGGCGCGATGCCCCCGCCGACGAACAGTCCGGCGGTCGACACGGTGCGCAGCACGAGGTTGCCGGCTTCGGCGCCGTATGCCTCGACGAATATATCGACCGCTTCAACACAGCCGGTGCACCGGTGGCCAAGCGCCGCGGCGGTGATGGCCGCCGCCGCGTCGGGGTGGCCCAGGTCGGCAACTGCCCCGCAGGGCTCGCTGTGCGTCACCCGATAAATGTTCAGCAGGCCGCGGCCCGAGACCACGGATTCGACTTCGGCGCGGCCGTTTCGCGCGATCAGCCAGCGCAGCACGCCGATCTCGCGCTCGGTCCTCGCCGCGAAATCGGCGTGGCCGCCCTCTGAAGCCGCCGGGACGAGCTGCCCGTCGATCCGGTGCAGCATGGCCATGCCGATCCCTGTGCCGGCCGCGATGAGCCCGACATTCCCGTTCCGAACGGCCTCGCCCTGCTGGAGCACGTGGACTTCGGCCGACTCAAGGACCGTGACGCCGTAGGCCATCGCCTGGAGATCGTTCAGGAGGTCGATGCGTTGAAAGGCGAACCGATCGGCCAGCGTGCTCGCGTCGACCTTCCACGGAACGTTGGTCAACGTCGCCGTGTCGTCGATCACGGGACCGGCCACGCCGAAGCATGCGCGATCGATCGCCCGGTGCGCCTCGGGCAGTCCGCCGATGAACTCAGCAAGGATCGCGGCTAACTCGGCGTAGTCGAGCGTGGTGAACGATCGCACGGCGACCGGCCGCGGACGCGGAGATGCGGGTTCGAATAGACCGATGAGCGTCTTGGTTCCGCCGATATCGCCTGCGAGCAGCATGCTTGACTTCCGGCCTATTCTCCTTCATCTTGAACGCGGGTTCTTCAGATTGCCCTCACTCGTGCCCGACTTGCCGAGTCTTCAGCCACTCGCGGGACAGCTCGTCGTTTTCACCGGTAAGCTCAGCTCGCTCGGCCGCAAGGACGCTTGCGCTCTGGTCGCGCGCCTCGGCGGCGCGACCGCCGATGACATCAGTGCCAGAACCACGATGCTGGTGGTCGGCGATGAAGGGTTCGGCCCGGCGTCGCGCGAGAAGAGCCACAAGCTTCAACGGGCAGAAGGTCTGAATGCTCAACCGGGATGTCGGATTCAGATTCTCAGCGAAGCCGATTTTTGCGGCCTGGCGGGTGTGCCGACGCCCGAAGCGCTGAAACGCCACCACCAGGCGATGCGCGACCTCCTGGCGCGTTACAAATCGGTTCGCGAAGACCACCTTCGCTACCTCATGAAGTGCGGCGTCATCCAGCCGGTGCTGCAGACCAACGCCGACCTCTTCTTCTCGTTCGCGGATGTTGCGGCGGTCAAACAGGTCAACGACGAGCTGGCGCTCGGAGCGTCGTTCCACGCGGTCGCGCGAGCGCTTGTCGCGTCGCGGCAGGGCCAGCTGGCCTTCGACTTCCGTCTTGATGTCGAGCCGGCGCGCGTCCTCACGCTCCAGCGTCCGTCACCGCCCGCCAGAATGCCCGGCGGGGCGGCCCCATCGAACGCCCGGGACATCGCCCTGGCCGAAGAGTATTTTCGCAAGGCGTCGCTGCTCGACGACGGCGATGAGTCGACCGAGGAGAAGGCGGCAGCGGCGTATCGAATGGCGCTGGCGCTCGACCCACAGTTGGTGGCTGCGCTCATCAACCTGGCGAATATTCATTACAGCCGCGACGAACTGGCCGAGGCGCAGGCTCTGTACGAACAGGCGATCGGCCTCGAATCGAACTTCTTCGAGGCCCACTTCAACCTGGGCAACATCTACCACGATCTTGGACGGTTCGGCGAGGCGCAAGCGTGCTACCGCCGGGCGCTCGGTCTCAATCCGCTGTACGCGGATGCGCATTTCTATCTGGCGGTGACCTACGAGAAGATGGGCCTGTCGCGCGAGGCGCGGCCGCATTGGCGCTCATACCAGAAGCTCGCGCCGAATGGGGAATGGGTCGAGCTGGCGAAGGAGTTCTCAGAGTAGACGGCGTAAGTCTTAAGCCTGAAGTCTCAAGTGTGCAGACTTCGAACTTCAGACTCGAGACTTGCCTCTAGTAGCTGTATTCGTCCGGCGACCGCTTCTTGGGCGTACGGCGGAGCTTGTAGAACGCGCAATCCGGGCACCAGGCTTCCGGATCGAACCCTGAGGCACCGGCGAGCGGCAGCACATCGCGATGTCCGCAGCACTCCGGGCCGTCCTCGGGAGGCCGCCGCCAGCGGCACGACTTGAACCGGGCCACTGCCGGGGACAGCTCCGCCGGCGCATTGGTCGGCACGGGCGCTATCGATGGAGTGATCAACGGATCAGACATGGTCTGTAAATTCTAAACGAACGCCGACCGCCTTTTCCAGCAGACTGAGCTCGTGGAGCTCGTCGGGCAGGACCAACGTCAGCGCCAGCCCCACTTCGTCGGCCCGGCCGGTGCGGCCGACGCGATGCACGTACGCGTCGGGCGAATCAGGGAGCTCGTAGTTGATGACCGTGTGTATGCCGTCGATATCGAGGCCGCGGGCCGCGATGTCCGTGGCGACGAGGACCTTGTACTTGCCGCCGCGGAATCCCTCGACCGCGGCGCGCCGCTGTTCCTGCGTGCGATCGGCGTGCAGGGCGACGCACCGGATGCCGCTCGATCCGAGTTTTTGCGCGAGCCGCTCGGCGCCCACTTTGGTTCGGTTGAATACCAGCACGGGACCGGCATGCCGCCGCAGATGCTCGGTCAGCCACGCGAGCTTCTCGTGCCCCGGCACGACGTGCGCGCGATGGGTGATCGATTTGGCAGGCATGCTGCGCTGGCCGACCTGCACGAACTTCGGCTCGCGCACGATCTCGAGGGCCAGCCGCACCACGTCGTCCGGCATCGTGGCCGAAAACAGCAGCGTCTGCCGCTCGCCGGGAATCGCGGAGATGATCCGGCGCACGTCGGGCCAGAAGCCCATATCCATCATGCGGTCCGCCTCGTCGAGGATGAGCAGGTCGACACCGCTCAGGTCCGCGTTCAGCTGGCGCATGTGATCCATCAGGCGGCCCGGTGTGGCGACGATGATGTCGACGCCGGCGCGCAACGCCCGTTCCTGCGCGCTCATTTCGACGCCGCCGTAAATCGCCGCGCTGGTGACCGACGTGTGATACGACAGGCCGTGGATTTCATCCTCGATCTGCACCGCCAGCTCGCGCGTGGGCGCGAGCACCAGCACGCGGCTCTTCGCTGCGGGCGCGCCCTCCCGGCCGTCAGACGCCGCCACGGTGCCCTGAGAGGTCAACAGCCGCTGAAGCGTCGGCACGACGAACGCCGCCGTTTTCCCGGTGCCCGTTTCAGCGCAGGCGATGAGGTCGTCACCGGCGAGCGCCATCCGGATCACCGCGCTTTGAATCGGCCGCGTTTCGGTGAATCCCAGGTCGCGGATTCCTTCGAGCAGCCGCGCGTCGAGGCCGAAGGAGGCGAATGGGACCGGTGTAATCTCGCAGGGGGTTGGGTCGAGCGCGACGTGCGCGCGTGGGTCGGTCGGGCGACCGGCGTTTCCCTGTGGCCGTCGCGGCTTGCCCGGGCGACTAGGGGAGCGACGCGGTCCCGCGGACCGGCGTCTCTGTGGGCGGCTATCGGTTGTGTTCGAATTCAAACTGTATTTTCGGGCTAGCGGGCTCGGAACGTGATGATGCCCCTTACAGGGTCGTACGGCGAGACGCCGACGGTCACGCGATCCCCAGGAACCACCTTGATACGGAAGCGGCGCATCCGGCCGCTGAGCTGGGCCAGCACCTCATGGCCGGCGTCGCACTGCACGCGGTAGAGCCCGCCGCTGTGCACCGCCACCACGGTGCCCTGCATGTCGATCAAATCGTCCTTGCTCAAATAGCTAGCAATCCTTCCTTTGACCAAAGAGTGTGCCACAAATCGTGGACTCAACGCCAATCGTGCCCAGAATCATCGCTTCTATCCTGTCATCTGGTCAACGGTTGATCGAGCCAGGCAGTGAAGCTTCGCCTCAAACCGACCAGAAAACCCGAGGGACGACGCGCGGCGAATCTTCACGAGGCGGCCCGCTCCGCGGCCGCGCTCAGACAGATTCTAAAGCCGGGAACTTGCTTCATTCGCATAGACAGCGGCTTTAAAATCTGTCTAGAGCGCCCGGACGGCGTCTTCCACGCGCCTGGCCAGCGTCTCGTAGTCGTCGCCCTCCAAGGTGAGGGGCGAGCCGAACGCGACGCGCACTCGACCAGGCCGCGCCATTCGCCAGGTATGGTGCAAGACCCGTTCGAGGCCGTCGATCCGGACTGGAACCACGGGCACCCCGAGTCGAGACGCAATCATCCCGATTCCCGGCCGGAAGCGATCGATTTCTCCCTCCTCCGTTCGATGGCCTTCCGGGAAGATCAGTACCGAGAACCCGTCGCCGAGCACTTCGCCGATATACCGCAGCGTCTGTCGCGCGCCCGCCTCACGTTGCGGCAGCGGGAAGGCGTTGAACATCAGGGCGGCCAGATAGTAGTTGAGGCCGTTGGTGAACCGCGCCATGCGCCCGTACTGCGCGGGGAAGAAATGAGGTTTGAAAAATTCCTTCGCCATCGCGACCGCGAGCCGATAGCGGAAGCGCGGCGGCAGCGCGGCCATCACGACCGGCGTGTCCATGTGACTCTGATGGTTCGCCGCGAAGATGACCGGCCCCTTGATTGATGCCAGGTGCGCCTGCCCCTCGACGCGGAGCCACGCGAACACGCGCGCCAGGGGGAGCAGCCAGGTCGGAAGGCTCGCCCGACGGATAGCGCGGGCAGGCAGCGCCCGATTCCACGAGGGGAACTCAATCGGCTCGACCACCGCCGATTCGCTCGTCGACGCGCCTTCGACGAGTGCACGCAGTTGTCCCACATCGCGGGCACCGGAAAACGCGCCTTCGTCGAGGTGGGTTTGAAACGCATCCTCGAGCGCCACCATCAGCTCGACCCGCTCGAGCGAGCTCAGGCCGAGTTCATCGATCGTCGTGGCGGTGGACACCTGGGCCCGGCCCGCGTGTTTGGCAATCAGCGCGGTCAGCGTATCGGTGCCCGCTGTGGCCGTGCGCGGCGGCGCGCCGGTCCGCATCCATTCTTGAATGGCCGCCCGTTTCAACTTCCTCGTTCCGTCGGTGCGCGGCAGCTCGGCCTCTGGCCACACCAGTCCGCGACGGATCTTCTGATGGTCCTCCAGTTGCAGGTTCGCCTCGCGCACCGCGGCATCCGGCTCGACGCCGGGCTCGAGTACAAGCGCCGCGTGGACACGTTCCTGTCCGCCGGTGGTGATGCCGACAACGGCCGAGTCGCGGACGCCGGGCACGTGATTGAGGACGCGCTCAACATCCTCGGGAAACACGTTCAGCCCTTCTGGCGTGACGATCATTTCCTTCTTGCGCCCGCGAATGAAGAGCTGGCCGCCCGCTCCGATCTCGCCGACGTCGCCGGTGTGGAACCAGCCGTCCTCGAATGCCTGTGCGGTTTCGGCCGCCGCGTTGAAGTATCCGGTGGTCACGTTTTCGCCGCGCACGAGAATCTCCCCGTCGGGCGCGATCTTCATCTCGACGCCCGCGATCGCCTTCCCGACCGAACCCTTCTTCGTCCCGAACGGATGATTCAACGTGACGATCGGCGCGGTTTCCGTCAGCCCGTAGCCCTGGATCACGACGAAGCCGAGCTGGCCCCAGAACGCCTCGAGCTCGGTCTCGAGCGGCGCGGCGCCGACCACGAAGCTCCAGAACTTGAAACCGAACAGCCGGTGGATCCGGCGGTAGCGCCACCACCGCCGGGCGACATGCTCCTTGGGCGCCGGGAGAAGAGCTTCCGGCGCCACCCGCCGGATGTGCTCGCGCAGCACGTCGAGAATCTTCGGCACCGACACCAGCACCGACACCCGGCGCGACTTGATCTCGCCAACGATCTCGGCGGGGTTGTAGCCGCGCATGAAGATCACGGTGCCGGGCAGCATCGGCGGGATGAACGTGGCCATGGCCTGACCGAACATGTGACTGAGAGGCAGCAGGTTCAGGAATCGGATCGGAAAAAACGGCCGGCCCCATTTGCGGTACTTCACGACCTCCCGCTCGACCGGGACAATATTCGCCAGGATGTTTCGGTGGGTGATGACCACGCCTTTGGGTTCGGCGGTCGCGCCCGAGGTGAAGATGATCTCAGCCACGTCGTCTCGCACGATGTCTCGCGCGATGCTCCGGTCGGGGCGGCCGCCGGTGGCGCGCGGCGTTTCTAGGTTCCAGTCGATCTCGTGAAGCTTCCACACCGGAATCGCCGCATCGACGATGGGCGGAACGTCCTGGCCCACGACGACGAGGCCGGCGGCGACGATTCGCGTGACGCGCGCGAGGAAGTCCGGCGACGCGCGATAGTCGACCGGAACGACGATCACGCCGCCAAGCAGGCAGCCCCAGAACGCGACGATCCATTCGGGACGGTTTTCGCACCAGAAAACAACTTTGTCGCCTTTTGCGAGACCGAGGGCGTCGAGGCGCGCCAGGAACGCCCGCGCGGCGCGCGCCACCTGGACATAGGTGTAACGCCGCGTTCGAAAGCCGTCGTCGTGCACCAGAAATTCGCCGCGTGCTTGAGATAGGTCATCGAAAAAGTCGATGAGCGTGTCGCGTGGCACGACTGAATTATGATGGAAACCGCGTCGGCATAGTAAGCTACGCAGTCCATGCGCATTTTCTTAACCGGTGCGACCGGTCACGTTGGCGGCGCCGTGCTCGAAGCACTGCTTCGCGGCGGTCACACCATCACAGCGCTCGTGCGCGACTCCGAAAAGGCCGAGCGCGTCGCCGCGCGCGGCGCGCATCCGGTGATCGGCAATCTGGGCGACGTCGAATCGTTTCGCGGCGCCGCGGAAGCGCAGGACGGGTACGTCCACACGGCCCTCGAGTCGTTGTCCGGGCGCGGGCCGACCATCGAGAAGCTGGCGCTCGACACGATCCTCGCCGCGGCGAAGCGCCCGCGTACCGCCGGCGCGAGCGCCGACAAGCGGTTTGTGATCTTCACGTCGGGGATGTGGGTCCTCGGCAAGGCCCCGGATCCGATTGCGGAAGACGCGCCGACCAATCCGATCGCCATGGCCGCCCATCGTCCGGCACACGAACGAATCGTGATCGAGGCGGCGACCGACACGCTGCGAACAATGGTCGTGAGGCCCGGAGCCGTCTATGGCGGTGGCAGCGGAATGGTCGGGGATATCTTCAAGTCGGCGACCAATGGCCTGGTCCGCGTCGTTGGCGACGGCAGCAATCGCTGGCCGCTCGTCTACGAACGCGACCTGGCGGACCTCTACGCGAGGCTGGTGGTGAACCAGGACGCCTCAGGGATCTATCACGCCAACGACGAAGGCGACGAGCGCGTCAACGATATCGTGTCGGCGATTTCGCCGTACTTGCCGGTGCGACCCGACGTGCGGCACGTGCCGATCGAGGAGGCGCGGACCAAGATGGGCCCGTACGCCGACGCGCTGGCCCTCGATCAGGTCGTCAGAAGTCCGCGCGCGAGGGCGCTCGGGTGGGCGCCGACGCTGCATTCCGTCTCCGGTAATGCCGCCCGACTGCTCGCGGAGTGGCGCGCGTCGCGCGACTAGTCCCCGCCACCAGGTCGTCGACACTTTCTGGGTGTCTACAAGTCCTCGATCGTGAGCGTGGTGTCCGCATCTTTCCAGGCTTCGTCGAAGGCGCGTTTCACCCACTTGGCATCCTCGCTCCGGCCTTGCGTGACCACGCTCTGGTACAGCCCGAACAGCGAGCGGGCGTTCCGAGGATGCCGTGCGAGATCTTCGCGAAACACGCGCTCGGCCGCGGGGGCCATTCCGCTGAGGAGCAGCGCGGCGCCGAGCGACTCGCGCACCGGGTAGAAGAAGACCGGCGGCTCGTCGTATGGCACCTTGTCGGCCGCGGCGACCGCTGCGGTCCACAGTCGGATGGCGTCGGCGGGCGATTTGCGCGCCCACGCGATTCGGGCGTCGAGTACCGTGGTGGCGAGCGCGAGTATCTGTGTCGCGCTCTCGAGACCGGTCCCGCCGAAGAGCGCCGCTTCCGGGATTTTCGCGGCTGAGTCGAGCAGGGCCGCGCGCGCCGTCGCCGCGTCGCTGGTCTTGCCGGTGCGAGCCAGCGCGACGCCGCGGGCGAAGTGCCACCATGACACCTCCACCGGATGATCCGCCGGCGGCTGCGCCAGCGCGAGAATCTCGTCGTGGCGGCCGAAGCGCAGCAGCACGGCGGTCTTCATCGTGATCAGCGACTCGACCATCGGCATCATGCCCGTGTGCGGCGCCAACCTCTCGGCCACCTCGGCCGCGGCCCGCCGCGCTCCAGCCAGTCGTCCCCGCATCATCTCCGAATCCGCGAGGAAGTGCAGGTTGTGGCTGAAATACGCGAGCCCGTAAAACCCATCTGACGGCGCGATCTTGAAGTACTCGCGGTCGGCGTTTGCGCCGGCCTCGTTGGCGCGAGCGGCGGCCGCCTGGTCGCCGGTGCGCGCGTAGATGTGCGCGGGCATGTGCGACAGATGACCCGCTGCCGGCGCCAGAGTCTCGAGCCTCACGGCGCTCGGCAAGGCGCGGGCCGGCGCGGACGAGGCCTCGATCGTGTGGATGTAGTAGTGGTTGGCGCCAAGGTGATTCGGATCGCGCGCCAGCACCGACTCGAGCACGGCGACGATCTCTTCGGTGCGCGCCGCCGGTTTCCCGTCGAGCGACCAGAGTTTCCAGGCGTCCAGGTTCATGAGGCTCTCGGCGTAGAGCGTAGCGGCGTCGAGGTCGTCGGGGTAGCGGCGCGACAGATCGCGCATGGCGTCTGCGTAGTTGCGCGCCAGCGCCGCCCGGTCCGGCTTCGCGTCCGTGGGGAACCTGATGGCCATCGCGTCGATATACGCGCGCTCGGCTTCGGATCCGGATTTGGACAACCTCAGTGCTTCGGCGATGGCGGAGTTCGCCTGCTTCGCCCGTTCATCATCCACGTCGAGGTTGTAGTTGGGGCCCAATGCCCACGCAATGCCCCAGTGCGGCATGGCCGCCTTCGGATCGAGCTCGGCCGCGCGCGTAAACGAGCGGACCGCTTCCTCGTGGTTGAACCCGAACACCAAATCGAAGCCCTGGTCTAAATAGCGCTGGGCGTCCGCGCTCGTCGTCGACATGGCATGGTGGTGATTGCCCATCCCGGGGATGAGTGCGGCCGTTTGATGCTGGGGTGCCCCTGGCGCCGCCGGTGCCGCGGCGGCCTTTTCGGGCGTGGGCGCGCCGCACGCAGCGAGAGTCATCGCTGCCACGAGGGTGGCAAGGGAGGCAAGAGTCGTGAGCATCGTCGGATGTTATACCCGAGGTTTCGTCGGGCACGAATGATCGGGCGGCTGAATTGCGCTCACGATCAGCGGCGGGGGCGCGGAGACCTCTACGCAATGACCGCCGGGCGTCCTCAGGTCAGTCGCCGAACTGCTCCAGGTCGCCGGCGTCGGCGCCAGGCAGAAGATCGAAGAAGGCATCAAGGCTGCGATCGAGCGCGCGTCGGAGCTGGGGAATCGTGCCGTCGATGGTGTGCAGCGTCAGCCCGGTAGTCGAGCCATCCGCGAGCGCGATCTTGGCGTCCTCGAGACCGCTGACCGACCCTTCCGCGATCAATCGAACGCCGTAGACGAGGGTGTATCGGGACATGAGGACATTGTACGCGCATGGTGCGCGTCCTCAGTGGGTGCTCAGTTGGGTAGCGTCTCAGGTTTCACGGATTAACCACGGAGGTCGCCGAGATCACCGAGAAAAATCCTGATGTTCTAGGATGCGTCTGGCGGCTCCGATCGCTTGTTCCAGATCGGTGACCGTCCCGTCCATCTGCTGCTCGTAGACGGTTTTCAGAATCTCGCCGACGCGTCGCCCCGGTGCCTGGCCAAGCGCAAGAAGATGACGCCCCAGCAGGATCGGCGCCGGCGGACGATGCTCGACGCCAAGCGAGCGGGCCCGGTCGAGAAACCAGTCCATGGCGGTGCAGTCGAATTGCCCCGGGCTGCGTCCGAGGCAATCAGCCTTCGCGACTCGTGCCAGCAGCTCGAGGTCCACTTTGTGGGCGAGCCGCCGGAACGCGCCGTCCCGGACCTGGTCGCGTGCTTTGTACCAGGCGCCTGGCTTGAGGTGTTGGGCCACGAGCCCGGCCACCTGCTGCCGCACGTCGTAGCCATTCATGGACTGGATGTTCACGCGATCCAGAAACGAATGCGTGGGAGCAACTCCCTGCTCTTCGTGATCGAGCGAGCGAATCCGGCCGTCAATCACCGTGGTGGTTGCCGGTTTGCCGAAGTCGTGACACACCGCGCCAAGCATCACCGCAATCTGCCTGGGCCGTTCCAGGTCGTCGATCCGCCCGCGGGCCTGGTCGATCACCTGCAGCGTGTGTACCCAGACGTCCCCTTCCGGATGCCACTCGGGCTCCTGCGGGCAGCCGGCCAGCGCGTCAAGCTCGGGAAACAACTTCGCGACCACGCCAAGATCCATGGCGAGGGCGAAGCCGATCGATGGATGCGGCGCCAACAGGAGCTTCTCGATTTCACCCCAGATCCGTTCGGGCGGCAAATCATCGAGCGGGATCGCGCGACAGAGCTGACGCGCCGCTTCGTCGAGCGTGAAGTCGAGACGGGCGGCAAACTGAACCGCGCGCAAGACGCGCAGACTGTCGTCGGCGAATCGTTCGGGGTCGACGATCCGCAGCACCCGGCGCTCGATATCGCGGCGGCCGCCGAAAGGGTCTACGTACTCGTCGGTCAGCGGATCCCAGGCGATCGCGTTCACGGTGAAATCGCGGCGCCGGGCCGCATCGGCGACCGGCATCGAAGGATCGCCGGCCACCTCGAACCCGCGATGGCCGCGGCCGGACTTCGACTCCCGTCGCGGCAGCGAGATGTCGATCTCGCCGAGCTTGAACACCTGGAAGCTCTCACCGACGCTTTCGACGCGGCCAAAGCCTTCGAGCAGACGCCGGAGATCCGGCGCGTCGAGTCCGTAGACTTCGAGATCGACATCCTTCGATTCGCGCCGCATCAGCCGATCGCGCACCCAGCCGCCGACAATCAGGGCCCGGCCGCTGGACCGTTGGACGGCGTCCGCGATCGCGGTCGCTCGTTCGAGGCTGCTGTTCATCGGGCGATGGTCATCCGGTCACTGGCCATGATTGGGTCTGCGGAGGTGATTCACGGAGGGATACTGGCACGCCGGGCTCTCTGACGACCCGCCGGTAGTGCAGCGCGTTCGCGGCTCGGAACAAGTCCGCCTGACCAGCGCGCCCTGGACTCACGTACGAGTGGCCCCGTCGTTCGAGATCGACTGTCGGCCGAATCGCTTGACGAAGCGGTCGCAGAACCCCGGGGCGATCGCGTTCAGGAGCACCAGACCTCGAGCCTTTCGATAGGGATAAATCTCGGGGGCGGGGCGCAAGATTCCGCGCGCGATCGCCTCGGCCACCTGCTCTGCGGTCTGGCGAGGCCCTCGCGCGCGGGACGCGAGGCCGCACGTTTCCTGCATCACCACATGGAACTCCGTGTCCGTCGAGACCGGGAACACCACGCTGACGTGGATATTGGAGCCCGACAGCTCCGCGCGAAGGCATTCAGCCAGACCGACCTGCGCGAACTTCGTCGCCGCGTATGCGCCCATCTGCGGGACGCCCCGTTTGCCGACGATGGACGAGATGAATATGAGATGTCCGGAATCCTGTTGCCGGAAGACCGGCAGCGCCGCGCGAGCGGCGTAGAAGGTGCCGAGATAGTTGACATCGAGGAGCCGCCGCATGTGCTGGTCCGCGATGTCGTTCAGCGTTCCTTCGACCCCGAATCCCGCGTTGCAGATCATCACGTCGAGCCGATCGAAGCGCTCGACGGTCTGGCGAACCAGTCTCAGCATCTCGTCTTCGTGGGTCACGTCGGCGACGACGGCCAATGCGCGGCCGCCGAACGCCTCGATCTCGCGGACCAGCGCGTTCAGCCGATCGCCGCGGCGTCCCGAAGCGACCACCGCAGCCCCGTCGCGCGCAAGGCGAAGCGCCGTTGCCCGGCCGATTCCCGCCGACGCGCCGGTAATGACGACCACTCGTGCTGAAGGCATCGTGCACGCAGGATAGCATCAGGCGTTCACTCTAGTGGTCCTCGCGAAGGAGGCTTCGAATCACGAACAACAGATTCGCGGGACGCTCTCCCAGACGCCGCATGAAATACGGGAACCACTGCCGGCCGAAGGGAAGATACACGCGCACGCGGTAGCCGTCGGCGTGGAGCCGCGACTGCAGATCCCGACGCACGCCGTACAGCATTTGGAACTCGAACCGATCCGGCGTCACGCCCTGTTCCGCTGCCCACCGCCGTGTCCGGTCGATCATCACCTCGTCGTGCGTGGCGATGGCGGGGTAGTGGCCCGCCGTGATCAATACCCTCATCATCCGCTCGAACGCCGCGTCGACGTCCGCCTTCCGCTGGTACGCGATTGCCCGAGCTTCGGTGTACGCGCCCTTTACGAGCCGCACGCGGACGCCAAGCGTGTTCAGTTGCTGGAGATCCTGCTCGCTGCGTCGCAGCGCGGCCTGCAGGACGACGCCGAGCGCCCGATGCCCCTCCCGCCACAGCGTCTCGACGATCTCGAGCGTGGCTTGCGTGTACTGCGAGCTCTCCATGTCGAGCCGCACGAAGAAGCCGATCGGCTCGGCTCGCTCCAGGATCCGACGGAGATTGTCGGCCGCGCGCGCCCGATCCACGTCGAGGCCAAGCCCCGTCAGCTTGAGCGAGATGTTGCGATCGATCCCCGCTCGCAGGATGGTGTCGACGATCTCGAAGTAGTCGCGCGTCGCGGCATCGGCCTCGGCCAGATTCGTGACGTTCTCGCCCAGATGGTCGAGGGTCAGCAGCAGCCCCCGCTGCTGAACGGCGCGGGCCGCGTCGATTGCATCGTCGAGCGTCTCGCCGGCGATGAAGCGGCGCGCGAAGCTGGTCGGCTTGCGCATGCCGACGCGCGACGCCACCCGCCGCAACGTCACGCTGCGGGCGAGGAGATGGAAGAAGTGCTTCGAGATGCTGGCGAGCATCTAGTCCCCTGGAAACGTGATTCGGTGCCAACGTCCCGGAGCGCGGCGCCCGGATCGCCAGGCGTGACGACCGAGGATATCGGGCATATCTGGGGGAGGAGCAACGCCGCGAGGCGGGGTGCCCCGCCCGGGAGCTTCATGACGAAGCGCGTTTCCAGCGGACTGGTGTCCCGAACCAAAGATTTGCCGAGACGGCATGTTGGCCTGACCAACAGCGACGCGAAGAAACGCTAATGCGTGCGACCGGGAGTGGCGAGCAGGTGCTCGATGGTGCGCGCGTAGTAGCGCAGCACGCTCCGCTCGCGGACCCGGAACCGCCCGCGCTCGGCGACCACGATCCCGCGTGTTTCGAGAGGCTCTGCCGCCTCTTCGACTGCCTGCCTGCCGCTCGAGACGCCGAGATTGGCGTGACGCGCCGCCAGTTCGCCAATCAGCCGATCGATACGCTCTTCCAGATCGTGCCGCGTTATTGAAGGCCGCATCGCCGAACAGAAGAGGGCCGTGGGCAGTACCTTGACCTGTGCGCCGACCTGCGCGCGGACCAGCCGGGCCAGCTCGAGCACATCGCTTCGAGACTCAGCGGCGCCCGAATTGACGGCAATCGGCTGGCCGAAGGTGACGACCGCACGCGAGCGGTAGCCGACGGCGTAGCGGACCATCTCGGCGAGCTCGCGGGTGAACGGCCGCTGCAGTTTCTTCACGCGCTGGCGGGCGAGGATGTGATCCTCCAGCACCAGGTCGTAGGTGATCGAGGTTGGCAGCAGCACGAGGTTCGGACAGTCGGCGGTCAGGACCGCGTGGATCAACCCGGTCTTGAAGGATTTCAGCTCGCCGCTGTAACTGCGTCCGCCTTCGGGATAGAAGAACAGATCCTGTCGTTTGAGGATTTCGGCGACGTAGGCCTTGAGAGTGATCAGGTAGGCCGGGTCCTTGGTGTTGCGCCGGATGGGAATCGCTCCCGTGACGTATTTCTGAATCAGCCCGAGCGGCCCGCCGAACAGATTGATCCCGGCAGCGATGAGCGGCGGCCTGATGCCGCTGTCGTCCAGGACCAGCGGCTCTACGAGGTAGTCGATGTGGCTTCTGTGGTTCGAGACGTAGACGATGCGGTGCTCGCGTTCGGCCTCGGCCACCTGCGGCAACTGCTCGCCGATTCGTTCAATCTTGCGGAGAATCGGGTACAGCGGGTGCTGAAGTGCGCGGTACATTCCGTACCGCTGAGTCGTATGCAGTTCTTCCAGATACCCGTTGATTCGCTCGCGCGCCTGAGCGCCGCTCTCGCCGCCATACCCGCCGCGCAAGTACTTGGCAACTTCCTCACGAGCGAGAACCGCTTCGGAAATGTCGTCCCGCATGCAACCAGTCGGACTATAACACGCGGCGTGGGCGGCCTCGTAGGGGTCGATGCCGAAAAAATCCCTGGCAGCCGCTGCCAGCGGGGAGCCGACGCACGTCGCGCCGGGTCCCATCGTCACCGACGCGGACCCCTAGTGTCCTGCGTCCGACGCTTTAGGACGTCTTCCGGGCGGGGCATCCCTCCTCCACCCCAACGCGGGTGCCGCGTTGGGGACCCCGGGGCTGGCGGCGTTGCTCCTCCCTCAGATACTCCCGGTATCCTCGGTCGTCGCGCCTT
>JBDTVS010000130.1:0-21446 GCA_040007095.1 Acidobacteriota bacterium
CGGTATGCGCGCTCCTCGCGCCTTGCCGGGCGGGCGCCTCGACGCCCAGAATGGCGCACGTTATTCATCTACGGGTCCTACGCGTGGCTGACTGCGTCGAATCGGCATCACCTGCCGATGGGTGTCGGCCAGCCTTGGCTCGCATTCCGGAGGCCGGCGGCCGGATGGCGGCGACGGACGGCGGACAGCCGCTGGGACGGCGCCGGTTGTCTGCCTCTGCGCCGCATGTGTTCGCGCGCCGGGAGGTGGACGCATGGCCTACGCGCGAGGCGATTCCCGATCGGGTGGGCCAGTCCGTGCGCGGCTCGCGAGCGGCGCCGTCCCAGACGCGATGGCTGCCGCGAACCGGCCGTGCGACGCCTCGCGACGGAACATCGTCCTAGCCTTTGGCATGCGCATTCTGCTGGTGGAGGACGAGCGCTCGGCAGCGCGAATGATTGCGAAGGGGCTTCGCGAGGCTGGTTACGCCGTCGACATTGCGAATGACGGCGATGTGGCGCTGGAGCAGGCCGCTGCCGTGGCCTACGACGTGATCGTGCTCGACGTGATGCTGCCTCGCAGGAACGGGCTGGACGTTTGTAGCGAGTTGCGGTCCGGCGGCTCGACCGTGCCGATCCTGATGCTGACGGCGCGTGACGCCGTCGACGCACGGATTGCCGGCCTCGACCGCGGCGCCGACGACTATGTGACGAAGCCGTTCGCGTTCGGCGAACTGCTGGCGCGCGTGCGTGCCCTCGGCCGTCGCCGCACCCTCCCCCTGCTCCCGGACTGCGTCGACATTGGTCCGTTGCACCTGAATACCCGCACCCGTGAGCTGTCGATCGAAGGGCGCGTGGTGGTCCTCACGGCGCGCGAGTACGCACTGTTGGAATTCCTGAGCCGCAAGGAGGGCGCCGTCGTGTCGCGTGAGGAAATTGCCGAGCACGTCTGGGACGATCGCTACGATCCGTTGTCGAATGTGATCGACGTGTACGTGCAGCGGCTGCGGCGGAAGATCGATCACGGCGGCTCGTCGTGGATTCGGACCCGCCGAGGCTCGGGGTATCAGCTCGTCGTCTCGCGGTGACGCCGTGAGGACGCTGTCGATTCGAGCGCGTTTCACGCTGTGGTACAGCGTGATGATGGCGATCGTCCTGACCGTTTTCAGCAGCGGCGTCTTGTGGCTCCAGGCGCGATGGACCCACGCCCAATTCGAGTCTGAGCTCGCCAGCATCAGCGAGACCCTGTCGCGGGTTCTGGCCGAGGAGCTCACGGAAACCGGTGACTTGCAGAAAGCCACCGAGGAAATGGGCAGTGCGATGGAGGTGACCGGGTGGACCACCGCCGTGCTGCGGCCGGACGGCCGTCCCGTATCCGCTCACTGGAACGGCTTCGTCTATCAGCCAGGCTTGTCCAACCTGACTGCGGCAGATGGCCGTCTCGTGACGATGATCGAAGGAGGAAGCCCGTGGCGCGCTCTGGTCACGCGACATCCGGCTCCGAGCGGCGACTATCTGATCCTCGTGGCCGGTGAGCTGAAGCGGGTCATGCGGGAGCAGGAGCTTCTGAGCCGTCTGCTCCTTCTCGCCACGCCGTTGGTCGTCTTGTTCGCCGCCGGGACGTGCTGGTGGCTGGCCTCGTCGGCCCTGCGGCCGGTGACCGCGATGGCCGCCCAGGCTGATGCCTTGACCGGGCAGTCCCCCGACGGACGGCTGACCGTCCCTCGAACGATGGACGAGGTCGGACTGCTTGGGCGTTCCTTCAATCGGCTCCTTGAACGGTTGGGAACCGCATTGGCGATCCAGCGTGGATTCATGGCGGACGCGTCGCATGAGCTCCGGACGCCGGTGTCGGTCGTGCGGACGGCGGCTGAAGTCACACTGTCGCATGTGCGCCGCGACGAATCAGAGTATCGCGACGCGCTGACGATTGTGAGCGAGCAAAGCGTACGCTTGACTCGGATGGTCGAGGACATGCTGGTCATGGCCCGGGCGGACGCCGATGCGTATCCGGTCCGTCTCGAGCCGCTCTACCTCGACGACCTCGTCGCCGACTGCTTCAGCGCGGCGATGGTCCTCGCCGAGCCACGCAAGATTCGGATGACCAGCGCGATTCATCCAGACGTCGCCACACGAGCCGACGACGCGTTGCTGCGACAGCTGTTGACGAACTTGCTCCAGAATGCCCTTCGATATACGCCCGACGGCGGCCGCGTGCACGTGTCGCTCGACACTGATCGCCGGCATGCCACCATCGCTGTCGCCGACACTGGTTGCGGTATTCCCAAAGCGGACCGGCAGCGGGTGTTCGACCGTTTCGTTCGGTTGGATCCGGCGCGCTCGGATGGCTCAGGCGCCGGACTCGGGCTGCCAATCGTGAGATGGATTACGCACCAGCACGGCGGCGTGGTCACCGTCGAAGACAACCCGGCGGGCGTCGGCAGCCTGTTCGTGGTCCGCTTGCCCCTGATCGATCCACCATCCGCCGCGGCCGCCGTTCAGGCCTCCACCTCCGTATGATCCTGAGCGGGCGCGATGCGTTCTTCGACGAACGTATTCCAGTCGTGACAGTGCGGACATTGCCAGAGCAGTTCGGTGCTGCGATAGCGACAGCGCATGCAGACGTGCGGATCCAGGTAGAAGACGGCATGGCGTGTGAGCTCGGTGTAGCGATCCACCAGTGCGGGCTCGTGGCCCAGCTGGCCGAGCGCCCGCCAGATCGCTTGATGAATCCCCAACGCATGCGGGTTCTGGACCAGCGCCGCGAACTGCAGGTCGAGCGCCTCGCGGGGGCGGCCGCTGGCTGCCAGGTGCCGTGAGAGGGCGAGCCGGGCGCGCCAGTCCTGGGGGTTGGCGTCGATCAGACGCCGGCAGAGGCGCGTAAAGCGTTCCGGCGTGCCGGCCCGGATTGCCAGCGCCTCGAGCCGATCGAATGCGAGATAGGCACGGTCCGGGGCCACGTCGACCAGCTTTTCCCAAATCGCGGCGGCCGCTCGCTCGTTCCCCTCGAGCAGCGACACGTCGCCAAGGTTCAAGTACGCCGGTACCGCGCGGGCGTCCTGGTTGATGGCGCTTTCGAAGCGCCGGCCCGCTTCGTGATAGTCGCGGCGACGGATCGCCTCGAGGCCGATCTCGTTCTCGAGAAACGCGAGAATCGCCTCGTTCTTCGGCCGGGCATCCGAATCGGTGAGCTTGGCCAGCCGCTGGCGCGTGTCGAATGCCTCGGACCACTGGTGTTGATCCTCGTGCAGTTTCTGCACGTTGACGAGCGCATATTCGTTCTTCGGATCCAGCCGTAACACTTCGTTGAACGCCTCGAGCGCGCGATCCACGAACCCGCCGCGCTTGTAGTCGAGCCCAAGGCACAGCAGGACGTGCGCGTGCTCCAGCTTCGTCAACGTCGGCCGCTGCAGAAGATTCTGGTGCACCGTGATGGCCTTGCCCACCTGCCCTTTCTCGCGGAACAAGTTGCCGAGGATCATGTGCACGTCGAGCGCGTCGGGATTGAGGCTGGCGGCTTTCGACAGCTCTTCGACGGCGAGATCGATCTGGCTGGCGACCAGGAAGTTGAGCCCGACCAGATAGTGCGGGGACTCCCGGCTGCGGCGGCGGTCGAACCACTTGCCGTCGCGCAGCTTGTAGCGTTCCCAGGCCTTGCCCACGGTCAGACCCACCAGGAGCGCGACCAGCGCGGTCAGCAGCGTGGCGTAGTCACTCATGGACGAGCAGCCGCTCCCATCGATCCTGGGCCTTCAGGATGATCTCGATGAACTCGCGAGCGGCGCCGTGACCGCCCCGCGCGCGGCTGACGTAGTGCACACGGGCGCGCACCTCGTCGACGCCGTCGGCCGGAGAGGCGGACAATCCGGCGCGCCCGATCACCGGCAGGTCCAGGACATCGTCGCCCATATAGGCGACCTCGGCATCGCTCAGGGCCTGCTGGCGGAGGATGTCGTCGTACGCACGCAGTTTGCTCGGTACGCCTTGCTGAACGATCGTGATGCCAAGCTGCGCCGCCCGCTGAGCAGTCGCCGCGGACGAGCGTGCCGACAACATCCCGACCTTCAACCCCGCGCGCTGCGCCCACACGAGGCCGGTCCCGTCCTTGATGTCGAACTGCTTGCTTTCGGTGCCGTCCGGGTGCATCAGGATCTTCCCGTCGGTCAGGACGCCGTCAACATCGAACAGAATCAGCGTGATGAGCGACGCACGGCGTCGAACGTCGTCAGACATCGTCAACGGGACCAGGCTCAAATCATTTCCGTTCGCCACAGATCGTGCAGGTGCACGACACCCGAGACGCGCTTCCCGGGCTCTTCCACTACCACCAGCGACGTGATCTTGCGTCCTTCCATGATATTCAACGCTTCGGCGGCGAGCATCGTCGGCGGAACCGTGACCGGATCGCGCGTCATGACCGCTGCGGCGGTCAGTTGGCGGATGTCGTCCGACGTCTGGTCCATGTGCCTGCGCAGGTCGCCATCGGTGATGATGCCAATCAGCGCGTCCGCCTCGTCGACGACGCAGGTCATCCCGAGCGCCTTGCTCGTCATTTCGTAGATGACGTCGCGCATCGGGGTGTCGCGGTGGACGATGGGGCGGGAGGTGCCGCCGCTCATCAGGCTCTCAATCCGCATCAGGCGCTTGCCGAGCCTGCCGCCAGGGTGCAGGCTCGCGAAGTCCTCCTCACGAAACCCTTTCTCGACGAGGAGCGTCATCGCCAGCGCATCCCCGATCGCCAGCGCCGCCGTGGTGCTGGCGGTCGGCGCGAGATTCAGCGGGCAAGCCTCCTCCGTGACGCTGCAGTCGAGCGCGACGTCGGCCGCCAGCGCCAGCGACGAACGCGGCGCGCCGCTGATGACCATCAGCTTCACGCCGAGGCGGCGGATCGATTCGAGCAGGCGGAGAATCTCGTCGGTCTCCCCGCTGTATGACAGCGCCACCACCACGTCGTCTGGCTGCACGACGCCGATGTCGCCATGGATGGCTTCCGCGGGATGGAGAAACAGCGCCGGCGTGCCGGTGCTCGTCAACGTCGCCGCAATCTTCTGGCAAATGATTCCGGACTTGCCCATGCCGGTGAGGACCACGCGTCCGCGGCAGTCGCGGAGCAGTTCGACCGCGCGCTCGAACTTGTCGTCGAGCCGCGCAACCAGGGCAAGAATGGCCGCGGCTTCGGTTTCGAGCACCTTGCGGGCCAGGGCGAGATCAGCCATGAAACCCCTGCCGGTCGATCTCAATGGTGGCGCATGGAAACACCGCGAACACTAAGGACACAGGAAAACCTCGAGCGAAAGAGACAGAAGGGACAACGGGCATCGTTGGTGATCGCGGCGTTGGTGTGGTCACAACGCGGGCTGTCGCTCCGATGCCTGCTTGGCAATCGCATCGATGGCCATCAAGCGCCGCAGCAGTGGCTCGAGCCGATCGAGGCGCAGGGCGTTCTGAGCGTCGCTTTTCGCGCGAGTCGGCTCCTCGTGCACCTCTATGAAGACACCGTCGACGCCCGCTGCGACACCCGCGGACGCCAGCGGCTCGATGTACTGCGCGAGCCCGGCCGTGACGCCGTCGCCCGCGCCCGGGAGCTGCAGGCTGTGGGTGACGTCGAAGACCACCGGCACGCCCCCCTCCCGCATGATCGGGAATGCCCGCATGTCCACGATCAGATTGTTGTAACCGAAGCTCGTGCCGCGTTCGGTGATCATCACGCGGTTGTTGCCGGCATCGATCACCTTTGCCACCGCATGTGCGATATCCGCCGGCGCGAGGAACTGGCCCTTCTTGATGTTGACCACGCGCCCGGTCCGAGCCGCGGCGACGAGAAGGTCGGTCTGACGGCACAAGAACGCCGGAATTTGCACTACGTCCGCGACGTCGGCCGCGGCCGCCGCCTGAGAGGCGTCGTGGATATCGGTCAGGATCGGGATCTGCGTGCGGCGCTTGATCGATGCCAGGACGCGCAGCCCCTCGGTCAATCCGGGGCCGCGGAATGAGCGGCCCGACGTGCGATTCGCCTTGTCGTAGGATGCTTTGAAAATGAATGGCAGCTTCAGCCGGGCGGCAATGGCGGCCAGTTCGATCGCGAGATCGGTAGCGTGCTGTTCGCTCTCGATGACGCAGGGGCCGCCGATGAACACGAACGGACGGCCGTGGCCGACGGTGAAACCAGCGATCTGGAACGGGGACACGGAGTCATTATACGGGGACGGACTCGTGCGTCGGGCGCGCCTCGGCGAATGCCTCTTCGGCCCGGCCCCCCGTGTGAGCCGTGGTCGACGCCGGACCTCAACCGAGCATCCGGTGCAGTGAGACACCCGGCGTGTTCGCCAGACGGTCTTCGGAGGCCGTCAACGGACTGAAGGGCCGCAAACACAGCGGCCCCTCAGACATTGGTTCGGAGACAGCGCGGATGCTTGATGGCGCGGAAGCGTCGAGCGGTCGGGGGATTCTTACGCGAACGCGGCGTTGATTCCCGAGCTGTCGCTGAATTCCTGGAACCTGGTCACCTTGCCGTCCTGCAGCGTGAATACCATCACGAAGTCCGACTCGAAGGTCCTGGACGTCGGTTTCGTGACCGCGCGATAGTGGCCGATGGCCACCACCTTGTCGCCCTGGGCGACGAACTCGCGCGGGTCGAACTGCTGGAAATCCTCGTTCTCCGCTACCAACCTGAAGAACTCGGCGACGCTCGCCTTTCCCTTCCGCTCGCCGGAGAACGGCACGTGGCTCGCCGTGCCGATCACCGGCTGCCAGAGGACGTCGTCTGACATGTAGCCTAACAACGTGGGAATGTCGCCGCGTCCGAACGCGGCGTACGCGTCCTGGACGACTTTCGTGTTTTCCGCTTCCTGCATGAATTGACCTCCGTGGCTATTTACGCCCGCCGCCCTGGTTTGGATTCGGGCGGGCTTGCGGTGTGCCAGACAGAGGAGAGACCGGTGTCGTGGCGGCGTCGTGGTTGCGGTTCAGAAATCGCGAATACGCCGCTAGGCCGGATTCCCCACGACCGACTCCGTCGCTGCGCGCTCGCCGACGGCCGCAGTCTTGTGACGATAGGCCGCTTCCACGAAGCTGGCGAACAACGGATGCGGGTGCGTCGGCTTCGAGCGGAACTCGGGATGAAACTGCACGGCGACGTACCAGGGATGCCCGGGCAGTTCGGCGATTTCGACGAACTTGCCGTCGGGCGAGCGGCCGGAGATGCGGAGGCCGCGTTCGGTCAGCGTGCGCTCGTAGAGACAGTTGAATTCGTAGCGATGGCGGTGGCGCTCGTGGACGACGCTGGTGCCATAGATACGCTGCGCCAGCGATCCGGGGGTGAGCGCGCAGGCATAGCTCCCCAACCGCATCGTGCCGCCGAGTTCGTCGACGCCGAGCAGATCGCGCAGTTTGTAGATCAGCTTGGTCGGCGTGCCCGGATTGCACTCGGTCGAGTCGGCGTCGGGGAGTCCGGCGACGTTGCGCGCGTATTCGACCGTCGCCCACTGGAAGCCGTAACAGATGCCGAAATAGGGGATGTTGCGGGTGCGCGCGATTTCCGCCGCTTTCATCATGCCGCGGGTGCCGCGGTCGCCGAAGCCGCCAGGCACGAGAATGCCATCGGCGGCATCGAGCAGCGCGGCACCGTCCGGCTGCTCGAGCGCCTCGGCTTCTATCCACGTGATGTTGACTTTCACGCGGTTGGAAAATCCCCCGTGATACAGCGCTTCGTTGAGACTCTTGTACGAGTCCTCGTAGCCGACGTACTTGCCGACGACGTGAATGGTCAGCTCGTCCTGGGGGTTCTTGATCTGTGCCACCAGTTCTTCCCAGGCGGTCATCTGCCGTTCGGTCTGGGGCAGGTGCAGGAGCTTGAGGACGATGCGGTCGAGCCCTTCTGCGCCGAGGACGAGCGGCACTTCGTAGATCGTCGAAACGTCCTTCGCGGTGATGACGGCCTCCTCGTCCACGTCGCAGAACAGGGCAATCTTGCGCTTGATCTCGGAATCGAGAAATCGATCGGTGCGGCAGAGCAGAATATCGGGCTGGATCCCGATCGATCGCAGATCACGCACGCTGTGCTGCGTCGGCTTGGTCTTGAGCTCGCCGGCGGTGCCGATGAACGGCACCAGCGTCAGGTGCACGTAGAGCGTGTTGTCGCGGCCGACATCCTGCCGGAACTGACGGATCGCTTCCAGGAAGGGCAAGCTCTCGATGTCGCCGACCGTCCCGCCGATCTCGACCAGGGCGATGTCGACGCCTTCGCCCCCCGCGCGGATGGCGTCTTTGATTTCGTTCGTGATGTGAGGAATGACCTGGACGGTGCGCCCGAGGTAGTCGCCGCGCCGTTCCTTCTGGATGACGCTCTGATAAATTTTCCCCGTCGTCCAGTTCGAATTGCGAGAGGTCGCGGTGTTCGTGAACCGCTCGTAGTGTCCGAGGTCGAGGTCGGTCTCGCCCCCGTCGTCGGTGACGTAGACTTCGCCGTGCTGATACGGGCTCATCGTCCCCGGGTCGACATTGATGTACGGGTCGAATTTCTGCAGCCGGACGGTGTAGCCGTGGCCTTCGAGCAGACAACCAATCGACGCGGCGGCGAGGCCCTTGCCAAGCGACGAGACGACGCCGCCGGTCACGAAAATGTACTTGGTGGTTCGTCCGTCGGTCATGATGCTCCTGGATCCGGCGAAAGCCGGACACGCGCTGTTCGTAAAGACGGGATCCGAACCATCGTCTGCGTCAGCTCGGCGTTGGCGCGGCCAGCAGCCGGCGGACGTGTTCGAGATCCTCCGGGGTATCGACGCCGAAGGAGTCGTACGCCGTTTCCACGGTCTTGATCCGAATGCCGTGTTCGAGGGCGCGCAGCTGCTCGAGCGATTCGGCCCGTTCGAGCGGGGTGGGCTCGAGTGACGCCAGCACCAGCAACGCACTGCGCCGGTACGCGTAGAGGCCGACATGCCGGTACATGGGCGGCCAGCCGCCGCGCGGATCGCGGACGTAGGGGATCGGGGCCCTTGAAAAATAGAGCGCAAAGCCGCCGCGGTCGATGGCGATCTTCACGATATTGGGATTCTTGAGCTCGGCTGAATCGGTGATGCGTCGATAGAGCGTGGTGATGAGCACGCTGGGATCCGTAAATCCGGCGACTGCCTCATCGATAGCTCCAGGATCGATCAGCGGCTCGTCGCCCTGGACATTGACCACGACGTCGCAATGGAGTTTCGAGGCGACCTCCGCCAGCCGGTCCGTGCCGGTCTGATGGTCGGCGCGCGTCAACTTCACCTCTCCGCCGAAGGCCATCACCGTCGTCGCGATCCGCAGGTCGTCGGTGGCGACGATGACGCGCGAGACGCTTTTTGCGCGTTTCACGCGCCGATACACGTGCTCGATCATCGGGCGCCCTTCGATCTCGGCGAGAGGTTTGCCCGGGAAGCGGGTAGAGCCGAATCGAGCGGGGATGACGGCGACGGTCTGAAGAGGAACAGTATCGACCGCAGAACCAGTCGATGCGGGATGCACGGCGAATAATAACACACTGGCGAGCGAAGGTCAGGCGTTGGTGCGCCCGGGTAGTGGTTCACATTCAACCGCGTTTCACGAACTTCACCACCGAGGCCACTGAGGCCACCGAGATCAACGAGAAAACATTCTCGCTCCTGCGCGGTGCACTCCGTTGTTGACGTGAAACCAACCCACACTTGGCTGCCGCATCAATGCCCGGACGGGTTCTTCTCGACCATCTCGGTGCCTCTGGAGTGGTAGGCCGACCAGTCCACACTGACTCACCACCCGACGCGTTGGCGTGTCGACGCGCGGGCGGCCCGTGCTACGATTTCAAACGGTAGTCATGAAGTCCAAGCGGATCGTGGCGTTCGTGCTGGTCGCCGCGGCCCTGGCAGCGTGGTTGGCGGCCGCGCCGACATTGGGAAACCGTGGGCGGGTTGCGCCGCCTGTCGTGAGCAGCGCGCGCCTCGACACTCGAGGCGCAGCGCTCGCGGCAGAAATCGCTCGACTCCACGAAAACCTGCGGCCTTCGGCCGTGCCGCGACAGCCGGGCCGGAACTTGTTCTCGTTTACACCTCGGCCGGTCCCCGCGCCACCAACCCCTCCGGCGCCGAGGCCGGCGCTGAGCGAACCGGTCGTGCCGCGTCCGATCCCTCCGGTCGTGAAACTGTCGGGGATTGCGGAAGACGTGACCGCCGCGGGCGTGTCACGCACTGCGATCATTTCCGGGTTCGGCCAGCTGTTTCTTGTCAAGGAAGGGGATTCGGTCACCGACCGATACCGTGTCGCGAAGATCTCCTCTGATGTCGTCGAGCTGTCGGACCTGACCGGCGGCGCGGTCCTTCGCCTTGCGCTGAAATAAATGCGCCTCTTCGAGTGACGCAGTCCTCCGGTTTCCCTCGCTTGTCGAGACGCTGACGCGCGTGTCGATTGCCGTCATCATCAATCCGATCTCGGGCGGCGCCCGGCGCGAAGCCATCGCCGAGCGCGCGAGCCTGGCCGCGGCGCTGATCGAGAAGCACGGCGAGCGCGCCGACGTGTTCATCACGGAGCGCGCGGGCCACGCACGCGAGCTCGCGAAGATTGCGGTGGGGCAGGGGGCGCGCCTGGTGATCGCGTGGGGCGGCGACGGAACCATCAACGAAGTGGCGTCGGCGCTGGCCTTTGGTCCCGTGCCGCTCGGCATCATTGCCGCCGGATCCGGTAACGGGCTGGCGACCGAGTTGGGCGTCGACCGTCGGCCGGAACTGGCGATGGCCCGATCGATACAGGCGACGCCTAAAGTGATGGACGTCGGCGAGCTCGGCGGCCGTCTGTTCGTGAACGTGGCCGGCGTCGGCATCGACGCTCACGTGGCGTGGCAGTTCAACCAGGCGCACAACCTCGGGCGGGGATTTGCCGGCTACCTGCGCATCGCCGCACGGGCCCTGATTTCCTACTCGCCGGAGTCGTACACGATTACCACCGAAGAGACGCGTTTCACGGTGCGGGCTGTCCTCGTGGTCTTCGCCAACGGAGTGCAGTATGGAAACGGCGCCAGGATTGCGCCCGATGCACGCGTGGACGACGGGCAGCTGGATCTGGTCGTGGTGGAAGAACGGTCGAGAGTGATGACGCTCTGCCAGACGCCGCGTCTGTTCACCGGGACGATGGCCCGCGTGCCTGGCTGCTCGATTCGGCGCATGCGTGAAGCCACCATCGTGTCTGTCGAGCCGATGATCTTCCACGTTGACGGGGAGCCGATCCAGGGCGGCACGACGCTCGTCGCCCGCGTGCACCCTGACGCGCTCCGGATTTGCGTCGGTTAGGGCCGTCAGGAATACCCGTCAGGAATAGGTGAGTCATTCCGGGTGTCGAATCAACCACCGAGCTCGCCGGGAAAATGTTTGGCTTCGGTGTGCTCGGTGGCCTCGGTGGTTTGGACGACCCGCGTGGACTACGTCAGTCGAATGACGCACACCTCGCGGATGGCCGGAACGAGTCGCAGTTCCTGAACCGCGGCATCCAAGACCGAGATGGCACTGGAGTCTTCGTCGACGTTGACGACGCCGATCGCGCCGTGTTCGCCGCGGCCCAACGCAAAGCTCGCGATGTTCACGCCGTGGCGGCCAAAAATCGTACCGACCTTGCCGATCACACCCGGCTGATCGTCGTTCGTGATCAGCACGATGGTGCCGGACAGAGGCGCTTCGACGCTGACACCCTGGACGCCCACCAGCCGCAGGCTCGCCGGCTCGAAGACGGTACCCTCGACCCACCGATCGCCGGCGCTCGTCTCCAGCTTGATCGACAACAGGCTGAGATAGTCGCGGCGCCGTGTGCTCCGCGACTCGACGACGTCGATGGCACGCTGCCGCGCCACGGCACGGGCGTTCACGATGGTCACGCCGCTCGAAAGAATCGGCCGAAGCACGCCGGCGGTCGCGCTCGCGGCGATCACGTCGGCCGATCCCAGTTCGGCGAGGGCGCCGTAATAGCGGACGCCGATCGATTGGACGCGCGCGCGGCCCATGTGAGAGGCGATCGCGCCGAGGGAATCGGCGAGGCGGATCCATGGCTGCAGTCGCTGCAGCGCGCTCGCCGGTATCGACGGAAAGTTGACGGCGTTGCGCACCGTGCCATGACGCAGATAGTCGCGGACGGTCATGACCGTCTCGAGTCCGACCAGTTCCTGTGCCTCTTCTGTCGAGGCGGCGATGTGTGGTGTGGCGATCACTTCCGGAAGTTTGGCGAGTGACCAATCGCTGGGCGGTTCCTTCTCGAAGACGTCCAGCCCGGCGCCGGCGACGATACCGGACTCGATCGCGCTACGCAGCGCGCTCTCGTCGATCAGTTCTCCACGCGCGGTATTGATGATGCGAAGGCCCGGCTTGCATAAGGCGAACCGCTGTGCGTTGAAGAGATGCTTCGTCTCCGCCGTCGACGGGAGGTGCAGCGTGACGTAGTCAGCCACCGCACACAGATCGTCGAGCGAGAGCAGGCGAGCTCCCAGGCTATCGGCGATTTCATGGGAGATATAGGGGTCGTGGGCCACGATCTGCATGCCGAACGCGCGCGCCCGATGCGCGACCTCCTGTCCGATGCGTCCGAGACCCACGACGCCGAGCGTCTTGTCGCGCAACTCGCTCCCGACAAACCGGCGTTTCTCCCATCGGCCGTCTTTCATCGCCCTGTCGGCCGCCGGGACGGACCGCGCGAGGGCCAGCATCAACGTGCACGCAAGCTCGGCGACGCTGATGCTATTGGCGCCCGGCGAGTTGACGACCAGTATGCCGCGCGCGCTGGCGGCCGCGACGTCGACGTTGTCGACGCCGGTGCCGGCCCGCGCGACGATTCGAAGATTTGATGCCGCGGCCAGCAGATCAGCGTCGACCTTGGTCGCGCTTCGGACCATCAGCGCGTCGGCGTCGGCCAGATCGGCCGCGAGATCCTCGCGAGATCGTCCTGTTCGAGCGTCGATCGTCCATCCCGCCTCGCTTCGGAGCAGTTCGAGCGCCGAAACGGGAAGGTCATCAGCAATAACGATTTTCATCTTTGCGCTACAGTATAATTCCTCGCTCGCGACGACTGAATTCCGGCGAGCCATCCCGTTGCCCTGCTGTAGTGCAATTCGCTAAAACACTCCAGATGATGGTCACAGGGATGTAAACTCGCCAGCTTTTCCACAGACTTTTCCACAGAATTTGTGTGAATCGTCGAGGCGGTCTGGGGAGCTGACCTAAAGAAGATTTCCTACCTGAGGGAGACTTGATTTCATGAACCGAAAAGTGACGGTGGTTGGCGGCGCGGGAAATGTGGGAGCCACGGTAGCGCGCGGTGTCGCGGACAAACAGCTGGCGGATGTCGTCGTGATCGACATCGCCGAACAGAAAGCCGCCGGGATCGCGCTCGACATGCTGGAAGCCTGTCCCGTGTGGGGATCTGACGCACGCGTCATGGGCACGAGCGACTACGCGGAAAGCGCCAACTCGGACATCGTCGTGATCACGTCGGGCGTGCCGCGCAAGCCGGGAATGAGCCGGGACGATCTGCTGAACGTGAATTTCAAGATCATGCAGCAGGTGACCGAGCAGGTCGTCAAATACTCGCCGGACTGCATCATCATCCCAGTCGCCAACCCGCTCGACGCGATGGCCCAGGCCATCTTCAAGCTCAGCAAGTTTCCGCGCGAGCGCGTGATCGGCATGGCCGGAGTGCTCGACTCGGCGCGCATGCGCGCGTTCATCGCGAAGGAGCTGAGCGTGTCGGTCGAGAACATCCACGCCTTCGTGCTGGGAGGGCACGGCGACACGATGGTTCCGCTGCCGCGCTATTCGACCGTCGCCGGCATTCCGATCACCGACCTGATGGACAAGGCGACGATCGACCGGATCTGCGCGCGAACGGCCCGCGGCGGGCTCGAGATCACCGAACTGGTCGGAACCAGCGCCTGGTACGCACCTGGTGCATCGGCCGTGGAGATGATCGAGGCGATTCTGCTCGACAAGAAGAAGATTCTGCCCTGCTCGGTGTTCCTGCAGGGCGAGTACGGTGTGCGCGACCTGTTCGTGGGCGTGCCGTGCAAGCTGGGTGCTCGCGGCCTCGAGAAGATCATCGAGATCACGCTGACCCCGGACGAGGACGCCGCATTCAAGAAGTCGGCGGCGTCGGTCAAGGAGTTGGTCGCGGTCATCGGCGTCTGACGAAAGGGGTAGGCAGCGGACTGCCACGGTCCGGCTGTCCCTGGGGTTCTTCTCCGCGGGCTCTGCGGTCTCGGCGTTTGAACGTGGTGTTCAGCCGCCGGGGCGCTGGGCTTGGGCGGGCGCCCGCCGTAGCCAGCCATCAGGATGGTGGCTGATGACAAACCGTTCGCACCGCTCGCGGTCGACGGTGAACTCCTGGTGTCGGGTCAGGAACTGATGAATCGCGGGGAGCGGTCCGGGTCTGGACGACTTGAAGAAGGACAATGTGTCGATGTTGCTGTCCTGCACGAGCATCCAGCTTCCCGGCGTCACGAAACCGCAGTACGCCTCCATCTCACGAGCCACGTGCGCTTTTGAATGGTCGCTGTCGAGGGTGACGAGCACGGGCCCGCCGCATTCCGCGACGATCGTCGTCACTTGATCGAGAACCTGCGGCGATCCCGAATCGCCGATCACATACGTGATCCGCGGATGTGACAGATGATGCTGTCGCTTGATGTCGATGGTGACGATGCGGCCGTTGCCGCCCATCAGATCGAATAGTTGGGCAAAGAACAGCGACGAGCCGCCGCGATTGGTGCCGGTCTCGACGATCAGCGCCGGGCGCAGCTCGGCAATTGTTTCCTGAAGCGTCCACAAGTCGAGCACGTTCTGCAGGATCGGCGTGCCCAGCCAGTGGAGCCTGGAGAAATTCGCCGTACGTATCAGCAGAGCGGTGAAGAACAGGCGCTCGACCGGCGGACCGATCAGTTTCCAGCCGACCGACCAGAACAGGCGACTGATCGTCGCGCGAAGACTCACGTGAGGCCGCAGATCCGGCCGACCATCGCGGCTATCTGCTGGCTCCCAACACCGCCTTCACGTATTCTCGCGTCATACGCGCGATGTTGGAGATGGGGATCTCTTTCGGGCACACCGCTTCGCATTCGCCTTCATTGGAGCAGCTGCCGAAGCCGTCGGCGTCGGCCTGATCGATCATGGAGACGACGCGGCGATGGCGTTCGACCTGGCCCTGCGGCAGGAGGGCCAGGTGAGAGATTTTCGCGCTCATGAACAGGTGCGCCGACGCGTTCTTGCAGGCGGCGACGCAGGCCCCGCACCCGATACAGGCGGCGGAGTCCATGGCCGCTTCTGACACGTCCTTCGAGATCAGAATGGCGTTGCCGTCCGGCGCGCCGCCGGCGTTCACCGAGACGTAGCCGCCGGCGGCGATGATCCGGTCGAACGCACTCCGGTCGACGACCAGATCCTTCACGACGGGGAAGGCTTTGGCCCGCCACGGTTCGATGGTGATCGTGTCGCCATCCTTGAATCGGCGCATGTGCAGCTGGCAGACGGTCGTGCCGCGATCGGGCCCGTGCGGTACGCCGTTGACGACGAGGCTGCACATGCCGCAGATGCCCTCGCGGCAATCGGAGTCGAAGGCGATCGCGTCCTTGCCCTGTCGAATGAGCCCTTCGTTGACGACATCGAGCATCTCGAGGAACGACATGTCGGGCGAGATATCGTGGCCCGTGTAATCCTCGAGACGGCCAGTGGCGGCCGGCCCTGCCTGCCGCCAGATCTTCAGATTGAGTTTCATCAGCCCTCTAAGACGCTCGTGCTATCCCTGCCAACCCGGTCTGCCGGCGTATCCTGCCTGCCCACCCCAGCCCACGCGCCCGACCCGCCCTACTTGTAGCTTCTCTGCGTCGGGTGGACTTCGTGGAATTCGAGCGGTTCCTTGTGCAACTCCGGCGGCCGGCCGACACCCGTGAATTCCCACGCCGCCGAGTAGGTGAAGTGCTCGTCGTCGCGTAGCGCCTCGCCGTCCGGCGTTTGGCTTTCCTCCCGGAAATGGCCTCCGCACGATTCGCGACGCTGCAGGGCATCGAGCGCCAGCAGTTCCGCGAACTCGAGGTAGTCGGCGACGCGTCCAGCGTATTCGAGGCTCTGATTGAGGTTGTCCGGCGTGCCCGGGACCGACACGTTATGCCAGAACTCGTCGCGCAGCTTGGGAATTTCGCGGAGCGCGCGGCCGAGGCTTTCTTCGGTGCGAGCCATGCCGACGTCATCCCACATGATGCGGCCGAGCGCGCGATGGATCTCGCGGATCCCGCGGCCGCCTTTCACGGAGAGCAGCTGGTTGATCCGCTTCTGCACGGTGTCGGCGGCTTCCTTGAAGGCATCGTGGTCGGTCGAGACCTTGGGCAAGGCATTGCTCGCCAGGTAGTCGCCGATCGTGTACGGAATCACGAAGTAGCCATCCGCCAGGCCCTGCATCAACGCGCTCGCACCCAGCCGATTCGCGCCATGGTCGGAGAAGTTCGCCTCGCCGAGCACGTGCAGTCCCGGGACCGTGCTCATCAGGTTGTAGTCCACCCAGAGCCCGCCCATCGTGTAGTGAATCGCGGGGTAGATCCGCATCGGGACCTTGTACGGATCCTCATCGGTGATCTTCTGGTACATCTGAAAGAGGTTGCCGTATTTCTCTTTGATGGTCTCGAGACCGATCCGCTGGACCGCGTCCTGGAAGTCCAGGTAGACCGCGAGACCGCTCTCGCCGACCCCGCGGCCGTCGTCGCACGCCTGTTTGGCATTGCGCGATGCGACATCACGGGGAACGAGGTTGCCGAAGCTCGGATACTTGCGTTCCAGGTAGTAGTCGCGCTCGGCTTCGGGAATCTGTTCAGGCGGGCGCTTGTCGCCTTGCTGCTTGGGCACCCACACGCGGCCGTCGTTGCGAAGGCTCTCGCTCATCAGGGTGAGCTTGGATTGATGATCGCCCGTGACCGGGATGCAGGTCGGATGGATTTGCGTGAAGCACGGGTTGGCGAACAGCGCGCCTCGCTTGTGCGCACGCCACGCCGCCGTGACGTTGGAGTTCACCGCGTTGGTCGACAGGTAGTACACCGTGCCGTATCCGCCGGTCGCGAGGATGACGGCGTCGCCGGCGTAGCGCTCGATCTCGCCGGTCATCAGGTTGCGCACGATGATGCCGCGGGCCTTGCCGTCGATGACGACGACGTCGAGCATCTCGCGCCGCGCGAAGAGGCGGACGCGCTTTTCGTGCACCTGGCGCATGAGCGATTGGTAGGCGCCAATCAGCAGCTGCTGTCCGGTTTGCCCGCGCGCGTAAAACGTGCGGGAGACCTGCGCGCCGCCAAACGATCGATTGTCGAGCAGCCCGCCGTACTCGCGCGCGAACGGCACGCCCTGCGCTACGCACTGGTCGATGATGTTCACGCTCAGCTGAGCCAGGCGATAGACGTTCGACTCGCGCGATCGGTAGTCGCCGCCCTTCACCGTGTCGTAGAACAGCCGATAGATGCTGTCGCCGTCATTCTGGTAGTTCTTGGCGGCATTGATGCCGCCCTGGGCCGCGATGCTGTGCGCCCGGCGCGGGCTGTCCTGAATGCAGAAGTTCAGGACGTTGTATCCCAGCTCGCCGAGCGACGCCGCCGCCGATCCGCCCGCCAGTCCCGTCCCGACCACGATGATGGTGTACTTGCGTTTGTTGGCCGGGTTGACCAGCTTCATCTCGAACTTGTGCCGGTCCCATTTGTCCGCGATCGGGCCGGACGGCTCCCGAGCATCCAGCTTCATGACCGCGCTCCCCCTACCAAATACGCCCACAGGGCGATGACGATGAACGCCCCGGAAATAGTCACCGCCGCGATCTTGCCCACGGCACGCAGACGCGGCGTCCAACGCGGATGATCGCCGCCGAGCGACTGGATGGCGCTCGACGCCCCGTGCCAGAGATGCGACCCGACGACCAGCATGCTGAGCACGTAGAACGCCACCATCAGCGGATTGGAGAATACCGCCATCTCCTGGCGGTAGAGATCGCGCCCGCCCGGCGGCCACGGGTACTCCGTGCCCCACCCTTCCCGGAACGCCGGCACATGAATGGCGAGGAACACCAGCAACCACAACCCCGAAAAAATCATCGTCGACGACGCGAAGCTCTTGCGGCTGGTGGCTCCCGCCGACTTCTTCTTTTGATACCCGACCGGTCGCGCCTGCTGGTTGCCGATGAACATCTTGATCGTCTTGAAGATGTGGGTCAGAAACACCAGCAGCAGTCCGAGCTCGATCACCGGCAGCAGAGGATTGCCCTCGAGGACGAAGGCGTAGCGGTTGAAGACGTCGGGGCCGAAGAACACCAACAGGTTGCCGCCGATGTGAATCAGGAGATACAGGAACAGTGCGAGGCCGGTGCCGCCAATCAGGAGCTTCGTCCCGACTGACGAACTGAAGACGCGCGAGCGTGTGACCATTAGCGATAGTTTATTCCATCCGCCTGACTTCAAAAAGCCACCACCGCGATCGCACCGCGACCGAGCAGCAAACCGTCCAGGAAAACCGCATTCACTCTATTCGAGCAGGAGTGGCTCGCCGCGTTCCTCGGCCATCGGCACGAGATGCGGATCCCGCATGATCAACCGCGCGCAGGCATTCCACCGGAGGATGGCGTCGTCGTTGGTGGGCGGGCGAATGGCTTCAGCCTTTTCGTACCAGCTCATCGCCTGCCGCAGCCATTCATAGGTGCGTGGACCGCTGCCGGGGGTGCCGTGGACGAGCTGGGCCTTCGCCCGCCGCTCGCAGAGGATGCCTGTGTAGTAGGCGCGCTCGTAGTCGTCGCTCAACCGCTCGACCGTCTTCCACGCGGCGGCAACCGAGGTCGATGCCTTGTCTCCGAACTGCTCCGTCAGCGCCAGCAACAGCATGGCCAACGCCTCTTGATTGTCCGGTTCGATCGCGAGGGCATCCAGGCAGATGCTCTCGGCTTCGCCGGGCTCATTGAGCAGGCGGTAGCGCTCCGCTTTGGCAAGCGCCCTGGGCACGGCTTCCGGCGAAAGAGACTTGATCTCGAATTCCATGGGCGCCTCCACCTTTGTGTCATTTGCAAAGCACCGAGGCCCTGCTCGTCTACCCGGCGTTCCGGAACACTCTCAACAGCTTCGCGACCGGATCGTAGAGCCGATCGACCACCCGCTCCTTCAACGGAATAATGGCATTGTCGGTGATCGTGATGCTTTCCGGGCAGACCTTCGTGCAGCACTTGGTGATGTTGCAGTAGCCGATGCCGTGTTGACGCCTCAGATCGAGCGTGCGGTCCTCGGTGTCGAGCGGGTTCATTTCGAGGGCCGCCGCGTAAACCAGGTGGCGCGGGCCGATGAACCCGTCGAACATCTGGTGGTCGCGCAGCACGTGGCAGACGTCCTGACACAGAAAGCATTCGATGCACTTCCGGAACTCCTGCGCGCGCTCGACCTGCTGCATGCGCCAGGTGCCGTCGGTGGCATCGGGCGCCCTCGGCTTGAACTTCTTGATGCGCTGCTTCGCCCGGTAGTTCCACGACACGTCGGTCACGAGATCCTTGATCGGCGGAAACGCGCGCATCGGTTCGATCGTGACCGGTGTGGTGAGGTCGAGCTCGTTGAGCCTGGTCATGCACATGAGGCGCGGATTGCCGTTGACCTCGGCCGAGCACGATCCGCGCTTGCCCGCCTTGCAGTTCCAGCGAACCGCGAGGTCGTTGGCTTGTTCGGCTTGAATCTGGTGGACGGCTTCGAGCACGACCATGCCCTCCGTCACCGTGGTCGTGAAGTCCCTCAGCGCTCCACCGCGTTCCCCACCGCGCCAGATCTGGAAGGTCGCGGTCGTCATGTATTGGCCTCGATGATGGCTTTCAATTCCGCCGGCATCTCCGGAAGCGGCGCGCGGGAGAGCTCCATCTCTCCGTCGCGCCCCTTGCGGACAATGAGGTTGAAGGTGGCGCAGGCGGGATCCTTGTCCGGGTAGTCGTCCCGAAAGTGCCCGCCGCGGCTCTCCTTGCGCTCGAGGGCGCAGCGCGTGATCGCTTCGGAGACCGTCAGCAGGTTGTGGAGATCGAGGGCGGCTGGTGATCTTGTAGGCGCGGCCGACCCCGCCGGTCGCGAGGACGATCGCGTTCGCCCGAAAGAGCTTGAAGCGCCCGCGCTCCCGCTCGTACCCCAACGCGCCCACGACGCGGTCGCCTTGCGGGCGAGAACGGCAGCCACGCGGGCCACGCGGCGGGCTTCGGTCCGAACCAACTGTGCGGCGAGTCGCCGAAAATTTCGGGGAATAAAACGGTGAGAGATACGGACCGAAGGTGTAGTGGTTCCCCTGGAATGCCGCCCCGCCGGAGTAGACGGGGAAGGTCGTCAGACGCAGGAACACCACGAGTGGCTGAAGCCACCAGGTGTCGCGACGTGCGGGGCCGCCAAACGGACGCTGAACCACCCGGACTGGGACCGAGATGGAGATGGAGAACCCCCCAAGACGTCGTTTGCGATCGACCGGGACTTTCAGAGTTGAGTCCCGGGCGACGAAGAGTATACACAGGCAGGCTCCTTTCGGTGCATTTATGTACCGTTTTCGCTGCCGCGCGGCGTCGGGCGTCGCGCGGCGAGCGTTGACGGACACGTCGCGCGCCGATTATCATCAAACGTTTGCCATCATGAAAATTCACGAGTATCAAGCAAAGGCGATCCTGGCGCGCCACGGTGTGCCGGTGCCGCGTGGTGAAGTGGCGTTCAATGCGGTCGAGGCGCACGAGATCGCGCAGCGGCTCGGCGGCGGCCTCTCAGTCGTCAAAGCCCAGATTCACGCCGGCGGACGCGGAAAAGGCGGCGGCGTCAAGGTGGCGAAAACGCCCCTCGATGCCGAAACGCTCGCCCGCGACATGATCGGGATGACGCTCGTCACGCACCAGACTGGACCAGGCGGCCGCGTCGTGGCCCGGGTTCTTGTCGAAGAAGGCCTGCAGATGACGCGCGAGCTCTACTTGAGCATCGTCCTCGACCGCGCCGCGGGAAAGCCGGCGATGATGGCGAGCGCGGCGGGCGGCATGGACATCGAGGAAGTGGCCGCCAGGACGCCCGAGCAGATCGTCACCATCCACATCGAGCCGGGCGTGGGACTGATGCCGTTCGAAGCCCGGCAGTTGGGCTTCGGCATCGGCCTCGACGGCGCGCAGGTGAACAAGTTCGTGACAGTGGCCACGGCGCTCTACGAAACCTTTGTCGCGACCGATGCCACGCTGCTCGAGATCAACCCGCTGGTCGTCACCGCCGACGGCGCCCTGCTCGCCCTCGACGCGAAGATGAACTTCGACGACAACGCGTTGTATCGCCACCCCGACATCCGCGATCTGCGGGATCTGGCCGAAGAGGATCCGCTCGAGATCGAAGCGTCGAAGTTCTCGCTGAACTACATCCATCTCGACGGCAACATCGGCTGCATGGTGAACGGCGCCGGCCTCGCCATGGCGACGATGGACATCATCAAGCTG
>JBDTVS010000131.1:0-7546 GCA_040007095.1 Acidobacteriota bacterium
TAGATGTCCTCGATGCCGCGCGAGGCCTTGAACACCAGCGCCTCGAAGCCCGGCGAGATCGGGGTGCCGAGTTCGACGGAGAGCGCCTTGGCGCGTGCGATCACCTCCTGCGGATCGGAGATGTCGGCCGGGGTGATCTTGTTCATCACGTCCGCGGCAGCGTAGCCGAGCATCCGCTCGGCGCCGACGTTGAAGATCTGGATCACGCCCCTGGCGTCGGTGGCGATGCTCGAGAAGTTGGCGCTGTTGAAAATCGCGCGTTGTAACGCCTCGGTTTTCAACAGCGCCTCCGGAGTGCCGATATCGAGTTGAGCGCTCATCGCTTCGGCGGGCGTTTGTTCCGGAATCCACATAAGTCGCGGTTCACTCCGTCCTGGTGCACGGGGCTCCGGCGTCATCCTCCGCGGTCCACGTCCCTGAGTTACACGCTGACACGGACGGTCAGTGGGTGTGGCCAGCGAATGACGACATTTGCAGCGTCGATGCTATCGGCCGGCTCTTCGGCCACGCTGTACCGTATTGAACATCACGAAACTGGTGTGAACTGGCGGTATCAGCAGGGAACTCTCGCCAGGCCCATCCTCGCCCGCGGCTCAAGATTGCCCTTTCCCATGGCCCTTGCGATGCATACGCCCGGTATGCGCGCTCCTCGCGCCTTGCCGGGCGGGCGCCTCGACGCCCAGAATGGCACACGTTATTCATCTACGGGTCCTAACCCTCGAGCACTTCGCGAACCGTTTGTCGGAGGGCGCCGGTCGCCACCCGCCAGTCGCGAATGCGATAGATTTCGCGGCGCTCCGCGATCGGGTCGTCGAGGGCCGTCAAAGATTGTCTGGATCGGGTCAGGCGCGGCGGAAGCATTCCTGCGGCAGCGCTTCATGCGAAGCGAAGACATACCCGCCGTGGTTCTGCGGGGCAGACGCCATCCGGGATGCGGTGGTCCGCAACGGAAGCCGTGAGCAGGTTGCTGAAAAAACGCAGCAGCCCGAACTGAAAAGTGAGAAGCGTTTCTTTGTGACCTTCGTGATCGTCGTGGTTCAAAGAAGCTCAGGTTGGCAACGAACCTCAGTACGATGCGGCACGCTGTTCTATCCCAGGGCCTCCAGCAATGAACGTTGCTCTTCGAGCCGCGTCGAGCGGGCTTCGGCGAACCGCCGCACGGCGGCAACGATCGAGTCCTTGTCGAGATGCGCCTCGGCGATCACATCCGGTTCGAGGCCGCCGGTGAGCCACTGATTGTCCCAGTCGGATGTGAGCGAATACTCGTCGGCCTGGGCGCCGACGTTCCGCAACGGCCACATGCGGCGCGTGCCGCTGCTCACGAACATGAGGTCCTGACGCGCTTGCGGCGGCAGCACCTTCAGTCGATACGCTTCCGGCTGGTGGTCGAACAACTCCTCGCTGATCGCCGCGATGACCTTCACGTTGATGCCGGCGCTGGCCAACTGCGGCAGCACACTGACCAGATTCCAGGTCGCGCTCGAACCCTGTGCGACGACGTAGCCGTGCTTCGGCTGGCCTGGCGCGAAATCGCGAATCACATAGAGACCCTTCGCGGCGGATGTGAGATCGGTATCCGCGAACGTGCTGCGATCCGCGACCGGGAAGTCCGGACGCGCGACTTCAATCGTGATGATCCCCACCTTCTTGTCGCGCGCGGCAATCTCGGCCGCGGCGAAGTATCCGGCGGCGACGTCGTTGTAGTCCCAGAAGCTCAAATTGATCACCTGCCCGCGCGGAAACAGCTTCCACACCTGCGGTGAGAAGATGCCGAAATGGGTTCGCGCATCGGCGGCGGTCTCGGGGCCGGAATGGGCCGCCAGGATGTGCAGCACCCCGGTGCGGAACTTGCTGTCCTGATTCTGCTGGCTCCAGACGCGCGCCGGCAGATACATCAACGGCGTAAAGGCCCCATACGTACCGCTGAACGCCCAGACGCCGGCGAACTTGTCCGGATCGACCGACGCGTTCTGACTGACCAGTCCGATCGCGGTTGAAACGTTACCGGCTTCCTGAATGGCCGCCTTCAGTCGCGTGCCGAGCGGGTTTTCGTCGGGATCGTAGTGTCCCCAGATGCTGCCGTGCTCCAGATTGACCGACTCGGAGAGGTCGGCCGCGACCGTCAGCGCCCGGTTGTCGGTGACGTAGTTCAGCCACTTGATGATTTCCGAGATGCCCCGGCGAGCCCCCGCCACCTCGCCCGCCTTGCGGAACAGCGCGATCTTCAGCGGCTTTTCGGCCCCGGAGGCCTGGTTCTTCACCGTCACCGTCCGGGCCTCGGTCGGCAGATTCGCCACGCGCAGGCGGTCATCGAGGAACGGGTCGCGCGTGACGTCGATACGCAGGGGGAATTCGTCCTTCACCTCGTCTCCGAGCTCGACGAGCCGGTCGGACAGCCATTCTCCGAGACCGTTCTGCTCGAGCACCGACATGGCGATGTCGATGTTCGTCTTGAACTGGAGCAGCCGCTCGCGCTGGTCGGCCACGGCGCCGTTGCCGATGCCTTCGAACGTCACGCCGTAGCGTGCCTCGAAGGTCCGCGCCAGCGAGACGATGTAGTCCGAGTTCATCTTGAATCCGAACGGGTGGCTCGGGAAGCCGACGATTTGATTGCCCGATCCCGGGATGATGCCGTCCACCGCCGCCGGCCAATACCCTTTCGTCGTCTTGCCGAAGACGATCATCGGCCGGCGATCCGTCGGATCCCAGTCCTCCATGGTCTTCAGCACGCCCAGAATCTGGTCGTAGTCGTGACCGTCTGGCACGGAGAACACGTTCCATCCGTAGGACGTCCACTGATCCTGCAGTCGGTAGCCATCGAACTTGCTGTGCACGACGCCGCCAATCAGCGCATCGTCGATGCCCGCGTTGTTGTCCGAGAAAAACACGCGAAGGCGCTTGCCGGTCTGCAGTGCGATCGCCTGGGTCTTGAGCTCCTGCGCGTGGCCGGCGCACATGGCGAACTCGCCCTCGAACGCGACGATTTTCGGCCGGCCCATCGGCGCGCCGACGACGTCCCAGAATGCGGCTTTACCAGCGGCCGTGGCGATGCCCACGCCGGAGGGCCCGCCGTTGACATCGTTGGTGACGTCGGTGGACTCGATGTGCCCGGACAGCGCGCGGATGCCCCGGCCCTTCGCCTGCGCAAACCGTTCGTGATCGGCGAGCCCGCAATCAGCCAGAAGATTCTTGAGGGCGCCCGCGCCGCGCCGGAACCCCAAAGCATCGACCGACAACATCGCCACATCCGGGGCGACGTAGTATCGGCGATCCCCCGTCGCCTGAAACCTGCGGGAGAGCGCTTCGCCCATGATCATCCACAGCGCATAGCAGGTCGGTGCGCAATGACCGGCCGCGAGCATGAACTTGTCGCTGTAGGGATGCTTGGGCCGGCGGTAATCGTAACGAAGGCCGCCCCGTTCGGGTCCGGCAAGATGGGTGACCACGTTGAACGGCGTGTAGGCCAGCGGCCCGCCAAAATGGCCAGTCTGCGCGTAGTTGCCAAGCCACACGAGCGTCATGCACGTCATGAAGCCCACGTCTTCCATGCGTTGACGGTCGCTCTGCAACGTCGAAGTGGTGACAGACGGCACACTCATCTTGAATCCGCGTCCTTCCTCTAGGTCGACCGGGCCTCGTCAGGAAACAACTGACTGACCTATTTCCTGACGGGCCCTCAGTTCGGCACACAATCTTAGTCGCGGCTCGACCCGCGATCAACGCGCCGGCCGTTCGTGGATCAGTTTCAGCCTGACGGCGTGGGAGAATCAACCAGCGGTTCCGGGATCACCGCGTAGCACACCGGTTCGGTGGCGGGCATTGCGACCGGTGCCGTTGGACGCCACGGGAGGTCCCGCAGGCGTCCCGTTCACGCGTCCACGAGGGGAGGGTCGGATGAGAGCCGTTCTGGCCGTATGGTTCACACTGCTGGCGCAGTGCTGGTTCGCTCAGCCAGTTCCCGCCGTGCCGCAGACGACCGGGGTCGCGCCCGCCCAGGCGAGCCGCTTTATCGGCACCTGGGTGCTCGACGCGGCCAAGTCGACGTTCGAATCAGGCCAGCGGCTGACGAGTCAGACTCGCACGTACGAAGCGTTCGGGGATGGCCAGAAGAGCACCATCGAGAGCGTCGATGCCGCCGGCAGCCGCGGGAAGTACGCGTACTCCGCCCGATTCGATGGTCGGTACTATCCAATGACGGGAACAGGGATCCCGAGCGGAGCGGATGCCATCACCATCACCCGAGTCGATGACAGCACCATCGGCGCGACGCTACAGAAGGCCGGACGAGAGGTCATGCAGGCGAAGCTGACCGTGTCCGGCGACGGGAAGGTGCTGACCATCCGGCGGACGGGGAGCACCAGCGCCGTCCTCGTGTTCAATCGACAGCAAGCGCCTTAGAGCGTCATGCCGTTCGCACATTCGCTCCACACAAGAGGGCAGGAACCGGTCGCGACGCGAACCTTGCGAGCGCCGCGTCTCGTGCGACAGAAGGGAACCCGCCGCGCAAGGCCAGAATCCGCGGCAGGTCGCGGACCTGTCGCATCCCACCGACGGATCCTGAAGCGACCGGTTCCCGCGGCGTCGAGCGGTTCGCGGTAGCGGCCTATTGCTGGCCCGAGCGGTGACTCGAATTTCGGAACGGCTGTTAAGCTGCGCCTTGAGCTGGATGTGCGGCGCGCCGATTGCGGGAGCGTTCGCCGTCCGAGAGACACTGACCGGCTGCTGGCTGTTGGTCGTCGCCTCGCTGCACGGCCGGACTCGCCGGAGGCTGATAAGATGTGCGCCTGATGGTGGCCATCGTCACCGGCGCGGGCTCGGGGATAGGACAGCACGTGGCGCTCGCGTTGCTGCGCGAGGGGTACGCCGTCGTGCTGGCGGGACGGCGCCAGGAGCGTCTGGAAGACACCGCCCGCGCGGGTGAAGCGAGCGGATCGAGGACGCTGGTGGTGCCGACCGACGTGAGCGATCCGCAGTCGGTCCGCGCGCTGTTCGCACGAACGCTCGAATCGTTCGGGCGGCTCGACCTGCTGTTCAACAACGCCGGCACGGGGGCGCCGGCGGTCGCGCTCGAGGATCTCACACCTGAACAATGGGCCGCCGTTGTCGGCGTGAACCTGACAGGCGCTTTCTTCTGCACGCAGGAAGCGTTCAAGATCATGAAGGCGCAGCAGCCGCGAGGCGGACGCATCATCAACAACGGGTCGATCTCGGCGCACAGCCCGCGGCCGAACTCGGCACCGTACAGCGCGACCAAGCACGCGATCACCGGGCTCACCAAGTCGACGTCGCTCGATGGGCGCCGCTACGACATCGCCTGCGGTCAGATCGACATCGGCAACGCCGCCACCTCGATGACCGAAGCGATGGCCACCGGTGTGCTGCAAGCCGACGGGTCGATGGCGGTCGAGCCGCGGCTGGACCTCGACCACGTCGCGGACGCGGTGATCTTCATGGCGAAGCTGCCGCTCGACGCCAACGTGCAGTTCATGACCGTGATGGCCACGAAGATGCCGCTCATCGGTCGAGGGTGAGCACCGGAGCTGTCCCTTCTTCTTCTGCCGTCTGCGTGGTCCGGTTCCCAAGGCAGCGCCTGGGCGGTCAAATACTCCCGGTATTCTCGCGTGTCGCGCCCTGCGATCGGGGCGCATCGGCCGCCTCGGTGCCGTGACTGGCTTTCACCACGGCTGCCAGCAGGTTGCTGAAAAAGCCAGCAACCTGAACTGAAAAGTGAGAACTCAAGAGTCAGAAGTGCAGAATCACGCCAGATTTGTTCGAACTTCTTACTTCTCAGTTCTGCCTTTTCACTTCAGGCGGCGTTTTTCAGCAGCCTGCCAGGAGGGGCATACAATCAGGTATGGCCACACCTATGGTGAAGTCGACGTACGTGTTGGACGTCGAGACTGCTGACACGCTCGATCGGCTCGCGAGCACATGGCAGGTTTCCAAGGCCGAGGCGCTTACTCGCGGATTGAACCTTGCCGATGAACGCTGATCAGCGAGGCACAGGCGAGGAGGATCGACTACCGGTCCTGCTCCTGGCCGGCGAGAGTTGGGCGGTGACGAATGTCGACTGGCAGGCTCGGGCGGCTTTCGTACGGCCGACTGAAATGGGAGGGTAAGCGAGTGTTCTGCGTTTTGGGAATCGACACGAGCGGTCCCGCCTACTACTCTGTCGCCGCCGGCGATGGGCACACGGCGGCGGCACGCAGCGCAGGTGTCGATATTGTCATCCACCATCGAGAAGTGTGGCGGGTTGCTTGCGCCTCGTCATCGCCTGAATGACGACCAACTGCGCCGGCGATTGGCAGGAGAAGCGTTGGCCAGGATCTTCGAGCGAGAGGCGCGTCCGCGGAGGTCTGCGATCGGGCTTGGACCTGTAATGAAATCAGCGCCGGGACGCCGCCCAGTCTTCCCAGTTCAGTCCGGCCACCCGCGCGAACTCCTTGGTGTTGGACGTCACGAGCGTCGCACCACGTTGTCGCGCTTGACCAGCGAGCAGGATGTCGTAGGCCCCGATCGGCTTGCCAACGGCTTCGAGTTCAGCACGAACCGTTCCAGCGGCGCGCGCGTCGTCTTCGTCGAAAAGCGTCCATTCGAAGGGCCCGGCAAAGAACGCTTCGAGGCGGTGCGTGTTGCTGTCCTTCCGCTGGCTCTTCACGACGCCGTACCAGAGTTCGAACCCTACGATCGAGGAAAGCAGGATCACGTTACCTCGGGCGACCGCGTGCTGGAATCGCCTACGCACGTTGGCTTCGGTCCCGTTGATCAACGCGATGCACGCGTTCGTATCAAGCAGGTACGTCGTCATCGAAGACGTCTCGCGGGGGCGCGGGCGGTTGCCGTCGCCCTTCCGGCATGAAGGGCTCGGAAGCCAGGCGATCCAACTCGGCAAACCACGCCGAGACGTCCGTGAACATCGGTTCTACGAGTATCCCCCGTCCGGCACGGCGGACTCTCACCCGATCTCCTTCGAACCTGAACTCGCGCGGCAGACGCACGGCCTGGCTTCGTCCGTTCTTGAAGAGTTTGGCGATGGTCGTCATCGTGGCTCCAGATATATACCACGAGTATAGACCAGCCGGCGACGAAGTGTCGCGACGGTGGGTCGGCCTCAGTCAGGTCCGGTGCAGGGTGCTCGAGCCATTGACATCACGACGCTTCACGCGGTCACCATCACGCCATCGGCGGATGCGGTAGCATCACAGCGGTTTTCTGAACGCTCAACCGATGCACCGCAGCTGCAACTCCAGCCAGGGCGCTCGTTGAGTTGGCATTGGCGCCGCGCTCGGATCTCCTGCTGGGCTCTCGACTGGAAGTAGGCTGGGTCGTTGCGATTCGACTGGCTACTATTGCGACCCAACGATGTTGACCCGGCGTGTCTACTTACTCGATTGATCCATGGCCATCAAGAAATCTGACCTCTACGCCTCGATCTGGGCCTCGTGCGACGAGCTGCGCGGCGGCATGGACGCCAGTCAGTACAAGGACTATGTCCTGTTCATGCTGTTCATCAAGTACATCAGCGACAAGTACGGCAACAGCGCGG
>JBDTVS010000132.1:0-19241 GCA_040007095.1 Acidobacteriota bacterium
ACCCTCCCGGTCCCAGCGACAGCCACGATCACGCAGGCGTACCGAAAGGACACGGTGAAGGTGGCCTCGGCGTGTAGTTGGAGGCGCCAAGCACGGCGACGAAGAGTTCGACCGCGACGATCTCGCCGGTCCCCGCGTCGACCAGCGACGGCCGTTGCCCCGCGTAATCGACAAACGTCTTCTCGCCCGCCGTGTGGACCTGGCGCATCGAGGTGCGTTGCTGCGCCAGCCAGCGCCGGTAGTGCCCGCAAAACGCCGAATACCGATACCCGTCGGGATGGGCGGCCAGATACTCCAAATGGAGCAGCTCCAGCGTCACCCCCGGTCGCCGCAGCTCGGTGTGCATCCAGACCAGATCCGGACCCGGCCTGGCGACCGTCAGCGCCAGCTTCGGCCCGTACAGCGTCCGCTCGAGCGCGTCGTCGCTGAGCGTGCCGACCGCGTCCCAGGTGAGCACCATCGCCTTGGCCCGGGTCATCACCGAGGCGACCGCGCCCGCACTGATTCCCAGACTCCGGGCCGTGTCCCGATGGCTCCGGCGTAACGTCCATTTCAACCGCAAGATCTCTCGAATGTGTCGCATGAGCAGTCGTTCCGTGGCCATCGCACTCCTTGGGAATCTCCCCAAAGACACGATGGCAGAACCCGATGCCCAGCGTTGCCCGACCGCTGATCACGAGGCGTGGAACGGGTGATCACGATGCGGTGGAATGCAGAGCAGTTTTAGATCAGCGGCGCGGCGCACAGGTGCGGCACGAGGATCGAAATCGTCGGCACGCCGCGCCGGTAATCTAAAACTGGGTTGCACTAACCCGCGTGCACGGGCGCTGGCTATGGGGATTGAATCGGCGGTGGGGTTGCCACACGAAGGGGCACCGGCGGAGATCGGTGGACATGGGATGCCGTTCGGCGGCGGTCATCGTGATGTTCCGACGCAGAATGACGACCACGCACGGCCTGAGTGTGGGGCGCGGCGCGTCCTGATGCGGCAAAGCCGACACGCGTCTCATGACGCCGCCGGCGCGCATTGATGGACGCGGTGTGCGGGTCGAGAGAGGACACATCAGGAGGTGTCGGTGAGACTCGGGCCCATGGGCACTTGCAGCATCGGCTCGATGACGAGCATGCGGCCGGCGCCACAGACCGGGCACGTGCGCAAGGAAATCCCGGTGAGAGCCTCGTAGCGATCGCGATAGTCCTGCGATGCCGGAGAAGCGGGCGCGATCGTGTCCGGCACCGTGACGCCGAGCAGTTCCCGGCATTGGGCCAGCTTGGCGATCCGATGCCGATTGCCGAGCAAGCCGTAGTACCGAATCCGATGGAAGCCCCGCGGTAACACGTGCAAGAGAAACCGCCGGATGAATTCCGTCGCAGCCAGCGTCAGCGTCTTCTGGGACGCTGCGCGGTAATCCTTGTACTGGAACCGGACCTGACCGTCGTCGATATCGAGCAGTCGATGGTTGGAGATGGCGATTCGATGGGTGTAGCGGCCGACGTAGTCCAGCACTTGTTGGGGACCGGCAAAGGGCGGTTTCGCGTAGACGACCCACTCCGTCTGCCGCGTCGGCTGCACATGAGCAGCAAACATGTGCGGCTGCGACAGGGCCTGAAGCGATCCGGAGAACCGGAGTTGCCCCGCGTCGAACGCGTCGTGCAAGGCGCCGAGCAACAGGCGACGGAAGAGGCGTGACAGCACGCGGACCGGGAGAAAGAAGCCCGGGCGACAGGACACCCAGCGGGTCCCATCTATCGAGAGGCCGCCGCCGGGGACCACACAATGGAGATGCGGATGGAAGACCAGCGTCTGACCCCACGTGTGCAGCACGGCGAAGAATCCGATCTGCGCGCCCAGATGTTGCGGGTCAGCGGCGATGGTCCGAAGGGTCTCAGCGGCCGCGTGGAAGAGGAGGCCGTACACCACGGATTTGTTCTGGTACGCGATCGCCGCGACCTCCGCAGGGACGGTGAAGACTACGTGGAAGTACTGGCAGTCGAGCAGGTCGGTCTCGCGATCATGGATCCACGCGGCGCGGGCCAGTGATTGACAGCGCGGACAGTGCCGGTTTCGGCAGGAGTTGAACCACACGCGCGTGTGACCGCACTGATCACACTGCTCCATGTGCCCGCCCAGGGCGGCGGTGCGGCACCGCTCGATGGCGGTCATCACGCGGCCTTGCACGGACGAGAGTGCAAGACCCGCGTGCGTACGATAGGCCTCTCCGTAGCGGCGGAAGATGTCCGCCACTTCGATGGCGGGGCGATCCACGACGCGGCCTCAGCGCGTGGGTGACGGCGACCCGCTGACACGTGGACGAGGCAGTAAATCGAGCGGACTGGTGGTGGCGCACACCTTGGTGGTGGCGAGGCGCAGATACCGCGAGGTGGTCTCGAGCTGCCGATGCCCGAGCAACAGCTGAATCGTCCGCAGATCCGCGCCGGATTCCAGAAGATGTACGGCGAAGGCATGCCTCAAAGAATGAGGAGTCAGTGGCTTCGCGATGCCACTACGGAACCGGGCCAAGCGACACGCCCATTGCACGGCCGCCTTGTCCAAAGGATGACCTGGGCGCTGTCCCGGAAACAGCCACGACCCTGGCCCTGTCGCGCGCCACCAGGCGCGCAAGGTAAGGAGCAACGTCGGCGAGAGCATGACGTAGCGATCACGTTGCCCTTTGCCTTCGACCACGTGGATGACCATGCGCTGACTGTCGATGTCGGCGACCTTGAGGTGCAGCACTTCTGAGAGCCGCAGCCCCGCCGCGTAACAGGTCGTCAAGATAGCCCGATGCTTGAGGTCGTTGATGGCGCCAAGAAAACGGACGACCTCCTCCGGGCTGAGCACGATCGGCAAGGTCTGTGGTCGTTTCGGCGGAATGATCGCGTCCACCGCCCAAGCCTGCTTGAGCGTGACTTGATAGAGAAATCGGAGCGCCGCGACCGTGCCGACGACGGAGGTCGGTGCCAGGTGTTTGTCGTTGATCAAATGGAGTTGGTAGCGGCGCACGTCGTCCGCGCCGAGCTGCTCCGGCGACTGATGAAAGTAACGGGCGAATCGTGCCACGTGGCCCAGGTACGACACCTGCGTCTGGCGTGAGAGATTGCGAATCTGCATGTCCTCGACCATGCGCTGACGAAGAGAAGTCATGGCGTGCTCCCGTGTGAAAGGGCCGGTGAATTCCGGCCTTGACGCGAGAGCGTACGAGAAAGGGATCGGGAAAAGGGCGAGGACGCGCCGGTTGCAACCGGCTGCTGGGATTACGGCCCCCCGCGAAGCGGGTTAGTGCAATGAGTGATCACGATGGCGTGGAACAGCTGATCACGATGGTGTGGCGCGCGCACGTGGCGAAATGCTGATATGGAACGACCTTGTCAAGTCAGCTGGTTCTGTTCGATCTCTTCATCCTCTCACTCGTCGAGGCCGGCGCAGACGGCTGGGTCCAACGGTCTGCCCCGATTCGAGTTTACGCAGCATGGGTGGTGGCCGAGACGCGATAGCGACGGTTGATCAGTCTGATATTCGCGGGTCGATACGGCATAGTCATGATCCGTCGGGAGCTGCCTCGGACTAATTGCGCGGGTCGAGCCCGGAAGCCCGCCCAGCTGTGCCCACGGACACTCTGTATCTCCCTGCGCGAGTTGCCGTCAGGTAGGCTCGGACGCTCCTGATCGACCACGCGGAGTTGGGCGGCGTGAGGGGGTCTGGATCTGGTGTGGAGACAACAACTTAAATGGATTTGAGGGTGTAACGTGACGCCGCCCTTGGTACGCTTCAGGTGATCAAACCTGGTAGCGAAGCGTAGCCAAAGGAGGCGCCTTGGGTAGATTGCATGAGTTTCCGGTCCAGTACAAGCAGACGGTACACGAGCCTGCGCAGGGGGTGACGCGCGCGCTGCGTAAGGCGGTGGACGCCAAGGTGGGTGCTGATGCCAGCTTCGAGGCGCGTGAAGTCACGGCCTTGGAGCTGACGAATGAGGCCACGCGACTATTCCTCCGGGACGACTTGGAGGCGATCGCGGATCGCCACGGCGAGCAGGTCGAGGTGGACGGCGTCATCTACCAGCAGCACCAGCCGGGGACGGTGACGTACTTCACGCTCTGCGCGGGGCCCTTGAGATCGAACGGTGGACCTACCGGGAGATGGGGATCCGCAATGGCCCGACGATCGTGCCCCTCGAACTTGAGGCGGGCTTGGTCGAGCACGGCACGCCAGCGCTCGGCTTCGGGATCGCGTTGGGCTATGCGAAGGACCACATGCTCAGTTGCGAGGAGGATATGAAGGCGGACCACCGGTCGCCCCCCTCGCGGAGCACGTTGGAACGAATGGCGAAATCCATCGGGACCGACGCCCGTCGCGTGGCGCCGCGCATCGAGCGGCGCCTGCGGCGCGCGGAAACGGTTCCCGACGGCGCCGTCGCCGTGTCGCTCGGGCTCGACCGCACCTCCGTACCGATGGAGGAATCACTCCCTCCCGGGGAGGCGCCCGCCACGCGCCGCAAGCCACGACGCTCGCCGTACGAACGGAAGGCGCCGGATCCGGTCAACGTCAACTACCGTATGGCCCATGTCGGGACGATCACCTTCCACGACGACCACGGTGACGAACTGGGGACGCGCTTCTATACCGCCGCTGCGCACGAGTCCCCGCAGGAGCGGGTCGTCGGCCCCTTGATTGCCGATCTCCACCACGCGCTCACGCACGCGCCCGCGCTGACGGTCGGGGTCATCCAGGACGGCGCGCCGGAGTTGTGGACGCTCCTCACGACGGCCCTCTCGGCCGCGCCACAGGTCACGAAGTACTACACGGCGATCGACCGGTACCATCTGAACGAACGACTGGCCGAGATCCTGCGCAGCGTGGAGCCCGACGTGACCGCGCGCGGGGACTGCTTGTCCTACTGGAACGAACGGCTCGACCGAGAGGACCACGCCATCTATCGAATTCGCGCCACCGTCCGTGACCTGCACGCCGATGCCCTCACCTGCGGCGACCTCCCACTCGTCAAGCAGTTGGACCCACACCTGACGTACCTCGAGAACAACGCATACCTGATGAAGTACGCACGACTCCGCGCCCTCGGCCTGCCGCTGGGGAGTGGCGTGACGGAGGGCGCGTGTAAGTCCGTGATCAAGATGAGGACGAATGGTGCCGGCCAGCGGTGGCGGCCCGAAGGACTGGAGGCCGTCCTCACGCTACGCGCCATCCATCGGAGCGATCGTCTCCCACGGTTCTGGGCGAACTTCGCCCGCGGCTATCGGAAGGAAGTTAGCCGGTGCGCGTGAGCCCAGGCTAATCCAGACCCTCCTACACCAACCAGCGCCCGGCAGGCGCACGAGCGTCACGCCGCTGTCAAGCCGCTGTCCAGCAGCAGGTTCCGAAAGGCGGCTGTGTACAGCGGATCTCGGTCGAGAATCAAATGGTGCACGTCGCGGAGGAACCATTCGTCAGGGTCGGTCAGGTTGCGTCCCATTTGTGTCATCCACGGTTCGTGGGAGTGACTCGTGATGCCGGTGCTCTCGATGGTGCGGGAATTGAGCTTCATGACGAAGAAGACGACGTACCGGACCAGTCCTCGCCAGCGGCGGGGTCCGGCTCGGTGTCGTTCGACCAGGCCGGCGCTTCGCCGAGCCGTCGTACTTCTTGGCGGCCATCAGCAGGCGGTACCAGCGCAGGATCGTATCGGGCCATCCGAAAGAGAAGCGGTCCACTGGAAATGGCGACGTCCCAGGCGACACGACGTTCCACGTCTACAGCGTCCCCAAGCCACGGATGATCTCGCCAGTCTCTCGATCTGCTGTTGACGTTCGCCCGACGGCACGATCCTGGATGTGCCGAGGGGCTTCTGCCAGAGACAGCAGCCGCGGCGGTCGGCGCAACTGGCTCCCATCGGTATTTGTGGAATTGCGCCTGACCCAGGTTCGCGCCGAACTGGCTCTGGCGCCTGGCGCGTTCGACACCGCTGTCGTCGAGGCCAGCGAAGGCGTCCACCAGAGGCGGAAGCCCTGACGTGACGGTGCCAGGCGATGACGGTCTCCGGCTTCACGAGGACCAGGGCTGTTCGTCATCCGGACCAGAAGCGCGCCAACATGACCCAGAGCCACCGGTCCGTTCTCGCGAGCTGGACTCGCCGCGGTCGCATGCGCTGCAGCACGTCAAGCTGATGCCGCAACGCCAGGATTTCGAGGTGGAGCGCTGCGCGCGAACGCGCCGACGTTCGGAGGATCAGCAGGAGTGAGCGCAGCACTGAAACCATGACCGGGAAGCCTACGCAGGGCTGCCCGCAACATCAACTGTCACCACACGAAGGGACTTCTCAGTAGGGAACAGGATCTAGCCCTTTGGTCTCATCAGGTCATCGAACGGCGCGAAGCCGCGCAGCGGTTCGAGGTCCATCTGTCGATGGAGGCCGGTCGACATGGAGAGGCCGCGGGCAAAGGCGTCGCGCAGCAACTCCACGGCTTGCTCACGTTGCCCGAGGAGCGCTGCCAGTTGGGCGCGGCGAAGTTCGACGGTGCCATCGGGTTCAGACGGGAGTTGGCTGAGTGCTGCGGAGCGCTGCATCGCCGTGGCGCGGTCGCCCGTGCGCGCGGCGATGGCTCCTGCCAACGCGTTGTACGCGGAACTTCCCGGCTGCTCCTTGATCAGTGCCGAGGCGATCGCTCCGGCGTCGGCCCACTCTTCTGCGACGTACAGGCTCATCGCCAGCGCGAAACGATTTGGAGCCGCCGTCAGGAAATCAGCCGGCCGGGCGCGGTACCACGCGACGGCTCGCCTGGCCAGCGCAATCGATTCGACTGGGCGCCCGTGTGCCCGCAAGTCTTCGGCGGCCGCTCGAATCGACCCGCCCGGGGTCCCCGAGGCAGAGACGGCAATCGCCAGCGTCTCATCCACTGCCCTGCCAAGGTTGTCCGTGCGGCCGAGCGCGGCCAGCGCGGTCAGTTCGTCGGTTCGGCTGACGAACGACGTGGGGAAAAGCGTTCTGGCGATGGTGGCCACGCGCAGTTCTTCGTCGTGCCGGCCAAGCAGATGATTGGCCGTGGCCAGCCGCGCGTACCGCCACGTGCCAACCGTCACCTCGTTCCACGCGTCGGCGTTGACCTTGTTGTACTGGTCGATCGCCTCCTGCGGCCGGTTGAGGCGCACACAATAAAGGCCGATCAAGTAGTTCGTCGACAGATCGGCGGGCTCCAGTTCTTCCGCCTCTTTTAACGCGCGCAACGCCTCAGTCACGCGCCCTTCGTTCGTGCTCGCCAGGAACGCCAGCTTGGCGCGTTCCGCCGGGCTCCAGCGATCGGCCATCGCGCTCATGCGCTCCACGGCCGCGCGCGCGCTTGTCAGATTGCCCATGTTTCGATACGCGAAGGCGTTCAGATACCGGGCCGTGAAGAAGGTCGGATCCAGTTCGATCGCGCGGGTGGAATACGCGATCGCTTTGACGGGATCGTCGGCAAAGACCGCCAAACCCGCCTTGTATTCCCGATAGGCGCTGTATAGAGGGGGCCGGATCAGGCGGCCGAGGTCGGGATCGAGCCATGCCACGATCGCGCCGAGCGTTCGTTGCTGTGCCAGATCGACGGCTTTTCCCGGATCGGTGCGAGGAGCGATCGCCGGCTCGATCGCATACACGATCGTGCCGGACTCGCTCGACAGTGACGCCTGGATGCGAAGGTTCTGTCCATCGAGGTAGTAGGCGCCGTTCACGGTACCGTGCCGCCGCATCGGCCGCGCGCGCGAACCCGCTATCGGTACCGAGCCGACGCCGCTGCCCAGCATGACGTCGCCGAGATGCGGGAGCTCCTGCGCCACCGCGTCGCCTGCCAGTTGCCCGATCGGGTCGAGAGCCGGGTCGCCCGTCCGATTCTCGAACCGCGCGACGGTGACCGGGACGTTCGTGGTCGAGTTGGTATCGTCGGTGCCGGACGGCGCCGACCGCCATCCTGCCCACGCGAAGTATCTCCGGTGCCGAGCACAACGATGGCCGCGGCCAGGCCCAGCGATCTGATCGAGACGGCCGCTGGTCTGTGGCCGCTTTGCACCGGCAGTTCAACCGAGTGGACCGCGACGCTCGGCGTGACTTCTGAACGGAGATCCTCTAACGCATGCCTCAAGTCCAGCGCGCTCTGCTGGCGATGGGCGGGATCCTTCTCCAGGCAGCGGCGGATCAGGCGTTCAAGCTCCCGGGGCATCGACGGATTCAGCTCGCTGATCGGCGCAGGCGTATCGCGGAGGAGCGACGAGATCATCGACGCCGTCGAATCGCCGGCAAACGGTCGGCTTCCGGTCGCGAGCTCGTACAGAACGATGCCGAGCGAGAAAATGTCGGCGCGATGATCGACGTTCTTGCCTTCCGCCTGCTCCGGCGCCATGTACGCGACGGTCCCGAGAAACTGCCCGTGGCCGGTCAGCGCCTCGGTCGCCAGCGACGCGAATCCGCCGACGCCGTCGGGCGACTCGGTGAGCTTCGCCAACCCGAAGTCCAGGATTTTGAGCCGGCCGTCGGTGGTGACCATCACGTTGGCCGGTTTCAGATCCCGATGTGTGATGCCGGCCCTGTGTGCCGCCGCCACGGCACCAGCGAGCGGAATCGAAAGCTGTAAGAACGCCTGAAGCGAAAGGCCTCCCGGCCGGACAAGTTCGGCGAGGGTTTTGCCCTCGATCAACTCCATCGTCAGAAACGGTGAGCCGTCGTGTTCCTCGATGGAGTGGACCGTGACGATGTTCGGATGGGTGAGCGCGGCAATCGAGCGTGCCTCGCGCTGGAAACGGTTGCGAAAGCTCGGATCGGCCGCCCGGGAGGTGTGGAGGACTTTGAGCGCGACGAAGCGATCGAGCCTTTCGTCCCGCGCTTTGTAGACTTCGCCCATGCCGCCGGCGCCGAGCCGGCTGACAATCACGTAAGTACCGAGTCTAGTGCCGGGGGGCAACGCCATCAACAGGCTGTAATAGTAGACCGGACACGACGACAAGACCGATTTCCTGAAGGATCTCGTAGAGGGCAATTGCGAAACCGGTTCTGGCTGGCCCGGTTGTGGGTGGCGCGGCGAGCCCTTCTGCGCAAACGGGAGGTAGCCCCGATGCTCACGTGGAGATCGCCCGAGCCGCCGCCGGCCAGGAACACCTGGGCGTGTTCAGCCCCGGTGCGCGACACCCGCGACTGTGCAGGCACAGAATGCTCCGGCGCCCGTCCAGCCTGCGCCGCCTCCGACTCCGGATCGCTCCCAGTGGTACGTCGAGCCCGTCAAGGTGTTCGACAATCTGTATTTCGTTGGCCAGTCGGAGTTCTCGGCATGGGCGGTAACGACGACCGCCGGAATCATCCTGGTCGATACGATCTCGAAAAACCGGCACGCCAGCGTTTCCCTCGGTAACGTGCGGCAACGAGCCGAACGGCGACATGTTCATGAACCTTATGGATGACACCGATCACGGGACCCTGGTGTTCTTCACGAAGGGGGCAGTCACGCGGATGCACGATGCGCTGAAGGATCCGCGCCGGCGGCACGCCCTCGTGCCCGCGGCCGACGTCACGCGGACGCATTGATCCGTCGCGCCGCGCAGGATTTCTGCTAGGCTTTTTCTCGTGCCTCCCAATTGATCCTCGCTTCGCCGGAACGTCGCGCTTTACCTCCCTTATCGGATCGCGAGCATGGAAGCCGTCATGCACGGTTTGTACTTGCTCTGGTGGGTCGAGGAGCGCCACGTCTCCCCGGCGCTCGTCGCCGCGATTCTCGCGGCGGGCGATCTCGCCATCACGCTGCTCGAAGTGCCAACCGGTTGGCTCGCCGATCGGTGTGGCTATCGTCTCAGCCTGATCGCGGGCTCCGCGGTGCAGGTGGCCGGCATGATCTGCTGCTGGTTGGGGCAGGGGGTGCCGAGCCTGCTCGCGGCCTGCTTGCTCGTCGCGCTTGGCGACGGCTTGCGATCGGGCGCCGATCAGGCGCTGCTCTACGACACGTGCGTGGCGCGCGGTCGCCCTGAGGATTTCCAACGAATTGAAGCGCGGACCGGCGCCGTGCAAACCGCGGCGATGGTCGGGCTCGTGCTGCTCGGCGGCGTGATTGTCGAAACCTGGGGCTTTGCCGCCGGCTGGATCGCCGAGACGGTGCTGTGCGCGATCGGTCTCGCGATCGCGTGGGCGATGGTGGAACCGTCGGCGATAGACGGCCGCATCGTGCCCGATGCCCCGGCCGATTCGCCCATGCCAGCAGTCGCCGGTGGTTTCCTGTGGGCGTTGCTGACACTGACGCTGCCGGCCGCGCTGCTCAGCGGCGCGGCCACGGCCGTGTCGTTCTGGGCGCAGACCACCGGCGGCCGCGCGCCGCAGCACCTGACCGTGCTCGTGGCCGCGATGGCGCTGGCGGAGGCGGCTGGATCAGCTCTGGCGGTCCGGATGCCGCCGGCCGGCGTGCGCGCGCAGTTGCTGCTCGCGGGCTGCGGCGTTGCCGGCATCCTCGCGGTGTTCGCCGTTCCCTCCACGCTGGTGCCCGTGGTGATCGTCCTCGAACTCCTGCTCGGGCCTGCCCACCCACTGCGCGCGGCCGCGGTGCAGCGGCTCGCCGGCGAGGGCGTCCGCGCGCGCGCCGCGTCCATCGCCAGCGCGTGCGACAAGGCGTGCGATACCGTCGCGCTGATGCTCGCCGGCATCACCCACCGTCACCGCGGCGGCCGCTAAGGACCCTGGCGGGAATTAAGCTGTCAACTTGGGCGTCGAGGCGCCCGCCCGGCAAGGCGTGAGGAGCGCGCATACCGGGAGTATGCAAGCGACGAGCAACGCAGCCCGGCGGGATGCATCGACGGCGAAGGTGGCAGCCTAATTTCCGCCAGGGTCCTAAGGGCCTAAGTGCGGCGCTTGCGTGGCCGATTGCCGAGGGCTGATGGACGAAACGCGCAGGTTCGCCATCAACCATACAACCATGCCATCAGCGATGCCAGTCTCTTTGAACGCGACCTCTGCATGCCGGCGGTGGTCTGCTCGATATACAGGTTGCCGTCGAATCGGTCGCCAGTTGATGTCCGGCACCGATGATCAGCCCCGAGTGCACGAAAACTCGAGTGGGCCCAATGTGAGGGCCGGATCGTGAGGGGACGACCGTCGCCTCGTATCGCTCAGGTGCCCTCGGTCACGGCGATCGCGCTGATCTCGATCTTGCACCTGGGATGCGTCGCCAGGCGGCTCACTTCGACGGTGGTCGTCGCCGGCACATGCGGGCCGAGGTAGTCAGCCCACACACGATTGAGATCGTCCTGCTCGTTCACGTCGGTCAGGAAGCGGGTCGCGGCGACGAGATCGGTGACCGTCGCGCCTGCGGCTTCCAGCGTCTTCTTGAGGTTCTCCATGCACAGCACGGCCTGCTCCCTCATCGTCGGAGGTAAATCGAACTCCTCGTCGCGGTGCGGATGACTGTGGTAGACGGCCGCCGCCGTGATGCCCGATAGGAAGACGAGGCTGCCGCGCCGGACGACGATCGCCGGCGCGTACGGCATGATGACGTCACGGCGACGATCCCTGTGGTGGACGACCGCAATTTCCTTCGGCATCGGTCAGGACCTCCAAGGCTGACGAGCGTCGCACGCTCGATCGCCTGCGTCAACTTCGAGACGACCCACAGACGGTGCCTGATGTCCGAATCCTGGACATTTGAGACGCCCGGCGCGGAGTGATTCCGAAGCCAACCGGCCGACCGCTTGCTAGAATGCCACGTCGTTGCGCCGCAGCGCGATCTGAACGAGATGTCGTCCGGTTCAGGACCAGCGCCTGTCAGTGCGGCATCGGCGGCGATACGGATGCTGGAAACGATCGCGAGTGTAAGGAGGCATGACGTGGAAGACCCTCGCTCCCGACAGATGTGCCGCCGGCGCGTGATGACGTTGCTCGGTGTCGGCGGAGGCCTCGGGTTCTTCGTGGCGAGCCCCGCCGCACGACGGCTCGCCGGCGCCGTGCAGGCGCCGGCATCCGGCGGCAGCCGCGTGACGTTTTCTCGAGGTGCCATCATCAGGACCATCCTGAAGGATCTCCCGCCGGACGCGCTCACCACCGGTGCGACGCTCTTCCACGAACACCTCGACGGCGTGTATTCACGCGACACGCGCCAGCTGAAGCTGCCTCCTCCCTCAGCAGCGGACATCACGTCCGTGATCGCCGACGTCGAAGCGGCGATGAGAACAGGCGTCGTCTGCATCGTGGACGGCGGGCATCCTGACATGGGGGTGAACTACGAGCACTTGAAGCAGATTTCACGGCAGACGGGGCTCCATGTCGTGGCGAGCGGCGGCTACTACCTTCAGAACACCTACCCCGCGGAGCTCTCCGCGATGAGCGAGGATCAAATCGCTGAACATCTGGTCAAAGAGGCGGCCGCGGGTCGGTACGGGGCGTACGGCGAGATCGGTGACATGCCCGCCGAGGCCGACTTCACAGCCGACGAACGGAAAGTGTTCCGCGCCGTCGGCAAGGCACACGTGAAGAACAACCTGCCAATCTTCACGCACAACAACTACGGCACTGGGCCGGACGTGCCGCGTGATATCGCGTTGCGGCAGCTCGACGTCTACGAGGCGGTTGGCGTGAACCCGCGGCGAATCGCCATCGGCCACATGGATTCACTGCCCGGCAGAGATCCAGACATCATGAAGGCGCTTGCCGGCCGCGGGGCGTTCGTTGGCATCGATCGGATTCGAGGGGACGCCAAGGGTGATGAGAACCGCGTTGCGCTGATTCTCGGATTCCTCGAGGCCGGCTATTCGGATCGCCTGCTCCTCTCCAGCGATACGCGCAGAGACTACGGCAGGGTCGCGCGGTTTGCGAAGCAGCTCCAGGCGGCCGGCGTCACTGACGCAGTGCTGCACGGCATTCAGGTGGACAATCCGCGGGCGTTCCTGGCCTTCGTCCCGAAGTAGTAGGTGCAGTGATCGATGGCCTTGGAGATGGCGGCCGTCTCGATTCTCCGCGCGGACGGTTGTGCTGTTTCGGACGTTTCCGTTCACGCCGGTGACGGGGTCCTCTGTTGGATAGAGACGGCGCGATGAAGTTCAATCACGTTGGCGAACCATCCGAGCTGTCTCCGGACATTCTGCATTTTCCCCAGGCGAGTTCTCGTCAACAGCGGCCGCTGAACCAAGGGTACCGGCTTCGCACAATGAGATCTGACCGGCAGCAGTAGTTGAGGAGGACCCGCACGACGACCTACAGCCGTGCGGGGGGCCGGTCATACGCGCCAGCGGTCGGTTATACTTTTGGTATGAAGACCGCTGTGTCGATCCCGGACGAGGTCTTTCGACGTGTCGAGCGCTTCGCCCGGCGTGCCGGGCGATCCCGGAGCGAGGTGTTCAGCGCGGCAGTCCAGGAGTACGTGGCGCGCCACGCCCCGGACGAAGTGACGGAAGCCATGGACCGGGTCTGCGCCGAGATGCCCGACCAACCGAATGCGTTCGTGCGCGCGGCGGGCCGGCGTGCATTGGAGCGCACAGAATGGTAATTTCGCAGGGGGAGATCTGGTGGGCCGAACTGCCGCCGCCGACCGGATCCGAACCTGGCTACCGACGGCCTACGGTCGTGGTCCAGAGTGACGCCTTGAACCGCAGCAAGATCGCGACGGTGGTCTGAGTCCCGCTGACGAGCAATCTGCGGTGGGCGGACGCCCCGGGCAACGTCCTCCTCTCGACCCGCAGCACGAACCTCCCCAAGGACTCCGTCGCCAACGTCTCGCAGATCGTCGCGCTCGATCGGACGGTACTCACGGAGCGCGTGGCCAAGCTATCGCGCGCGAAACTGGAGTTGCTCCTGTCCGGCATCGACGTTGTACTCGGTCGGTTTGCGCGACGATCGCAAGGGGTGGCTGTTTCGCGCGGTCAATCGCAAACGCCAGCTGACCATCCGGCGGCTCCACGAGGTCGACGTCTTTCGGATGACCAAGCGACGGGCGAGCGCCGGCGGCGTACCCGACAGCACCTGCTGTCACACCTTCCGCGCGACCGGCATTACCGCCTACCTGCAGAACGGCGGCACGCTGGAGAAGGCGCAACAGATCGCCTGCCACGAATCGCCGCGGACGACAAAACTCTATGACGGGAGCAACGATACGCTGACGCTCGACGAGATCGAGCGCATCATGTTGTAAGCGAAGATTACGGCGTTTGTCGGGACCCGTGGCCCACCGCTCGCGCAGCAGCAGGGATGGCACACCCGGGCACCAGCGTGAGGCGGACCCGATACAGGGGTGGTCGACTGGTGGGGCGCACAAGGCGGGAGTTCGTCAACGGAGGGGACCATAGCTGATGACCGGTATCAAGTTCATCACGGACGCGAAAGGCCGCAAGACCGCGGCGGTTATTGACCTCAAGAAGCACCGGGCGCTCTGGGAGGACATCGAAGACGGGTTGGTCTCGGAATCCCGCCGCAAGGAAAAGGGAACCGCGCTCGACACGATCAAAGCGGACCTCGTGAAACGCGGTCGGCTGCGTGCCTAGGTATGCCGTTGACGTCAAGCCATCCGCGCGAAGGGAACTCGAAGCGTTGCCGGACCGCGTGTTGGCGCGCGTCATCCACAAGATCGACGGGCTCGGGCAGGCCCCACGGCCGGTCGGTTGCAAGAAGCTGATCGGCTACGCCGATCAGTGGCGCGTTCGGGTCGGGGACTGGCGTGTGGTGTACATCATCGACGACGCGGCGAAGCGCATCAGTGTCACGCGCATCGCACACCGGCGCGAGGTGTACGAACGATGACGGCTGTTGAACGGTCCTCATTCTCAAATTCCATAAGTGAGCGCCGGAATGAACACACCCAGTCGCACCCATCGCCGCGTCAATTTGGCAACGCTCTTAACAGGCATCGTCCTTTGCGCTCCGCTGTTCACCGAGGTCCATTGTGAAGCAAGCCAACGGCAGCAGGTTCAGACCCTGGATGAAGTGATCAACGACATAACGCGCGGGCAGGTGAGCCCAGTCATCCTGCGCCAGGTTGTAGAGGCTCGTGCTCTGCAAGCCGTGCCGGCCCTCAAGCAGCAGTTCGCAGTCAACGCGGGGTCACGCACGAAACAGATCATCGCGAGCGCTCTGGTCAGGCTCGGTGACGCGGATCCGACGTACTGGGACTTTCTCGCCGACTTGGCCAGAGTTGCTGTCGAAAACAACGCGCCTTTCCCGATCCCCTTCGACATGCAGCGCCAGATGGTTCGCCGGCAACTTACGTCAGCGTTCAACGCGTGGGCTTATTCACGCAACACCTCGCCTGAAAGTGCGGCCGAGACACAAATTTATGGATTTCCGGCTGACCTAGCTTTCATGGCTGAGACTGGCGATGTGAGAGGGCTACCATTACTTCGGGCCGGCCTGTCATCTCCGAACTATTTCATCCAGGCTATGGCCGCGAGAGGGTTGGCCCTGCTCCAGGATACGACGTCCATATCGGCGATCATTGACGCGTGTCGAACGGCCCCGCCAGAATTCGCGGCCCTGATCGCTCAATGGCTCGTATTTTTTAATGACACACGAGCTCAAAACGCAGCCGTTCTATATGTCCCAGATCAGGTCCTGTTAGACGAATGGCGTCGGCTGTATCGCGACAAAGGCCCAGCTGGAGTGTTCTCCGAGTAGGAGAGGACCGGTCGCAGCCGTAGACTCCCCTTGGCCGTGTCCGCCGTTTCCGGCTGCGTGCCCGTGTAGGCTCGTCATAGCGGCGCCGTCCTCCCCCCTCACAGACCCGAGCGTGCGCGATTGATGTCGAGCAAATGTTAAACCGTCTCTGTCCGAACTCCGATTGTCTCCGGAGACTGCGAACATGCTGCGGCGAGCTGCCTCCGAGCACCCGGTTGCGTTTGTTATGGCGCCGGGCGCCGCATTCCTGCTTGATAAGCAGGTCGTACTGAGATCGTCCGGATTGTTCGTCGCAGATCAGAAAGTTGCTGACTACAACCAGGTCGTTGAAGACGTGACACGCGCCGACGTGGAGAACGGCGTCGTCCTCCTCGCGGATGCGCCGGTCACGAGACGTCTGGAGCGATCGACGAAGATCATGCAGGCCGTTGGGATTCCACTGGCGACGATATTTGTGATCTCCTGGTGTTGCGTGCCAAGAACGTAGCGCTGTGCCATCGTGATGAAGGTGCGCGTCCGTGGCGCGCGTGTCGGAGTACACGAATCGAGGTTCTGACCCACCCTCGGTGCGGTACGCAGGACCCGCCACATACGGCCGTGACCGACGCTGTCGGACTGCCCTGAATTCGGTTCTGCCTCGGAGTTGGGGTTCTGACTCCTTCCGGCTGCAAAGCGGGTAGTGTATAGACTTTGGGGCACCATGCCCAAGTCGTTCCCCGGTCACGAGTTGTTGCCTCGCTCGCCGTTGCTCAGTCTGACGGATGTCCAACACAGCGGGGCCGACTGGATCGTGACGGCCGACGGCCCTGGTCACGCGGCCTGCCCGGGCTGCGGCCGCGTGTCGCGGTCGCGGCATGGGGGGACACCCGCACCCTGAGGGATCTGCCGGCTCTCGGCGCGGCGGTCTCGCTGCGTATTCGCGTGGGCCGGTGGCGGTGCGGCGCGCCGACGTGTGCGGTCCGGGTCTTTGCCGACCGGCTGCCTCGGGTCGCCGAATTTCGCGGGCGGCGTACGTGCCGGGCGAACGTCGTCGCGCGGCTGATCGGCTACGCGCTCGGCGGACGGCCCGGCGAACGATTGGCCCGGCGGATCGGGCTCCCCGTGAGCAACGACACCCTCTTGCGGTGGTGAAACGGTGCGCCCAACCCGTCAGCCCGGACGCTCGGGTGATCGGCATCGATGAGTGGGCCAAACGCAAAGGGCACACCTACGGCACGATCGTGGTCGATTTGGAACGCCACACCGTGATCGACGTATTGGATCAGCATTCCACCGAGGCCGTCGAGCAGTGGCTGGTCGCCCATCCCGATATCCAGACGAGTGCGACGAGGTCGACGAAAGGTTCCGGCGGCACGCGACGCATCATGCGCGCGGTCGTCGAGAAGAAGTGCGCTCGGTTCTGCCAGTGGACCGTGCGCCGTGCGCCAATCGAGCGGGCGGACGTAGGGCTCCTGGAGCAAGTCGGTCGGCTGCCAGGCGCCGGCGTTCCGCTCACCGGCCAGCAGGCGCCTCGCGATCCCGCGCAGCTCCCGATGCACCAGTGGCGCGAGCTCTGGCAAGGCGCCCTCGTCCCCACGACTCCAGGCTTGGAGCAGGCCGGTCAGGTCCGCATCCGGATTCACGGCGACCAGCCTGCTCTGCGGATTCAGCATTGCACTTCTTCACGACGGATTCCGCCTGTAGGTGCAGGGAGCGAGGACGTATTCAGTCGCTCCTCGCTGGAAAACGAAAGAGAGGTGGCGGAAACCATGAGTATGAGACCTTCGAAAAGAGTGGGTGTCGGTTATGTGGCGGCCGTGGTCGGCCTGGCGGGCGCTCTTCTCACCACACCAGGCGCGAGCGTGCGCGCGGAGTCGCGAGAATCCAGCCCCGATCCGGACATCGTCTGCACCTGGGCGGTGCAGGTGACGCTCAGGAACTGTGACACCAACGCCCCGATTGGCGCGCCGTTCAACTCGTTGGGTACGTTTCAGAGCGGCGGAACGTCGATTGGCAGTACCGCCAGCCTAGCGTTTGCGGCAGGCCAGCGTTCGGCGGAACACGGCATTTGGTCGCACCGGTCGCGACGTACGTTTGATGAAAAGATCGTGGCGCTCATTGTCTTCGATACAGCAGCGAATTTGCCCGGAACCGCAGAGTACGACCCGCACCTTCCGGTTGCGCCCGGCCTGTTCTCCGGCTGGCAGACGATCATCCATACGATCAAGCTCAGCGACGCAGACCATTACACGTCGGCCGGAACCACGGCGTTCTATAAGGCGGATGGCACGCTCTATCGAACCGGCTGTTCGACCGCCATCGGTCAGCGATTCGAGTAGCGACCTAGCGGCGTTTGTATCGATGGTCAACACCGCCGACTTCGGGGATCGCGACTATGTCACCGATCGCGACGATGTCACCACAGTCACTTCAACGTCAGGCAGCGGCACCATACGATTTAGTGCCCACGTGCCAGGTTTAAACCCACCGGCTTAAGCCGGTCAGCTTTCAGCAGGTCCGGCCGTGAGATGTTTCGGACCAACAAGCACGTGGGCATCGTGCGAACCACGATCGTGACTATTGAACGACTGCCGCACGCAGGCGGCGCGGTCTGCGACTTTCAGTCGCGCGCGGCGACTACCGCGTTTCAGGCGGCAGTCGTTCAAGATCATGCGATCGCTAGAATCCGGAATGTGCGCATTCCTGGGTCGTCTTGGCCTTCTGGCGTTTGTTCGAAGAGTTCGTGCGTTTCAACAAGTGTGTCCCGTCGACGGATTTGGGTACGTCCTGGACGCCAAGGAGCACGAGATCCTCGCTGATGGTCGGGTGGTTACGCCTTCACCCGACACGCTAGAACGATCGTCGTTGGTTTCCTCGCCTCGAAGCATTTGAGATTTTGGAACGAGGAGGGAGCCGGACACTCTGCACACCGACCGCGGCCGGTGTTTCGCGAAAGCCACGCTGAACAACGGATCGCGACCGACCCTTTCGGTCAGCTTCGCGGCGCTGGACAGGGCTTGCCGAACGCATCCAGCCACAGATAGTCCTTGAAGCCCGCGGTGCGCACCGCCAATGTGTCGCCTTCCCACGTGGTTGCTGAGTAGCCGTTCTAGGCCGGGTTTGGAACGCGCCGTCGCCGGCGCCGTGCAGGAAGATAGCGGAACCGAATTTGTGCCTCCCCCGGCCGGCAAGCTCAATCCTTTCAAGACGAAGCGAACTATTGATAGGCATGCCGTGGGCGAAGAGAGGACCAGTAGACAGCGAAGTGTCCGTACGAAGCTCGGGGACGTTGTGCCACGCGACGCAATCCAATCGGCCGGACAGGTATTTCGGGGCGCGATTTATTCGAAAGAATCCGGACCCGAACGCGCTCTGGTTGGTGTAGGATGCGGCCGATCAACGGGAATCACATCGGAAATGTCGGTCGATGTCTTTTGGACCCGCTTTGATTCCTTTGGCAGGCCGGCGCATCGTCTCGTTCACGGACCATAGGCCGCGTTCACTAAACTCGCCCTACCCCCGGTGAGAGGAGCCTCTGCATGCGCACGTCGCGACAGATTCTGCTCGTCGTGTCGATCGCCCTAGGCCTGCCGCTCTCTGTATACGCGCAAGCGTCGATTGCGGGCGTCGTCAAAGACGCGTCGGGCGCCGTACTGCCTGGTGTGACCGTCG
>JBDTVS010000133.1:0-19983 GCA_040007095.1 Acidobacteriota bacterium
GAGGCGGGATGCCCCGCCCGGAAAATGACAACCAACTTCTGAGACACGACACTAGTGTCCATAAGACAGGCAATAGCCGCAGTCGTTGCAGCGGACCGACGGCTCGATCACGCATGCGCCGTCGTCCTCGCTGCCACGAGACAGCGGAAAGACGGCGTGGCTCAAGTGCACGGTCACGGCGTCAGGCCGAGACGCCGGGGGCGTGATCTGACGGCCCGTATGCCGTGCGATAGACTCCCGGACCAGCGCTCGCAGTTCCTGTTCGGTCATTGGAAATCGACCCTGTCGATGATTCCGACAATGGCCGCGTCGACCGGCGCCCATTTCTTCCCGAGCGCCTCGCCGGCGGCTCGGCCTTCGAGCACGACCAGCACTCTTTCGCCAACACCCGCGCCGACGCTGTCGACGGCCAGCAATGCCGCTCCCCGGGGCGTCTCGTCGGCGTTCAGTGGCTGCACCAGCATGAGCTTCGCCCCGTCGAACTTCCTGCTCTTTTGAGTCGCCACGACGTTCCCGATGACGCGTGCTATCTGCATAGGGGGGCAATCAGGTAATGGGGTGATGGGGTAATGGAATGATGGGTAATGGAATAGTGGACTGAAGGCGAATCGCAGGAAAGACGATATTCATCCATCATCACATCACATCACGCCATTACCCCATCGCCACATTCTCATTACTCCAGGTCCCAGTGATCGACGATGCCGACGATCCCCGCGTCGACTGGCGGAGCGGCAGGATGAAACGGAAAGCTGGCTTCCTTGCCGCGCACGAAGAAGACCTCTTCGCCTACACCGGCGCCCACGGAGTCGACTGCCACAAGCGGCCGGCCGGCAGCCTCGCGGGTCGGGGTCAACGGTTGCAGCAACAGCAGTTTGATGCCGTCGAGCTGCTCATCCTTGCGCGTCACGACGACGTCGCCGATTACGCGTGCGAGCTGCATTACTCGGAGAGATCGACCTTGTCCACGATGCCGACGATCGCCGCGTCTACCGGGCAATCCTTCAGGCCTGCCGCCATGCGCGCGGAGCTGCCGCTGACGATGAGGACGGTTTCGCCCACGCCGGCATCCACCGTATCGATGGCGACGAGATAGTGGCCTTCGATTTTGCCTTTGGGGTCGACGGATCGGACAACCATCAGCTTGCTGCTGACGAGTCGTGGATCCTTTCGCGTGGCGACGACGGTCCCCACGATTTTTGCAAGCAGCATACGAAGAAGGGAGCCTTTACGCCTTGCTGCTCACGGTTTTGCCGATCGGCAGGGCGTCTTCGAGGCTCGCGTGCGGGCGAGGGATGACGTGGACTGACACCAGCTCGCCGACCCGGCGCGCCGCGGCGGCTCCGGCGTCGGTCGCCGCTTTCACGGCGGCAACGTCCCCCCGCACGATCGCCGTCACATAGCCGGCGCCGATTTTTTCCCAGCCGACCAACGTGACCTTTGCCGCCTTCACCATGGCATCTGCGGCTTCAATCATCGCGACCAGGCCTTTGGTTTCGATCATCCCGAGCGCCTCGCCCATCACGGTCTCCTTCACAGTGGCTGACGGCTTATGGCTGTCGGCTGACGCCGTGCCGTGCACCCTCGCCGTTCTTGCCATCAGCCATCGGCCATTTTCCGTGGCCATCAGCCATTCTCAGCGTACGCTCCGTATCGCTTCCTCGATCAAAGCGGAGAGCTCGCGGTATGTTAACCGAATTTCCTCTTGGTCGGCCGGCGTCGGCGGATTGTGTGGGCGATCGGCTGATACCGGCGACGGCGACTCCAGGAGGTCCGGAACCAGCCGCAGGCCTCGTCCCTCCGGGGCTTCGACCACCTGACAGGTTGCATCCTCGCTGACAGGATCGGCGCAAATGGGCGCGGGAGACTTGATTCCGTAGGTGCCGCGCAGCCCTTGCAGCCGCTCCACCTCCTCGCGCGCGATCAAGTTCTCGCCGCCGAGCAACCGAGCCACGAGGCTGATCTTGGCGAAGTGCTCGATCGTCTCCATCTTGTAGTACGCGGCGAACAGGTCGGCGCCAGCCGTCAGCGCACCGTGGTTCGCCAGCAGCATGCCGTCGTGCGCTTTAATGTACTTGCGGACGGCGGCCGGCAATTCGCTGGTCGACGGCGTTGCGTACTCCGCAATCGGGATGCTGCCGAGCGTGGTCAGCACCTCCGCCAGCACCGCCTTGTTGAGTGGCAGGCCCGCGACGGCAAAGCCGGTGGCAATCGGCGGATGCGCGTGCACGACCGCCTGCACATCCGGTCGCTGCCGGTACACTTCGAGGTGCATCAGCATCTCCGACGATGGATCGCGATCGCCCTGGAGCTTGCGCCCGTCGAGGTCGGTGATGCACATCATGTCCGGGGTCATGAACCCCTTGCACACGCTCTTCGGGGTCATGAGGAGCCGGTCGCCTCCCAGGCGCACGCTGATATTGCCGTCGTTCGAGGCGGTGTAGGCGCGGGCGTACAGCCGCCGTCCGACTTCGACAATGTCGGCGCGAAGCGCCCCCTCGGCAGTCATGCGGTGCGTGACCGGTATTTGTCGCGACAGGCAGTCGAGCAGAAGTGGACGCGCTCGCGTCCATCAGAGACGGTCACCGCGCGATCCGGCAACACGAAGATGCCGCACACGGGATCTCGCACCATTTGTACGGCGGGCTCGGGTGTGCGCACCGCCCGGGGCTGGCTGGCACTGGCACTGGTGCCGGTCACACCCTCCACGATTCCGCCGACCAGCCGCCAGAAGGCGCGGGCCGCCAGAAGAATGAAGACGAACTCCAACACCGCCCGCAGGAGCATCAGTCCCCCGGCTTCTGGGTCGCACCGACTCCCGGATGCGCCGACTGCAGCGTGTCGATCGCACGCTTGGCCGCCTGTGCCTCGGGACTGTCGGGCGCCACCTGCAGGACTTTCTGCCACGCCTGGGTGGCACCGTCGATGTCCTGCTTGCCGAAGGCGCGCACGATGCCGACGTTCAGCAGCGTCTTGGCGTGGTTGGCATCGAGCTTCAACGAGCGATCGAACTGCGCCAGAGCCTTGTCGGGCTGGTTCGTGTAGTAGTAGCAGACGCCGAGATCGGTGCTGACGTTGACGTCCTTGGGCAGCAGTGTCTGCGCCTCGGTGTACCACTTGATCGCGTCGTCGTAGCGCTCGGCATCGAAGTACAGATTGCCGAGCTGCACGCGAGGCTGCGCATTGGACGGCTCGCGGCCGGCGACGGATTTCAGAGCGGTGACCTGCGCCTCGTCCAGGCTCGCGGCCCGGCTTCCTCCTTCGCTCGCGGGCGCCGCGGCATTCGTCGACGCCGGGACCGCTGCCGGCGCCCGCAACGTCGCCTGCTGGGCGCCGATCACCCAGCCGGCGATCAGGCCGAAGATCACTCCGGCGACAGCGAACATGACGGATTCAGTCTTCATTGCTCCACCAGGGGCACGACGAACACAGGGGCTTTTTTCGGCTGCGTGAGCGTAGCGACCCGATCATAGCGCGCCGCGCGAGGCCCGTCTATTGAGGACCCGCCCGGAACCACGAAGAACACAAAGAACTATTGTTTCAGACGCTGCTAAGGACCCTGGCGGGAATTAAGCTGTCAGCTTGGGCGTCGAGGCGCCCGCCCGGCAAGGCGTGAGGAGCGCGCATACCGGGAGTATGCAAGCGACGAGCAACGCAGCCCGGCGGGATGCATCGACGGCGAAGGTGGCGGCCTAATTTCCGCCAGGGTCCTAAGGGCCTAACCCTGGCTCAAGCATTCGAGGTACTCGCGGACAACCGTCGAGAGGCCGACGAACACGGCCCGGGAGACGAGCGCATGACCAATCGACACCTCGTCCAGATGCGGCAGCGTCCGGAACAGCACGAGGTTCTCGAGATCGAGATCGTGTCCGGCGTTCACGCCGAGGCCAACGGCGTGCGCCAGCCGGGCGGCACGGACATACTCGTCGAACGCGACCAGAGCCTGTGCCTGGCCTGTCTCGAAGGCTCTCGCGTACGGCTCCGTGTACAGCTCGACGCGATCCGCGCCAATCGACGCCGCCCATTCGATCGGCCGCGGCAGCGCATCGACGAACAGACTGACGCGGATACCGGCCGATCGCAGCGACGCGACCACATCCGGCAATCGCTCGGCGCCCGGTCCTGGCCGCCAGCCTGCCTGGCTCGTGATTTCGCCCGGCAGCACGGGAACGAGTGTGCACTGAGACGGCCTGATCTCACGTACCAGCTCGATCAGGTCTGGTCGCGGATCGCCTTCGATATTGAGCTCGACGTGAGATCGGTTCACCAGCGCATCCGCGATCTTCCGCACATCGTCCGGCATGATGTGCCGTTGGTCGGCGCGCGGATGCACGGTAATGCCACGGGCTCCAGCGGCGATGCAGGCATCGACCGCCTCGACGACGCTCGGCATGCGTCCCCCGCGCGAGTTGCGCAGCGTAGCGATCTTGTTGACGTTGACGCTCAGACGAACCATTCGGGCTAGCCCAGCTGCTCCTTGACGACGTCCACGATCTGCTGAGCCCACGCGCGAAGCTCTCCCTCGTCCTTGCCCTCGAGCATCACCCGCAGCAACGGTTCGGTCCCTGAATAGCGGACGAGAAGCCGACCCTGATTGTCGAGGCGCGACTCGACCTCCGACATCGCCGCCACGATCGCCGGCACGGTCGACAGATCGACTCTCTCGCGCACACGCACGTTCAGGAGCACCTGCGGATAGCTCGTCAAATCTGACGCCAGATCCGCGAGCGTTCGCGCAGTCACCGCCACAGTCCTCAGCACATTCAACGCCGTGCACAGTCCGTCGCCGGTAAACAAGTAGTCCGAGAAAATGATGTGCCCGGATTGCTCGCCGCCAAGCGACAGGCCGCGGTTCTGCATCTCCTCCATTACATACTTGTCGCCGACTGCGCACCGGACCATGCCGATGCCGGAGGCGTGCAGCGCCATCTCCAGGCCGATGTTGCTCATGACGGTGGCGACGATGGCATCGCCCCGCAGGCGGCCTTCGCGCTGCAACTGACGGCTGCACATCAAGAGGACGGCATCGCCGTTGACGACCCGGCCGGTGTGATCGACAAAAATCGCGCGGTCGCCATCGCCGTCGAACGCCACGCCCATCCGGCATCCTTCACTGACGACAGCGCGTGCGAGGCGTTCCGGATGCAACGAGCCGCAATCCAAATTGATATTGCGGCCATCGGGTCGATCACCGATGACGACCGTCTGCACACCGAGGCTTTCGAACAGGCCGGCCGCCACCGGCGTGGTGGCTCCGTTCGCGCAATCGATGCCGATGACCCACCCCTTCAACAAGGTCGTGTCGGGAATCACCCGCCGGAGGTGGTCCAGATAGGCGTCGACCAGGTCGGCGCTGGGCACCGGCTCCGCCTCCCGCTCGTCGACGACCAACCCCGGATCGGCGACAATCGCCTCCATTTCGCGCTCCACGCGCTCCGAGAATTTTTCGCCGCGCCCCGAGAACACCTTGAGGCCGTTGTCCTCAAATGGATTGTGCGACGCCGAGATGACGACGCCGGCGTCGAACCCTTCGCTTCGCGTCAGGTAAGCCACAGCGGGCGTCGGGACGACTCCGGCGCTGGTCGTCACGGCGCCTTCTCCTCTCGCTCCCGCCGCGAGCTCCCGCTCGATCCAGCCTCCCGATTCGCGAGTATCGCGCCCCACCAGGATGCGCGGCGGCGCCGTGCCGCGCGGCAGGCCCCGCACGAGCGCGGCCCCCAGCCTGCGGACGGTCGCACGATCGAGAGGATAGCGGCCCGCGACACCGCGGACGCCGTCGGTGCCAAACAGCCGGGGAATAGGCGTCTCAGTTTTTGTCACTGGTGATTCGCACCTGCACCTTTGATGGTTCAATTTGAAAGACACCCGCTTCAGTCCGCGCGGACTCGGCGCGCACCGGAAGCGAGTAATCGCCGGCGCCCAACCCCATGACGTCCACGAATGCACTCAGATCGTCGGCACCGATCCGGTTCAAGCTTTCACGCGTGCCTCGTACGCTGATGTCGACGACAACCGGCGTGAACCGCAATACGAGGTTGGGTGAAAGGTTGCGCCAACGGACCGGCAGCCCGTGGACGACTCGCTCGAGAGGCGCCGTCAGGATCTGGACGTCCACGACCACTGTTCGGGACGTTTTGAGGCGCAGCGTCGAATCGAAGACGCCGACCGGCACCGTACCCCGAACGGTTTCGCGCGCACCCGCAACCGAGATCGGCTCGGTCAAAGCGGCGGCCGCGCGCTTTACCGCGCTCTCCGGACCGACGATCTCCACGGTCTCGGGAACGCTGGTCACCTTGCCGACAATGAATCCGGGGGCGGGCTTGCCGTCGTAGGCTGGAACGACTCGAACCAGTTTACTCGCCGAGACTTCAAACACCAGGGCGACCGTCGACGGCGTGATCTGTACGATCTCCACACCGAACGGTACTCGCACCTGGTCGGGCGTCACGTGGAACAGGCGCTGACCGGCGCGCGCGCCGTGCAAATCGACGACCGCCACGATGTCGGCCGGAGACAGCCGGCTCAAGGTGCCGGAGCCGCCGCGAACCCGCAGCTCGACGTTCGATGGCGCCTCGCTTTGGAGCTCGAGACCCTGTGGAAACTGCTGCAGCTCGAGCGGGACGCGCAGGACGCGCTCGACGGTGGCTTCGCCCGAGACCACCATCCACAGCAGCACGCCCAGGCCGAGCGCCAGCAGCTTGAGACCGAGATGACGAAACGGCCAGGGGCGCTTCACGTGTACTGCGTCTCCGGCCGTTTGCGCGCCAGCCCCCGTCGCTGCAGTACGAGCTCGCGCAAGCGATGTCTCAGGCCGTCCGCGGTGAGACCGCGCTCGATCTGTCCATCGACGACGACGGAGATCCGACCGGTCTCCTCCGACACGACGATGGCAATCGCGTCGTTTTCCTCGGTGAGCCCGATCGCCGCGCGGTGCCGGGACCCGAGCTCCTTACTGAGCTTTGGATTGACCGTGAGCGGCAGGAAACAGGCGGCCGCGGCAATGCGATCGTCCTGCACGATGACGGCGCCGTCGTGCAGCGGTGATGCGTGCTGGAAAATGCTGACCAGCAGGTCGTAGGTGAGCTCTGCGTCGAGCGGGATGCCGCCCTCGATGTAGTTCCGCAGACCAATCTGACGCTCCAGTGCGATGATCGCGCCGATACGCTGCGTCGCAAGCATGTTCGCCGCGACCACCAGCTCTTCGATCGACTCCTCGGCAGACTCAGCCCTGGCAAAATAACGAAAGAAGGGCGCCCGTCCCAGATGTGCAAGGGCGCGCCGAATGTCGCTTTGAAACAGCACGATGACGCCGACCACCAGGTATCCGAACAGGTTTCGAATCAGCCAGTTGACGGTCTCGAGGTGCTCCCAGCGCGATCCGTAGTACAGCGCAACCAGGACGCCGCCGCCGAGCGCCATCTGCACGGCGCGCGTGCCGCGAATCAGCTTGAGAACCTCGTAGAGTAGAAACGACACCACCAGGATGTCGACGAGGTCCACCCAGCCGATGGACGGTCGCCGAAGGAGCGATGTCAGCCAGGTCATCCCTGATGGCTTTTATTGACCATGCCGTCTGATCTCTTCGGCTACCCTGACGACCTGCGCCATTTCGGCGACCGCGTGCACACGCGCGATGTGTGCGCCGGCCAGGACGGACGCCGTCACCGCGGCCGCCGTGCCCCAGTCGCGGTCGACCGCGGGGCGATCAGTCAACGCCTCACGCATGAACGATTTACGAGAAGCGCCGACCAGCACCGGCCGCCCGAGCGCCGCCGCGATTTCAGGCAGTCTTGCCAGCACACCATAACTGTGCGCAGGCCGTTTGGCAAACCCTACGCCGGGATCGACCACGATCTGTCCCACCGGCACGCCGGCCCCGACGGCGGTGCCAACACTCGCCGACAATTCGGCCACCACGTCTGCGACGACATCCTCATACACGGCGCGATCGGCCATGGTTGCCGGCGTACCCCGGCTGTGCATCAACACGAGTGCGGCCCGGTATTGGACGACAACGCGGGCCAACTCCGGCTCGCGACAGAGACCGCTGACGTCGTTCACGATACACGCCCCGGCATCCAACGCCGCCCGCGCGACATCGGCCTTGTACGTGTCGATTGACATCGGGATCCGCAGTCGGCCGGCCAGGCCTCGGACAATCGGCAGTACGCGCGACAGTTCCTCTTCCTTGCTCAGCGGCTCGGCACCGGGCCGCGTCGACTCGCCGCCGATATCGATCAGATCCGCGCCGTCGAATTCCATTTGGAGTGCGGCCTGAATTGCGGCGCCCGCGTCGAGTCGCGGCCCCCGTTCGGCGAATGAATCCGGTGTGACGTTCAGAATCCCCATGACCATGGGGCGAAGGCCAAGCTCGAGAATTCGACCGTGCGCAAGTGGAACGCTGAAAGAGGCGCGGGGGGGAAACAACGGGACGCTCACCCCTCACAATGCACAAAGGGACTACGCGAATCCTCCTTGCGCATTGTGACGGTGACGGGTCGCTACTCCTGCGGGAGCGGCTTGTTGAGCGAAGGAACCAGCGGAGAGCGCTCTTTCTGACGCGGCCGCGCCTCGTCTTCGTCGGCGACTGGAGCGCGCGCAGCCACCGGCTGCGGCGCGTCGAGCGGGAGGCCGGCGACAATGCGCCGGACTTGATCGGCGTCGAGCACTTCCCGCGCCAGCAGCGCATCGGCCATCGTCACGAGAGTGTCTTTGCTCTCGCTCAAGATGGCGTGGGAGCGATGGTAGTTGTCGGTGACGAAGCGCTTGACCTCGTGATCGATCTTGAGCGCCGTGTCCTCGCTATAGTCCTGATGCTGGGCGATTTCGCGGCCAAGAAAGATCTGCTCCTCCTTCTTCCCGAAGGTGAGGGGGCCCATGGCGTCGCTCATGCCCCACTCGCACACCATGCGGCGGGCGAGCTCCGTCGCGCGCTCGAGATCATTGCCGGCGCCGGTGGTCAGATTGTTGGTCGTAATCTCCTCGGCAATACGGCCGCCGAGCAGAATCGCAATCTGGTCGTTCAGGTAGTCCCGCGAGTAGTTGTGCTTTTCGTCGGCGGGGAGCTGCTGGGTCACCCCGAGCGCCATACCGCGAGGGATGATCGTCACTTTGTGAATCGGATCCGCGTGCGGCAGCAGCGACGCCAGCAGGGCGTGTCCCGCCTCGTGAATCGCGGTGACGCGCTTCTCGGCATCGCTGATAATCATCGAGCGGCGCTCGGATCCCATCAACACTTTGTCTTTCGCAAACTCGAAATCGTGCATGCGCACGACCTTCTGGTTGTAACGGGCCGCATTGAGCGCCGCCTCGTTGACCAGGTTCGCCAGGTCCGCTCCCGAGAAGCCGGCCGATCCTCTCGCCAGCACGGCGATCTCGACATCGTCGGCCATCGGAATCTTGCGGGTGTGAACCGCCAGAATTCCCTCACGGCCCTTCACATCCGGACGGTTGACGACGATCCGGCGATCGAAACGACCGGGACGCAGAAGCGCGGGATCGAGCACGTCGGGCCGGTTGGTGGCGGCCACGAGAATGACGCCTTCGTTGGATTCGAAGCCGTCCATCTCCACGAGCAGCTGATTCAGGGTCTGTTCGCGCTCGTCGTGACCGCCGCCGAGACCGGCGCCCCGATGGCGGCCGACGGCATCGATCTCGTCGATGAACACGATGCACGGTGCGTTCTTCTTACCCTGCTCGAAGAGATCGCGGACGCGGCTGGCGCCGACGCCCACGAACATCTCGACGAAGTCGGACCCGCTGATTGAGAAGAACGGAACGTTGGCCTCACCCGCGACCGCGCGCGCCAGCAGCGTTTTGCCGGTTCCGGGCGGGCCCATCAGGAGCACCCCTTTCGGGATGCGCCCACCGAGCTTCTGGAACTTCTGCGGTTCCTTGAGGAACTCGATGATCTCCTGAAGCTCTTCCTTGGCCTCGTCGACGCCGGCGACGTCCTTGAACGTCACCTTCTTCTGTGAGCTCGAGGAGAGCTTGGCCTTACTCTTGCCGAATGAGAGCGCCTTGTTGCCGCCGCTCTGCATCTGCCGCATGAAAAAGATCCAGAAGCCGATCATCAACATGACCGGACCCCATGAATAGAGCAGAGAAGCCCAGGGGCTTGCCGTCGGCTCCTTGGCTTTCACGACCACGCCGCGGTCGATCAGTTTGTTGACCAGGCCATCGTACTGAGCCGGCGCGTAAGTGTGGAAGGCTTCCCCGTTCTTGTTCCAGCCCTGAACGTCTTGCCCGATGATCTCGACGCGCGCCACCGTGCCGGCATCGGCACGGGACATGAAATCGCTGAAGCTGATCGGCTGGTCCTGTTTCTGGAGCTTGGTCGAAAAGTTCCAGATCACGACGCCAAGCACGACGAGCACCATCCAAAACAGCAAACTCTTCATCGTCGAGTTCACGCAGAGCCTCCCAAAAGCTTTAGTTCCAACATTATCACGGCTTGCGCGGGGTCGTTCACGCGAAACGCGTCGTCGATTTCGAACCCAGCCACCCAGACAATGCGGTCATTCTCGTCTACGACAAGGGGTACCGTATCTCGGCACAGCCGCGGCACCTTCCGATCCACAAAAAAATTCTGCAACTTCTTATGTCCATTCAGGCCAAACGGCCTGAACCGGTCCCCGGGACGTCGATTTCTGACACGCCACAGGCCAGTGCACAGGTCCCCCCGGACAATGGCCATCCCCGAGCTCGCCATCCCCGAGCTCGCCATCCCCGACCTTGCCCTCGCCGCACCCGAGCTTGCCCTCAGCGCCTCAGGGTTGAGGGTGCCGGGGGGTAGCGAGGCCGCGGTCACCACACAGTGTGCTTCGGGGACCGCCACCTCCCCAGGGATAGACAGCGGGTACTCGAAAAAGTTCGCCCCGGGGTCTAACAGACGAGGTCGGTCCGCGGCACGTCTCCTTGTTAAGACGAGCCGTGGGCCCAAACGGTGCACCGAGTGCCCAGGCATGTCGAGGGAGCGCGGGGCGTCAGACGTCAACAGGTCGAGCACTGCCTCGACGTGGACGAAGGACACGGGTTGGCGGCCGGCCAGTTCCCTCATCGCGCGCCACACGACCAACCGCCTTAGCGCCAGCGGCGTGGACATGAGGCCAGGGACGTCCAGGGCCAGGTCTCGGCCCAGATCTGAAGTCTCAGGCCTGGAGTCTGCCTCAGGCGCAGGTGAGACCTCGGACTTCAGGCGTTCACCGAAAGAAGCGAGGCTCTCTTCCATCCACAGCCACATCGCTCGCGCCAGCTCGGCTTCATCCGCCAGCACGTCGACGACCGACGGATTGAAGCGGCGCTCGAGCATCGGCAGCAGCTCGGCGCGCACGCGGTTTCGCGGGATCTTCACGTCCGCGTTGGTTTCATCCTCGACGTGCCCGATCTCGCGCGCCGCGAGGAACTGCCGCAACTCGCGGCGCCGGCAGCACAAGAGCGGACGAACGATCGAGCCGTGACGCGGGTGAATGCCGGCGAGCCCCCTGGGGCCGGCACCCCGAATCAGCCTCAGGAGAAATGTCTCGGCTTGATCGTCGCGGGTATGGCCGAGCGCGACCACATCAGCCCCCAGCGTGGCCCGGGCGCGGTCGAAGCCTTCGTAGCGGGCCGTGCGCGCGGCGTCCTCGAGCGACCGGCGTTCTCGCCGTGCCCGCGCCGCCACGTCCTCGCGTTCGACAACGATGGGCCAGCCGAACGATTCCGCGAGCTGCGCCGAAAACTGCTCGTCCCGGCCGGCGGCGTCGCGGAGCTGATGATTGAAGTGCGTCAGGCCGACTGCCCGGAGCTCGCCCGCGGCATCGAGATCGCGGACGATATGCGCCAGGGCGACCGAGTCGGATCCTCCCGACAATGCCACCAACACGCGCGTGCCGCGCTCGGCGAGCCGGTGCTGCGCAATATAGCGGCGGACTCGTGCGGTGAGGGCCGTATCTCCGAGGTTCCTGGGCATTTTCCGGGGCGGGACATTACGCCGCGCGGGATACGCCGCCTCGCGGCGTACTTTCGTCCCTGACATGATCCCGAGATGCGCGCCTTGAGCCCTTGCGATCCGGGCGCCGCGCTCCGACACACGCTACCGACGATCCTCGAAGAGACGACCCCAACGAACAACTGGTGTGCCGGAGGGCGGATTCGAACCGCCGACCCCGCGCTTATGAGACGCGTGCTCTCACCAGCTGAGCTACTCCGGCAGAATTGGATATGTTACTAGAGAATCAACATCGCGTCGCCGTAGCTGTAGAACCGGTAGTGCGCCGCGATCGCGGTTCGATACGCGCTCAGCACCCGTTCTCGTCCGGCGAACGCCGACACCAACATCAAAAGCGACGATTGCGGGACGTGGAAATTGGTCAGCAGTCCGCCGACCACGTGAAACTGAAATCCAGGATAGATGAACAGGTCCGTTGACCCCCGGCCGGAGACCAGGCGACCGCCATGACCGGAGGCGACTGACTCGAGCGTGCGTGTCGTGGTGGTGCCCACGGCCAGAATGCGCCGGCCCTCGTCGAGCGCCTGATTCACCCTCGCCGCCGCGGCCGCTCCAATCTCATACGATTCGGGGGCAATCAGGTGGTCCTCGACGCGTTCGACGCGAACGGGCTGAAAGGTGCCGTATCCCACATGCAGCGTGATTTCCACCACGTCGACCCCGGCATCGCCGAGCGCCGCCAACACCGAGGCGCTCAGGTGCAGCCCCGCCGTCGGCGCGGCCACGGATCCGCGCGCTCGGGCGAACACGGTCTGGTAGCGCTCACGATCGTCGCATCGATCCGCGCGCTTGATGTACGGCGGCAGCGGGACGTGACCGATAGCGTCAACCGCGGCCTCGAGACTCGACCCGTCCTCGGTCCACAGACGAATCACCCGCCTGCCCTGAAACCGGCGCTCGAGCACCTCACCGTAGACCCTGTGCACACCATCAAACACCACCCGGATGCCGGGACCCAGGCGCTGTCCTGGATGCATCAAGGCCTCCCAGCGCTCGCCGGCCTCGGGCTCGGACTCGGGCGTCAGGTCGGGTGTGACTGCGCGCCCGACGAGCAGACACTCCACGACACCGCCGCCTGGCACGCGGCGGCCAAGGAGGCGCGCCGGAAAAACGCGGGTATTGTTCACGACGAGCACGTCGCCGGCACGCAGCGTCGCGGCGAGATCAGCCACCAGTCGGTGGCTGATCTCGCCGCTGGTCCGATCGAGACAGAGCAGGCGCGCCGTGCCACGTTCGGCGGCCGGCTCCTGCGCAATCAGCTCGGGAGGCAGGTCGAAATCGAAGTCGCGTACGAGCATCTCGGCTACCGCGGCAACTCAGCCAACCACCGAGATCACCGAGCCGGGTTTCTCTTCATATCGAGCCGCAAGGGAAAACGTCAGGCGGTAACGTCGGTGTTTGATCTGGGTGATCGCGGCGATCTCGGTGGTGAATTTCTCGATCCAGCAATAGCCTCAAAACCCCCAGCGCAGGAGGACCGCCCCGACGGTAAACCCGGCGCCTACCGACGCGAGCAGGACCAGATCGCCCTTCTTCAACCGCCCCGAACAAACGGCGTCGTTCAGGGCCAGCGGGATCGTCGCCGCGGTGGTGTTGCCGAACTGCTCGATGTTGATCACCACCTTGGCCGGATCGACCTCGAGATTCTGAGACGCCGCCTCGATGATGCGGCGGTTCGCCTGATGGGACACGAACAGGTCCAGATCGGACGGCTGCAGGCCGTTGCGGGCGAGGATGCGCCTGGCGATCTCTTCCGTCTTGCGGACGGCGAACTTGAACACCGTTCGACCCTCTTGCTTCACGTAGTGGAGTCGCTGGTCGACCGTGTCGTGGGACGGCGGCTGCCGGCTGCCGCCGGCGGGCATGCACAACGCACCGCCGCCGCTGCCGTCGATCTCGTGCTCGAAATCGAGAATCGCGCCGTCGCCGTCTCCCGCCGCCGAAATCACCACCGCGCCCGCTCCGTCGCCGAACAGCACGCACGTCGATCGATCGGTGTAGTCGATGATGCTCGACATCACGTCGGCGCCCACGACCAGCGCGTAGTCGTGCGCGCCGGACGCGACAAATTGGCTCGCGGCGGTCACCGAATAGGTAAACGCTGAGCACGCGGCGCTGATGTCGAACCCCCACGCGTGGTGCGCCCCGATCTTGTCTTGAATCAGGCACGCGGTGCTCGGAAACATCATGTCGGGCGTCACGGTGCCGACCACGATGACGCCGATGTCGTCCGGCGTGATTCCGGCGCGGGCGATCGCAGCGAGCGCCGCTTCCTTGCCGAGATCCGACGTGGCGACGCCTTTGTCGGCGATGTGACGCTCACGGATACCGACCCGCTGCATGATCCACTCGTCGGTGGTATCGAGCATCTTTTCCAGATCGGCATTGGTGAGCACGCGCGGCGGCACATAGGTCGCGAGCGACGCGATCTTGGTTGGTCGTCCGCCGGCGCGCGACGCGATCCGGCCTGAGCCTGATACAGACTGGGTTACCACAATCGTGAATCCCTCCGGGGCTCGGGCAGCCCGAAATACTCGTAGGCGCGCGGCGTCGCGATTCGCCCTCGCGGCGTCCGATCCAGAAACCCGATCTGAATCAGGTACGGCTCGTAGATATCTTCGATCGCGTCTTTCTCTTCGCTGATGGCGGCGGCGATCGTGTTGAGCCCGACCGGTCCGCCCCCGAACTTGTCGATGATCGTGCGCAGCAGCTTCCGGTCGATCTCGTCGAACCCGTGCTCGTCGACTTCGAGCAGCTTGAGCCCCGCGACCGCCACGTCGAGTGTGATCGTCCCGCCGGCTCGCACCTGCGCGTAGTCGCGCACGCGGCGCAGCAGCCGATTCACGATCCGTGGCGTCCCGCGCGCGCGGCGTGAGATCTCGGCGGCCGCCACATCCTCAATCGGCACGTCCAGAATCCTCGCCGATCGGCGCACGATCTCCTCGAGATCCGCCGGGGTGTAGAACTCGAGTCGGTGCGTGATGCCGAACCGTGACCGCAGCGGCGAAGTGAGCAGCCCGGTGCGCGTCGTCGCGCCGATGAGCGTGAAGGGTTTGACCGGCACCTTTTGCGTCCGCGCGCTCGGGCCCTGCCCGATCACGATGTCCACCTCGTAGTCTTCGAGCGCCGGATAGAGGATTTCCTCGATCGCCGGCGACATGCGGTGAATCTCGTCGATGAACAGGACTTCACGCGCCGCGAGACTGGTGACGATGCCCGCCAGATCGCCCGGAATTTCGATCGCCGGGCCAGATGTCGCGCGAACCGACACACCCATCTCGTTCGCGATGACGTAGGCGAGGGTGGTCTTGCCGAGACCCGGAGGGCCGTGCAGGAGCACGTGATCGAGCGGCTCGCCACGTTGCCTGGCGGCGGCAATCGCGACCTGCAGATTCTCGCGAATGCGGTCCTGGCCGATGTACTGGTCGAGGCGGCTCGGCCGCAATCCTTCTTCGTACTGCGCGTCTTCGTCGACGCGCCTCGACGCCACCAGACGATCCTCAGTCATGCGTCGTCAGTCATGCGTCGTCAGTGACCCGTCGACGGTCTGAACGACCGAGCCAACCGCAGGCGCCGGGAGAACAGGAAGACGAGGCACTCACCGGAGTTCCCGATGACCGCGGTGGTGTGCCTGCTGCCAGAAACTGCCTCATTTCGCGAGCTCTTTCAGCGCCTGCTTCAACGTGTCTTCGAAGGTGCCGCCCGCGGCGGTCTTGATCGCCGCATCTACTGCTTTGTCGGCGAGCGGTCGATGATAGCCCAGGTTCATCAGCGCGGACAGGACATCGTCGCGCACCCCTGGCGCCCCGCCCGCCGGCACATCCGTACCGCCAGGCACCGGATGGACCCGCGGCAGCCGATCTTTGAGCTCGAGGACGATCCGCTCGGACGTCTTCTTGCCAACACCTGGAATCGCCGTCAGCCGCGCCACGTCGCCGCGCTCGATCGCACGCACCAGATCGGGCGGCTCGATCCCGGAGAGCACGGCCAGCGCGAGCTTGGGGCCGATGCCGCTGACCCCAATCAGCCGCTCGAACAGATCCTGTTCGAGCCTGGTCGCAAACCCGTAGAGCGCCAAAGCGTCCTCCCGGACGTGCGTGTGAATGCGAAGGGCGATTTCGCTGCCCGGATCGCCCAGTCCGTAGAAGGTCGAGAGCGGAACAGAGACGTCGTAGCCCACGCCGGCCACGTCAACGACCACCCGATTCGGATGCTTCTCGAAAATGCTGCCGCGCAGATAGGCAATCACGAAGCGGGTTCGACTCCGCAGCCTGGTCCGTTCTTGCTGGTCGGTTTGAGGCGAAGCTTCACTGATGTCCTGTCTCGGAAATTCGCTGGCAAATTTTCGGGCGCGGCGCCCGGATCGCAAGGCGCGAGGGACTGGAGTTTCAGCCGCCTGCCCGGGTGGCAGGACGGTAGTGACGCCAGCTGGTGGCGGCTTTGCCCCGCACCGCCACCGGCGGCGCGACGAGTCCGTCCGGCAACCGCGAGTGCACGTGACAGATGGCCACCGCCAGTGCGTCGGCGGCGTCGTGCGGCGACGGCACCGCCGCCAGTCCGAGGATCAGTTTCACCATCTCCTGGACCTGGTGCTTCTCGGCACGACCGTACCCGACGACCGCGCGCTTGATTTCCGCCGGCGTGTATTCCACCACCGGCAGCCCGGCCTCGACGGCGGCGAGCATGGCCACGCCGCGGGCATGACCGAGCTTGAGCGCGCTTCGCACGTTGGTCGCAAAGAACAGGCTCTCGATCGCCACGCACTCGGGGCGGCACTCGGCCAGCAGCGCGGACAGGCCGGCGTGAATCGCCAGCAAACGTTCAGGGAAGGGTACGGACGCGGCACTCGTGATCGCGCCGCACGTGATGATGCGGTGCCGGGACCCGTCCGTCTCCACGCAACCGTAGCCGGTGCGCTCGGAACCGGGATCGATGCCGAAAATCTTCACGCCAGCGAAGCCTCGATCTCCTTCTCCTCGATGTCGAAATTCGACCACACGTGCTGCACGTCGTCCTGATCGTCGAGCGCGTCCATCAACTTCAGCATCTGCTGCGCGACCTTGCCGTCGAGCTTCACGTAGTTCTGCGGAATCATCGAGACCTGGGCGCTGGCCGGCTCGATGCCGAGTCCTTTCACCGCGTCGTTCACCGCAGTGAAGGCTTCCGGGGCGCTCAATACTTCCCAATTGTCGCCGTCGTCCTGCAGGTCGTCGGCGCCGGCCTCGAGCACTGCGCTCAGCAGCTTCTCCTCGTCCGCTTTCGTCTTCTCGATGACGATGTAGCCCTTCTTGGTGAACATCCAGGCGACGGCGTTCGAGGAGGCCAGATTACCGCCGTGCTTTTCGAGGAGATGGCGAAGCTCGCCGACCGTTCGGTTCTTGTTGTCCGTGAGCACATCGATGATCACGGCGGCGCCGCCGGGACCGTAGGCCTCGTACTGCGCCTCCTCGTACGACACGCCGGGCTCCTCACCCGTCCCGCGGCGGATGGCGCGCTTGATGTTCTCCGCCGGCATGTTCTCCGACTTGGCGTCGGCGATGATGGTCCGCAAGCGCGGGTTCATGTCGGGGTCGCCGCCGCCGGCGCGCGCGGCAACCGTCAGTTCCTTGATAAGACGGGTAAAGATCTTGCCGCGCTTGGCGTCAAGGGCGCCCTTCTTGTGCTTGATGGAAGCCCACTTGGAATGGCCGGACATGGCTGCAACTCCCTAATAATCAACGAATTCAGGCGAGAAATCTTACCACACGGACAGTCAGAACGGCGTAACCGTGCGTCTCGGATCCGAGCGTTCTTCTGAAGCCTGCGCCTTTGGCCACGAAAGCACGAAAGCACGAAGGGAGACCAGTCGTCGGCGGCAGGACTGTTCAGGATCACGTCCGGCGGGCCAGGATAATCCAGACGTCGGAACGTTGGTCGAGCGGCCGGCCGCGATAGTCCCCAAGCACCGCCTCGACCGCGAATCCCGCGGCCTCGAGCCTGCGCGTCATCTGTCGGACCGACAACGTACGGAAGGTCAGCTCGAAATGATGTTCCTGCTTTCGGCCGCCGCGGTGTTCGACGTAGCGCTGGTTGAACGTCGTCAGGCGGCGCTTGGGATCCTGGCGGACCGATTCAATCAAGGTGAGATGCGATCCCCCCGTCGCGCGACCACGGAGCTGGATCTTGTTCTCGTACTCGCGCCAGTTCGGCACGTCGGGCACCAGATCGATCCCGAATCGGCCCCCGGGGGCCAGCACCCTGGCCACAGATGTCAGCGTCGCGACGAGGTCGCGATCGGCGAGCAGCGATTGCAGAATCCCGTACGGCGCGAGCACCATCGAAAACGCGCGGGGGGCAAAGGGCAGATCGCGGATGTCGCCTCGCACCGCGTTGACGTGCCCGATTGCCCCGGCGCGGCCCGACGCCGAACGCAGGCGGGCGAGCATGGGCTCGGAGCGATCGATGCCCACCAGATCGACACCGGCCTTGGCCAGCGGGACGGAGACCCGCCCCGTGCCACATCCCAGTTCGAGCACCGGACCGCGAGCCTCGACCGCTACCCGGCGCCAGAATGGCACGTCGCGGCGCCCCAGGGTGCGCGCGTTTTCCCAATCGTAGAAAGGCGCGTACGCATCCCAGCCCTGCCAGCCCTCTCGACGTGCGCTCATGCGCGCGGGAACTCGTCACGAAGGGACGAGGACACGAACGCCTCGACAATCAAAGACTGTGTAGAAACGATGTTCAACGCAGAAACCGGGGACGACGCTGAAGAAAGACCAGGGAATTTCTCGGCAATCATAGCGTGCTCTGTCTGTGAACGGTCCTGGTCTTCTTTGTGATCTTTGTGGTTCGAGCTTCTCAGCCACCGGAACTCTCTGCGCGCTTCGCGTTGAGCCTTCGTGCGGCTCGATGGGTTCAGTCTGAGACCGCCAGTTCGCCCGGAACGATGGGCCGCGTGCGCGGCAGCCGACCAAGCCGCGCGAGGTTGCCGACAAAGGCGAGAATGGCAAGAAAGACGACCAACTTGACGACGTCGGCCCACCGCGTCTGCGGCAGGACCTTCCACAGGAACCACGCGGCGGGCTGTGCCCAACAGACAGCCCATACCGATCCGTAGAAGTAGCGGCGTTCGTGCCCCTCGCCTTTGGTCGACGCCTTCACGCGCGGTAGTTGACCGAGCGCACCGAGCAGCCAGATCGTTCCGGCGACGGGGAAGTACGCGGTGCGATACAGCTCCGACATCTTGAGATGCCAGCTGCCGGTCGCGATCGCGATGACCAGTCCCGTGACGTTGAGGACCGCGAAGGTGATGACCTCGCTCCACGCGAAGGTGTAGCAGACGCGGCGGTAGAGCGGATTCGGCCGGTCTTCCGTGAAGCGAATGATGTACGGCCTGGCCTCGACGCCGGGCAGACGGCCTCGAAGGCCGGCAATGCCCGTCCCGACGAGCACGGCAGCCAGCCACAGCGCCATTCGGGAATCGAAGCCATGCTCGAACAGATCGAGTGTCAGCGGACCCGGTGCGATGAAGAACACGAAGATCCAGATGGGCCAGTGATTGAACCGGTAGTACAGCTTGTTTCGATCGCGAATTTTCCGCTGCGATGCGTATTCGACGGGAATGGCTGGCACGAAAGGCTAGTGTCCTGTCTCCGACGTTCGTGGGCGCGTCTTCCCGCCGCCGCGCCCGGAACGCAAGGCACGAGAAGCGCGGATGCCGGAAATGTGTCAACCGCCACGAGTCACGCCGCGAGGCGGGATGCCCCGCCCGTCCAGTGACCAGAGCCTTGGTGACAGGACCCCGGCGCCTCAGGTTCGGAGTGGCAGTATAGCGGGCGAAGGCCGTCCACGGCTATCTTGCGCCGCCCCCAAGAAGTGTGTTTGTCACCCCACCGACACACGCAGCTCGACCGCAGTCTCCAGTAAATGGATGGCTGAAAACGCAGCGCGTTGTCGCCGCCGACTAGTGTCCTGCGTTCGACGATTTAGTACACGGCTTCCGGCGCGCGGCGCCC
>JBDTVS010000134.1:0-50669 GCA_040007095.1 Acidobacteriota bacterium
TCGCCGCGGCGCAGGCTCTCGCACGCCTGATGCACGGCGACCAGCGACGACGAGCAGGCGGTGTCGACCGCCCAACTCGGTCCGCGCAGGTCGAAGAGATACGACAAGCGGTTGGCCGCGATGCTCAGCGCGTTGCCGGTGCCGGCATAGGGATCGGTCGAGGCCGATCGGCCCGCCTGAAGCCGCAGGTAGTCGAGGTTGCTGATGCCGATGAAGACCCCGGTCCGGCTGCCGGCCAGCTGTTCCACCGGCTGCCCGGCGCTCTCGAGGGCTTCCCAGGCCACCTCGAGCAGCAGGCGCTGCTGCGGATCCATCAGCTCGGCCTCTCGCGGCGTCACGTCAAAAAATCCGGCATCGAACTGCTCGATGCCGTCGAGGAAACCGGCGATGCCCAGGCTCGCGGCGTGCGGTCGCGGCGCGGGCGCGGGACCGATCGCATCCACGCCGCGAACGAGCAAATCCCAGAACTGTTCCGGCGTCGCCGCCCCAGGGAATCGGCATCCCATCCCGACAATCGCGATCGGCTCGGCCGCATCCGCGATCGGACTCGTGCGGTCCGGTGGGCCCGGCTCGAGCGCGTGTGAAGCACTCACGTTCGACGCCAGGACCGCGGCGGTCGCAGCAACCAAGCCTGAGGAATTCTCAGCCTGCTCAGCGTGCTCGGCGTTCACCGTCTTTCCGTTCAGGCCCTCGAGCCGAATGGGGGAAGCGCCGCGCGACGGATCCGTGTCCGCCAGATACCGCGCCAACGCGTGGATGGACGGGAAATCGTAGGCGATGGTGGCCGGCAGCGGCCGTCCCAGCCAGTCCTGAAGCTCGCCCGACAGCATGACCGCGCGCTGCGAGTCGAGACCGTAGCGGCTGAACGGATCGCTGATCTGCAGGTGGTCCGCTGTCAGACCGGCGAGCGTGGCGAGCCTGGCGACGAGCCAGTGGCGGATCGCCTCGTAAGTCGTGCCGCCGTGCGCGGCGGCGGACTCAATGGCTTCAACCGGACGGCGCCACTCGCCGACGACATCGAGCGTCCCCGCCAGAAAACGGTCGCGGCAGGCCCGGCGCTGGACCTTGCCGCTCGAAGTCTTCGGCAGCCCCAGCGGTCGAAGCAGCACGATGGCTGCAGGATCGACGTCGTGCTCCTCCGCAATCGCCTGCCGCACCGCCTGCAGCACCTCGGTCGCGTTCAGCCGCGCCAGCCGCTCGCGTGCGATTTCGCAGACGACCACGAGCTGCTCGCTGTCGTCACCGTCGCCGGGCTCGATCCCGAACGCCGCGGCGGCGTCGCTGCTGAGCGCGCTGTGGGCGCTGCCGGCCGCGTGCTCGATGTCCTGCGGATACAGGTTACGGCCACGGATGATGATGAGATCCTTCAACCGGCCGGTGATGAACAACTGTCCGCCCTGCTCGAAGCCGAGGTCGCCGGTCCGGAAGAACGGGCCATCGTCGTCGGGGACGGTCCGCGCCGCGAAGGCAGCGGCCGTGTCGTCGGGCCGTTGCCAGTAGCCGGCGGCGACGCTCGGGCTGGCAATCCAGATCTCTCCGGTCTCGCCCGGGCGGCGACGTTCGCAGGTATCGGGGTTCACGATGGCGACCCGTTCGTCGAGCCAGAGACGGCCCGAGCTCACACACGTGGATGCGTCCCCGGTGATCTGCACCACCGGTGTCTGGCCAAGGCCGCCGATCGACACGAGCAGCGTCGTCTCGGCCATTCCGTAACACGGCTGAATCGCCTCGAGCCGCAGGCCGCACGGTGCAAAGGTCTCGTGGAACCGCCGAATCGTCGAGGCGCGGACCGGCTCCGCGCCGTTGTACGCGAACCGCAAGCTACTGAGATCGAGCGCCGCCCGATCGTCGGCGGCCACCTTGCGGACACACAACTCGTAGGCCGAGTTCGGGGCGCCGCTGGTTGTCGCGCGATAGCGCGTGATCGCGCGCAGCCAGCGCACCGGCTTCTGCAGGAACGCGGCAGGCTCCATCAACACCAGCCGCGCCCCGTTGTAGATCGACTGAAGCACCATCCCGATCAATCCCATGTCGTGGAAGACCGGGAGCCAGCTCACGAACACGGTGTCGGCGGTGTGCGAGAAGCCGACCTTGATCAGCTCGCTGTTGTGGAGCAGGTTGCCGTGCGTGATCATTACGCCCTTGGGCAATCCGGTGGAGCCCGATGTGTACTGCAGAAACGCCAGGTCCGAGCGCGCCAGCGACGGCGTTCGCCACGTGTCGGCGTCGCCGGGGTTGTCGCGATCGGTTACGAGCGTCGGCACATCCAGACGATCGCCGTCGCCGCGAACCAGCGCCTTCGCCACGCTGGCATTCGTCAACACCACGGCGGCCTGGGCGTCCGCCGCAACCGCCTGCAGCCGATCCAGTGAGCGGTTCCGGCGCGGCGGGTAGATCGGTACCGCCAGGACGCCGGCGTAGAGGCAGCCCATGAACGCGCACACGAAGTCGAGGCCGGGCGGGTAGATCAGCAGTGCCCGGTCGCCGATCCGGGTGCGCGCCTGGAGCAGTACCGCGACCGCCCGGGCGTGCCGATCCAGCTGCGCGTAGCTGAGGGCGTCGGCTTCGGTCTCACCGTTGGCGAGGAACGTGAACGCCGTCTGCGCTGGCCGATCGGCCGCGTGGCGGCGAAGCACGTCGGCAAAACATGAGTCGCCTCGGGACGTGATCATCGTGCTCCTCAGGCTCGAGACCAGGATGTTTCGGAGAGGATCTCGTTGACCATCCGGCTCTCGTACGCAAATCGGCGCGCGTGACCTTTCCTGTCGTAGCTGAAACGGATGTCGATCGGCAGGCTCTCCACGCAGAAGTGGCCGTCCGCGACTGGCAGCAGCCGCTGCGCCCGGGTCGCTGGCAGGTGCAGGTAGAGCCCCCGTGCGTCGGTCGTGACCAGGCCGGGCGCTCCCGTGGTGGTGCCGCGGTAGGGTCCGACGTGCCGCAACAGATCGGGCGGCCGAAGCTGGCGCGCGGCCACGGGGCGGATCCCGAGGAAGCTGGCCATTTGACGTTCGTGGCGCGCCCACCGCGCGCCGCTGATGTCGATGGAGAGTCGTCTCATCGCGAACGTGGGGAATGCCGAGTCGATGATAGCCCGCTGACGGCGATAGAAATCGATCAGTCCCGCAAGACTGTGCACGCGGTGGGTGCGCCCATACAAAGACTGGCCGAGCCCCGCCGTCATCTCGGCGAGCCACGGCCTGCCGCGGACGGCTTCGAGGCGGCGAAACGCGGCGCGCAGGTCCGGCTGAAACAGATGGATGAGCGAGGGGGCGAGCCCGGCTGTTACCGAGTCGATTCGCCGCAGCAGCCGGCGAATCCGGGCCGCGGAAACGTTCATCGACAGCATCACGCCGACAGGGATTTGCAGGAAGGAGCCTTCGATGATGCGAACGCCCGGACCGCCCGACTGGCGGGCCACGGCCTCCCATCCCGCCAGCAGGCGATCTTCGAACGGGCCGGGGTGGAGCTGCAGCAATTCCTCGACCTCGCCGTACTCGAAGATCGGGTGATGGGATTCGTGCTCGTGGAACCAGACCGCCGGGTGCCCCGCCCTGGCGAGGTTGAGCCACAGGTGCTGCGCGGCCGTCGATTTACCCGTCCCGGCGAAGCCGTCCACCAGAATCAGCGTCGGCACCGACGCTCCCCTTCGGGAACGGGCGGATGGTTTGCGGCTCGCGACGGCCAACGGGATAGCGCTAGCGGCGCGGTGCCGCACTGGGTGTGTCAGAACTGGAACTTCAGTCCGGCGCTCAGCACCACGATGTAGTTGGGGAAGTCGTCCGGCACCACACTCTCGTAGTTGTACTGGAGCTCCAGCTGCAGGCCCAGCGCCTTCGTGAACATTCCCGACACCGACGCCAGCGACTCGGTCGAGTGATCGACGCCTGTGAAATTGTGTCGGAACCGAAACGAGTTCTCCACCGACCACACGTTGTTGAACTTGCCGGTAAACTTCTCGAAGAAGCCACCGGCCGACTGCCAGCCCTGGTCCTGAGCTCCGGTAAAGGTCAGATCCTCGTTGAACACCGACAGCCCGGGGACGAGCATGAGTTCGATGGTCTTTTTCTGATTGCGGAGGCGAAGGCCGTAGCCGAGCAGCTCCTCGTAGCGGGAATTGACCAGCATCAACCGATCCCGGAGGTACAGTGAGCGCACCATCGCCACGGTGTGCCTCGTGATGTCCTCATCGAGGCCGATGGCGAACGACGAACGGTCGGCCAGCAAACTCTCGTCGGGAAACGTGACGTTCTCGTACTGACGCCCGGCCTGGGCGACGAAGCTGCCCTCGTCGGAGAATGGCCGCTTCACACCGACGCTGAAATTGTAGCCGCGCTGAGACTGCACCCCCGCCGCGAGCGTGATGCCGAAGTTCACGGTCCCGTGCCACGCCAGGGGAGACGGCGCCGCCGCCGGCTGAGCCGGTTGCTGCGACGATCCGGCTGATGCGGGTACGGTGTCTTGAGCGTGCAGCAGGCCCGCGGACGCGCTGAGCATCGCGGTCGAAAGCCACGCGATGGTCGATCGGTTCATGGTGCAGACCCCACGCATCAGCCGGAGCTGAATGTGACCGAACTGCCATGACGTGTCAACCCAGTCGCGCGTTTAGTGCGCAACCGACCAAATGCGGTGCCGGCAGCCAGCAGGCAAGAGAGTGTGAACCGGCGCGCAGCGTCGGCCCCGGTTCGTATTATTGTGTGGTCGGACACCAACCGTGAACGAGCAGGTCGAGAGCAAGGGGCGGCCCGGCGCCATGCGCATCGTGCACCGCTACGTCGGCGTCTCGGCGGTAGCCGGATTGATTACCGTGCCGGCGCTCGACGTGGTGGCGCTTGGCAGCGTGCACGTGGCGCTGATCAAGGAACTGACCGACTACTACGGCGCCGAGTTTTCCGAACACACCGCGCGCAATATCCTGATCGCAATCATGGCCGGTCTCGTTCCTGGCGCCATCGGCTCCTCCTTCGGCCGCAAGCTGCTCAGCGCCCTGCCCTTCGTGGCCCACGGCGCAGGTCTGCTGGTGATGTCGGGATTTTCGGCCGGCGTGTCGTACGCCCTTGGGAACATCTTCATTCGGCACTTCGAGGCCGGTGGCACGCTCGACAGCTTCAACCCGGAGAATCTGCATCAGATCTTCAGCAGGCCGCCGGCATGACGCGGCCGTCACCGGCACTCGTCCTCGGGGAGCGCACGGCCCGCCCCGCCTTTCTCCTGGTATGTCTCGGCGCGATCGGCGGACGCGGCGGTGATCGTCGTTCGGTGTCGGTCCTTGGTCAGCGTGTCGGGGTCATCGGTCGCCCGCTGGCGCTGACCATCGTCGCGCTGTCGATCGCCGCCGCCACCGCGTGCAGTGTGCGCACCAGCCCGCCGCCGGGACCGGCCCTTGACGACCACGTCAGCACCCACATCAAGCAGTTCGACGCGGACGACGACCCGATCGACGACCCTGGCAGTCCCGGCGAGGTTCACGCCATCCAATACGCGAAGCGCTACTTTGAATCGCTCGGTCTGTCCACGACCATCCAGTCGCTACCGCTCGTGCAAATGAGGCCGCTGACCGCGTCGCTGCAGTTGCTGGGCCCCAACGGCGGGGGCATTACGGCGGACGCGACTGGCGACAACGTCCTCGTGTGGTCGGGACAGCCGCTGCCACAAATCACCATCAACGCGGATCTCGTGTTCGCCGGCTATGGCATCGTCTCGCCGGAATACAGTCGAAACGACTTCAAGGACGTCGACGTCACCGGCAAGATCGTCGTGCTGCTGGAAGGTTCGCCGCGCACCGGCGATCACGACCAACTCGGCGCCCTGGGCGAAACCTATTACGGCCGGCGATTCTACAAGTTCGCCGAGGGGGCGCGGCGCGGCGCCGCCGGCGTGCTGCTCATCCACGGCGACCTGGAGTCGTGGGCGGAATTACAGCAGGACGCCAGTGGCAACATTACCGGCATCGAGACCGATGGCAGCGTGCCCAAGGCCAGGATCGAGGGCTGGCTGTCGAGGCCGGCGACCGAGCAATTGTTCGGGCGCACCGGGCTCGACTTCAAGAAGCTGTACGCGGAGGCGCAGGAACTGGCGTTCCAGCCGACCGCGATCCCCGGCGTCCGTGCGGTGATCGACTTGACCAACGCTGTCGAACGAGTGACCTCGCAGCAGGTGGTCGCCGTGCTGCCCGGGCAGACGTCGGAGTACGTGTTGGTGGCGGCTCGTTGGAACCGTCTCGATCCGATGGCATGGGCGCGCACGTTTTCCGCCCCGGGACCGCGCAAACCCAAGCCGGGTCTGGCAGTCGCTCCGGTCGTGCCCGACGATGGATCCGGGGCAGCCGTGATCATGGAGGCGGCAGCCAGGCTCTCGCGCTCGGGCCATCGACCACTGCGCGGCGTCGTGTTCATGGTGGCGACCGCCTTGAAGCCTGGCATCCTCGGAGCGGAGTACTACATCGACCATCCGGTGATGCCACTGAGCCAGCTCCTGGCGTTCATCTTCATGGATAGCGGCGACCCGGGGGGCACGAGCAAGCGGATCGGAAAAATCGGGATTGGCTCGGCCCCGGTGCTGTCCACGGTGGCGCGGGCGGCGGCGATCGCCCAGGGCCGGCTGATCCAGCTCGACCAGAATCAGGACAAGGCTTTTTACTATACCTACAGCCAGACGGCGTTCGCTCGCCACGCCATCCCCACGATTTACCTGACGACGCGGCCTGAAGACCATCGCCCCCGCCGCAGGCCGATCAGCCCGTCGGACCCACTGCCCGGTCCCGCTGTCGATCAGACTCCCAGACCGGCCATGGACGCTGCGCTCATCGCCGATATCGCGACTCGGGTGGCGGAGGCGACGAACTGGCCGCGGCGGAAAGACCCCACGGTTGCGGCGACGCGTTGACCGACCTGGATGCCCTCGGCTTGAACAAGCCCGCGATTTCCAATTGGTGGCGGCGATAGTCGCGCGGCGCGGTCTTGGGTGAGAACAATCCATCGCGCTCCCAGCGGTCAGGATCGAGGCCGATCGCTTCGGTGTTGATCCAGCGAACATCCGCCAACCGCTGATGATGGTGCGGCAGCACGTCGCGCACGGCGAGAAAGAAGATGATGTGCGCGAGCTCCTCGATCCGGTCGACCGCTTCGCGCACGTTGTTGAGTAGCTTCCGAAAGTCGTCGCTCTTCGGTGGCAGGTTCCGCAGGTGCAGGTGCTTGAGCGTCGGCAGGTCTTCGATGTAATCGATGAACTCGAACGTATAGCCGGTGGTGTCGGTCCGCTGCCCCCAGTCTTCGAACAGCTTCATGATTCGCGCCTGGGTCACCACGGTGCGCGAGATGACACCGCTCATGATCTTGGTGAGCGTGGGATCCAGGTAGACCTCGTGGTAGAACTGCGGGTCGGTGGTCGTCCACCCGATGTAGTAGTCCCAGATCGTCTTGAGGGCCATGATCGGCCCGATGTGGTGATTGGGGTAACCGCGCTGAATCGTGTCGGTCAGGAAATCGTTGAGGGTCAGGAGATACCGGTTCGCGTGATCGACGTAATCCTCGGTCAACCGTCCTTCCCGATCCATCGCCATCATCGTGCAGATGAACCCGTTGGCGAATCCGATCATGTTCGAGCCGACGGAGTAGTACGGATCCGCAAAAAATCCGGACACGCCGGTGCACGCCCAGCGATCGCTCGAGAACACCTGCGTCGAAGTGTGGCTGTAGCGTTTGAGCTTGAGGAAGTCGAGCACCTCGCGGCCGGCCATGGCTTGCCACACCAGCGGCTCGTAGCGGCGGAGCCACTCGAGCGCCTGCTCGTACGAGAGACCGTAGCTGTTGAGCGGATGGATCGCTTCGGCGGTGACGATGCCGACGCTGGTATGGTCCGGCCACAGCGGGATCAGCCACACCCAGTAGCCTTTGCCCATCATGTGGGTGGTGGACTGCCAGCGATCGTCCTCGACGCGGTCGTGCCAGCGGCGGTTCGACGCCGGCACGAAATCGTTCACGCTGGCCCGGCCGCGAACGCGCCACCACGCGGAGCTGCACGGCCCGCGCCAGCCGCGATCCAGCTTGAGCTTGTGCTGCAGGTAGCGGCGACGCCCCATCGCATCCACCACCCAGCGGCCGCGCGCCCGCCGCGCCGTGCCGTCCGGTTCGGTGAACGTGACGTCGTGTGGCCTGCCGGCGGCAATCTCGATGTCGTTGACGCGCACACCTTCACGCAGATCGCAGCCGGCGGCGACCACGAGATCGCGCAGGTGCTGTTCGAGCTTGCCGCGATCGAGCTGATACGACTTGGCCGGCAGGAAGCGGCGCACGCCGTACTCGGGGCGCTCGGCGAACGGGCCGTCGCTGCCATAGAAGTAGCGCAGCCCGAGCTTCTCGCAGTGCTCGGCTTCCAGGTAGTCGCGCAGCGCCAGCGTGTGATGGTAGTAGTACGCCCCCGTTTCGATGGTCGACTCGCCGACTTTGAACGCGGCCACCGGCAATGGCCGCGCCAGCGCGTCGAGCACGAGCACGGAGATATCCTCGCCACGCAGGGCGAGCTGCCGCGCCAGCCCGAGGCCGGCAATGCCGCCGCCGCAGATGATCAAGTCGTACAACGGCACGCCGCCGGCGTCAGTTGCCGGGCGCATGTCCTACTCTGTCCCTGCACAACCGATCGGCCAGCTCACGGACCGTCGGATAGCTGTAGATATCGAGCAGCTCCACGCCGAGCGAGAGCTCACCGCGAATCCGCGCGGTCAGCTCCATCACCCGCAGCGAGTTGCCGCCCATCGCGAAGAAATTGTCGTCGAGCGCGACGTGCCCGTGTTTCAACACCTCGGCCCACAGCCCGACGAGCGTCGCCTGGAACGGCGAGAGCGCCACGCCCGCCGTGTCCCCTGGCGTATTGCCGTCGTCGATCAGCGCCAGCGCGGCGCGATCGACCTTGCCGTTGAGATTCAACGGCAGCCGCGGCATCACGGTGAGCACGTCCGGCATCATGTAGGCCGGCAGTTGCTGTCCGATGTGCTCGCGCAGATGGGCAGGCGTCAGCCCGCCGCCGCCCTCCACGTAGGCGGCCAGGTAGTGCGCACCACCTGCGTCCGCCTTGCAGATCACGGCCGCGTTGTCGACGCCGCGCCGGCGGCACAGCGCCAGCTCGACGTGATCAAGCTCGATGCGGAACCCTCTGATCTTCACCTGGCGGTCGAAGCGTCCCAGGAATTCCAGCGTCCCGTCCACACGCCAGCAGGCGCGGTCTCCGGTCTTGTAGAGCCGGCCGTCCCAGACATCAGGAACTGGACTGGGCACGAAGCGCTCAGCGGTCAGCGCCTCCTGATTCAGATAGCCGCGGGCGAGCCCGGCGCCGCCGAGGTAGATTTCCCCGGGCACACCGATCGGCGACAGCCGCCCGGCGGCGTCGAGGATCACGACCGCCACGTTCGCGATCGGCCGCCCGATCGGCACCGTCGGCTCCGTCCGAGCCATCGTATCGAGCCGGCATGCCGTCGAGCAGACCGCGTTTTCGGTCGGCCCGTACTCGTTGTAGAGCGCGACGCCGGGCAGCCACTCGAGGTGCGCGGCGACCAGATCGGACGTGGCGATCTCGCCCGCGAGCGTGACCCATCGCAGTGAGGGCAGGGCGCCAGCCAGCTCCGCCACGAGCAGCTTGTAGTAGCTGGGCGTGACGATGCAGCTCGTGACGCGTCGCGCCGCCGATAACTCGATCAGGCGCCGCGCGTCGAGACGCAGATCGTCGTCCGGAACAATCAGCATGCCGCCGACCGTGAGCACGCAGAAGATGTCCACGACCGAGCTGTCGAACGCGAACGAGGGCAGCTGGAGGTTGACGTCCGACGCGCCGATCCCGTAGAACGCGTTGCGCCACAGGATGGTGTTCACGACGGCGCGGTGCTGCACCGCGACGCCTTTGGGCCGGCCGGTCGATCCCGACGTGTAGATGACATAGGCCAGGTCGGTGCCGGCCGCCGGCCACGCCGAATCGGTGGCGTCTGACGATCCGCGGAGCTCGATGTCGATGACCAGCAACGATCCGGCGAAGCGCGCCGCCGCGGCAATCGACTCCGAATCGACGATCAGCACCGCGATGCCGGCGTTCTCGATCATGTAGCGCACGGTTTCCCACGGGTGGTGCGGGTCGATCGGCACGTACGCGGCGCCCGCCTTCATCACGCCGTAGAGCGCGACGATGGTCTTCTCCGAGCGATCCATCATCACGCCGACGCAGTCGCCGTGGCTGACCGCGAACTCGGCCGCGAGCACCGCGGCGAGGCGATTGGCCTGCGCGTCGAGCGCGAGGTAGGAGAGCTCGACATCGCGATGGACGATCGCCGTCCGGTCGGGCGTGCGGGCCGCCTGCGCCGCGACCAGCCCGTGCAGCGTCAGCCCTTCGGGAACGGCGACCCGCGTGTCGTTGAAGCGGTGGGCGATCTGCCGGCGCTCCTCGGCGGACAGCAACTCGAAGTCGCGCAGCGGGGCGCGGCCGGCCGAGGCGAGCCACTCAATCGCCCTCGCGATGTGCGCGGTGAGCTGTGGCAGGAGTGGCGGCGCGCACGCCGCGCCGGTGGCGCGCACCTCGACGCGCAACGCCGGTCCAAGCCCCTCCACACGCACGGTTACGCCGCCACGCTCGAGCCCGGGCGCCTGCGGCGCGGTCGGTCCGACGGCATACACAAGCTGTAACAGGTCGCGTTCCTGCTGCGCCGCGCTCACGCCGAGCCCGGCTGCGACGCGGTCGAGCGCGCAGGGTTGGTGGCGCCGCGCTTGCTCAATCTCCGTGCGGACACTGTCGAGCAGCGCGCCGGCTTCCTGCTGTTCGTCCATCGCGGACGCCGCGAAGAACACCAGCGCCGGACGCTCCTGCCCCGGCAAGGCGACGACCAACGGCTCCCCGCCGTTGTAGCGGCTCGCGACGAGCACGAACGCCGCCAGTCCGACGACTTCCGTAGACACCGCACAGGCAGCCGGTTCCGGATACGCCACGTGAACGGCGACGGCGCCGTCATCCTCCGAAGCGAGCGCGTTGGGAAGAAACCGGGGACTCTGCCGGAACGGTCTGAGTTTTTCGATCCAGTAGGCGATTGCGGTGTCGGTCCGGACGGGGCCGGTCGAGCCGTTGGGCCGCGAGGGCCCGGCCCTCTCAGGAAATGTCAACGTGGTGCAACGAGCCGAAATGCTAGTCAGTATTGAGACTGATGCGCAAGCGACGACGCGACAAAGTGTGCAGCGGGAGGAGGTCGATCTCGCCGAGCGCCGTGACGCCGTCTGCGGCCAGCCATCGCAGGATGGCGAGCAGCCGCGCGCGGACCAGGTCGACGGTTTCGGCAGTGAACAAGCCGGCCCTGAACACGAGCTGGATCGACAGGGTCGCCCCGCTGTCCGACTCGGTCACCAGGAACACACTGCGGTAGTGGGCCGCTTCGACGGCGCGCGGGCGCTCGGCAATCGTGAACCCCACCTCTTCGGCCGTCGCGGCGATCGCGCCCGGAGCAGGAACGTAGTCGACCAGCACGTCGAACAAGGGCGGCTCTCCTTCGGGCGCCGGCACGCGCAGGTCGTCGAGGAGCCGTTCGAAGGGGTAGGCCCGATGGTGGAGCGCATCGCGGCAGACGCGTGCGGTGCGAGCGACCAGCGCGGCCGCGGTATCGAGTCCGCCCGCGCTGCCGCGGAGCACCAGCGTGTCGATATAGCACCCCACCTGGTGTTCGAGCAACGGATGGTCCCGGCGGCTCACGGTCGCGCCCACCACCAGATCCTCCTGCTGCGTATAGCGATACAGCAGCGCGTACGCCGCCGACATCACCACGCCGAACAGCGTCGTGCGATGGCGCGCGGCGAGCGTGCGCAGACCGGCGGTCAACGCCTCGTCGAGGTCGCAGCGGACGGCGATGGCGCCGCCCACCGGCGTCGGCGGCTGCGGGCGATCGGGCGCAAACGCCGTACGCGGCATGTCGGGACTGAGCCGCGCGAGCCAATAACGGCGGCTCGCGTCGTGCGCGCCTTCTACCGCCAGGCGGTTCTGCCACGCCACGAAATCGCGATACTGAATCGCCAGCGGCGGGAGCGCCGGATCTGCCGTGCCATGGCGGAACGCAGCGTAGAGCGTCAACGCTTCCCGCAACAGAATCCCGATCGATCCGGCATCGCCGACGATATGGTGCAGGCGCACGAGCAGGAGGTGGCGCCGCTCGCCGCAGCGGTTGATCGCGACGTCGAACAGCGGTCCCCGCGCGAGGTCGAAGGGCGCCGCGATCCGTGCCTCGATGGCAGCGTCCGTCGCGTCCGCCGACGCTGGCTCGTTCGTCCAATCGCAGGCGCTGAATATGTCGCCGGCGGCCGCCGCGCTTCGCACCTGCTGCCGCAGGGCGCCGTCCACCACCACGAACACCGTGCGCAGCGCCTCATGCCGTTCGACCAGCGTGTGAAACGCCCGCGCCAGCGCGGCGGTGTCCACGACTCCGTCCAGCCAGAAGCCGGCCGCCATGGTGTACGACGCGCAGCCTTCAGGCGTCCGGCTGGCGAGCCACAGCCGTTTTTGTGCCGCCGAGGTGTCGTAGCTGCCTTGCGGCGGCTGCGCGACCAGCGCAACCGGGGCCGCTGCCGAGCTCGCATCCACGCGCCGAGACAACCGCCGGACCGTCGCGTGCTCGAAGACGTCGCCGACGCCGATCTGCACACCGCAGTCGCGGTTGATTCGGCTGACAATCTGAATCGCCTTCAGGCTATGACCGCCAAGATCGAAGAACGACTCGTCGACGCCGACCTCGTCCAGCGCCAGCACTTCCGACCAGATGCGCGCCAGCGTGCGTTCGGTGTCGGTCGCCGGTGCACTCGAACCGGACCTGCCGGTCTTCACGATGTCCAGCGCCGCCAGCCGGCGTCGATCCACCTTGCCGTTCGGCATCACCGGCAGGTCGGGCCGCACGCGGACCATATCCGGCACGGCGTGGCGAGGCAACCGTTCCGCCAGGATCCGCAGGAGCACCGCTTCGTTCAACGTGCGCCCGGTCTGGGCCGTCACGTAGGCGCAGAGCCGCTGGTCTCCGGCCGCGCTCTCGTGGATCACGCCGACCGCATCCCGAACCCCGTCGATCGACGCCAGACACGACTCGATCTCGCCGAGCTCGATCCGATGGCCGCGGACCTTCACCTGAAAATCGCGACGGCCGAAGAACAGCACGGTCCCGTCCGGCGCGTAGCAGCCGATGTCGCCGGTCCGGTAGAGACGGCGTCCGCTGCTATCGAACGGATCCGGCCGGAACGCTCCGCGCGTGCGTGCGTCGTCGAACAGATAGCCGCGGCCGACGCCGAGGCCGGCGATGCAGATCTCCCCTTTCACGCCGATGGGACAGAGCCGCATCGCGCGATCGACAACATGAAGCGCCAGGTTCTGAATGGGCCGGCCAATCGGCACCATCGCCTGGCCGAGCGGCTGGGTGATATCGAAATGCGCCACCGAGTCGGACGCCTCAGTGGGCCCGTAGGCGTTCATCAGCGGGATGTGCGGATAGAGGCGGAACCAGCGCGCCACCGTCGCCGGCTGGAGGGCCTCACCGATGACGACCATGTGAGTGAGAAGGTTGAATGCGGGCCGGGCCTCACCCGCCGCGTCGCCCGCTTCGAGCACGTCGAGGAAGACGTTGAGATACGACGGCACGAACTGCAAGAGTGACACCCGATCGGTCTGGAGTCGTGCCGCGAGCTGCTGCGGCCGATGCACCAGCGCGTCGGGGTAGATGGCGGTCGTGCCGCCGGCCACGAGCGCCGCAAACAGCTGCCACATCGAGATGTCGAAGCCGGGCGAGGCGGTCTGGGCCACGACGCTGGCTGGGCCAATGGCGAGCTCGTCGATCATGCTCAACACATGGTTCAGGAAACCTGCGTGCTCGACCATGGCGCCCTTGGGCACGCCCGTCGATCCTGAGGTGTAGATGACATAGGCGAGGCCGGCCGGATGGCGCGGCGGCACGTGATCGGTCCGGCTCTCAGCGACGGGCACTGCACCAATCTCGTCGAGCAGCAGCAGCGGGACCTGCTGCCGAAGCGCCGTCGCCCGGGCCGGTCCCAGCTCGGCGCCATCGGCAATGACGAGCGCCGGCCGCGCATTGGCGACAATCGTCGCGATCCGTTCCGCCGGGTCGTGCGGATCGACCGGTAGATAGACCGCGCCGCATTTCCAGATCGCCAGAATCGTCTCCGGCAGCAGCGCTGAGCGGCGCAGCAGCACCACGACCCGCGCCTCGCCATCGAGGCGAGCGGACGCGAGAAGGATGCGCGCGAGCCGGTTGGCCCGCTCGTCGAGCTCGCCGTAGCGGACGAGGTGACCATCGCAGATCACCGCGATCCTGTCCGGCGTTTTGCGGGCCTGCGTCTCAATCAGGCTCAAGACAGTCTCACCCTCGGGGAGCGGACGCGCTGTGCGATTCCAACCGTCGATCTGCAACCGCTCCGATTCGGTCATGATCGGCAACGTCCCGACGCGGGCCGTCGGCATCTCGGCAATGCCAGTGAGGATGGTGATCAGGTGATCCACCGTCCGATCGATCGTCGCGCGGTCGAAGCGCCCGGCGTCGAACATGATCGTGAGCCCGATCGCTGCGCCGGGAGTCACGACCAACGTGATCGGGTAGTTGTTTGGCTCGACCGTCTGCACCTGCGAGATCGACAACGCCCGATCCGCTCCGGCGAGTGACGCAACCGGGTAGTTCTCGAAAATCAGGATCGTCTCGAACAGCGACGCGCCGCCACCGACGCGGCTCCAGCGCTGCACGTCGGCGAGCGACGAGTACGAGTAGACCTGCCGCTCGGCGTTTTCCCGCTGCAAATCGCGCAGCCAGTCGAACACCGGCGCTTCGGCATCGAGCCTGGCGCGGACCGGCACGGTGTTGATGAACAGCCCGACCATCCGGTCGGATCCGACGAGCGCCGTGGAGCGGCCCGAGGCAATCGCGCCGAACACGACGTCGGCTTCGCCGCTGTGCCGGCTGAGGAGCAGCGCCCACGCGCCCTGGAACAGCGTGTTGAGCGTGATGTGGTTGGCTGCGGAGAGTGACTGCAGTCGCGCTCCGAGCGGGTCGGACAGCGTCACCGCCACCTCGGCCACTGGTCCAGGCTGCGCGCGTCCATCCATTTCGATCTGACCAATCGCCAGTGGCGTCGGGTCGGCGAGTCCGTCGAGATGGTCACGCCAGAAGCGCTCGGCGGCGGCGTGATCCTGGTCCTGAAGCCAGCGAATGTGATCGCGAAAGGGCGGCGGCGCGGCCGGCTCGAACGACTCGCCTTTCACCATCGCCTCATACGCGGCGACGACGTCTTGCAACACGATCGACGAGCTCCAGCCGTCGAGCAGCAGGTGGTGCTGGCTCCAGCGGAAGCGGTAGGTATCCGGGCCAATGCGGCTGAGCGCACATCGCATCAGCGGCGGCGTGGTCACGTCGAAGGCACGGCGCCGGTCGTCTTCTCCCTGGAGCACCCAGCGATGCTCGCGCTCGTCGGCGGTCAGCCCGGACCAATCGTCGACGCTCCATGGGATCTGGGCATGGCGATGCACCACCTGCACCGGGCGCGGCAACTGCGTCCAGTGGAACGAAGTACGCAAGGCCGCGTGACGCGCCGTCACCAGCCGCCAGGCCTCCTGGAACGCGGATTCGTCGAGCGCACCCCGCAACACGCACGTGAGCTGATTGAAATAGCGGTCCCTGGTCCGATCGAACAGCCCGTGAAACAGCAGGCCCTGCTGCGTCGGCGACAGCTCGTAGATGTCCTCCACGTCGTGGACGCAGTCGAGCAGACCATCGAGCGCGGCCTGGTCGAGCTGCGCCATAGGAAAATCCGCGGGAACCGGGCGCGGGCCCGAGCCGCGGCGGGCGTGATCCAGCATGGCCCGGAGCTGGCTTTCGAGATGACGCACAAGCGTCCGGGCGGTCTCGTCCCGGTGCAGGTTCCGGCTGAAGCCGAGCGTGAGGTGCAGCCGCCCGCCGGACACCAACGCGTTGATCTCAAACAGGTACTCGCGGCGTTGATGGGGACTGCGGTCCGGTCCGTGCGGGTCGGATAACAGCCGCCAGCGGCCGGGCGGATCCTGGTCGACGCGCCCGTGGTAATTCAGCAGGACGGCCGGCCGCGGCCCCGGCGCAATCGGTGCTGCCGCGGCGCGGCGCCGCTGTTCTTTCGCGAGCGCAATCACGTCGCCCGGATCGGTGGCCTGTTCCGGGAGTTCGAGCAGGACCGCGACGGTCGACGTGAACCAGCCGACGGTACGGGTCACGTCCAGGTGGTCGAGCGTGTCGCGGCCGTGCGCTTCGAGGTCCACCGCCACTCGCCGCCGTCCGCTCCAGTCGGCATAGGCCAGCCCCGCCGCCGCCAGCAGCAGTTCCGTCGGACCCGTGCGGTAGGCGTCGAACGGCAGCGTCAGGAAGGCGTGCGTGGTGTCTTCGTCGAAGACGACCGCCATCTCGCCGGCCGACTCCACGAGATTGAGGGCGGGATCAAAGGCGGTGTCGAATGGCGTGTCGCGGGGCCCGTCGATCGCCGGCAGCGCCCGAGCAACCGCGACGGCGGACGACCGGCGCGCATCCTGCGCCTCGGCCCAGGCAAGATACTGCGTGGCGACGGGCGGCAGCGTGACCGTGTCGCCTCGCCCGAGCTCTTCGTACGCCGCCGCCAGGTCGTCGAGGATCACGCGCCACGAGACGCCGTCCACCGCGAGATGGTGAACGAGGACGAGCAGCCGTCCAGGTGCGCCGTTGCCGCCATCGAATAACACAGCCCGGAGCAGCGGCCCATGCTCGAGGTCGAGGCTCGCCTGCGCCCGCCCCCCGGTCTGGTCGACGACCGCCGCCCGTTCGTCTTCAGGCACCTGCGACAGGTCGTGGGTCGAGACGAGCGGCGAGGATTCGAACGCCGCCACGGACTGCCGCCAGGCTCCGTCGATTTCGGTAAAGCGCAGGCGGAGCGCGGCGTGGTGCCGCACGACCGCGTCGAGCGCCCGCTGACAGCGCTCCCGGTCGAAGCCCGCAGGCACCTCGAGCAGGATCGACTGGTTGTAGTGGTGCCGATCGACGGTCACATCGTCGAAGAACTGGCGCTGAGCCGGAGCGAGCGGCGCCGGGTCCGAGTCCACACGGTTGGCGGCGGGCCCGGCCGTTGGCGGACGACGCGCCACGGCCGCCAGTTCGGCGATGGTCTGGTGCCGGAAGACGTCGCGCGGCGTCAGGTGCAACCCCGCGCGCGAGGCACGAGACACGATCTGCATGCTCAGGATGGAATCGCCGCCAAGCGCGAAGAAGTTGTCGTGCAGGCCAGGCCGCTCCACTCCGAGGACGTCGCGCCAGATCGCCGCCAGCGTCTGCTCCGCGGCGGTCCGCGGCGCGGCGTACTGTGACCCGTCGCGACCAGCGGCGTGGTCCGGCGCGGGCAGCGCCTGCCGATCGATCTTGCCGTTCGCCGTCAGCGGCAGCGCCGCCATTACGGTGCACGTCGCCGGAATCATGTACTCGGGCAGGCTCGCCGCGAGCTCCGCGAGGATCTGCGGTGCGGTCGCGGGCGGCCCTGCCTGGTCACGCAGCGACACGTACGCCGCCAGATACGCGCCGCCGGCACCGCGATCGCGCCGCTCGACCACCGCCGCCTCCCGCACCGCGCCCAGAGCGGTGAGCGCCGCCTCGATGTCTCCCGGTTCGATGCGATACCCGCGCACCTTCACCTGGTGGTCCTTGCGGCCCGCCAGCAGAATCGTGCCGTCGGCAGCGAACCACCCGATATCGCCGGTCCGGTACATGCGCGCGGATTGCTCCGGACGGAATGGATCCTGGAGGAATGCGACAGCCGTGCGCACCGGATCGTGGAGATAGCCGCGCCCTACTCCGGGCCCGGACACGCACAGTTCGCCACGCACGCCGATCGGGCAGAGGCGCAACTGCCCGTCCACGACGTAGATGCGAAAGTTGCGTAGCGGCCGGCCGATCGGCACGATCGGGGTCGTCGGCCGCCGACGCATGATCGCGTGGGTCACATCGTCGGACGCCTCGGTGGGCCCGTACGCATTCGTCATCGGAATCGACGGGAACAGCGTGAACCAGCGCTCGACCAGAGGCGGCTGGACGGTCTCGCCGGTGACGAGGAGCATCTGCAGGTCGTCAAGCGGCCGTGGATCGGTCTCCACGCGATCGAGAAGTGCCGCGAGATACGACGGCACGACTTCGACAACCGTGGCGCCATCCGCCCGCAGTCGCGCGAGAAACGCCGCCGGGTCGCGCACCAGCGCGTCGCCGTAGATCAGGGTCCGGCCTCCGGCCAGCATCGCGGCGAAGCACTGCCACACCGAAATGTCGAAACAGGATGAGGCGTTCTGCACGACGACGCTGCGATCGTCGAGGTGCAGGTCCTCGATCTTGGCCAGGATGTGGTTGACCATGCCCACGTGCTCGACCATTGCGCCCTTGGGCTGGCCGGTCGAACCCGACGTGAAGATCACGTAGGCCAGATCGGCCCCCGTGCCCCGACGGTCGGGATTGGTGTCGCTGACCTCGTGCGCGCCCGCGTCGAGCTCGGCGATCGATGCGAAGCGCAGGCGGTCGGCCAACGCGCGCTCGAGGCTCTGGTCGAGCGTACCGGCGTCTCGCAGCACGAGGGCCGGTGCGGCGGTGTCGAGCACCTTGCGAATTCGCTCGGCCGGATAATCCGGATCGATGGGGAGATACGCCGCGCCGCATTTCCAAATGGCGAGGATGGCCGCCACCCACCGTGGCGAGCGGGCGAAGGCGACGGCGATCAGGGCGTCGGCGCCGAGCGGCGCCCGTGGCGCGGCCAGCAATTGCAGCCGCCGCGCCAGGCGATTGGCCGACGCGTTGAGCTCGCGAAACGTCAGGCGAGCGCCGTCGCATTCGAGCGCGATGGCATCCGGGGTGGCCGCCACACGCGCTTCCCACAGCTCGACCGCGGTCTGCCGGGCATCGAGCGGCGCGTCGGTCGCGTTGAATCCGGTCAGCAGCTGAGTGCGCTCGGCGGCGGTGACGATCTCGAATGCGTCGAGCGGCCGATCCACGTCATCGCGGAACTGTTCGAGCAGGTACTCGACGTGCCCGAGCATGCGGGTCACCGTGCCGTCATCGAAGCGGGCGCGGTCGTAGACGATCTCCAGCGCGATCCGCCGGCCCGGTGTGACCTGGAGTGTGAGCGGGACGTCGGTCCGGTCGACGATCCGCAGATCGCGGATCTCCAGACCGGCGGCGCCGCCGGCGAGTCGCTCGTCCATCCGGTAGTTCATGACGATGACGTTGGTGTCGAACAGCGGCGTGCCCGGCTCTACGTCGCTGAGCTTCTGGATCTCGGACAACGCGATCGCCGCGAATCGCTCACGCTCGACGTGCTGCGACTGCACGTCGGCCAGCCAGGATGCGAGGTGCACGTTACCGGTGACGTGGATTCGCACCGGCACGGTGTTGATGAACACCCCGAGCATCGTCTCGATGCCTGGCAGCTCCGGGGGACGGCCCGACACCGTGGCCCCGAAGACGACATCGTCGGTCCCGTTGTAGCGACTGAGGAGCAACGCCCAGGCGCCTTGCACGAGCGTGCTCAGGGTCAGACGGCGCCGGGCCGCCAGCGCGCGCAGCGCGGCCGTCAGATCCTCGCTGAGCTGCCGGTGGCTGGTGGCGTCGGGCTCGGGTGGCGCCGCCGATGCGGTGCCCACCGCCGTGGCGAGCTGCGTAGAACTGCGGAGCCCGCGCAACGCGTCGCGCCAGTAGCGATCGAGCGCCTCGCGATCACGACGCTGCAGCCAGGTGATGTAGTCGCGGTACGGCCGCGGCGGGGCCAGTTGCGGCTCGCGCCGCTGCTGCAGGCATTCGTAGGTCGTGAAGAGCTCGGACAATACCAGGGTCAAACACCAGCCGTCGAGCAGCAGGTGGTGATGGCTCCAGCAGAAGTAGTAATCGTCCCCGCTCAGGCGCGCGATCGCCGCGCGCATCAGCGGCACCACGTCGGGCTGGAAGCCGCGCGCGCGATCGTCTTCCAGATACGCGGTCCAGCGCACGGCCTGCTGCTGCGGCGCCAATTCGCGCCAGTCGTGGGCCTGCCAGGGCAGCGTCGCCTGCTGGTGAACCACCTGCACCGGCCGGTCGAGCTCTTCCCAATGGAACGAGGTTCGCAATACCGGGTGACGATCGACCAGCTGCTGCCAGGCGCGATGCAGGAGGTCGGCATCGACCCTGCCGGTGAGCCGGCAGCTGAATTGATCGAAGTACGCGGTCGATCCGGGCGCGAACACGCGCTGGAACAGCATGCCCGACTGCATCGGCGAAAGCTCGTAGATGTCGGAAATCATTGTGCAAACTACTGACCTCGGTTGACCCACGGCCAGCGGCCGAATGGTATCTTCCTCCCTCTTGCGCAAACTGGTGCACAGAAAGACGACGTTCCTGGACCTGGTCAAACGCGAATCAGCGGGAGTACGACGCAAGATCGTCGTGACCTCCGGCGTTTCGGGGTTCGCCAACGCCGCGATCCTCGCGATCATCAACGTGGCGGCGCGCCGCGCCGGCTTCAGCGCGCTCAATCTCCAGTACTTCCTGATGTTCGTCGTGGCGATGGCCCTCTACATCGTCTGCCTGCGCGTCAGCTCGCGCGAGATGAGCCGCGTGATGATCGATGTCGTGCACCGGATCCGACTGCGCGTTGCCGACAAGGTGCAGGCCTCCGAGCTGCTGATCCTCGAAAGCATCGGCCGCAACCGGATCCTCAGCGCGGTCACCCAGGAGGCGACGATCATCGCCGACTCCGGCAGCGCCATCATCGGCGGGCTGCAGGCGGCGATCGTCGTGTTTTTCGCGTTCTTCTACATCGCGTTCCTGTCCCGGCCGGCGTTTTTCCTGACGCTGCTCACCTCGGTGCTCGGCATTGTCATCGTGCAGCAGAGCCGGGCGTTGTCGCGCCAGTGGATGAAGGCCACCAAGAGCAAGGAAGTCGAGTTCCTCAACTACACCACCCACGCGATCGAGGGGTTCAAGGAAACCAAGCTCAACGCCAAGCGGCGGGCCGATCTCCGCCAGGACCTGCAGCGGTGCTCGACGGCCATCACCGAGTTGCGGATCAAGACCGAAAATCTCGCGACCGGCAACACCATCCTCGCGCAATCGACCTTCTACGTGCTGATCGCGTCGGTGGTGTTCATCCTGCCGCCGCTGATTCCGACCTACACCCAGGTGATTGTCGAGATCACGACGGCGATCCTGTTCATCATCGGGCCGCTCAAGCTGATTGTCGGGCTGGTGCCGTACTTCGCCATGTGCAACGAGGCGACGCGCGCCATCGTCGGCCTCGAGCAGGCGCTCGACGAGGGCCACGCCATCGCCAACCACGGCGAGCCCGTGCCGCTGCCATTGCTGCCGCCGCGGTTCCGCACGCTCGCGCTGGAGGACGTCCGCTTTGCGTATAAGAACGACAGCAGCGAGATCTTCGCGATCGGGCCGCTCTCCTTCTCGGTCGAGGCGGCCGAGATCGTGTTCATCATCGGCGGCAACGGCAGCGGCAAGTCGACGCTGCTGAAAGTGCTGGCCGGGTTGTATCCGCCCGACAGCGGCAACCTGCTCATCGACGGTGTGCCACTGGCACACGTCGATACCCAAAGCTATCGCGAGCTGTTTGCCGCCATCTTCGCGGATTTCCATCTGTTTGAACGGCTGTACGGTCTGCTCGGCACCGACCAAGCCGTGGTGTCTGATTTGCTGAAGCAGATGCAGCTCGAGGGCAGTGTCCGGGTCGTGCGCGACCGCTTCACGACGCTCGATCTGTCGACGGGACAGCGCAAACGCCTGGCGCTCGTCGTCAGCCTGCTCGATCACAAGCCGCTGCTGGTGTTCGACGAGCTCGCCGCGGATCAGGATCCGGAGTTCCGGCGGTTCCTTTACGAGGAGCTGCTGCCGGGGCTGAAGGCGCATGGCACCACCGTGATCGCGGCGACCCATGATGACCGCTACTTCCACGTCGCCGACAAGGTCATCAAGATGGAGTACGGAAAGGCCGCCTATGTTCGGCCGTAAGTCACGGTCTGACCAGGACGACGTGGACGACGTCGTCGACGCGGACGACGGATTCGAGCCGGAGGAGCCGTCGTGGCTGCCGGATTGGCTGCACACCTGGCTGCGACGGTCGGGGATCTACCTGACCATCACCATCCTGCTGCTGGCCTTTGCGCTGGCGGCGACGTCGCACCGCGTCTTCCATCGAGTCATGACCGGTCAGCGCGGCGTGCGCTGGTCGCTGTTCGGCGGCGGCACGGTGCTCAATCGCGACTATCCGGAAGGCTTGCGGGTGACGCCGCCGTGGGACGAGCTGTTCATCTACGACGTGCGGGTCCAGGAGATCAACGACACGGTGGTCGTGCTCTCGGCCAACGGCCTGCCGATCAAGGTGACCTACTCGTGCCGCTACCGCCCGGACCTGAACAAGGTGCCGTTGCTGCACCAGACCTACGGACCCAACTATGTGGAGACGCTGCTCAAGCCCGAGATCGTCAGCGCGCTCAGGGAAGTGCTCGGCAACTACCGGCCCGAGGAGATCTACTCACGCAGCGAAGAAGGCCTGGTTGACGAAATGTACCAATCGCTCGCCGCCGAGTTGACCAACCGCTACGTCGTCATCCAGACGATCATCCTCAAAGAGCTGCGCCTCACCCCGGAGCTCGAAGGCGCGATCAATCAGAAGCTGGTGGACGAACAGAATGCGCTGGCCTACGAGTTCCGGCTGCAGCGCGAGCGCAGCGAGGCGCAGCGCAAGGAGATCGAGGGCCAGGGGATCCAGGCGTTCCAACGCGTCTCCGGTATCTCGATCCTGAAGTGGCGCGGCATCGAAGCGACCGAAGAACTGGCCAGGTCGCCAAACTCCAAGATCATCGTGATCGGTCCTGGCGAAGGACAGTTGCCGGTGATTCTGAACACCGACAAGTAGCGAGGCTGACCATGCTGCCGATCGCTCTGCTGCCCCAGATCGTGCTCATTTACCTGCTGCTGTGCATGCTCGCCGCGTTCACGGGACGGCGCCGGCGCATCGGCTTCTGGGGCTTCTTCTTCCTGTCGATCATGCTGACCCCGATCGTGACATCGACCTTCATTTACTTCGCGGCGCCGCGGCCGCGCCGTCTGGCGCAGAGACGTTCGTGAAGACGGCCGGGCCGGCCGACGCACGCGCCGGGCCGTCAACCATCAAGCGGGCGCTTGGCGCAATCGATCGGCTGCAAAGCAGGCTGGACGCGGCCGAGCGCGCGCGCACCGAGCCGATCGCGATCGTCGGCCTGGCCTGCCGGCTGCCCGGCGGCGTGGACTCCCCCGAGAAGTACTGGCGGCTCCTGGCGGACGGCCGCGACGCGGTGACGGAGGTGCCAGCGGAACGCTGGAACATCGATCAGTACTTCGACGCCGATCCGGATGCGCCCGGCAAGATGTATTCGCGCCATGGCGGGTTCCTGCAGGGCGTCGACGGTTTCGACTCGTGGTTCTTCCGCATCTCCCCGAGAGAGGCGCAGAGCCTCGACCCGCAGCAGCGACTGCTGCTCGAAGTGGCGTGGGAGGCGCTCGAAGACGCCGGCATCGCCGCTGACACGCTGCGAGGCACCGCGACCGGTGTGTTCATCGGCATGACAACCAACGACTATGCGCAGTTGTTGATGCGTCAGGGCGACAGCCGCGGTCTCGACGCCTTCTTCTTCACCGGCAACCCGGCGAACGCCGCGGCCGGACGTCTGGCCTACACGTTCGGCTTCCAGGGCCCGGCGATGGCGATCGACACGGCCTGCTCGTCGTCGCTCGTTTCCGTGCACCAGGCCTGCGCCAGCCTGCGAAGCGGTGAATGCCGGAGCGCGCTGGCCGGCGGGGTCAATCTGGTCCTCAGTCCTGATAACACTGTGGCCGTCTGCAAGACGCGCGCGCTCTCGACAACCGGCGCATGCCGGACGTTCGATCGGACCGCCGACGGGTTCGTGCGCAGCGAAGGGTGCGGACTGGTGCTGCTGAAGCGGCTGTCTGATGCGATCGCCGACGGCGATTCGATCCGCGCCGTCATCCGTGGCTCGGCCGTGAATCAGGATGGCGCAAGCAGTGGATTTACCGTGCCGAACGGGCCCGCGCAGCAGACGGTCATCCGCCAGGCACTCGGCGCGATCGCGCCGGCGGACATCGATTACCTCGAAGCGCACGGCACCGGCACGCCGCTTGGCGACCCGATCGAAGTCACCGCCGCCACCGCCGTCCTCGGTGAAGGGCGCGAGCGATCGCGCCCGCTCTACATCGGATCGGTCAAGACCAACCTCGGACACTGCGAGGCCGCCGCGGGCATCGCCGCGTTGATCAAGACCGTGCTCGCCCTCCAGCACCAGGCGATTCCGCCGCACCTGCATCTTCGCGAGCCAAACCCGCTCATTTCGTGGGACGGGCTGCCCGTGCGCGTGCCGCAGACGCTGACGCCGTGGCCGCGCACGGCGCGGCCGCGGCTGGCCGGCGTGAGCGCGTTCGGCGCGAGCGGCACCAACGCGCATCTGGTGCTGGAAGAAGCGCCGCTCGAAGAAGCGGTTCGGCCGCCGGCGCCGATCGCAGCCGCGCCGGACCGTACGCGCCACGTGCTGGTGCTCTCGGCCCAACGGCGTGAAGCGCTTCCGCCGCTGATCGCGCGCTACCGCGAGCGCCTTGCGTCAGCCGAGGATGCGGACTTCGCCGACATCTGCTACTCGGCGGCCACCGGTCGCATGCACGGCCGCCACCGCATGACCGTCGTCGCGGCGAGCGCCGCGGAGGCGATCGCGCAACTCGACGCACTGGCCATCCGATTGACGAGTGGCGGTGAGCCGGCAGACCCCGACGAGCCGCCGCGCGCGCCGCGCCTGGCATTCCTGTTCACGGGCCAGGGATCGCAATACGCCGGCATGAGCCGTACGCTCTACGACACGCAGCCCGTGTTTCGGGATGCCATCGATCGCTGCGACGAGATCCTGGCCGCGCAGCCGGTCCGAGCGGACGAGGTCCGCATGTCGCTGCCGGATCTGCTGTTCGGCGACGGCTCGCCGTTGGACGACACGCGGCACACGCAGCCCGCGCTCTTCGCGCTGGAAACGGCGCTGGTGACGATGCTCGATCGGTGGGGCGTGAGACCCGCCGTGGTCATGGGGCACAGCGTCGGCGAATTCGCCGCGGCGGTCGCCGCCGGCGTGTGTTCGCTCGCCGATGGCCTCACGCTGGTGCACGAACGCGCGCGGTTGATGGGCAGGCTGGCGCAGGACGGGGCGATGACGGCCGTGGCCGCCGGTGAACCACAGGTGCGTCAGGCGCTGAAGGGGTTCGAGACCGACCTCTCGATCGCCGCGATCAACGGACCGCAGAGCGTCGTCGTCTCGGGTCGCAAGACGGCGATGGTTCACCTCGTCAATCGTCTGTCCGCCCAAGGCATTCGCGCGGTGCCGCTCACCGTGTCGCACGCGTTTCACTCGCCGCTGATGGACCCGATCCTCGACGAGTTGACGGCGGCCGCGGGCGCCCTCACCTACTCGCCCCCGACCGTGCCCTGGATCTCGAATCTTACGGGGCAGCCGATGGCGGCGGCGCCCGACGCCGCCTACTGGCGGCAGCAGTGCCGCGCCGCGGTGCGTTTTTCCGACGGCGTCGACGCCCTCGTCGAGCAGCGCTGCGACGTGCTGCTCGAGATCGGGCCGCGGCCGACGCTGGTGCGGCTGGCCGCCCGATGCCGTCACGACGCGGGGTGGCTGAGTCTCGCCTCGCTCTCGCCGGGCGACGACGACTGGCAGGTGCTGCTCGACACGCTGGCCGCACTCTACGGTCGCGGCCTCAATCCCGACTGGCGCGCTTTCGATCGTCCATATCGGCGACGCCGGGTCGCGCTGCCGACGTATCCGTTCCACCGCACGCGCTACTGGGTTCCCAAGAAAGACGAGCCGATGCAGAAGACCGACCGCCTTACACCTGAAGTCGACGGCGCGCCGCCGCGGCGCGCCGCAGTACTCGCCGTCCTGCGGCGCGGCATCGCAACCTTGCTGCAGGCGCCGGAGTCCGAGATCAACATCAATCTGCCGTTCCTCGAGATGGGCGCCGACTCGCTGGTGATGGTCGAGGCGATCGGCCTCATCGAGCAGGAATTCGGGTTGAAGGTGACGATTCGCCGTTTCTTTGAAGATCTGTCGAGCATCGACGCGCTGGCCCAGTACATCGAGTCCGCCCTGCCATCAGCGAACGCAGCCGCCCCGATTCGACAGCCAATGGATGCGGCGCCAGCCAGCCCGGAACAACCACGCGTTCCCGCGCCACCGTCGTTCGAGGCCGCTCAGGTGGCGGGCGCAGTATCCCTCGAACGGATTCTCCTTGAACAGACGCGACTGATGACGCAGTTCCTGGCGCAGCAGGCGGACATCATGCGCCTGGCGGTCGGCGCGGCACCCACCTCGATGACGGCACGCCCGGCGCTCGATCGCGTACCGGCGCCAATGGACCCTCCCACCCTGCCAGGTTCGAACGGTTCCGTACCGGGCAACGGACGCGGCGCCGAGGTATCGAGCGGAAAGGCGCACACGCCGGCCCCGCCGCCGCTGCCCTGGGGCGACCCGGTCGACTTGCGGGCGCGTGGTCTGACCGAAACGCAACATCGTCACCTCGAAGCCTTGATCGAGCGCTATACCGCGCGCACCCCGCAATCGAAGGCGCATACGCAGCACTACCGGCCGGTACTGGCCGACAGCCGCGCGACCGTCGGGTTCCGTCTCTCCACCAAGGAGATGCTCTATCCGATCTGGGGAGCGCGTTCGGCCGGATCGCGGACCTGGGACATCGACGGCAACGAGTACATCGACTTCACCATGGGCTTCGGCGTCCATCTCTTCGGCCACAAGCCGGACTTCATCCAGCAGGCGCTGCACGAGGATCTGGAGCGCGCCGTGGAGCTCGGCACCCGCTCGCACCTCGCCGGCGAGGTCGCCGCGTTGATGACCGAGCTGACCGGGCTCGATCGCGTCGCGTTCTGCAACTCGGGCACCGAAGCGGTGATGGCGGCCATCCGCCTGGCCCGCGCCGCTACCGGGCGCAGCAAGATCGCCATCTTCACCAACGCCTACCACGGCCATTCGGATGCCACGCTGGCGCGCGCCCAGAACACCGGCGGCCAGCTGATGAGCGTGCCGATGGCCCCCGGCGTGCCCGGCGCGGTTGCGGCAGACATCCTGGTACTCGACTACGGTAGCGAGCAAGCGCTCGACATCATCCGCACGCGGGGACACGAGCTCGCCGCCGTGCTGGTGGAGCCGGTGCAGAGCCGCAATCTGAAGCAGCAACCGGGCGCGTTTCTCCACGAGCTTCGCGCCATCACCCGGCAGGTCGGGGCCGCGTTGATCTTCGACGAGATGATCACCGGGTTCCGTGCCGATCCGGGTGGCGCCCAGGCCTACTTCGGGGTCAAGGCCGACCTCGCCACCTACGGCAAGATCGCCGGCGGCGGCATGCCGATTGGACTGGTGGCCGGTGCCGCGGCGTTCATGGACGGCGTCGACGGCGGCATGTGGCAATACGGCGACGGATCGTTTCCGGCGGCCGACCGTACCGCCTTCGGCGGCACCTTCTGCCAGCACCCGCTGGCGATGGCTGCGGCGCGGGCCGTCCTGCGCCACGTCAAGGAGCAGGGTCCGGCACTGCAGCGCCGCCTGAACGACCGCACCGACCGGATGGTCCGGACGCTGAACGACTACTTCACGGCGGAAGATGTCCCGATCGAGGCGACCAACTTTTCCTCGCTGTTCCGCTTCGAGTTCTCGTCCAACCTCGACCTGCTCTTCTATCACATGCTCGAAAAGGGCATCTTCATCTGGGAGTGGCGGAGCTGCTTTCTGTCGGTGGCGCACTCGGACGAAGACATCCAGCGCTTCGTCGACGTGGTTCAGGAGAGCATCGACGATCTTCGTCGCGGCGGGTTCGCGCCGCGGCCGCCGCCCCGCGCGGGCGCACGCGGGACGGTCGCGGCAGCCGTCACCACCCGGACGGCTCCGCTCAGCGACGCGCAGCGGCAGCTCTGGCTGCTGCTGCAAATCGAGGAGACCGCTTCGATCGCCTACAACGTCAGCACCACGGTGGAGCTCCGCGGCGCGCTCGACGCCGGGGCACTCCGCGCCGCGCTGCAGCGTGTCGTCGACCGTCATTCCGCGCTTCGATCGACGATTGCGGCCGACGGCGCCGGCCAGATCGTGCACGAGCCGGCGCAGATCGACCTTCCCCTGACCGACCTCTCGCGCCGGCCTGCCGCCGAACGAGACCACGCAGTGGCGCGTTGGCGCGACGATGCCGGCCGTCAGCCGATCGACCTCGTGCGCGGCCCCGTGTTCCGGCCACAACTCGTCCGCCTGGCGCCAGACCGGCACGAGTTGCTGCTCACGGCTCACCACATCCTCGCGGACGGCATCACGATGGCGGTGGTGATGAAAGAGCTGGCGGCGTTCTATAACGAACTGGTCGGCGGGACGCCCGGACAGCACGCCGTGCCGATGCAGTTCAGCGAATACGTCGCCCTCTGCGACCAGCACCGCGACTCGCCGCCGATGAAGGCGCATGAGGCGTTCTGGCTCGAGCAGTTCGCCGACGGCGTGCCGCAGCTCGATTTGCCCGTCGATCGGATCCGCCCGCCAGTGAAGACCTATGCCGGAGGCCGGGTGATACGTCAGCTCGACGCCGCGACGCTGGCGGCGCTGCAACGGGTCAGCCGGGAGCACGCCTGCACCCTCAACATGACGCTGCTGACCGCGTTCGCCCTGCTGCTGCACCGCTTCACCGGACAGGACGATCTCGTCGTCGGCACGTCGGTGAGCGGCCGGCCGTTTCCGGGCAGCCAGGAGGTGGCCGGTTACTGCACCCACCTGGTGCCCGTGCGCAGCCGACTTCACGGCGATCCGTCATTTTCCGAGCAGCTCGGCGAGATGAAGCGTCGCCTGCTCGACGTCTTCGATCACCAGGACCTGCCGTTCTCGGCGCTGCTGCAGAAGCTGCCGCTGGCGCGCCCGGCCGGCAGCTTTCCGCTGATCTCCGCCGTGTTCAATCTGGAACCGGCCCCGGCATCGCTCGAGTTCCACGGCTTGACGACGCAGCTGCTACCGCAGGCGGTGAGCTTCACGCCGTTCGATCTGTTCGTGAACGTGACCGTGGTCGGCGCCACGCTGGTCGTCGAGACCGACTTGAACGCCGATCTGTTCGACGAGTCCACCGTCAAGCGCATGATGGAGAGTTACGACGTGCTGCTCGGTGGCGCGATCGCCGCGCCGTCGGCGCCGGCGCGCGAACTGCCGCTGCTGACTCCCGCGACCCGTCATCGCGTGATGGTCGAATGGAACGACACGGCCAGGCCCTATCCCGAGAACGCGCGGGTGCACCGCATGTTCGAGCAGTGGGCGTCGGTGCAGCCCGGCGCCGTGGCGCTGCAGGTCGGCGGTGATGACGTCACCTACGGCACACTCAACGCGCGGGCCAATCAACTGGCGTGCTGGCTGCGGTCCCGCGGCGTCGGTCCCGACCGGCTGGTTGGAATCTGCTGCGAGCGGTCGCTCGAGATGCTGACCGCCGTCCTCGGTGTGATCAAGGCGGGCGGCGCCTACGTGCCGCTCGATCCGGAGTATCCCGCCAGTCGCCTCGAATTCATGGTCGCGGACGCCGGCGCGCCGATCGTCCTGACCCAGGCGCGCTGGGCCGACCGCCTGCAGGGTTGCGCGGGCGAGCGGTTCCGTCTCGACACCGACTGGGCCCGCCTCGAGTCGATGCCCACCGGCAACCAGGCCGGCGAGGTGACCGGTGATCAGCTGGCCTACATGATCTACACGTCGGGCTCGACCGGGCGGCCGAAAGGCGCGCTGAACACGCACCGCGGCATCGCCAACCGCCTGTTGTGGATGCAGGACACCTACCCCTTGACGCCGGACGACCGGGTGCTGCAGAAGACGCCGTTCAGTTTCGATGTGTCGGTGTGGGAGCTGCTGTGGCCGCTCACGGCGGGCGCTCGCGTGGTGATGGCGGTGCCCGGCGGGCACCGCGACCCGGCCTATCTGGTGGACCTGATCGATCGGGCGCAGATTACGACGATCCACTTCGTGCCGTCGATGCTCGGCGCGTTTCTCGAGGGCCCCGGTCTCGATCGGTGCGGCTCTCTGAAGCGGGTGATTTGCAGTGGCGAAGCGCTCCCGCCGGAGTTGCTGCGCCGGTTCACGGCAGCGCTCGACGTGCCCATCCACAACCTGTACGGCCCGACCGAAGCCGCCGTCGACGTCACCGCGTGGGCATGCGATGCGGCGCAGGTGCGCTCGACCGTGCCGATTGGCAAACCGATCGCCAACAGTCAGATTTATGTGTTCGACGCCAGACGACAACCAGTGCCGATCGGGGTGACCGGTGAGATCTACATCGGCGGGGTCGGCGTGGGACGCGGGTATCTCAACCGCCCGGAGCTCACCGAGCAACGATTTCTCCCGGATCCCGCCCGCCCTGGAGGGCACCTGTACCGGACCGGTGATCTGGCGCGCTTCCGGGCCGACGGCAATATCGAATATCTCGGCCGCGTCGATCATCAGGTGAAGATCCGCGGCTTTCGCATCGAGCTCGGGGAGATTGAAGCGGGCCTGCTGGAGTATCCCGGAGTGACCGGCGCGGTGGTGGTGGCGCAGGCGACCACCGCTGGCGGCCAGCGGCTGGTCGCCTACGTCGCCACCGCCGATCGCCCCGAGACGCTGGCCGCTTCGCTGCACGCGCACCTGGCGCGCACGCTGCCGGACTACATGGTGCCGTCGGCGTTCGTGGCGCTCGCGGCGATTCCGCTGCTGCAGAACGGCAAGATCGATCGCCGGCAGTTGCCGGGCGTAGCGGTCGGCGGATTGCACGTCACACCCGAGGCGGGCGTCGAATCGGATGTCGCCGCGGTTTGGGAAGAGGTCTTGCGGCAGACGCCGATCGGGGCCACCGACGACTTCTTCGCGCTCGGCGGCAACTCGCTGTCGGCCGGCCAGGTGGTGTCGCGAATCGGCGGCCGGCTGGAAACGCGGCTCGGCGTCAAGGACATCTTTCGCTACCCAACGGTGCGGTCGCTCGCCGGCGCCATCCGCAGGGCGAGTGGCCGCTCGTTCCCGCCGATCGCACCGCTCGCGCCGCAATCCGATTACGAGCTGTCGCACGCCGAGCGCCGCTTCTGGATCCAGGATCAGATCGCCAACCAGGACCGTGGCAACAGCCAGCCGGCCTGCTTTCTGATCGAAGGCGAACTGAATCGTGACGCGCTGCGCCGGGCATTTCACGCCGTGGTCTCGCGGCATGACATGTTGCGCACCGTCTTCATCCAGAAGGACGGCGAGCCCCGCCAGCGGATCCTCTCGTTGACGGCGATCGGTTTCGACCTCGAGGAGACCGACGCGGCGGACGCCGCCGACGCTGAATTGTCGCTGCAGACGATTGTGCAGCGCCAGGCCGCCGCCCGCATGGACCTCGCCACGGGACCGCTGTTCCGGGCCCAACTGGTCAGGCTCGGTCGAGACCGCCACGTCGCCGTCTGCAGCATGCATCACACCATCACCGACGGCTGGTCGGCCGGTGTGCTGCTGAACGACGTCACGGTGTTGTACGACGCGTTCGTGTCCGGCCGCGCCGATCCGCTGCCGCCGCTGGCTATCCAGTACAAGGACTATGCGGCCTGGCAGAACCAGATCACCGGCGGCGCGGCCGCCGAGGCGATGCGCGCCTACTGGCGGGCCAAGCTCGGCGGCGTGACGCCGTTGATGCTGCCGGCCGACGTCACGTCCCCTGGCGGCCACTCGCGGGCGGTCTCGCGCTTCGTGCTCGATCGTGATCTGGTCGGGCCGCTCGAAGCCACGGCGCGCCGGCAGGGCGCCACGCTCTTCATGGCGCTGCTGGCCTGCATCAAGGCGCTGTTGTACCGGCACACCGCGCAGGACGACATCACGGTCGGCACGCCGGTCTCCACCAGAATCCAGCCCGAGCTCGAGACGCAGATCGGCCCGTACTTGAATATCCTCGCGCTCAGGGACCGCGTGTCGGGCGACGACAGCCTGGCGTCGGTGCTGTCACGTGTTCGCGACACCACGCTCGACGCCTTTGCCAATCAGCTTTACCCGTTCGACCGCGTCGTCGACGATCTGCAGCTCAAACGGATCCCGGGACGCAACCCGCTGTTCGATGTCGGCTTCACGCTGCAGAACCAGCACGAGGTGCAGCCGCGCGAGGCCTCGCGTCACGTTCGCATGAGCGAAATGACGCGCACCGATGAGTCGCTGGCCGATCCGGAAGCGGCCACCGACCTGTGGTTCCTGGCGCGTCCCGATGCCGGCGCCCTGGCGATGCAGGTTGTCTACGACCGCTCGCGGTTCCGCCCGGAGCGGATCGATCGGCTGTCGCAGGACCTGCAGGCGATGGTCGCCGCGGCCGCCACGCACCCTGACGCGACAATCAAGGCCGTCGCCCTCACCGCCGGCGGCACACGCGACGCCGGACGAAAAATCACCATCAATCTCGGCCTCTAGCCGGCGCTTCCCATATGGCCTCATCCATCACGCTGCTGACCGATGGTGCGCACGACGAGCACATCGGATTCTGGACGTCGGTGCTCGGCACGATCACGGACGATTTCCACATCCGGCAGCCGTGGCTGTCTTCTCCCATCGCCAGCGGTGAGACCGTGGCTGAAGAGTGCCGCATCGAGCCCGCGACGGCGGCGCTGCTCGAGGAGCTCGGGCGCGGCCAGGACGCCGGGGTGTTGGTCACGATCGTCGCAGCCGTCTCGCTTCTGCTGCACACCCACACGCACTCGGCGGTGGTGACGATTGATTCGCCGGCCCTTGCCGGCGACGAGGCTGACGAGCCGGGCGAAGACCTGATCCCGCTGGTCACCGCGGTTGACCGGCGCTGGTCGGTCCGCGACTACTTGAAGCGGGTCAGCGAAACGGTGGCGAACAGCTACTCGTATCAATCTTTTCCTGTTGCGCAGTTCGCCAAGGTGATGCTCAAGCGGCCGCGGCCCAGGACGAATGTCCTCGTCACGTTCATCGGGCTGCACAAGGTGCCCTCCGGCGCACCGACCGGGGCCGGCGACTACGATCTGCACATCACCCTGTCGCGGACTCCCGCGCTCGGCATTCGTCTGACGGGGCGAACCCCGGCGTTCTCGCGCGAGTACCTGCAGACATTCGCGCATCAGCTTGGCCGAGTGCTGGCGGCATTCGGCGACCGCGCCGTCAAGCTCGAGGATATCGATCTGATGGGCGCGGAAGAGCGCCACCGTGTGCTGGCCCGCTGCCACACCGGCGCCGCCGCGGCAGCGCTGCCGCGGACCATCCACGATCTGTTTCAGGAGCAGGCAGGCCGCACCGGGTCGCACGTTGCGATCCAGCTGCACGACAGGACGGTCGACTTCGACACGCTGAACCGGCACGCCAACCAGCTCGCCCGCTTCATGCAGCAGGACCACGGCATCCAGCGCGGCGACGTCATCGGCGTCGTCACCGAGCGCTCGCCACTGGCGATCACCGCGCTGCTGGCGGTGCTCAAGGCCGGCGCGGTCTATCTGCCGATCGATGGCGACTACCCCGAGCAGCGGCTGCAGTTCATGGTCGCCGATGCCGGCGTCAAGATGCTGCTGGTGCATGCCGCCCACGTCGACCGCCTCACGGCGCTCTACGAAACGCCGATGTTCGCGCTCGACATCCAGCTCGAGACGCTCGACACCGCCGGCACCGATCTCGAGCCGTCGTGCACGCCCGACGATCTGGCCTACATCATCTACACCTCGGGCTCGACCGGACAGCCCAAGGCGGTGCTGCTCGAGCACCGCGGCTTCGTCACCATGGTGCGGCATCATATCGACGCGTTCGGTGTGACCCCCGCCGATCGGCTGCTGCAGTTCTACGGACACAGCTTCGATTCGTCGCTGTTCGAGATCTTCGTGTCGCTGTTGGCGGGCGCCACGCTGGTGATGGTCGATCGCGACACCATCAACGACCCCGAGCAGCTGTCGGCCTACATCGAGGCCCAACGGATCACCACGCTGACGATGCCGCCGGTCTACCTGGGCACCCTCGATCGCGAGCGGCTGTCCGCGGTGCGCCGCTACATCAGTGCCGGCGATCACAGCCGGGTGCAGGACGCGCTCCTGCTGGCGCAGACCGGCGACTACTACAACTCGTACGGACCGACCGAAACCTCGGTCTGCGTGACGCACTACAAAGTGGATCCCAAACGCCGCTACGGCATGCGCATCCCGATCGGCAAGCCGATCACCGGAACGTCGATCTATCTCCTCGACGAGGACCTCGAGCCGGTCGCCGACGGAGTGGTCGGTCAGATCTGCGTGGCCGGGGCGAGCGTCGCCCGCGGCTATCTGCATCGCGACGATCTCACGGCGGAGAAATTCGTCAGCAGCCGGTTTGTCGCGGGCGAGCGGATGTACCTGACCGGCGACCTGGGCGTGTGGCTGCCAGACGGTAACCTCGAAGTGATTGGCCGGAAGGACAGTCAGGTCAAGATCCGCGGCTACCGGGTCGAGCTGGGGGAGATTGAGTCGGTGCTCGACCAGCATCCGTTGGTGACGCAGTCGGCGGTGATCGCGCGCGAAGACGATCTCGGCCACAAGCGCCTCGCCGCCTACGTGACCGCCGCCGGGGCCATCGAGGTCGCCGTTCTGCGGGACCTGCTGCGATCGAGGCTGCCGGACTTCATGATGCCGGCGACGTTCACGGTGCTCGACCGGATGCCTGTTACGGCCAACGGCAAGATCGATCGAACGGCGCTCCTCGCCATCGTCGCGCCGACGTCGCCGACGGATGCAGCGGCTGGACCGGACAATCCGGTCCAGGAGGCGCTCGTCCGCATCTGGCAGGACGTGCTTGGCGTCGCCCGCGTCGGCATCCACGACAACCTGTTCGATCTGGGCGGCGATTCGATCCTCATCATCCAGATCGTCTCCCGCGCCAGAGAGGCCGGCCTGAAGCTGACGCCGAATCAGTTGTTCGACCATCAGACGATCGCCGCTCTGTCGGCGGTCGCGGTGTCCGTGCCGCAAGCCGCCCCGCTGGTGATCGAGCGGGAGGCGCTCGAAGGCCCGACGCCGCTGACGCCGATGCAGGCGTGGTTCTTCGAGCAGCGCTTCGCCGATCCCCATCACTTCAACCAGGCGGTATGGCTGGAGCTACCGGCCGGCCTGGACGCCGCGGCCGCCGCGGCCGCCACTCAAGTGCTGCTCGCCCATCACGACGCGCTGCGGCTGCGGTTTGTCGATCGCGGTGGGCGGTGGACGGCCGAATACGCACCGCTGCCGACCGCCGCGCCGTTTCAGACGATCGATCTCACCGCCGACCGCGTCGGGCGGCAGGCAACACTCCAGGAGGAACGGCTGCGTGACGCGGTGGCCGCCTGCCAGACGAGCTTCGATCTCTCGACCGGACCGCTGGTCCGGGTCGCGTTGCTGCAGTTCGGCGGGGACCGCCGGTCGCGGCTGCTGTTTGTCGCCCACCACCTCGTCGTCGACGGCGTATCGTGGCGGATCCTGCTGGACGACTTCGCTTCGGCGTACGCCCAGATCGTCCGCGGCGAGACGGTGGCGCTGGCCGCCAAAACCACCTCACTGCGGACGTGGGCGACGCGGCTCATGGAGCGCGCCGCGAGTCTCGACAGCCGCTACTGGCTTACGGCCGCGGCGGCAGCCGTTCCGGTCCCGACCGATCGACCGCGCCTGGCCGGCGTCAATGCCGTCGCGTCGGCACACGAGGTGACGCGCACGCTGGACGCCGAGACCACGACGGCGCTGCTGCAGGACGTGCCGCGGACCTACGCGACGGAGATCAGCGCGGTGCTGCTGGCCGGACTCGCATTGACGTTCCAGGCGTGGACAGGGAGCGATCGGCTGCTGATCGACCTCGAAGCGCACGGCCGCGAGGAGCTGCTCGATGGCCTCGACACGTCGCGAACCGTCGGCTGGTTCACGGCACAGTTCCCGATCCAATTGCAGGTCGGTTGGCAGGCGTCGCCGGGCGACGCCATCAAGTCGGTGAAGGAGCAGCTCCGCGCCGTGCCGCAGCGCGGCGCCGGGTTCGGCGTGCTGCGGTACCTGTCCGCGGACGCCCGGTTGGTCGAAGCGCTGAAGCAGCGCCCGGCGCCGGAAGTCCTGTTCAACTACTTCGGACAGGCCGGCCGCGTGCTCGCAGTGGGCCTCGACTGGACGCTGGTGCCAGGCACCATCAGTGGTGCGATCAGCGCGCGCGCCACGCGGCCCCATCTCCTCGAGATCAACGCGATCGTCGCCGACGGCCGACTCACCGTGACCTGGACCTTCAGCGCAGCGATTCACGACCCGAGCACGATTGGCGAGCTGGCGTCGCGCTACGAAGCCGCGTTGCGGCTGCTCGTGGACCATTGCCGGACGACCAGGACGACACAGTTCACGCCGTCGGACTTCCCAGCCGCCGGTCTGGATCAGAAGTCGCTCGATGCGCTGCAGACGAAGATCAATCGCTGACCGGTGCGATGACCCCCAGCGACTATCGGGTTGTCGCGACCAGCGAGCAGTACCGCGACAGTGCCGCCTTCTGGCGCCGCCAGCTCGGCGATCTCGACGAAGACGCCGAAATGCTGGCGCCGAATGCGGCGCGCGGATCGGCGCCGCGTCGATCGATTCCGGTGCGCCTCGATCCACAGACGCTACGCGCACTCGAGCGGCTGGCCAACGACAGCCTCGGCCGCTTCACAGTACTGGCCGCGGGGATCGCGCTCGCCGTAGCGCGCTACTTCAATCGAACCCGCACGCTGCTGCGAACGCCGCTGCTCCGCGACGGGGCAGCGGCGACCCTGGACGCCGAGCGTGAAGTGCCACTCGTGTTCACCCTCGCGGGCCAGACGACGCTGCGCGCGTTCCTGCAGGAGGCCGCCGGCATCGTCGCCGACAGTTACTCACTGCAGGACTACCCTGTGCTCGCGCTGCTCGAACAGGAGCGCGGCATCGACCTGGCTGGGCACGCCGGGTTCAGCATCTCGGCCGCGGCGCTTCACGAGGCGCGCCTGCTGACGCCTTCGCCGGTGCACTTCAGTCTGGACGGCGCTGGGGAGGGGCGGATCGAGATTGACTTCGACCCGTCGGCTGTCGAACCGTTCGTCGTCGCCGGTCTGGCGTCGCTCCTGCCGTCCGTCTTTGCCCGCTTCGAGGATCTATCGTCGCTGGTCGGCGGCATCGAACGGGTGCCGGACCAACAGCGGGAGCGGCTGCTGGTCGAATGGAATCGCACCGATACGGCACGGTCGCCCTTCAGGAGCGCGCACGAGCTCTTCGAAGCTCGTGCGCTGCTGACACCGGAGGCGGCTGCGCTTCGCTTCGGCGCCGAGACCGTCTCGTACCGCCAGCTGAACGAACGCGCCAATCGACTGGCGCATCATCTCCTCGCCAGTCGCCGTGCGGCTGAACGAGACCGCGCACCGGCCATCGGCATCTGGATGGACCGCTCGCCGTGGATGGTGGTCGCGGTGCTGGGCGTCCTCAAGGCGGGCCTGGCCTACCTGCCGATCGACGCGGAGTGTCCACGGGACCGCGTCGCATTCCTGCTGCGCGACTCGGGCGCGGCGCGGCTGCTGATCGACGGCCGCAGCGCGGCCGCCGCGGCGACGCTTGCCTGCGAGGCGATGCTTGCCGATCGCGACATGCCGGCGGCGACGACCAACCCGGCAAGCCTGGTCAAGCCTTCGGACCTGGCGTACGTGATCTACACCTCCGGATCCACCGGCGAGCCCAAGGGCTGCGCCATCGAGCATCACAGTCTGTCGAATTACCTGCAGTGGGCCAACGACTATTACTGGACGGCGCCCGACTCCGGATCGATGGCGCTGTTCACGCCGCTGTCGTTCGACCTGACCGTGCCCAGCCTGTTCTGTCCGCTGCTGCGGGGGCGCACGCTCACGGTGTATCCGCAGGACGCTCCGATTGACGACGTGCTGCGGCGGCAATTCGCGCCGGAGTCGCCGATCGACTCGGTCAAGCTCACGCCGTCGCACATCCGTCTGCTCGAGGGGGAACACCGGCACGCCACGAACGTGCGCCTGGTCATCGCCGGGGGTGAAGCGCTCACGCCCCAGCACCTGGCCATCCTGCACGGCATCGACGCGCGCATTCGCGTGGTCAACGAGTACGGGCCCACCGAAACCACGGTCGGCTGCATCGTCAAGACCGTGGCGGCCGGCGAGCCGATCGCGATCGGCCGACCGATCGCCAACACGCGCGCCTACGTGCTGGACCAGGATCAGCAGCCGGTGCCGGTCGGCGTGCGCGGTGAAATCTGCATCGCTGGCGCCGGCGTCGCACGTGGCTATCATGAGCGCCCGGCGCTCGATGCGATGCGCTTTCTGGGCAGTCCCTTCGTGGCAGGCGAGCGGCTCTATCGCACCGGCGATATCGGACGCTGGCTGCCAGGCGGTGAGCTGGAGTGCTTCGGCCGCCTCGACAGCCAGGTGAAAATTCGCGGCTACCGCGTCGAGCCCGGCGAAGTGGCGGCGGCGCTGCGGCGTTGTGACGGCGTTCGCGATGCGGTGGTCGTGGCGCGTGCCGACGAGGATCGCACCGAACTGGTGGCGTACGTGGTCGGCACGGCGATCGGCGAGCCTGCGGCGCTGCGCCGGGCGCTCGAAGCGACGCTTCCCCACCACATGGTGCCGACGATTTTGGTCGGCCTCGACGAGCTGCCGCTGACGCCGAACGGCAAGATCGATCGCGCCCGACTGCCCTCGCCTTCGACCCGGTCACGACCAGGCCTGCCCTACCTCGCGCCGCGCAGCGCACTCGAGGCCGTCGTGGCGGGGATTTGGCAGCAGCTGTTCCGGCTGGAACGAATCGGCATCGGCGAGGACTTCTTCGAGCTTGGCGGTCACAGTCTTCGCGCGATGTCGATGATGCAGCGAATCCACCAGCAGCTCGGCGTGGCGGTGTCGATTGGCGAGATTCTGTCGCACCCGTCGATCGCGGCCCTGGCAGAGATCATCCAGTTGAAGACGCCGACCGTCACGCTGCCCATCGATTGCGTGGCGGCCGCCGATCATCATGCCGTCTCGCACGGCCAGCGACGGCTCTGGCTGATCAGCCGCATCGAAGAGGAGTCGCCCGCCTATCATGTGTCGTCCACCTTCGACCTGCGCGGTCCGATCGACGTCGCGGCGTTGGGCAGAGCGTTCGAGCAACTGCTCGCCCGTCATGAGTCGCTGCGCACGATATTCGTGGAAGTCGATGATCAACCGCGGCAGCGAATCCTGCCGGCGGTGCGGCTTCCGCTCACTTGCACCGATTTGCGCGGCGCTGCCGATCAGGACGAGCGGCTGCAACGGCTCGTCGGCGAGCAGGTGTCGGCGCCGTTCGATCTCGGCCGCGGGCCGCTGTTGCGAGTCGGCCTGTTCCATCTGGCGGAGGCACGCTTCGTCCTGGCGCTGACCCTCCATCACATCGTCACCGACCAGTGGTCGATGCGCGTGTTGATCGCGGAGGTGATCCACTTCTACGAGTGCGAACGAACGGGCCAGGCAGCGGCGCTACCGCCGCTGCGCGTTCACTACAAGGACTACGCGGCGTGGCAGGAGCGGCTGCTCGCCGCGGATCAGATGACGGCGAGCCGGGCCTACTGGCTGGCGAAGTTGTCGGGGGCAAGGCGCGCTCTGGATCTGCCGGGCGATTTCGCGCGCGCCGCGGTGCAGACGTATCGCGGCCGCCATCACCGGCTGGTCTTCGATGCCGGAACGCGGCAGCGATTGACAGATCTCGGAGCGGCACACGGCGCCACTCCGTTCATGACGCTGGTCGCCGTCGTGAAGGCGCTGCTGTATCGCTACACGGGTCAAGGGGATATCTCGATCGGCTCGCCGATCGCCGGCCGGATGCACCCGGAGCTGGCGGACCAGATCGGGTTCTACGTCAACACCCTGGTGCTGCGCGACCAACTGCAGGGCGCGGAGCTTTTTGGCACGGTGCTGACTCGAGTCAAGCGCACCGCCGAAGAGGCGTACGCGCACCAGGCCTATCCGTTCGATCGGCTGGTCGACGAGCTCGACGTGCGGCGCGATCTCAGCCGGTCTCCCCTGTTCGACGTCATGGTCAGCTACGAGTCGGAGCCGGACTCGTTGCCGGCGACGCCCGGCCTGACGGTCGAGGACGTGCCGATCGAATCCGGCGTCAGCAAGTTCGATCTGACGGTTGCCTTCGCCGACTCGCGACGCGGCATCGGCGTCGAGATCGAGTACAACGCCGACCTGTTCGAGGCGGCGCGAATCGGCCGCATGGCGTCTCATCTGGCGCAGCTCGTGGAGCAGATCACGGCGAACGCCGACATCCCGATCGATCAGCTCGCGCTGAGCGGACTGGCGGCACCCGTGGCGACGATCGGTGGCGGGGCGGCGCCACGCGGCGGCACGAGCGGCGCGGTGAGCGACGTGGCGAGCCTCGCGCCGGGCGGCCCCGGTCCCGTCGCGCCGCGCAGCGAGCGGGAGCTGCTCCTGGTGGGCCTGCTGGAGGCCGTGCTCGGCCGCACCGGCATCGGCGTGACCGACAACTATTTCTACATCGGCGGCGATTCGATCAAGGCGATTCAGATCGTGAACCGCCTGGCCCGGCAGGGCTGGACCCTGCGGGTGCGGGATGTGTTCGAGGCGCCGACGATCGATCGACTCGCGGCGAGGCTCGCACCGGCCGCGGCAGCGCATCAGCCGGAACCGGTCGCCGGCGATATCCCGCTCACCCCAATCCAGCGCTGGTTCTTTCTCACGCAACCCGAGGGGCGCGCCCACTACAACCAATCGGTGATGCTGCGGTTCGAGCAGCGGGTGGACGAATCCTCGCTGCGCGAACTGGCCCGAACCCTGGTCCAGCATCACGACGCGCTGCGCATGAACTACCGGTTTGAGCCGGGCGGGGTGGTGCAGTTCTACGGCGAGCCGTACGACCCCGCCGAGGTGCGAGACCTGCGGCACGAAGCGGAGCCACGTGATGCGCTCGAGCGGTATGCCGCGGCGGTGCAGACCAGCCTGGATTTGGAGCGCGGTCCGCTGGCCAGATTCGTGCTCTTCCAGATGCCGGACGGCGATCGGCTGCTGGCGGTGATTCATCACCTGGCGGTCGACGGCGTCTCGTGGCGGATTCTTCTGGAGGAGCTGCGGATCGGACTGGGTCAGGCGGCACGACACGAGCCAATCCGCCTGGGTGCGAAATCAGCGTCGTTTCAGTCGTGGTCGCGCGCCCTGGCGGCCCTCGCTGGCGAGACCGAGGCGGAGCGCGGGTGGTGGCACGGCGTCGAGCGCGCAGCGGCCTGCCGCCTGCCGTACGACGACGATACGGCCGGAGATACCGTCCCAGATGGCGTCGGACGTGCCACCGTGTGGTTGGAGTCGGACACCGCCGAGCAGCGGCGGACGTTGAGCGTCGAGGGCACCGCGGCGCTGCTGTCGCGGGTGCATCAGGCGTACAACACCCGCACCAACGACGTCCTGCTGGCTGCGCTGGCCCGGGGGTTCCGCGCCTGGGCCGGGCCGGGCCCGCTGCGCCTGGACCTGGAAGCCCACGGCCGCGAAGGTCCGCACGAAATCGACGTCTCGCGCACCGTGGGGTGGTTCACGGCGCTGTTTCCGGTCGTCCTGAACCTGGGGGACGAACAGGATCCCGGCCGCCAACTCACGGCGGTGAAGGAATCACTGCGCAGGACACCCGGGCACGGAATGGGCTACGGTCTGCTGCACGGCGGGCAGCCGAGCGGCGCACCCATCCTGTTCAACTTCCTCGGTCAATTCGACACCGACCTCGACGGTTTCGAGATGGCCGCCGAGAGCCGTGGCGCCGAGCAGGGTCCGCTGGCGAGGATGACGCACGACGTCATCATCGGCGGGTGGATCGCAGAAGGCGCGCTGCATCTGACCGCGCGCTACTCGCGCCGGCGATTCCGCGACGAGACCATCGCGCGGCTGCTCGACGCCTACCGGGACGCGCTGGAGCTGGTGATTGCGCACTGCCGCGATCGCGAAACGACTGCCCGGACGGCGTCGGACTTTCGCTACGGCGACGGCTCGACAGCGGCCTTGGTGGCGCGGCTTGGCGCGGATCGCATCGAAGACGTCTACCCGCTCTCGCCGATGCAGCAGGGCATGCTGTATCACAGTGTCCTGGCGGGCGGCTCGCCGGTGTACGTCGAGCAGTTCAGCTGCTCGATCGGCGGGCCGCTCGATGTCGATCGGTTCCGCGCGGCGTGGCAGTGGGTGATCGAGCGCTACACGGCGTTGCGAACCGCGTTCTTCTGGCAGCAGGCCGAACAACCGGTGCAGGTGGTGTTCTCGAGCGTGCCGGTGCCGTGGGCAGCGGCTGATTGGCGCGGACTGTCCGAGGGCCAGCGGCAAGCGCAACTCGAGACGCTTCGCGATGAGGACCGCCGCAAGGGTTTGCCGCTCGACGCACCGCCGCTGCTGCGATTCACGCTGATCCGCGTCGGCGAGCGCGCCTACCGCTTCTACTGGAGCTCGCACCACATCCTGATGGACGGCTGGAGCGTGGCGATTGTGCTGCAAGACGTGCTCGCCTTCTATCAGGCCGACCTGGCCGGCGTGGCTCTTGCGCCGCCGCGGGCCCGTCCGTTCGGAGAGTACATCGACTGGCTGCGGACGCAGGACCCGGCGCGCGCCGACGCCTACTGGCGCGCGCGTCTCAACGGTTTTTCGACGCCGACGCCGCTGCCCGCCGCCACGCCGGGCCGGGCGGAACCCGGGCCCGTCGCGATCGCCGAGCTGACACGCTCTGAAGCGGCCAGCGAGCGTCTCGCCGCCGTCACTCGCCAGCATCGTCTGACCATGAATACGCTGGCGCGCGGGGTGTGGGCGCTGCTGCTCGCCGATCACTCGAGGCAGAACGAGGTCGTGTACGGCGTCACCGTGTCGGGCCGACCGGCCTCGCTGCCCGGCGTCGAGACCATCGTCGGCCTGTTCATCAACACCCTGCCGATCCGCGTGCGGATCGAACCCGAGGCGCCGCTGGTGGAGTGGCTCCATCGTCTGCAACTGAATCACGCGGATCTCGATCAATACGCCTCCAGCGCACTGGTCGACATTCAGCAGTTCAGCGACGTGCCGCGCCGCACGCCGCTCTTCGAGAGCATCCTGGTATTCGAAAACTACCCGGTCGATCAGTCGCTCGACGCGGGACTGGCTGGCCTGGCCATCGACGGGATCCAGATGCTCGAGCAGACCAACTACCCGCTCACGCTGGCGGTCGTGCCGGGACAGCAGCTGCTCTTGCGACTGACCTACGACACGTCGCGCTACGACGAGGCCGCGGCGCATGCGCTGCTGCGTGAGTGTCAGGCACGGTTCGATGCGTTCGTCAGCGATCCCGACCGCGCCGTGTCCTCGGTGCTCCACCTCGGCCGATCGGACGATGCCGCGCCGCGTGGCCGCTTCACGCTCGACGAAGAGACCGCGGCGCTGGTTCACGCGATCGCGGCGCGTGTCGCTGCGCCGCTGTTGGCTGTGGTAGAGCGGCTCGTCGCCATTCTCTGTTTCCGTTATTCGGCCAACGAAGACCTGCGGTGCGCGTTCGGCCCCATGGTGCTGTCGCGGGACAGTCTGCACCGCGAAGAGACGTGTGCAGCGGTGCTCGAGCAGTTCGGGCGGCGCGGTACTGCCGCCGGCCGGCCGGGGCCGGCGGCGGTGGATCGGGACGGCGGAATCGATCTGGCATTCAGCGTCAGCGACGATCGGGGCCGGGTGGTGGTCGACGTCAGCTGTGCGACCGGGCGCTTCGACGTGGCGTTCCTGTACCGCACCCGTGACCATCTGGCCGCGCTCGCCGCCAGCATCGCGACCAATCCGCAGCAGCCGATTGGACGGGTGCGCCTGCTGCCGAGCGCCGAACGGGTCCATCTGCTCGAGGACTTCAACCGCACGGACAAGGATTGGGGACCGCCCCGCACCATCGTGCAGTACTTCGAAGAGCAGGCGGCCGCGCATCCCGATCGGATCGCGGTGGTCGTCCCGTCGCTCGATCGCGATGAGGTCGATCGTCACGATTCCAATCGCGACCAGGTGTGGACCTACGGCGCGTTGAACGCGCGCGCCAATCAGCTGGCGCGGAGCCTGGTGCGTCGACATCGCGTCGGCCCGGATGTCCGCGTTGGCGTACTGGCGGAACGCTCCTTCGAACTGGTGCTTGCCCTGATGGCGATCGAGAAGGCGGGTGGTGCGTACGTGCCACTCGACCCCGAGTACCCACGCGAGCTGCTGCACTTCATGATGAAAGACTGCGGTGCGGCCGTGATCCTGACGCAGCAGAAATTTCTCGACCTGACCGCGGACGGCGCCGGCCCGGTGATCGGCCTGGACTTCGGGTGGGAGGCAATCGCGGCCGAGGCCGATGGCAACCTGCCGTCGCGCGTCACCGGCGATAGCCTGGCCTATGTGATCTATACGTCCGGGTCGACCGGCCGGCCCAAAGGCGCGATGAACACCCATCACGGCATCGCCAGCCGGCTGCTGTGGATGCAGGATGCCTACCCACTGACGGCTGACGATCGCGTGCTGCAGAAAACACCTTTCAGCTTCGACGTCTCGGTCTGGGAATTCTTCTGGCCGCTGATGGTCGGGGCGCAGCTGGTGGTCGCCAAGCCAGGCGGCCACCGCGACCCCGCCTACCTCGTGGCGCTCATCGCGGACGCGAACATCACCACGCTGCACTTCGTGCCGTCCATGCTGCAGGCGTTCGTCGAGGAACCGGACGTCGATCGATGTACGACCCTGCAGCGGGTGATCTGCAGCGGCGAAGCGATCTCGCCGGAACTGTTGCGACGCTACACCGCACGCGTCCAGGTTCCGCTGTTCAATCTCTACGGTCCCACGGAAGCCGCGATCGACGTCACAGCATGGACGTGCCATCCAGCGGACGCGAGAACGATGGTGCCGATCGGCACGCCAATCGCCAACACCCGGCTGTATATCCTCGATGACCTGCTGCAGCCGGTGCCGGAGGGCATCACCGGGGAGTTGTTCCTGGGCGGGATGGGCGTGGGCCGCGGCTACCTCAATCGAGCCGAACTGACCGCCGCCAGGTTCATCCCCGATCCGTTCGGCGACGCCGGCGCCCGGGTGTATCGAACCGGGGATCTGGGGCGCTACCGTCACGACGGCGTGGTGGACTTCCTCGGTCGCATCGATCAGCAGGTCAAGCTGCGCGGATTCCGGATTGAGCTGGGAGCGATCGAATCGACGATCCTGGGCTCTGGCAGCGTGCGCGAATGCGCCGTGGTGGTGCGTGAAGACCACCCGGGGATGAAGCGCCTGGTGGCGTATGTGGTGCTCGACGCGGATGGCGCCGCGGTCCCCGCCGCGCTGCGCGCCCACCTGCAGCGAACGCTGCCCGATCACATGGTGCCCGGTCTGATCGTGCCGCTGGCCGGTCTGCCGCGCCTGACGAACGGCAAACTCGATCGCAAGGCGTTGCCCGCGCCCGATGCCGTCGTGCCGCCGTCTCGCCGTCACCCGGTGCCTCGGGACGGAATGGAACGGCGTCTCGTCCGCGTTTGGGAAGACGTCCTTGGGCAGAAGAACATCGGTCCGGCCGACGACTTCTTCGATCTGGGTGGACACTCGATTCGAGCCGTGACGCTCATGAGCGCCATCGAGATCGAGTTCGGACGACGCCTGCCACTGGCGCAGCTGCTCGCGCATCCCACGGTCGAACGTCTCGCCGTCGCCCTGCAAGGTCAGCACGATCCGGAAGACTGGCAGCCGGTCGTCGAAATCCGGCGCGGCGGATCAGCGCCGCCACTGTTTCTGCTTCCGGGCGCCGGCGGCAACGTCATCTACTTCCACACGCTGGCGCAGCACCTCGCGCCCGCCCGCCCGGTCTATGGACTGCAGGCGATCGGCCTCGACGGCAGAACCGCGCCACTGACGACCGTCGAAGCCATCGCCGCGGTGAACGTCGAGGCGATGCGCCGCGTGGCGCCGGCCGGGCCTTATTTTCTGGCCGGACACTCGTTCGGTGGACGGGTCGCGCTCGAGATGGCCCAGCAGCTGCTCCGCCAGGGACAGGCAGTGGGACTGCTGGCCGTGCTCGACACCGTGGCGCCCACCTTCGATCCGATCGCCGTCGGCGCCGGGTGGGAGGATGCGCACTGGCTGGTCAAGATCGCGCGCGAAATCGAAGAGTTCTTCGGCACCCGGCTCGACCTGACGGTCGACGACTTCCTGCCGCTCGGGCTCGACGATCAGCTGACGCTGGTCGTCGAGCGCCTGCGACGCGCCGGGGCGTGGGCACCCGGCGCCGATCGGAATCAGTTTCTCGGCTACCTGCAGGTCTACAAAGCCAACTCCCAGGCGGCCTATCCGCACTACGAGACGTGCAGCCGCGTGCCCGTGGCGCTCTTCAAGGCGCTCGAGCGCGATCCAGACATCGACGCGACACCGGCAGGTGTCGTGGAGCTCACCACGCAGCGCGCCTGGGGTTGGGAGCGTTTCGCGCGCGATCGGGTCACTGTCTTCGAAGTGCCCGGCGCGCACCTGTCGATGCTGGCGCCGCCGCACGTGCCGGTCCTGGCGCGGGCGATCGACGACGCCCTCGCCGCCGCCACGGCGCCAACCCGATCGTTCCAAGCCGGGTCTTCCGGGTGAGCGGGCGGGCGGACGATTTGCAGGCCGTCGACGCGGCGACGCTGACGCCGATGGTGAGGGCGGCGCTTGGCCTCGATCGCGCGGTCGTCACGTCGTGGCGTCATGAGCCGTTCGGCCACTCACTCGACGAGGTCTACCGCACGGCGCGATCGGTCTTCCGCTTCAGCGGCACCGCGCGCGCAGTGCACCACGAGGTCCCGTGGTCCCTCGTCCTCAAGATCGTCACAGTGGCTGGGACGCCCGATGATCCCTCCTCCCCCGCCAATGGCGATCGCGAGCCGCTCGCGTATCGATCGTTTTTTCTCGATCACATTCCGGGAATCCGGGCGCCGCGATGCTATGCGATCGCCGAGCGTCCCGGCAGCCGCTGGTTGTGGCTCGAGCACGTGAGCGACGACCTCGGTCGTGTATGGCGGCGCGAACGATACCAGCTCGCCGCGCGCCATCTTGCGCGGTTCAACGTGGCGTACCTGGCGGGGCGGACCTCCGTTTGCTATCCCTGGCTGAGCCGATCGCCCCTGCGTGAGGCAGTCGGGGAGATGTCCCGCACGGTCGCGCGCATTGGCGACGCCCGCGACCACCCGATTGTCGCCCGGGCCGTTTCGCCCGAATCAGCGAAGGCGCTGCTCGCCTTGTTGGACAAGAGCGGACGATGGCTCGACCGCCTGGACCGGATGCCGCAGGCCATCTGCCACTGGGACGCGCACCGGGCCAACCTGCTTTCGCGCACCAACCAGAACGGAGTGGTGGAAACCGTGGCCATCGACTGGGCCGGGCTCGGTTGGGGTCCGGTCGGGTCGGAGTTGTCGAAGCTGTTGTCGCAGACCGTGAATTTTTTTGGCCTGGATGTGGAGGCGTTGCCCACGCTGGACGGCGAGTTGTTCCACCACTATGTCGACGGGCTGCGTGAAGCGGGCTGGAGCGGCGATGCGCGGGTGGTTCGGTTCGGCTATACCGCCGCCGCCGCGATGCGCTTGATCGTGCGGATGGCGACGGCGATCGAACTGGCGTTCGACGACCACGCACGGACGGCGTTCGAGCGGTCGGCGGGCCTCGATTTTGCGACCCTGGCCGACCGGTTCAAGAGCACGCTGCCGTACTACCTGTCGCTGGTTGACGAAGCCGATCGCCTCGCGGATCTCGTCTGACGGCGACCATCACCGCAGCACGCGCAATGCACACACACGCTCGTGCTGAATTGCCCCGCGAGCTCGGCGGCGATGGTCGTTTCCTGTCGATGCTCGAGCCTGTCGGTGCTCGAGCCGCCTGTGCCCTCCTAGGCCGGCTCTTGAAGTGCGGTGACGACCGGGCTCGGCGGAGCGCTGTCCTTGGCGAAATGGGATCGGACCTTTTCGGGATCGAAATCGAGGAACGTCCCGCCCGATGCAAAATGCTGGATGAAGACCTTGCCGATGGCATAGGTCAGGCCGGCGCCGAACGCAGGCATGGACAGCAGTCCGATCGCCTGTCCGATGATCGGTACCGACTTCATCAGGCTGCCACCGACTCCGTAGCCCACCTTGGTGGAGGTGTAGCCGCCAATGAGCGATGCCACGATCGGGCGGACCATTTCCTGACTGAACGGCACGCCGTACAGGCTGCCGAGCTCGCTCAGCATCTTGACCTCGAGCGCCGTGATCGCGGCAAAGTCCGCGAGAGGGATCGGAATCAAGCCGGCGCCGGCCGAATACAGCGCGTATTTCTTCACGATCGCCTGGGCTGCGACGTCCTTGTCACTCATCAAGACCTCCACGATTGCTTTCGATTCGCCGAGAACCGCGTCAGTATACTTGGGCTCCCGGCCACCGGCCATGGCCTGGCCAAAGTAGTGTGCACGCGTGCCGAAATCCTCGCTGCCATGGCGAAGCACCATTCGCTGTCAATCCCTTTCACGGGTGCCGCAAACATCCCGGTGCTCTTCATCAGTCTCGCCGGCGTCCCTCTGACCGGCTGACGAAGGCACCAACCGAGGCCGACAAGTTGTTTGCTCCCGGCAACTCTTTTCGCAAGCGCCGCGGCCACGTCATCGCGCGGACTCACCTGTGGGCAAGCGTGCCCCATCCGCTTGATGTGTCATTGTGAACAGTGCCGCGCCGTGCGGTTATGAAACTCTAGATCTATTGCAGAAGGCTTTCCACACCGGCCTGGCAGGCGTCGCGCTGATATCGCTGGTTCTGCTTCCGGGGCTGGCTGCGGCCCAAGCGGGCCGTGCTCCCCAGATCGCGACCCCGCCGCCAGTGGCCCGTCCCACCGTGGTCACACTGGCAAACGGCGACCGGGCAACCGGATTGCTGGCCCCCTCCGATGCCTCTGCGATTCACCTCAAGACCAAGGGGTTCGGGGACCTCGTGCTCCCGTGGAAGGGCGTGATGGCCGTCGAGTTCGGCGACGCGATCGTCGTCAGTGTCGCGGACGGCCGGCAGCTGTCGGGACGCGCAGCGTTCAATCCCGACGGAACGCTCGTGCTCAAGGACGCGACCGGAGAATCCGCCGTCGCGCTGACCGCGATTGCGAGACTCATGTGGATCGACGACCCACGTCGGCGCGCCAACTGGCGCGACCACTGGAACGTATCTGCAGCGAGCCAGCTCCATGCCAGCAGAGGCAACTCGGGAGAGACGGATTTCGGCGGCGACCTTTCGATCACAAGACAAGGCGAGCACAGCCGCTTCGGACTCTACGCGAACCGGCGCTTCAGCAACGCGTCGGATGGTGACTCGTTCTCTGAAGTCTCCGACAACGCGAATGCTGGCGTCCGCATCGACCGCAACATCTCCAAACGCCTGGTTGGCTTTGTCTCGACCGACTTTCAGCACGACCGCTTCCAGCGGCTGGAGCGCCTGTGGGTCTCCGGCGGGATGGGCTGGAACGTCGTCACAGGCGAGACCAGGAATTTCACGCTGCCAGTGGGCGTGTCACGCGGGCGCGACCGGCAAATCGAGGTGATCGCGGGAACCGGCACCGGGTTCGATGGGCGCGCCGTCGAGCTCAGCCGCTCGTACAACGAATTGCAGTTCGGCGATAGCGTCAGGCTGCAGTTGAAACGGCAGCGGGGCACGATCTCGCAGGACCTGACCATCTATCGACAACTGGGGTCGGCGTCGGTTTCGGCCGATGCGGGGCTCGGAAACGGGGTGAGCAACATCCGGCCGATCGTCGGCAATGTGCGGGCCGAGTTCTCGGCCATGCTGGGATTGCAGTTTTCCTCGTGGCTGGGCTGGCAGGTGAGCGTTCACGACAGCTATAACCGGCAACCGTACCAAAGCGTCGAGAGCAACGATTTTACGATCTCTGCCGGTTTGACCTTCGCCGTCGGCCGGAAGAACACACGGCCCTACGGGGGCACGTCCAGCAACGTCTCAAAGCGGGCGAGCGGCGACGCATTGCCGCAGCGATAAGAGCGCCCGGCGGATTTCTCCTGCGGCAAAGACGAGGGGCTGGACGTGCTGCCCATCCAGCTGTCGGTTTCGAATTCGTATCACGCAGCCACTGGGAGCTGGACGAGACCACGACAATGAGGTCCAGCGCACCCGATTCAGATCTATTGGTGACGGCGTGAGTCCGGCTGCAAACGTCAGCGGCGTGTGCCCCGCCAACGCGGCGTGCGAGCGTGCCGCATTGTAATAGGTCTGGAACTCGGTCAGCTTGTGTTCCAAATTCCGGAAGGCCCAACAGCCAGGTCATCCCTGTCTCTGTCCAGAGATCAGCCTCTTGCATACGATACGCTCCAAGCCTCTTGCACGGGCATGACCTCAGATAGAAAGGCGGCCCGCCACCTTTTTCAGCAACAGGACGTAGGTAGTGGCTCAGGCTATGGCATTAAAACCTGGCTGACGCCATCCTACTATCCTCGTACCAACACCGTCTTCAAAGACCGTATTAGTCCCGCGCACTGGACGGCCGGAACGTTTCGGGGACGGTAGCATCGGGGGGGCCAGTCTATGCGCTGCGTTCTCTAATGGCGGCACGCTCGAGGAGGCTCACCCGTGTTCGGCGGAGGTCAGGTCTCGTC
>JBDTVS010000135.1:0-135618 GCA_040007095.1 Acidobacteriota bacterium
AAGGCGCGACGACCGAGGATACCGGGAGTATCTGAGGGAGGAGCAACGCCGCCAGCCCCGGGGTCCCCAACGCGGCACCCGCGTTGGGGTGGAGGAGGGATGCCCCGCCCGGAAGACGTCCTAAAGCGTCGGACGCAGGACACTGGCAGCTGCGGGGATTTATCGCCCGTCGAACGCAGCCAGACTTTCGCCACGGGCTGCCAGCCGCGTGTCGTCGATCGTCTCTAAGGGCCCTAAAACAAGCGCGACGATGCCGTGCGCTCCCGAGCGGATTGTTTACTTCGTCCCCATACTGTAGCGGAGGCCGATTCGAGCCGTTCGGCCGTTCTGTGGGATGGCGTCCTGTCGGTGCGAGCTCGATGCGGGATCCGCATAGTCGACGTCGAAGAGATTTCGCACCGTGCCGAATAGTTCCCACGATCGCGTCACCGGCTGCACCATGGTGACGTTGACGATGGCGGCGGCCCCCACGTGGGAGCCGGCGAGGGTCTCGCGGCTGCTCAAGTACTGTTCCTCGACCGACACGAAGGATCGCCGTGTCGGTCCGGGCACGGTGATTCGCGCCTTGAGCATATGGCGCGGAGAATTTGGCAGCTCGCTCTGCGTCTTCTGGTCGACCGCGCTCTGGAGCGCGTAGGTGACCAATGCCCGCGATTCTCCTTTGATGCGCATCTGCGCTTCGAGCTCCAGGCCCTTCGCCCGCACTTCCCCCTGATTGACAAAAGAGGTGAGCAGGTAGGTGCTATCGTCCGCGACCAGGGTAATCAGCCGCTCCGCCTTGTACCAGTACGACGACACCGAGGTTCGCAGCCAATCATTGACGTAGCGTTCCCACACCAGCTCGTGCGTGTCGATCGTTTCCGGTTCCAGGTTGCGGACGTTCGGGCCGAAAAAGCCTTCATTCAGCTCGTAGGCGCTTGGCGCCCGAAACGCTCTGCCGAACAAGTACTTCACCGACTGCGAGGATGAGGGAAGAACGATCAACGCCGCGCGCGGCGTGATGCGATGGAAGTCCCCGTAGGCGTCGAAGCGCAAGCCGCCGTTGATGATCAGCCAGCGCGCGAGCTTGACTTCGTCCTCTCCGTAAAAGGCGAGCTGCGTCGAGGATCCGAGCCTGTCGGGAAGCGTCTGCGGCGCGTCGATGTTTTCGAAGGCCTGGTTCTGACGCACGTTATCGATGAACTCGAACCCGACTTTCACTGTCTGCCGGCCGCGAAGCGCCCGCGTCAAACCGGTGCCGACGCTCCACCGCATGCCGTCGACGCTGTTGCGCGTCACGTCCACCGGATTCCCTTGCGGTCCGACGACGAACGGATAGGTCCCGTCATAGGAAAAGCGGTCGAACGAGGCCCGAAACGTGGCGCGCGTTTCGCCGAACGGCCGGATGTACTCGGCATCAACCAAGGTGTGACGATCGGTGGTCTGCTCCCGCCAGTTGTGCTCGTTGAACACCGTGCCGAACGACGCCGTCGGCACGTCTCGCCGGCGGGTGCCATACGCGCCGGTCACGGTCAAGCCTTTGAAGTCCAGACGGCTGTAGAACTGTTTGATGGCTTCGCCGTCGAGTCCGTCGGCGATGCCGTTGTTGGTGGCCGGAGTGTCGAACACGGGAAAATACAGTCGATCGACGCCGTTGGCGTGGTCGTAGGTGCCTGACAGCGCCAGTTCGACGCCGTTCGAGAACCGATGTCCCGTCTGGGCGCGCGTCAGAACGGTGCCGAGTGTGCCGGTCTCGACCGCAAGCGAGCTGCCGCCCATTGAGCCACCGGTGCGCGTCATGACGTTCACCACGGCGAAGAATGCGCTGTCGCCGTAAATCGATGAAGCCGGCCCGCGGATGATCTCAACGCGCTCGAACATCGCCGGGTCGAGGCCGAACTCGGCGCCAATTTCCGCCTGCCCGTACACGTTGTCGTTGACGCGATGCCCGTTGACGAGCAGCAGGATGCGGCTGTTGTAGTCGCCCGGCTTGGCGAACCCGCGCGTCCCGATCAGGCTGAAGTTGCGGTCGTCGCTCACATACATCCCACGCACGCTCCTCAGGATGTCCGCGAGTGTGCGGTAGCCATTTCGTGCGATCTCCTCCGCGGTGATGAAGGAGACCGAAGCCGGCGCCTCGATCACCGGTTGGAGCCGTTCTGATGCGCCGTAGACCTGCCCGGCGTCCAGCTTCATCAGATCCTCGAGGCTGAGATCGGGGAGCGACGATTGGGCCCAGGTGGAGGACGTGGCGACGAGCATGAAGAGCAGACAGAAGGCGCACGCAGGTCCGAAGCCCAGCAGCCGGTGGTGAAAGTCTGGCGTCGCACTGAGACGGGCGAGGATGCATCGCCCGTCGAATGCAGGCAGACGTTTGCCGCGGGCTCCTAGTGTCGTGCAGCGAGTATCTCGCATGGGCGCGATGGGGGCACTCATTTGGGTTTCGATAGCACCAAGAGCTTCGAGCTGATCTGCAGATCGGCGCGCTTCGCGGATTCCAGCTTGACGTTGAAGCGCAAGCGACTGTTCTCGAAAAACAGCTGCACGATGCCCCCTGCTGTCGTGAATCCGTCGAGGTCGCTGATCGTCAGCACCGGAGCGTCACGCACACCGGCGATGATCTGCGCCAACTGGCCGGCCGTGACGCCGGATACATACTCGGCGTGGCAGACTCGCCTGGGTCCGCCGACCGGCACCAGCGACACCGTGATGGTGCGGCCCGCGATCACACGGCCCTTGACCATCTGTTCGAGGGCGTCGCCGACCGCGGCGTCGCCGATCACGCACATCACCAGGGGACCTGCGGCCGGCACCGTGCCCGCGGGCCAGGTCGTGAAGATGGCGAAGTTGTAGATGAATGCCGCTTTCAAGGCCGGCTCGGTCACGTCCTGGGCGCCGGCCACCACCGGCAACGACAGAAGTGCGGCCACCGCACAGGTCAGGCGTGCGACGCGGAGGAGCCCCGTCCAGACTCGCCTCGCGACATCGGCTTTCGACGGACGTTCGATCATGCCGACACGGTCACGCACGGGTTCCCGCCGCGCCGGCCAGGCCGCCCTCGATCGTTGTCCGATTCCGGCGCGCCAGCGTGGCCATCAGGCCGTGGCCCGACTGCATCGCTCGCGCTGTTCGAGGCTGTGCCCAATTGCATAGACTGTGGTCGGCCTCCAGGATACAGTGATTTCTGGAGGTGGCTTTCATGGCATTTGCGCACCGGTCCATCGCGGTAACCTGGCTCACGGCGGTCGGCGTCCTGGCGCTGACGCTGGCAGCGACCTTGTGGAAGCGCGCCGCTGACACCCGGAGGGTGAAGTCGGCCGACGCCGACGACCTGATACGCATGGACAGTGATATGGGGTAACGTCTTCTTTCGCCCGCCAGGCATCGCCGCCGGCTCGCGAACGTCGCGCCTGGGCGGTCAAACCCGGAGGTTTAAATGTTGCACAAAACGAGCAAGATGCAAGGCTTTCGCATCCACGCGACCGACGGCGAGATCGGTCACGTGGAGGAATTTCTGGTCGACGGTAGTACCTGGAGCGTCAGATACCTGGTGGTCGACACCGGCAACTGGATTGGCGGTCGTTCGGTGCTGATCTCGTCGGCTGTGGTCGAGACCATCGACTCACCCAAGGAGGAGATCCGGGTGACGTTGACCCGCCAGCAGATCGAGGCCAGTCCCTCGGTCGAGACCGCCGAGATCGAGCTCGTCGAAACCCTGCCCTCGGTGTGGATTCTCTAAGGTCGTGAGCGTCAAAAAATCGCAATCGGGTTCACCGGACTGCCGGTGCCGCCCGGGACGCGCAACGGCGCAATGACGAGCATGAACTCCCACCGGTTCAACCGCGCCGCCGTCTCCGCGAGCGCTTCGGTGTCGTAGTTGTCGACGATCGTCATCCCCAATCCGGCGATCATCAGCGTATGCAGCGGTCCGGCCATTCCCTCGACGACGGGTGGATCGGTCTGAACCTCGACGGAGACGTCGCCTCCGGCAATCGCGACGTCGCGTGCCTTGATCCAGGGACCGACCGACACGTGGAACCCGGCGGCATTGTTCAGCGCGCGCTCCGGCCCGAGCGCCGCCCGCCGCGCCCAGCGCCCCGTACGCAGCACCAGCGCGTCGCCCGACGAGATCTTGACGCCGATCTTCTTTTCCCACGCCTCGACATCCTCGCGGTAAATCGGCGTGCCCGGCTCCAGGTACGGCACGCCCTTCAACCGCGGGATGTCCACGAGAATGCCGCGCGTGACGATGCCGTTCTTGATCGTGTCGATGCCGGGCGAGCAGCCTTTCTCGGGGCTCGCGTCCGGCATCATGCCGTTGTATTGCAGTCCGTGCTGCAGGTAGTGACAGAGCGCATCGATGTGTGTCGTGTAACCGCCGTGATAGTTGAAGGTGTAGGTGTCGAGCCGCAGGGAAGCCGCCATGGTGCGGACCAACGGGCTCGGATTATCGGCCGCGCGCTCCGTGCTGAGATCGTGGGCGATCGACACTGAAATGCCCTGCGTGACCAGTGCGGCGGCCTGGCGGCGTTTGGCATCGGTGATGAGGTTGTAGGTGCCGAGGCGGTCGTCTTTCCCCCAACGGCCCCAGTTGTTGTTCGCCTGAAACAGCGCGTCGTACTCGGCGGCCGTCGTCTTCGGCGTGCCGGGCACGATGTTGCCCTGGCTCCGCACGGCCGTGCTCGAGAACACGACGACCACAATGACCGCTGCGATGATGCTTCCCGCCGCGACGAACAGCTTGCGATTCATGGGACCTCGACGGGCTGGACTGGTTCGTTCAAGAAATCAACCACAAAGGCCACGAAGAGCACAAAGAACGAAAGGCCCCCGGTCCCGGACTGGCGTGAACAGTCGTTTGGACGGGTCGTCCATCGGTTGGCGATGAGATGCACAAGTGATCAAGTTCGACCCGTTCGCCTTGGTGTTCTTTGTGACCTTTGTGGTTCACAGATTTCTATGGCGATCGAGGTCGCGATCTTCCCTCTGCGGTCTCTGAGTTGATCGCCGGTCTCTCCATCAGGTCCGTTGTTACGGCTGAGTGGTTCCCGGGAGCGGCGCCTTGGCGTCCAGCGCAAACACCAGCAGCTTCGGCGAGAAGGGCGTCGCGGCGTTTCCCGGACCTGCCGCCGCGCCGGCCGCGACCGTGCCTACGCCGCCCATCAGCGCCACGTACTGCTTGCCGTCGATCCGATACGTCACCGGCGGCCCCATGCCGCTGCGCAGGCCAGTCTGAATGTCCAACAGCTTCTCGCCTCTGTCGGCGCTGTATGCGACCAGGCGTCCGTCGTTCACGGTCTGGAAGACCAGATTTCCAGCGGTGGTCATGGTGCCGCCACCGATGCCGCCTCCGCCCGGCTGGCGCCAGCGCATCTCCTGCTTCACCGGATCCCAGGCCACCAGCGCGCCGCGTCCTCCCGGGCCTTCGATCGGCTCGGGCCCGATCGCCGGCGGCGGCGGCCTGGTTGCCGTTGGCATGGGCCGCACCGTGCCGGTCATGCGCCCGGGCTGTGGGTCGAACTTCGGCTCGGCCGCATAGGTCCAGCTGTTATTGGTCGAGGTCGGAATATAGGCCAGGCCGGCAACGGGATTGAAAGACATCGGCGACCAGTTGTGCGCGCCGCCGCCGCCCGGCATGATCTGGATCGGCTCGGTCCCGTAGAGGGCTTCCGGGTTCACCATCGGCCGGCCCGTTTTCTGATCGATGCCCCTGGCCCACGTGACACGCGAAAACGGTCCCGCCGAGATGAACTGACCGGTGAGTCGATCGATCACGTAATAGAACGCGTTCTTGTTCGCCTGCATGATGACCTTGCGCTGGCGGCCGTTGATCGTGAGATTGGCCAGCATGAGGTGCTGCACGCTGTCGAAGTCCCAGATGTCGTTCGGAACGACCTGGTAGTGCCACTTCAGCTCGCCGGTGTCGACGTGCACTGCGAGGATCGAGCAGACGTACAGATTGTCCTTCGCGGTGTTCGTGCGGAACTGTTGCGCCCAGGGTTCGGCGTTGCCCGTGCCCACGTAGACCAGTTCCGCTTCAGGGTCGTACGCCATTCCGTCCCAGACCGCGCCGCCGCCCCCGACTTTCCACCACTCGCCATCCCAGGTCTCGGCCGCCCTCTTCATCGCGGCATTCTCGAACGGCTTGGCGGGATCGCCGGGGACGGTATAAAACCGCCACGCGCGGCGGCCGGTCGTCGCATCGTAGGCATCGAAGAACCCGCGCGTCGGCCGGTCTCCACCGCTGACGCCGATGATCACTTTGCCCTTGGCGATTCGCGGCGCCATCGTGATCGTGTGCTGGTCCTGCGGATAGGCGACCCGCGCCTCCCACAGCACCTTGCCGGTCTCGGCGTCGAGCGCGAGCAGCCTGCCGTCGATGGCCGGCGCGAAGATCTTGCCGTCGTACAGCGCGATGCCGCGATTGACAACGCCGCAGCAGATCTTCGGGCGCACGGCGGTCTGGTTCACTTCCGGATCCCAGCGCCATCGCTCCTTGCCGGTGCGGGCATCGACGGCGAAAACCACGCTCCAGTTGGTGATGCCGTACACGGTGCCGTTCCACTCGAGCGGCGTGGCCTCCTGGCCCCCGCCTCCCGATCCCAGGTCGTACGACCACGCCAGCCCGAGACGGCTCACCGTGGCCGCGCTGATTTGATTGAGCGGGCTGAAACGCGTTTCCCCCTGAGTGAGGCCGTAGGTCAGCCAGTCGTCGCCGGTTTCGCCCGCACTTTTCAACGCGCTGTCATCGACCCGGCGGACCTGCGTTCCCGCTTGACCGGGAAGCAGCGGGCCGGCTCCCAGCCAGGCCGAAAGCGTCATCGCGATCGCCGCCGTCGCACAGATCGCCGGCTTCTTCAGATCCATATCGCTCGTTCCCTGTTCCCACGCCATGTTTCTTTAGAAATCAGTTGGCGCCGGTGCGTTATTGCCGTCCCAGTCCTTGACGGTTCCATCCTTCGCCTTCAGAAAGCCCAGCAGACAGCCGTTGGAGCCGTCTTTGAGATGATGGCACCGCGCTTTGACGGTGTCCTCCGGCTTGACGTAGTCCGCCGTGACTCCAATTCGTTGCAGTCCGGTGCGGCCGGTGGCTTCGAGAGCCCAGATCTGTGGCTCGCCTTTGGCGTCCTTAACCTCCAGGTAGATCCAGGAATGGGGCACGACCAGATGCACCTCCTTCACCACACCTTGAATGTCCATGAAGGTTTCCTCGTAGGCGCCATGAGAATGGTGCGCGCGGGCCGGCATCGCGAACGCCATGGCGCACATCGCCACGAGCAGTCCGTGACGAACGTTGAGTTGGACACCTTTATCGGGGGCTGCCGCACTCAGACGTCGAACTGAGGTGAACCGCATACTCATCCTCCTCGTGCCAGGCACAAAAGGCTTGGCCATCGACGCTATTGACGTCCTGGTCCCGGATTGGCGCTCGGCGCATCGATCCGGCCCTGACCCTGGGCCTGGCCCCGGCCGGATCGGTTGACGCGGGGCGGCGCCGGGTATCCGTTGGAGTAGTAGGACTGGTAGCGAAGTCCGATTCCGTTCTCGTCCAGCCACCCCAGCGACTGCTGAAACAAACCCGGCTCCGGATAACCCGCCGGCACGGTGCCTTCGATGATGTAGAGCTTGTTTTCGTGCATGTAAATCCCCGCGAAGGTGCGGGACTTGTCGGCGCTGTTGGTCAGCTGCAGCTGGTGTCCTTCGACCAGGTCCACGAAATTCCACACAAAGCTCGTCAGCTTGGCGTCGCGTTGCATGAGCCGCCACGAAGCAAAGACGATCGCACCCCGCACATCGGCTTTCCAATGGCCTTCATCGCCCGGGGAGCCCAAACAGGGTTCCGCGCCCGCAGGGCAGGCCTTGGCTTTTTCGGTGAGTATTCGCTGGGCCTGGTTGTAATCGACGACCGTCACGGTGTAGCGGCTCTGCCCTTGCGCGGCGCTATAGATACGCGCCGGCAGATCGGCGCCGTGCTCCGACCGATAGCTGGTCTCGGTCAACTTCGGCTGGCTCGGGAAGTTGCACGTGAAGCGATCGTCACGACTGGCAAACTCGATCCACTCCTGAGCGATCACCGCCCCTGAAGTAGAAAGCACCAGGGCTGTCGACATGAGGATCATGCGCATGATCTATCTGTCCTCCAGGATCGGTGACTGCGAGTGTCTGCGCCGGTGCGTGACCCGGCCGCGGCCCCAGCCAAGACAGCTTCTAAGGCGCATCGACAAGCACGTGCTTCAATCATCAACAATCACGCCTTGGAAGATGTCTGGTGCACTTCGCTCACGCGCGTTCAGTGTAGCGCCCGTGCGGGCGGCGGGGATGGAAAAATATTACGGTCTGCGAATGGGTCGTCCTTCAGGTCAGCGCAGGTAGACCGCCTTGCGATCGACGAAGAATTCGAGGCCTGTCTCTCCATTCTCGGGCAGGCCGGCTCCCGACTGTTTCACCCCACCAAACGGCAACGACGGCTCCTTATAGCCGGTGTGAATGTTGACGTGCGCCAGGCCGGCCTCGATGCCGTCGATGTAGGTCCGGGCCGTGGCAAGGTCCCGCGTGAAAATCGCCGACGACAACCCGTAGATCGAGTGGTTCGCCAGTTCAAGCGCCTCTTCGATCGTGTCGAACTCGCAGACCGCCAGCACCGGACCGAAGATCTCCTCTCGAAACGCGGACATGTCGCGCCGGACGCTGAAGATCGTGGGCCGGATGAAGTAGCCGGGACGGACGCCAGCCGCGCGCTCGGCCGCGCCGCCGGTGATCAGGCGCGCGCCCTCATCCTGCGCCGACTGAATCGCGGCGGAGATATCACGGTACTGCTGCGGTCCCGCGACGGGGCCCATCTCGGTGGCGTCCTCGAGTCCGTCGCCCACCGTCATCGTTTCGCATCGCGCGACAATGGCGTCGATGAAGCGCTTGGCAATCGGGCGATGGAGCAGGAGCCGGCTGGTCGACGTGCACCACTGACCGGCATTCGAGAAACCGGCGGTGACGGCGGCGCCAACCGCCTGATTGAGGTCGGCATCTTCCATCACGATCAGTGCGTTCTTGCCGCCGAGCTCGAGTTGCGTACGGGTCAGCGTCGGGGCGGCCAGGCTCTGGATCGTTTTACCGACTTGCGTCGAGCCGGTGAATGAAATCGCCCGGACTCGCGGATCCTGCACGAGAACCTTGCCGATCGACGAGCCGAGACCGGTCACGCAGTTGAAGACCCCGGTCGGCAGCCCGGCGCGTTCGAACAGCCTCGACATGAACACACCCGACCACGGCGTGAACGACGCCGGCTTGAACACCACGGTGTTGCCAGTGAGCAGCGCCGGGAGCGTCTTGCGGCACATGACGTTCATCGGAAAATTCCACGGGCTGATGATGCCGACCACGCCGATCGGCTCGTACTGGACCCACGTCGTGACGTCGCGGAACGCGCCCGGTCCGGCGTGACCGTGGAACCGCGCGACCTGGTTCAGGTGGTAGCCGCCCTCGAGCAGCGCGGAATCGACCTCGGCGCGCGACTCGCGAATGGTCTTGCCGTTTTCGAGCGTGACAATCCGGGCGAGTTCTTCGCGAGCGTCCTTGAGGAGGCTCAGAAAATGCCCGATGTGCTGCTGTCGCTCCGCAATCGATCTCCGCCGCCAGCCACGGAACGCGGTCGCCGCCGCCCCGATCGCCTCGACCACATCGTCTGTCGAAGACGCCTGAAAGAGTCCGAGATTGCTGCCAATCGCCGCCGGATTTTCGTTCCCGAACGTTGCGCCGCTCGAGGACGGCTTCCAGGCGCCGTTGATAAAATTGTTGAAGGTCTCGACCATCGTGCTCGAGTCTGTTGCAGAATCATGCCTGATGGCAACTCTCGGGGCTCCGACAATCGGCGGCCATGAAAGATGCGGCTATTGGCAACGTGCTTGGTAAGATGCCCGAGGAGATAATCATGACTCGTCGATTCGAGGGCGTGTCGCGCCGTGAGTTGCTGCACGCCGGCGCGGCGGCGATGGTGGGCGCGGGAATGATGCGCGGCAAAGGTGTGATGGCGTCGGCAGCCGGACAGACCGGCGGGCGAGGGGAGGGCCGCTTCACGGCGGTGAAGGCGCTCGTCTTCGACACCTTCGGCACGGTCGTCGATTGGCGCACCGCGGTGACCCGCGAAGTCGAGGCGTTGGCAAAACGGAAGGGCGTCACGGTAGACGGGGCGAAGTTCGCCGAGGCCTGGCGCGCCGGCTACGCTCCCAGCATGGACCGGGTCCGCAGCGGTGAGCTGCCCTGGACCAAGCTCGATGTGCTCCATCGCATGATCCTCGAAACGATCGTCGGAAACTTTGGACTCGCCGGGCTTTCGGAAGCCGAGAAGAACACGCTCAATCGCGTCTGGCACCGCTTGACGCCGTGGCCCGACGCTGTCGGCGGGCTCACGCGACTGAAGAAAAAATTCATCGTCGCGCCGCTCTCGAATGGCAACATCTCGTTGATGACCGACCTGGCCAAATATGCCGGCCTGCCGTGGGACTGTATTCTCGGAGCCGAGCTGGCGCGCCATTACAAGCCCGATCGTGAGGTCTACCAGTCTGCGGCCGACTTTCTCGACCTCAAGCCCGGCGAGATCATGATGGTTGCCGCTCACCTGGGCGATCTACACGCGGCGAAGGGTGTCGGCTTGCCCACCGCGTTTGTCGCCAGGCCGCTCGAATACGGACCGAACGGCAAGCCCGACTTGACGGCCGATTCGGCGGTTGATCTGGCCGCGAAGGATTTCAACGATCTGGCCAGCCAGCTCGGCGTCTAGTCCCTTCATGCTAGGAGAGCGCGTGTCCCGCGAAGCAGTGATGAGGCACGACGTCGTTCGATGGTGACCAATCGCCGGAATCATTACCGGATGCTCTTCGTCCAGCCGGACGCGCCGTTCGAAGTGATCCGCGCCAACTATCGCACGTTGATGCGGAAGCTCAAGCTCCATCCCGATCTTGGCGGCGAGCATTGGAACGCGGTCTACGTGAATGAGGCCTACGCCACGTTGGAGGATCCGGTCCGACGTGCGGCCTACGACCTCGAGCTGCTGAAACACTACGACATCGCGACCCTGTCCAGGGGCTCTCTACATCTGAAGAACGAGCCTGCTCACCAGTCGGTGGGCGCGGCTGACCGATCGCGAAATTTCTATCGCATCCTGCAGGTTCAGCCCGACGCGCCGACGGTCGTCATCGAGGCGAGCCATCGTGCGCTCATGGCCCAGGGGACGGTGTCCGCTGCACGGCTGCAGGAAGCCTTCGCGACGCTTCGCGATCCCGTCCGCCGCCGAATCTACGACCGCCTTCTCGAGGACGGTGGGCACATCGCAGCCGTGGCTCGCGCATTGCCGCCGTGGGAGGCGGATCCCGGCGAATCGGCGTCGCTGCACCAACACGTCGTGCACCCGGGTTCCGGTTACGAACCGTTGATCACACGGTATTGCTTGTTCTGCAAGACGCCCCATCAGTCCAGTTCCTCGGCCCTGGAGGAGGCGGGATGCACGGAATGCGGAAGTCCGTTGTTCGCCCCGCCCGCGGACTTCCTCGATCAAGCGCGGCGTGCGTTGGCGCGAAGCCCCCTCAGCGAGAATCTCGCGTTCTACACGTTCTGGCCAGGGAAGCGCCTCCGCGGCCGCATGCTCGACCTGTCTCCAACCGGCTTGCGCCTGCTCACGCCGAAGGTTTGTGAGATGGGCGACATCATCAAGATCGAGGCGCAGCGCCTTCAGGCCGTCGGGGTCATCGTCCATCAGCATCGAGACCGCATGGGCACCACCGCGGGCATCAAGTTTCACACCGTCGCGTTTCAAGCGTCCCGCGGCAGCTTTCTCTCCACGCGAGGCTGACGCGATGTTCGGGTGTGCTATCGCCGCCCGAGTGTGCGCAAGGCATCCTGGGCCTCCCGCTGCCGTGGATTGATCCGCAACGCCTCCTGAAATTCGCGGCCGGCCTGGTCCATGTGGCCCTGCTGCGCCAGCACCAGGCCGAGATTGGTGTGGGCCGCGGCATTATCTGGCTCGATCTCGAGCGCGCGGCCGATCTCGCGCGCGGCCCGGTCCAGCTGGCCTTGTCGTACGAGCACCGACGCCAGATTGGTGAGCGCCGCCAGATGATTCGGATCGCGGGCGAGCGCGCGCTCGTACTCGACCACGGCGTCGGGCAGCTGTCCGACACGGGTCAGGACGAACCCCAGGTTGTAGTGCGTCAGGGCATCGTCCACGCGCGTCAGCGCGCGGCGCAGGGATGATTCGGCTTCAGCGAAGCGCCCCAAATCGCCGAGGCAACTGCCGATCTGGCCGAGCACCTGATAGTCGCCGGGCACCATCTGCTGGTACCGACGAAACAGCTCGAGGGCCTCGTCGTTGCGCCCCAGAGTGCGCTCGATGAATCCGAGCTTGTAGACCACGTCCGCGTTGCCCGGGTCGAATTCCAGCGCGCGCCGCGTCAAGTACTCGTTCCAGTAGGCGTTGAGATCGGTCGCCGCCGCTTGCTGCAGGAGGAAGGTGCTGTTGCGCGACTCCAGCGCCAGCGCGTCGACCAGCGGATCCGCGTAAGGCGCGTAGGCCGGCAGGCCGTTGGCCCGGTGCACCGCGCGTTCGGCCTCGGCGCGCCGGTCCAGCCGTGCGTACGTGTCACCAAGCAGGCGGAATGCTGGTCCGAAACGAGGCGCGCGCGAGGTGACGCTCTCGAGGATCTCGCGTGCCTCCTCGAGAGCGCCGCGCCCGAGCGCAAGTCGCGCCAGTCCCAGGCCGGCGTAGGCCGACACGGGCGAGCCGACGACATGTTCCGGGGATCCGCTCGACCGGGTTCTCGCCGGCTCGGGCAGCGAACCCGCGCGCCGCCATGCCTCCTCGGCGCGTTCGTAGCGTGCCTGCTTGAACTCCGCTTCGCCAAGCCTCCACCACGCGGGGCTGAAATCCGGCGCCTCTTCCACGACGCGGCGCATGGCCGTCGCCAGCAGGCTGCCGTTGCCCCGCTCCCCCTCCGCCAGCGCGCGATAGTACGTCGATCGCCAGTCCCCTGGGTTCAGCTCCTCCGCCCGCGCGTAGCAGCGCTCCGCCTGGTCGTAGAACATGTCCGCGTGATAGGCCAGGCACAACGCGCCCAGGGCGTCCGGCGACTTCGGATTGGCGCGTGCGTCACGATCCCTGGCGCGGACGTGCTCGACGACCGACTGTGACTGTCCCGAGAAGTCGGGCAGTGCTGGAAGACGAGCGGCGTACACGAGGCGACTGACCTGCGTGGCGCCGGCATAGAGCGCCGCGCCAATGACCAGCGCCGCGGCGGTCCAGGTCGCGGCGGCGATCCAGGCTGGGCGACTGGCGGTCGTGCCCGTTCGGTGTTCACCTGCCGCCTGCGTTTGCGGCCCTCCGTCACCGTTCGGATGATGAAGAGCCTTGGCAGTCGGACGTGATTTCTTGGCGGGCTTTGAAGCCGGCATCACGCCTCCACGATCACTGTCGCGGCGCCGGCCCACGATGACTCCATGCGGTGACGCGCGACATCCGATCGTACGGGTGACTGATGTACATGCCGCCGGTCACAAGGTCGATCGTGCCGTCACCGTCGAGATCCCCGGCCGCGATCGTGATCAAATGGGTCGGCGAGTCCGCGATGGCGTGCAGGGTGAATTGCATGCGGCCGTTGTTTTCGAGCCAGACCAGGCTGAGCGCCGCCGGATCGTCCCAGTTGTTGTAGGCGCTCACGACCACCACGTCCAGGTCGCCGTCGCCGTCGATGTCGGCGGCCTGCGGGCTCGATGCCCCTGGCAGATCCGCGATGCGGTGGAACTCGAACTGCAGCGTGCCGGTGTGTTCGAGCCACTGCACGCCGTGCCACGGCCGACTGTTCGCCGGCGCGTAGTCGAATGCGTCGCCGTTGCTGTAGAGGATGTCGAGGTCGCCGTCGCGATCCAGATCGGCGACCGAGATCCAACTCGACCCGAAGTCCGGGTTGGTGGAGCCCCAGATCATCGTCGCCGTGAAATGTCCCTGACCGTCGTTCACGAATGCCCAGATTTCTTCCCACTCCTGACTCACCAGCGCGACGATGTCGGGCGCGCCGTCGTGGTTGATATCGGCGACGATCGCATTGATTGCGCCGGACAGCCGCAGCAGCACATGCTGCTCGAACGTCCATCCCCCTTTGTTCTCGAGCCAGCTGGTATCGCCATCGTCGTAGCCGAAACCGGCGACCGCCAGATCGAGATCGCCGTCGCCGTCGAGATCGCCCGCCCGCACGTCGGCAACCCGCGCGATGTTGCTGGCGACCACGTGGTTCACGAAGCTCTGGTGTCCGTCGTTTTCGAGGACGATCACGGCGCCGACCCGGTTGTTGCTGGGATTGAGCACGCCGAGACTGGCCACGACCAGATCGAGATCGCCGTCGTGGTCGAAGTCGATCGCCTCGACGTGCGCCGGCGCCTTGATCGGATCACCGACGGCGACCTCGGTGAACACGCCCTTGGGGAACTGCCGGATCCATCCGACGCGGCCGCGGAGAACGTCGCAGACCAGAACGTCCGGCAGACCGTCGCGATCGAGATCGACGATCTGGACGTTCGAAATCTGCGGCCGCTCGTCACCCTGGAGGGGGTTGCCGACGGCTTGATGCACGAAGAAGTCGGCCGGGGCTCCCCTCGGCAGGATACCCTGGCGCTGCGAAGTCGCGACGCTGGCTCCCTGTCGGCGGATCGCGCCGCGGTAGAACCACCAGCCCGCACCAGCCAGCAGCAGAGCGACGACGATGGCCAGAATGGCCAGAATCCTGGGCCGCATTCACCGCCTCGCCCGACTGGCGACTGCAAAGGTCAATCGAAGGAGGAGCCGCGTCAGGAGAGGCGCTCCATTCGTGGTCGTGAAACGCGTGATCGATTCCGCATGGTGGCACCTCGACAGGTGAATGACGTGATGTGGTTCTCGAGCGCTCTTTTGCTGTTCTCAACCGAGGAGTATTCCATGATTTCCTCCGATTCCGTCTGGCGGCCGATCGTGGGTCTGTTCGACCCGGCCGTGGTGTAGTATTTTCCCACCGCACGCGTCTTTGGTACAGGTTCTCCAGGGGGAAGCGAACGATGTCACATCACTCGCGGAAATTGACCTTTCTTGCCTGCGCGCTCTTGCCTGTGGCCTCGGCGATAGTGTTCGCCCAGGGCTACTCGCTCACGGTCAACCGGGACCGGCTGGTCAATGCGATGAACGAGCCGCAGAACTGGCTCCTGATGAACGGCGACTACGGCTCGACGCGCTATTCCAAGCTGACCCAGATCAACCGCGACAACGTCAAGAACCTGCGCATGGTCTGGGCGATGGCGCTGGGTGGGATGCAGGACGTGGGGCAGAACGGTCCGGAGAACGAAGTCAATCCACTCGTGGACAACGGCTTCATGTACACGAGCGATGGCTGGGGCACGATCTACAAGATCGACGCCCGCAACCCGAACCGGGGCGAGTTCGCCTGGGTCGCCGACCCCGGCGTCAAACATGAGGGCAACGCGCCGCGCACGCGCGGTATCGCTCTCTGGGAAGACATGGTGATCGCCAACCTGCCGGACGGCCGCGTCATTGCCGTCAACCGCGACAACGGCGAGATCGTGTGGGACAAGAAGGTCGCCGCCAAGACCGAATTCGGCTACCAGGAAAAGTTTCTCACTGCTCCCATCGTCGCCGAAGGCAAGGTCATCATCCAGAACGGCGCCGGCGACGCCGGCACGCGCGGGTGGGTCGCTGCGCTCGACGTGAAGACGGGCAACGAATTGTGGCGCTTCTACACCGTGCCGAAGCCGGGTGACCAGGGCAACGAGTCTTGGAAGGACGACCACAATGCCTGGAAGACCGGCGGCGGGGGAATCTGGCAGACCGGCTCCTACGATCCGGCCACCAAGCTGTACATCGTCGGCACCGGCAACCCCTACCCGATCTACGATCCGCAATTCCGCCCCGGCGACAATCTCTATACGAATTCGGCCGTCGCGCTCGACGTCGAGACCGGCAAGCTCGCCTGGTATTTCCAGTACACGCCGAACGATTCGTGGGACTTCGACGAGGTGGGCGTGCACATGCTCTACGACACCACGATCGACGGCGTGAAGCGGAAAGTGGTCGGCCACTATGGGCGCAACGGGTTCTACTACACCCTCGATCGAACCAACGGAAAGTTCATCAAGGCCGAGAAGTACGTCAACGATCTCAACTGGACCAAGGGGATCGATCCGAAGACCGGCAAGCCGCTCGAATACAGCGCGAAGTTCGAGGTGCAGCTCTACAATCCAGAGGCGCGCGCGCTGCGAGGCGACGGCCAGAAGCGCACCTGTCCGACGTGGCACGGCGGCGTCGCGCACCAACCGCTCGCGTTCAACCCGGTCAAGAGCATTGCCTACGGCGTCGGCACGGAAGGCTGTTTCTCGCAGAACGGCGCGTCGGTGGGCGTCCTCTCGAAAGACGGCGGCATCGATCCGAAAACGAGCCAGCCGCGCAAGTTCAGCAGCGATCTGTACTACGGCGCGCTGACGGCGTTTGACGCCGCCAACAACAAAGTCATCGCGAAAGCCATCACCGATATCGAGATCCGATCGGGAGTGACCGCGACCGCCGGGGGGCTGGTGTTCACCGCGCTTCAGGACGGCTGGGTCGTCGCCTACAACGACGAGACGCTCGAGGAGTTGTGGCGCTTCAACGTCGGCACGCCGCTGAAGGGCTCGCCAGTGACCTACGCGATCGGACCGAAGCAGTTTCTCGCGGTGCAGACCAGCGGCCGTCACCTGCATCCTGTCAATTGGGACAAGCTGCAGAACTCCAGCTACCTCTTTGTGTTCGCGCTGAACTAGCGAACCGGCGCCCGCGAGCGGTATCGGCGTGGCCGGCGATCGCGGCGGCGCGCGGTAGAGCATAACTACGAAAACACGAAGTCACGAAGGCACCAAAACATGGAGTCTTTTTCGTGTCTTCGTGTTTTCGTGGTTGCATTCGGAGTCACCAGCAGAACAGGCCGCTAGAGTGTCCGGATCCGCACGTTCCGGAACTTGACCGTGCCGGCGCCGTACTGAAGTCCGATCGGACCGCGCGGGTGCGTCGTGTCCTCGACGTCCACGGTTCGTGTACCGTTCAGGACGATGGTCATCTTCGGACCCTTGGCCGTAATGTCGTAGGTGTTCCATTTCCCGCCGGTCTTGAGCACGCTCGACGGCTTGGCGATATTGACGATCGCGCCCGTCCCGTACGAAGGGTCAGGACGTTGATCGAAGATATTCACCTCGTAGGCATTCGCCGCCGAGATGGTCTTCGGATCCGAACAGCGGATGAACACCCCGCTGTTGGCGTCGTCGCTGACCCAGAACTCGAGCGTGATTTGAAAGTCGCCGTACGACGCCGGAGTCACCAGGAAGCCGGTGCCCTTCGACGCCTGGATCACACCGTCGGCCACTTCCCAGTTGGCGTTGCCGACGATGTTCCAGCCGTTCAGGGTTTTGCCGTCGAACAGCGTGGTAAATGCGCCTCCGGCCTGGCCGGCCGCCGGAATCGGAAGGGCGATCGCCGCGAGTCCGAAGAGAACGAGCGCGAAGGTGAGCGTCAGTGTGTGTTTCATGGGCGGATTATACGAAACCCCGCGGCGGTTCGCGCCCAGAACATACATGACGAAGAACGAATGGCTGCCAGCCCCGCGGGCGCGGTTCGGTTGGCGTTAGACTTTTCCGCGGCATCCGCCGTCGCTCCGCTCGGCCGTCACGGGCGGGCGCTGGCCGGACGGGCCGCCGTGAGGCGCTGCATGCAGCACGTATCCGTCAAGCAGACGTTCGCCGACGCGCTCGCGGCGCTGGTCGATCGCATCAAGGAGGACCGCTCCGTCCTCGCGGCGATTCTGTGCGGCAGCCTGTCGCATGACACCGTGTGGGCGAAGTCCGACATCGATCTCGTGCTCGTGACCGTCGACGACAAGAACGTCGAAGCGTCCGACCTGGCGCTGAACGCCGATGGCGTGAACGTGCACGCATTGCTGATGCCGCGAGCGGAGTTCCGCAAGACGGTCGAAGGCGTGGTCAACAATTCGTTCTTCCACGCCTTCCTGGCCAAGGGACAACTGCTCTACACGCGCGATCAGTCGATCGCCGATCTCTGCGTCGGACTGCACGCGATCGGCGGCCGCGACACCCAGGTGCAGCTGCTGCGCGCGGCGACGCAGGCGCTGCCGCCGATCGACAAGGCGCACAAGTGGCTGGTGACGCGTGGCGACCTCGATTACACCGCGCTATGGATTCTGTACGCGGCAACGCCGCTGGCGCGGGTCGAAGTTCTCGGCGCAGGTCTGCTGGCGGATCGTGAGGTGATCCTGCAGGCCCTGGCGCTGAATCCCGCGTTGTTCAGGACCATCTACACGGACCTGCTCAACGCCAGGAAGACGCGCAGGAACGTCCAGGCGGCGCTCGACGCGGTTGACCGCTATGTGGCCGAACGCGCGGTTTCCTTATTCGGCCTCGTGATCGATCATCTGCGTGAAGTCGGCGAAGCGCGGTCGGCGACCGAGATCGAAAGTCACTTCACACGCCATTTCGACGTGACCGGCGTGACCACTGCATGCGAGTACCTGTCCGACCGCGGTCTGATCGGAAAGGCCTCGACAGCGGTGCGGCTCACCAAGCGGAGCAACGTCGACATCCAGGAACTGGCGTTCTTCCACCTCGGACAGCCGTAAATAGGCGTTTCCCGTTCTTCCCGCAGATATCCTCGGATGGCCAGTAAATCCCGGAAGTCAGACGCCAGGGTCGCGGTGCGTACGACGGTGGCGGTGCAGGGGGCGCGCGTCCACAACCTCAAGAACATCTCGGTGGAGATCCCGCGCGACAGCCTCGTGGTGGTGACCGGCCTTTCCGGTTCGGGTAAGTCGAGCCTGGCCTTCGACACCATTTACGCCGAGGGACAGCGGCGGTATATGGAATCGCTGTCGAGCTACGCCAAGCGGTTCGTCGCGCAGGTCAAGAAGCCCGACGTCGATTTCGTGTTCGGGCTGTCGCCGGTCATCTCGATCGAACAGAAGACGCTCGCCAACAACCCGCGCTCGACCGTCGGCACGATGACGGATATCGCCAGCTACCTGAACCTGTTGTTCGCGACGATCGGGCTGCCGCACTGTCCCCGCACCGGCGAGCCGACGCCCGGACGGACGTCGAGCCAGATCCTCGAGGCGATCCTGTCGCTGCCCGAAGGGACGGAGGTCGAGCTGCGGGCGCCGGTGTTCAAGGTCTACGGCGAGGAACTGGACGTGGTCTTCACGGAAGTGCGGAAGAAAGGCTGCCGGCGGCTGATCATCGACGGCAAGCCGGTGGATATCTCGGAACAGGTCGAGATCGACGAATCGGCAGTCGAGCACATGGACGCGGTGGTGGATCGGCTCGTGGTCAGTCGAGCGCACGAGAAGGCGATCAAGGCGGCGATTGGCGCCACGCTGCTGATCGGCGATGGCCTCATGCAGATCCACATCGTCAAAGGCGTGGGCAAAGCCGCGGGCAAAGTCTCGGCCGACGCGTTCTACCGCGGCTCGTGCAGTGCCACGCACCATTTCGTCTATGGCGACACCGCGCCCGAGTTCTTCGTCTTCAACAACCCCGAGAGCGCGTGCCGCACCTGCGGCGGACTTGGCGTGGACAAGCTCACCCATCCGGAGCTGCTCGTTCCCGATCCGAAGCGGAGCATTGTCGGAGAATGCTTCGTGCGCGAGGCGTTCAAATACAATCCCGATACCTGGGACGGCCGGGTCATGTACAGCCTTGCCCGCGCGATCGGCTTTTCGCTCGAATCGCCCTGGAAAGACCTGTCGGAAAAAGCGCGTCACGCGATCCTCTACGGGATCGATCCGCGCAAGGTCGTGCTCACCTCGCCGCCCGAAGCGAAGGGCAATCGCGACAAGTGGGAAGGCAAAGAGGTGGGATTCGGCGGCATCGCGCGAAGAATCGAGCGATATTACCGCCGGTATCGGCAGCGCGGCGAAGCCAACTCGAGGATGGAGGCGTGGCTCGACAAAGTGATGGTCGAGCACACGTGCCCCGACTGCAATGGCGCGCGGGTCCGCGCGACACGGTTGCTGTTCACGATCGCGGGCCGGACGATCCACGATGTCGGCCAGCTGCACTTCGACGAACTGCACGCGTTTCTCGGCACCATCAAGCCGACCGGGCGCGGGGCCGATGCCGGCCGGCAGGTGCTGAAAGAGATACGCGCGCGGCTGGAGCTGCTCCTGGGCATCGGGCTGGACTATCTGAACTTCAATCGGCGCTCGGGCACGCTCTCGGGCGGCGAATCGCAGCGCATCAGGCTGTCGACGCAGATCGGCTCGGGACTGATGGGGATGCTCTACGTTCTCGACGAGCCGAGCATCGGCCTGCATCCGAAGGACAACGTCAAGATGATTGCGACCCTGGAGAGCCTCCGCGACATCGGCAATACCGTAATCGTCGTCGAGCACGACGAGGATACGATCCGCGCCGCCGATCACCTCGTCGAGATGGGGCCTGGCCCCGGGGTACATGGCGGCCGCGTGGTGGTGCAGGGAACGCTCGACCAGGTGCTCGCGTGCAAGGCCTCACCCACCGGACAGTTCCTGTCGGGGCGCCGGTCGATCGACACGCCGGTGCGGCGGCGAAGGGGGAGCGGCAAGACGCTGAATGTGCGCGGCGCTCGGGAGAACAACCTCAAGTCGATCGACGTGACGTTTCCGCTCGGCACCCTCGTGGCGATCACCGGCGCGTCGGGGTCCGGGAAAAGCACGCTGGTCAACGACATTCTCTACAAGGCGCTGTGGAAGCGGCTGGAGGATACGCGCACCTTGCCGGGCGATCACGACCGCGTCGACGGCATGGAGGCCGTGCACAAGGTGGTCAGCATCGATCAATCGCCGATCGGGCGCAACAGCCGATCGAACCCGGCCACCTACATCGGCTTTTACGACACGATCCGCGATTTGTATACCCAGGCGCCGTTGTCGATCGAGCGTGGCTACAAGCCTGGGCGGTTCAGCTTCAACGTCAAAGGCGGCCGGTGTGAAGAGTGCCAGGGCGAGGGCGCGATCACCACCCAGCTGTAATTCATGCCGGACGTCGAGGTGACGTGCGGCGCGTGCAAGGGCGCCCGATTCAACAGCGAAACACTCGAAGTCGCGCTGCGAGGCAAGACGATCGACGACGTGCTGAATATGTCGGTTGAGGAAGGGGTCGTCTTTTTTGCCGGTGAGCCGACGGTCAGCAAGAAGATCGAGGTGCTACAGTCGCTCGGGCTCGGCTATCTCACGCTCGGCCAGTCGGCGACGACGCTCTCGGGCGGCGAGGCGCAGCGGATCAAGATCGCCACCGAGTTGAGCAAGCTGCAGCGTTCCAAACACACCGTCTACATCCTCGACGAGCCGACGACGGGCCTGCATCTGGCGGATGTCGAACGGCTGCTGGAGTCGTTGAACCAGCTCGTCGACGCCGGCCACACGGTGCTGCTCATCGAGCACCATATGGACGTGATCAAGACGGCCGACCACGTCATCGACCTGGGGCCCGAAGGCGGTCACGCGGGCGGGGACGTGGTGGTCGCGGGCACGCCGGAGGAGGTGGCCCGGTGCAAGGCGTCGCACACCGGTCGATTCCTCAAACCCCACCTGCGGTAGATCCTCGAAATCAGTCGGGTTCAGGATGAACGCCGCCTCGATGGCGGCTCTCGAAGTCGGCGGACCGGCGGATTGTCTCGCCCAGAAACCTTCAATTCAAATATTTCCTATCGTCCATCTCTCGCTCGATGAGTTCTACTCGCGTACCCGAAACAGTCCCACGACGGTTTGCGGCCAACAGTATTTTGAAGACTGATCGAGGCCCGTAGCTGGTAAACCCATCGAGGCAATCGGAACGATCGACTGACTTTCACAGTTCCGGTTGTCTTTCCGTGTTTTCGTTTGTCGTTTCGTCTTTCGTCCAGCCAACGTTGCGAATGAGCCGCGCGCCGTCCCGTTCAGCGGCGCGTCGGCTCCATTCGCGTGTTGGCCCGCTGTTGGTGGTTTGGTTCGACCCACGCTTGAGCCCGGGCGGCGAGTTCGGCCCGAACGCTTGGCCATTCATGGAGCGTCGCCGGATCGAAGTCTGCGCCGTTCGGCCACGTGAGCGTCCCCACTTCCTGATCGAGGATCACGGCGTTGAACACTTCCAGGTCCCGCAGTGGACCGAAGAGTGCGCCGTGCAGTACTGGCTGGAAGTCGATTTCTTGCGTCATTCCGTCCGTGAAGGCGACACACAGCGTGTACGGACCGACGATTTCGAACCGAGCGACGCGATGGATGGGATGGGTCATGGACTACCTGAGTGGTTCGATTCTGACCGGCGGCTGACCCGATTGCAAGAGAGCCCAATCGCGCTGCAGTTCTTCTCTGTGAATCTCCGCCCAAGCCTCGACGAGCCGCCGCTGCGACGTAGGCACACTGCCGCCGAGACATTCGACCGTGTCCACTGCGAAGACCGCCGCGTGGTCTTGGTAATACGCGTGAAAATGCGCGCGATGATGGGGCTGGCCCTCCTCGGCGAACATCCGAATGATGATCCCGAAGAACCGCGCCAACTCCGGCATGGCGCTACTCTACATCGTCAGTCCGGTTGTCGTCCGTTCGTGTTCCACGGCCTAACGTTGGGCGTCAGCCGCAGCGTTCAGGAACCGATTGCGCTGTCGGCTGCACGCCAAGTTGGGCGTCATCGCCTTAGGCTTGCGTTGACCAGCTGCGCAACTGCCGCGAGCGTCGTCTGCGCGGCGTTGAGCCCAAGCCGAAAGTCCTTGTCGGAGAACGTGTCGTACCGGTCGGTTGGTTGATGCCAATGCGGATCCCAGCCGGCACCGATCTGCATGCCCCGCTCGTTCTCGCGCAGACTGATCGACGGCGTGAAGTCCATGAACGGTGTGGAGTCCGTGTTCGTCATGTGACTCCCGACAGCCGCCGGATAGTCTGTGGCGTATTTTTCGTTGGCGGCTCGGAAGAAGAACGCGAGCCTCATGGCTTCGTCCGCAAATCGCGAGGTCGCCTGGAACTCGATGTTCACGTCAGCCTCCGGGCGCTGCTCAGCACTGATGCTGCCGTCGGCGCGCCGCATGCCGTGGTCGAACAGCATCATGTCATGCTGAATCATCCCCAGCCAGCGTGGCTCGGGGAAGCGGCGTGACCCGACAGGGTCCTCTTTCCCCTGCAGGCCCGCCCGGGCTTCGACATACGCGCGCGCCCCGTCCAACGCGGTTTCTTCGTTGTTCCACAGAATGAACCGGACGCTCCGATCGGTCTGCACGTCAGGGCTGTCCAGTACCCGGGCCAACTCCATGACGAGAGCGGTGCCGGAGCCGTTGTCGTTGGCCGCTTCACCAAAACCGCGCCCATCCATGTGCGCACTGACCAGGTACATCTCCTGGGGGAGCGTCGCACCGACTTTCGTGCAGTAGACCTCCTGCCGTGGCCCCGGATTCGTGACCTGGGAGTTGAGCTGCCTCAGCCGCACGTCCGTCTGCGCGAGGGGGCCGCTGCTCGGGGCTGTGGGCTGGGCGATCCCTCGGAGGCGAGATCCACCTTGCCCCGCGCGCACTTCACCAGTGGCGATCACTGGATCGCGCCGCGCCGCGACCGTCGTCGGCGTCACAGGCGGGGGAGGGTTGTAGACGTAGTTGAAGCGTTCCGGGGCGCAGCCATACTCCTTCAGCTGCGCTTCGATCCAGTCGATCGCGGCGCGATTGCGGTCCGTCCCTTGAAGCCGATCGCCGAACTGTGTCAGGCCTTTGATGCTGGACTTGTAAGCTTCGAGGCTGAGGCGCCCAATCAGTGCCTGGACCACGTCAATGGAGACAGGCGTCGTTTGTCCTCCGGCCGCGCTCATCGAAGACATCACCGCGACGATGAACACCGCCAGCATCGCTCGCGCCTTCGTCCGCATTCGACCTCCGATCTTCATGAAGTCTACACAGGCTGAATGCCCGCCCAACGTTGGCGTTCACCAGCGGCGAGCGTGATGGACCACGTCGCCGTCTGGTGCAACGAAAGTTAGGCTACGGTCAGTCAATTGCCCTGTTCATGTCCACCGGAAGGCCGGCCGCCTTCAACTCCTTTGCCAGTTGCAGCCGCCAGCCGCCTCCCGCATCCAGTGGGATGTAGACCACGCCCATGTAATCAGAAGGCAACTCGAGTTCACCCTTGAAGAGGGCGCACACTCTATTCCTTTGCAGTCGCCCCACGAAGTAGCCCAGCTCGAGAACCACGTTCTGACGTGCCCGTGGCTGCAATTCTGCGCCACTCAGACCACCAACATCATCGGGCGTCAGAAGAACGACAGCAAAGCCGACGTTTCCCGCTGCTTCAAGTTTCTCAACGACGGTGCGACCTTGGCTGGCCTGCTCATGGAGAACGATAGGCTCAAGCCCCAGCTTATCGACGAATCGTGCGACGGACTCGCGTGCCGCTTCGTCACGACCGTGTACTATAAAGACCTTCTCCGATTCTGCGGCGGAAGGCATGCTGCTGCCCACCGGACCGATTCCCGGGGCTTCAGGAATCAGTTCAAGGCGACCCCGTATCGACTCCAAGCGACGAAGTTTTGAATCGACGTCGTCGTGAAAGTCCGCAACTTCCTGTTCAAGATAACGCTCGCCACCCGCAACGAAGAAGCCGACCGATGCGATATAGTCGCTGACGATTCTGTCAGTCGAGAACATCTGTCGGAGCATCTCCTCGTTGTACTCCGTCCAGGTGTAGTACTGATTCCGAGCCCTCTGAAGGACGTCCCCGGTCCGTATCTCCGTCTCGCGGATCTCGCGGCCCTTCGAGATTCTGTCGTCAATCCGTTTCGCGGCTTCAACTCGTGTCACCGTCAGAAGGACCGGACCGTCAGGAGCCGGCTTGGTAGTTCGTCTCACTATCGGTTTCCCTGAAACAGCCTAACGTTCCGCCTGAGCCGCGCGCCGCACGATCCCAGGGCGCGTCGGCTCCAGGCGGAGTTAGCTGGCTTTTTGAAGCGCCAGAATCTTTCTTCTTATGGCCTGAGGAAAGTCGACGACGGCGAATTGACTCTTGTGAAAGAGGTAATCTTCCCCGCTATCGTCGATGATCCGTACAAGATCGTCCCCCGCCGCACGAGGATCGGGCAGAACGCGATAAACTTTCCCAAGAGTCAGCGAGGCCTCATTGCCTGTATTCTTAAAGCAGAGCGCGAATTGTGTCGTATGGCGTTTCATGATTCGTCCAGGTAGCCTTTGATTTTCATGTCTCGTTTGCCGATGCCATGGGCTTCATACCAATGAAGCTCGACGCGGCGGAGATTTCCATTCGGAAGCCGCACAGTTCCGCTCCCCTTCCGCTTTCGCCACCGGCCGGGACCGTAGGTTTTGCGGAGGAACGATCGAACCTTGACATTCGGACCTGCGGCAATGGTTTCAATCTCCTCGATCTCACCAACGATGTCGAATTTCACAGCCTGATTCTATTCTTGCCTGGTTGGTCTGTCGTCTGATTCGCCAGCTAACGTACGCGCTGAGCCGCGCGCTTCGGTAACAAGATCGCGCCGGACGATAGGCGCGACGGCTCCAGCGCGTGGTTAGGCAGTCACAGTTTTACGACGTCCTCCGCGAGCAACCTCAACTGATATGTCGTCCAGACCGAAAACGGCACCAGCATGAGTCCTAAACCGGACCAGCTCAGACCGGAGACGGCCGCCATTCCGGCGACAAGGGGCGATGCGACCGCTTGCCCACCCCAATTACCGAGATGGAACGGATAGCGATCGCCAAGTTCGAGTACGAAGAGCAGTAGCCCGAATAGAAATGTGCACGCTGGCAGCGCCACGACCCCGATTGGGAGCGTCGCAAAGGGCCATCGCCTTAAAACCGGTGCTACGCCAACGGCCATCACAACGCCGACGCCAGTCCCAACAATGAGTGCTGGAACCACTTGACCCCGGCGCCACATTTCGGCCATGGCGATCGGAACTGTAGCCCAGACGGACCCCGAAACGGCGCCGAAAAGAATGATTCTTCTTCGCGGTCCGAGGCTTTTCGGAAAATAAAGAGCGGCCCCGTAGGCCGGCCTTTGGCACACGTGGACTTCAGATTCAAAATATCCGGTCCGGCAGCGGCTACAAATGGGCATGCTCAGCGATTTCGGATCGTCAGTCGATTATCTGCCTAACGGCAGCCTTCAGCCGCGGCGGCATCAAATGCTTGCACGCGCCGCCGTCGGCTGCAAGGCGTGTTAGACGGTTCTTGTTCATCCAACATCAGTTACGCAGCGACGCCCAACCACACTCGATCGTCTTGTAACGGTCGTTGAGGGCCCCCTCCACGTCTTTGCACGCGGCACAACGCCCGTCAAGTTTCTTCAATGGATGCTGGCACTGGACGTGGGAAGACAGGGCGGTAGCCCAAATCTCGATTCGCTCGCCGCTTCGAATGACCTTCGGAGCTAGCCGCTTGTACTTGTCGTAGTTACTTGGTTTCGTGATCTTCTCGTTCTTCCCCAAATAGCGCCCGTCTCGAAACGCCAGGATGTTGTTGATCGTTCCCTGGTTCCGTTTCTGTCGACTTCGGACTGAGCCCGCTGTCCCGAACTTCATGGCGTGTCCGTCGACGATCTCGCAATACAGAGCGCACGGGCTGACATCATCGACAACAGCTTCGCAGGCGCTCCCAAGAACAATCGGCCGAACCCAACCGACTTGCTTCAGCTGCAGGTGCCGACCACACTCGGGCAGCGAGAGGTTTGCGAGGTCGCCGGGCGCGATCGTGTTCGGCATGATCTGGTCTTCCCCGTGTTCCATCCGTCTAACGTTGTATGACCGGAGGGCGCCAATTGCTGGTTCACCGCCCGGTGCGTGCCCGCTCACTCTCGGCCGCCGTCCGCCACTCGCGGGCATTATGCCGTCATTTGGTCCCGGCGCAACGGCCTCGATCCAAACGATTTCCGTGAATTTGCCGGCGCCCGACCCGGGAATTGGAGCGAGCGCCATTTACCCGGAAATCCGTAGATAGCTGGAAGGGCGCCATTCCCCGGACCGGTGTCTTGGGACGCTTGCGCCAGTTGCCGGTCAACCGCCGATGCGCGCTCGTTCGTGCTCAGCCGGACGTTGTCCACCGCTCGCCGCTCGCCGGTATCGTGCGTCGGCATCACATCAGCGACTCAGTGATTCAGAAGGTGGTCAAGGCGGCGGCGCACAAGGCGCGCACCCAGATACCACAAGGCCGCGTGCGTATCGGTCACGCCTGCAATCAAGGAGCATCCTCAGCAAATCCGCTGAACATATCCCTTCGACTTGCATCAATCTCCTCTCTGAGAAACTGCCGCTCGATCTTGCCTTCACGCGCGGGGACGGAGCCGTGGTACACTCCTGAGGTTTTCCCGCCCGTGTCGCATGCCCGTTCACCCGACGGCATTGCGACGCTCCGCCATGCGATTCCAGCGCCTGGCATTGGTCATTGGAGAGTCGGCGCCACCAATTTCAGGAAGAAGCATATGTGTGTCTTATTACAGACCCGGAAGATCTCGGCGACGTGGCTCGCGGCGCTGATCCTGGCGATCGCCGTCGCAAGCGGGAGCTCCGCCAGCGCACAACAGCCGAGCACCTCGTCCACTGACAGTCTGATCTACGACCTCAAGAATCCTGATGCGCCACGGCGCATGGTCGCGGCGCGCGAGCTGGGCATCGCCAAGTTCCTGCCGGCTATCCCAGCCCTGTTGCCTCTCGCAGAAGACCCCGACGCCTCCGTTCGACGGCAGGTGGAGCTCGCGCTCGAGGCCATGAACGACATCAGCGTGCTGCCGGCGCTCGTGCAGCTCAGCGCCGATGCCGAACCGGACATTCGCGCCCGGGCGGTGCACGCGCTGGTGAATCTGCACCTCCCGCGCACCACCGGACCGACCGCCGCGATCGTGAAGCTGGGGAACCTGATCAATCCCTGGTCGGACGAATACGGGGAACTGGTCGTCGAACCGGACGTTCCGGTGGACGCCTCGGTGATCACGGCGCTTCGGGCGCGGATGGGCGATGCGGAGGACGGGATTCGCCGAGACTCGAGCCGAGGCCTGGGCATCCTGCGCGCTGAACCGGCGATCGAGGAACTGATCGTCGCCGCCGGTCAGGATCTCGACTCCGAGGTTCGGTTCGAAGCCGTTCGTGCCCTCAAGAAAATCGGTAACCCGTCGGTCGGCGTCCGTCTCGTGCCGATGCTCACCAACGGCGTGGACAAGGTGCGGAATGAGGTCATTGCGACGCTCGGCTCGCTCAAATGCCGAGACGCCGTGGCGGAGTTGACCCGGATTTTCAATCAGGCGAAGGCCGGCGATCGGGTCCGTGCACTCGCGCTGTCGGCGCTCGCCGACATTGCCGATCCGGCGTCGCATCCAGTATTCCTCGCCTTGAAGGCCGAGAAGGACGTCAACATCCGGCTTTACGCCAACGAGGGACTGGCGCGGTTGGCCGACTTGTCGCTCAGTACCCTGATGTCGGCGGATCGCCTGGCCGAGAAGAACGCACGCGTTCAGACGGCACAGGCATTCGGGCTGCTCCGCATTGGCCGGCAGGAATACCTGGAGGAGTTGGTCCGCGCACTCGGAAAGTCAGCGACCCGAGACCTGGCCAGAGAGTATCTGATCGAAACCCGCGCCGCCGAGCGTCCGGCACTGTTTGCGTCCAGTTCCAAGAGCGCCGCGGCGCGCGCGGGGTTGGCCGATGTCTTCGGGCAGATGCGGGATCGGTCGGCATTGCCTGCTCTTGAGGAACTGAAGCGTGATTCAGACGCCGACGTCGCGCGAAGCGCGGATCGGGCCATCCGCTGGATCATGGCCACGACGCATCTCGACTGACGTCGACATGGCGCTCCGGCTAAAGAGCGTGTGAAAAGTACGACGTTCAACGCCGAGACCGCAGAGATCGCGGAGAAACAGCCCAAGGACTCTCCGCGCTCTGCGTTAAAACGTTGTGATCTGTTCGCAGACTCTCGCGCGGGAAGCCGCCTCCGCGTGTCAGCGTGAGGTCCCACCCGATCCGCGTATCGAAGTGGAGATGCGGGCCGCTCGAGTTTCCCGTTCTCCGAAATCGTCATTCCATCCCGCTGTTTCACCTTCGGGTCGAGCCGATGCCCCGCGCCCTGTCGATCCCGGGGTTCCCCGTTCGACCAGGGAGTGGAGCGCGGACTCGGCTCATGGAGATAGGCGAGTCCTCCGCGTGATTGAAGAGGAGATCGAACATGACGAGCCGCGCGTATCGGCGGCGCGAGCAGCCGACGAGTATCTCGCATCGCCCGTCTAGCGCAGATCCGCTGCGAGCAGGTTCGAATACGTCTCTCCGCGAGGATCCGCCACGGTGCAGTCTGGATACGGCGTTTCGCTGACGCCGACCATGGTGAAGGTATACGGGCTCCGCCAGCGAACCCGAAAGAATCTCTTGGGCCGCTCGTACAGGTGCGTGCCCACCTGCCACAGGTCGGAGCCTGCCGTGCACCGCCTGACGGTCTCGTCCGGGACGTCGCCTACGCCGTCCAGTCTGTGGAGCTGAGCGTGCGATGCTTCCAGAGATGCCGGCTCAGACCGCGCCCGGCTCTGTTCCCACGGAGCGGTCAGCCACTCCACGACAAAGTCGCGCGGCAGGCCGGCCACCGGGTCGACTTGTATCGCCTCTCCCTGTGCGATTTTGAAGTGCCGAACGGCGGTGTGGACTTCGCCGGACAGAAGGCCGCCCGCCGTGAATTGGAACAGGATGTCGTCGGGACGCACGCGTCCTTGCAAGGGCGGATAGGCGTCGTTGGCGTGGGCGGTAAAATCCAGCACACGCGCCGGAACGTAGCTGCTGTCCATTCGCCAGGCTCGAGCGTAGACGTCCTTGAAGGCGCCGCCGCAGATGGTCTGTGAGCCGAGCGTCATGAGCAGCCGGGCCCGGCTCGCATCTGGAGGCGATATCAGCACATCGTGAATCGTCTGCGGCAGGTATTCCGATTGGGTGTAGGTATTCCGTTCGTGCTCCCACACCCTCCGCCACTGCCGGCCCTCCCACGCGTACACGTAGGCCGACTCGTCGTAGCCGCACCAGATCCCCGTCGCCGTCACGACAACGAGTAATTCGTCCGCCCGGCTCACCCGGACGTCGTCGACGTAGCCCAGGAAATTCCAGTCGCATTGGTCGACCAGGTCGTTGCAGAGGAGGTCGGCCTTCCCGAGCGCCGTGTGCAGCCCCTCGGCAAATGCCCGGTCATCGAAAGTCCTTCCCAGACCGGACAGCCGCGACTCGACCCAGTCGCGCAGTTGGTGCTTTGCCGCGGTGAGCTCGGCCGTCGCACCGAACGTCGGCCGATGTTCGTCGAGGTGCCCGCGCAGTTGCCGAAGCGCCGCGGGCAGTCCGGCCAGCGGATCGATCGGCGCGGCCTGAAGAAGGAGGACCAGAAGAAAAACCAGAGTCTTCACGGCGACACAGTATAGCCCCGCCTCGGCGCCGATCCGCTCGCGATAGGTCCCTCAAGAGTCGCTTCAAAATGCGCTGGCATGGTCTCAAGCCTGAAGTCACAAGGCTGCAGACTTTCAACTTTGGACTTGAAACTTGACCAATGGAATGCGCTCTCAGGGCCCTCACCGCCGATTTGGCTGTTCCAGATCCGTTGACACTTCGCGTAATGTTCTCGGGTCGTGATGTTGAAGACCGCAGACCCCGCGCTCGATCTCGCTGACGTTGGCCGGCGCCTCAAGGCGATTGTGGTCGGCTCGATCGGCAATCTCGTCGAGTGGTACGACTTTTACGCGTATGCGGCGTTCGCGTTGTACTTCGCCGCGTCGTTCTTTCCTGGCAGCGACCCGGTCGTCCAGCAATTGAATGCCGCGATCGTCTTTGCCTTCGGTTTCATCGTCCGGCCGATCGGCGGCTGGTTGTTCGGACACCTGGGCGACCACTACGGACGCCGCAGGGCGCTGATGCTGTCGGTGCTGCTGATGTGCTTTGGCTCGCTGATGATCGCGGCGACGCCGACGTATGCCTCGATCGGTGTCGCCGCGCCGGTGCTCCTGGGCCTCGCGCGAATGGTTCAGGGCCTCAGCCTCGGCGGCGAGTACGGCACGAGCGCGACCTATCTCAGCGAGATCGCGGACGAGCGGCACCGCGGCTTCTACTCGAGCTTCCAGTACGTCACGCTGATCGGCGGCCAGTTGTGTGCCATCCTCGTGCTGCTGCTGCTCGAGCAGGTGTTTCTCACCAACGCCGAGCTGAAAGCCTGGGGCTGGCGCATTCCGTTCGCGATCGGGGCGCTGCTCGCGGTCGTCGCCCTGCTGATGCGCCGCAACTTGCCGGAGACCGATCAGTTCGTCGCAGCCAGTGGGCTGGTGCGTCGCGAGAGCTCGATCAGAGCGCTGCGCAGATATCCGCGGGAGGTGATGACGGTGGTGGGGCTGACCATGGGGGGGACGACGGCGTTCTATACCTACACCACCTACATGCAGAAGTTCCTCAAGCTCTCGGTGGGTCTCTCCGACCAGCAGACGACGTTTGTGACCGCCGGCTCGTTGATCTTCGCGCTGATCCTGCAGCCCATCTACGGTGCGCTCTCGGACAGGATCGGCCGCAAACCACTGCTGATCTGGTTCGGCGTCACCGGCACGCTGTTCACGATTCCGCTGCTCCTGGCGCTCCAGTCCACCAAAAGCGCGCTCGTCGCATTCCTCCTCGTGTGCGGGGCATGGCTGATCGTGGCCGGTTACACGTCCATCAACGCCGTGGTGAAAGCGGAGCTCTTTCCCACCCGTATCCGTGCCACGGGCGTCGGCGTGCCGTATGCGGTAACCGTCTCGGTGTTCGGCGGCACGGCCGAGTCAATCGCGCTGTGGTTCAAGTCGATCGGCCACGAAACGTGGTTCTACTACTACCTCACGGGTGTCATCGCGACCTCGCTCGTGGTCTACGTGACCATGAGGGACACGAAGAAAGAATCGGCGATGGACCGGCACGAGTAGAGCGCTGGGGCCGGACGCGCGCCGCCGCCTACTCGATCCGACTCACGACGTGACGTCCAGCCCCGATCCGTCCCGGGTGACCTCGAATCGGCCCTCGGCAATCTTGTTGAGCCAATCGGCCGTCCGTTTGAGACCACCAAACGGGAAGAAGTGAATGCCCGACAGCAGCGACTGCGGGTTGCGCGTCCGGTAGGCGGCGAGGCCGACCAGGAGCTCATCCGGAGTTTGAACCGTGAGCAGCTTGGTCAGATTGGCCGCGTGTTTGGAGATTGCCGACAGCGAGGGCCCCACCCCGCAGTCCAGCGCGTACTTCAACAGCGTCTTGATCGTGGCCAGACCAGGCAGGCCCGCCACATAGGGCAGGCGATTCACATCCGGTCCGTTCGCCGACTCCCAGGCGATGATCGGTTCCGCGGCGAACACGAATTGCGTGACGACGTACAGGTCCGCGCCGGTGCGACGTGCGTACTCGTTCTTGCGCTCGAGCGCCTGGCGTAGCACGGGCTCGCTGACATTCCGATGACCTTCGGGATGACCGGCGACGCCGATCTTGCGAATGCCATGTTTTTCGAGGAGCCCTGAATCCAGGATCTGCAGGCCGCTGTCGAGCTCGCCGACGGCCTGGTCGATGTCGCCCGCGACCACCAGCACCTGCGAGACGCCGGCCTCGCCGACGAGTCTTCCCAGCAGTTCGTCGAGCGCGGCCGCGCTTTCGATTCGGCGCGCGACGATGTGAGGAATCGGTTCCATGCCTTCGCGGCGAAGCCGCCCCGCCAACGCCACGGTGTCTTGCGGGCTGGTGCCTGGCACATGGGCGATGTACAGCTTGGTGCCCGCCGGCACGATGTCGCCGTACCGCTCGATCCGCTGCGACTCGCGGACGGTGGTTTCAATCGAATAGCCCTTGATCAGATCTTGAATCGGTTGTTTGTCCAATGCAGTCAGCGCCTCAACGTCTTCTCTGTTTGCAGTTCGGACCGTGTGTTACAGCCCGGTTGGCTCCCTATTGTAGTCGTCCGCGTGCGGACCGTCGCTGCCGATCCAAAACACCTCTAGCAGGTTGCTGAAAAAGCCAGCAACCTGAACTGAAAAGCGAGAACTCAAAAGTCAGAAGTGCAGAATCACCTTTTCAGGCGGCGTTTTTCAGCAGCCTGCTAGCGGTTCACGGTCACGCTCAACTCCGGCTTGCGGCTCAGCGTCTGCAGGACCACGCAGTAGCGCTCGGTGAGCTTGACGAGTGCGTCGAGCTGGTCCGGCGAGGAGTCCGAATCGAGATCGAAAAAGAGACGAATGGCCAGAAAGCCGACCGGCGTCTTTCGATCGACGCCGAGCGCGCCCCGGAAGTCGAGGTCGCCTTCGGCCCGAACGACAGCCTTCGGCAACGCCACGTCGAGGGCCGTGGCCACGGCCTTCAGCGTGACCCCAGCGCAGGCGACCAGCGCCTCGAGCAGCATGTCTCCCGAACAGAGCTCGGCGCCGGAGCCACCGCCCGCTGGATGCAGGCCCGCGACGGCGAGCGCGCGCCCCGTCTCGACCCCGCACGCGACCCTGGCGTCGTCGATATGGCCGAATGCCTTCAAGGTCACCAGCGCGGCACTCGGCTTGCGCTGGTAGCCCTCTTTCAGGCGCGCCTGGGCGGCGCGCAGGGCGTTCACGTTCATGGGTCTCCTGCGGGGTAGTGACGCCAATCCGTCGAATGTGACGGCGTGCTTGCAAGATCTGGATCAACGCCACGCTCTACGGCTCTGTCGCTCACGCGGTTTTCTGATTTAGGATCGGCTGATGAAAACATGGTTGACGGCAGCTGGCCTCGTGGTGACTTCTCTTACCCTTTCTCCATCGCTGTCGGCGCAGTGGCCCATCTACCCAACGCGCGACGTGCCCAGTTCGAACGGCAAGCCGAACCTCGATGCGCCCGCGCCGAGGACGGCCGACGGAAAGCCCGACCTCACAGGCCTCTGGGAGAACGTGTGGTTTTACAATGGAAAGGTATCGCCGCCGCTCGCCTCGCCGGCGGGAGAGCCTCCGGCTTCGACGTTCTCAAACGTTGGCGCCGGTTTCAAGGACGGCCTGCCGCTCAGACCGTGGGCTGCCGAGCTCTTGAAACAACGCAAAGAACAAAACAGCAAGGACAATCCCGACGCGCACTGTCTTCCCATGGGGCTGATGCAGTTTCATGAGCACCCGCAGCCGAGAAAGATTGTCCAGACCCCCGACTTGATCGTCATCCTTTATGAGGGAAACGCCGGCGTCCGCCAGATCTTCACCGACGGCCGTGCGCTTCCCCAAAAGGAGGCGCAGCCGTGGTGGTACGGCTACTCAGTAGGCAAGTGGGAGGGAGACACCCTCGTGGTCGAGACGATCGGCTTCAGGGACGAAGGATGGCTCGACATCTGGGGCAGCCCGCTGACCGACGCCGCCAAGATCACCGAGCGGTTCCAGCGTCTGAACTATGGCACCCTGCGGATCGACGTGACGATCGACGACCCCAAGGCCTACACCCAGCCGTTTACGGTCAGAGTGAACCAGCGCGTCGTGCTCAACAACGAACTGATCGAGTTCATCTGCGCCGAGAACGAACGGTCAGTGCCGCACATGATCGGAAAGTAACTCAGGCCACGAGTCGACCACCAGCAGAGCCGGCGTTCAGCTATTGCACCTGGTCCAGGCCCTCGGTCAACTCGATGTTGGTGCCCCAGGGGTCCTTGATGAACGCGATCGCGATGTTGAGGGCCGCCACCTTGCGATAGGGAACGTCCAGCTTGATGCCGTCGGCCTCGAGCTTCTTGGTGAATGCCTCGAGGTTCTTGACCTCGAACCCGATGTGATCGATCGCGCGGCCGGTCGTGCCGACGACAGGCGTGGGCGAGGGTGTGAAGTTGAGCGCCACGCCCGGTAAATCGGCCACCACGAACGCCGAACCCGGGTTGGCGGGGCGAGCCTTGGCGCCAAACGTCTTCACGTACCAGGCCTGCATCTCGGCGTTCTGCTGACCGAAGAAGTGTATGTGGTGCAGCTGGATGGGGGCCGTCTGGGTCTTCACCTGCACGAACTCCACCTTCACATCGTCGGGACCCATGGCGAACGCGAGCGACGTGTTCGCGTTCACGACGGCGATGTCGTCCTTGACTTCCTGGGTCGCGGCCACTTCCGTACGCGTAATCATCTTGAAGCCGTTGGCCTTGATCTTCTCGACGACCGGACGAAGGTCGGGCACCGAAAAGCCCATGTGGTTCACCGTCGTGCCGATGGTGCCGCCGGTCGGCGCCTGCATGGGCCGGAAGAAGATCAGGACATTCGGGAACTTGATCACTTCCTGCTGATTGGCGCCGAACTTGACCACCGCTCCCCCGAGCGCATCGACAAAAAACTTCTTCTGCGCGTCCATGTTCGTCGTGTTCAGGTGGTGGTGACCGTAGACGACAGGGCCGTCCTTGGCAACGAGCAGCTGGGCCGAGGCCCGCGGCGCGACTGTAAGGAGAGAAAGACCCAAGAATGCGAACACCAGAATCCGTCGTGTCATGGTTGGCATGCCTCCAAAGCTGGCGAAAGTCTACGCGCTGCTGGACGCCGTGAAATCGCGCCCGGCTAGCGCGCCGTATAGGTCTTGCTGATGCCGTTCCGGCTGTTCGTGACCGAGAACTTGCCGTCACGTCCGACCGATGCTTTGATCCAGTGACCCTTGCAGTCCGCCGTGTCCTCGAGATTGGCGATCTGATCCTCGGCCGTGTTGTGGTCCGGATCGAGCAGCGAGCGATGCCCCTGCCAGATGCCCTCGATGCCCGGCGTTTTGGCAATGCGATCGTAGTGCACGCTCGCCGCTTTCTGCTGGCCGGGTGAAGGGCCCCCCAGGCCCTTGCGCGGTCCGTTGTTCACGACCACGACCTGGGGCTTGATCGCATACAGAAACCCGGGTGCACCGGCGCCGTCGAGCGCGCCGTGGCGGCCGGCCTGCCAGATGCTGACCTGTCCCAATCGATTGACCGGACACGTCAGCTCCATCTCCTTTTCCCAATCGAGGTCTGCGAGATCGAGGAACTTGAACTTGCCGTAGGTGAACAGCGCCCCGACCATGAGCTGATTTTCTGGAACATCCTTCGGCTTGTTCTCGGCCGTGGCGCAGAGAGCATTCGGTCCGCCGCCACCCGCCAGCGGTTTGGCCAGCAGTTGCCCATTCGACGCGACGACGTCAATCTTGACGTCCTTCAGCGGCACCTTGTCTCCAGGATGCAGGATCGTTCGCTTGCCGCCGCACACTTTCAAGTACGCGTCGCGCCACTGCTGGTTCGCCGGCTCGATGAAGTCGCCGCGATCGAAGCAGTGGCCGATCGGCAGCAGCTTCGACAGCGCGACGATGCCTCCGGCGTGATCGGCGTGAAAGTGGCTGAGGATGAAGTAGTCGATCTTCTTGAGTCCTGCCTGCTGGGCCGCCGCGAAGATTCGCCTGGCATCGCGATCGCCAACCTCCCAGCCCGAGTCGAACAACAGCGATTCCCCCGACGGCGACACGAGCAGGGTCGCCGCGCCGCCTTCCACGTCGACCCAGTAGATATCGAGATTTTTGGTCTGCGCCCTCGCGAGGCCGGTGGGGAGCAGCAATAACGCGACGGCGATCGACAGGGAGCGGGCGATCGGGCAGGCCATGATGACTACGCCTCCTATTTCGAGAACCCCTTGCAGACGTCGACGTCCGACCCCCAGTACTCGATGCACGCGGCGCGATCCATCGGCCCTTTCCCGACCACCTTGGCAAACAGGAAGTCGGTCAGCAGCTCGATCTCCCGGGCCTGCAGGGTGGCTGGCGGGTCGGGCATCGCGAGCCCAAGGCGCTTCAAATCGGCCTGCTTCATGTCGTAGCAGCGGCCGTCGCTGTAGGCGAGGCGGTCGAACGCCGGCATGCCCTTGCCCGGTCGTCCGCACTTGATCGCGTTAATCACGTTGGCACGATTCATCCGGGTCGTCCTCAGGTTCGCGCCGTCGGGCATCTGGCTGTCCATCTTGGTGCCATCAGCCGCCCAGCCATGGCACGCCTGACAGTCGCCCTTCTGGCGGTACAGCCGCATGCCTTCGGCGACATCAGCGGGGTCCGGTGTCTGTGCGAGGGCCAATCGAACGCCTACCGGCGCGAGGATCGCCATCGATACGGCGAGTGCTGACAGCCAATGGATCCACTGAGAATGTGCGCGTGGGTTCAATTCGTCCTCCAGTGCGAACCAAATCGTAGCAGTTTGGTCGCGCGAGAGCGAGACTGCAGACGGGTCTGCCGTGGCGTCAGTTTCAACGCCAACCGCGAGCGTCATGCGCCGCGAGCGCACCCCCCGGGCCTCGAAAAGGTCAAGGATCGAACGTAGTGTCCGGCTTCAGCCGGACCGTCTTAGCCGGCGGGTGGCGGGATCGTCAGCGGAGGGGGCGATCCGCCCCGTCGAGTTGCGCAAACCTCACGGTGTAGTCTCCGATGCGCTTGCCATGGTCCTTGCCGACTTCGATGTCGGACCGATAGTGGATGCCGCCGTACAGCCGGGATATCGCAGCTTCTTCCTTCTGCGCATCGAAGTAGGACGCGCCGGTGGGGAAAAGATACGACAGCACCGCGGCCCCCGCGGCCGAGAACGTGGAGTGACCCGAAGTGTACGACGGGAAGTTCGGCACGGCGATTGGCGACTTGAGGCCTGGATCGAGCTGCGACGGACGTGGATTGAAGTAGAAGTACTTCGCGTCCCAACACCCCACGCCGGCGTCGTGGAGCGCCATATCGACAAGGGCGAGCACCCGGGCGGCGCGCACCTCGCTGATCTGGGCGGCGCTGATATACGGGGCGGCAATGAAGTTCCAGTGGCCGGGCGGCGTGGGTGTGCTGGCGCCGTCGGCCCACTTGTAGACAATCGCGAGCTGAGCGCGCGACAGGTGGTCGACCGATTGCCTCACCTCGGCCAGTTCCTTCGCCATCAATCCGGACGAGGTCGTCGGCGGCGGTCCGGGCCGTTCTTTGACGAAGTCGTCCGGCGTCATCATCCAGCCCCGCACCCTGCTGAAGAGCGGGAGCATCGGTGGACGAGGCGGGATATCCATGCTCTTCCAGGGAATCTCTCCCCGCGCCACCGCCGCGTCCGCCAGGGATTGCCAGAGCGCCGGTGAACCGCCGGCAGCCCCCATGCCGTCGCCAGCCGCACGGGCGGTGAAGACAGGAGCCACCGCTCTCCCCAACGCCACGCCTGCGGCGATGTCGCTGGCCGTGGCCTTCCCCGACAAGAGTGCGGCGGTTCGCTGTTCACCCGCCTTCAGTGTGATCTCTTCGACAAAGGCCGGGAAGAGCAGCTTCAAGATCTCGGCATTGACCCCCGACATCACGGCGTCTTCCGATGGATAAGCGGGCAGGTCGCTGCTGGGAATCAATGCCTGAACGCCGCCGTCAACCTTGGAAGGCGAAGGGCGGTTGTAGAGGTATTTGTAGTACCACGCGACCTTGAGCGCCTCGTACTGCGCGACCATGACATAGCTGTAGGCGCGCGCGGCGTAGGGAGGGTTGCCGAACGGGAATTGAGGGTCGGCAAACGGGTTGTTCGCGTCCGGCACAGGATAGGTGCCGTCCGGGTTCGGCGCCGGAGGCAGATCGGCGCGCGCGACCAGTTCGAGCAGAATCTCGTTCCAGCGCAAGACGCCACCCTTGCTCCAATACTCGATCGCCTTGCGCTGATCGTTCGTGAGGCGCGACTGAGCGCTCTTGATCGACGCGAGCTCCGCTTGATAATCGAGGCTGCTGACCGCCGCAGGCGGGGCGACTGTGAATTGGGTCGGCCCGGTCAGCACGATCATTTGCCACGTGCCGGCGTCGGCATCGTTGTTCGTCGCAGCGTGTGGGAACTCCTGGCTGACGCCGGCCCAGACGATGGTGAGGGTCACCGCCGTCGCAGCGACGAACCGGCGTGAAAGGCTCCAGGGCTTGCTCATGGAGTTGGCCTCCCGTCGAGACAGTACCTGTACAGCACGCTGGTGGTGAACGTCGTGGCCTGACCCACATTCCGGCCGTCAATCGTGTATGCGTACGCGAGCTGAAGCGCCAGGTACTGGAGCTTCGGCAGCGGATACATCACCATGCCGCCCACCTTGGAGAAGTTCATCCGGTTGGAGACAAAGGGAACGTCCTGCCGGCGGATGTCGCCTCCCCCCTGTGTGTGCTGCTGCGAAAATGACAGGGCCGTCATCAGGCCGCCTTTCATGTAGCCCGCGCTCGCGACGTAATCGGCGACACCAGGCATGGTGACTTCGTCGGTCAGAAAGAACTGGTCGTCGGTGAAGTAATACGGCCGATCGAGCGTCACATGGCGGCGCCATGTGTATGCCGTCGAGCCGTTGAGAAACCATCCCGGATTGGACTGATAGTTCAGCGTGAGACGTCCTGAGACCCGCTTGCTCGCGAGTCCGATGGAGAGCGGCTGCAGATCCGGCGTGTAGTTGGTCAGGGGCAGTCCCGCGGAGGCGACGGCAATGGCCCGCAGTGAACCGTGCGTTGCTGTTCGTGTCTCGAGTAGGCGGAATTTCCCTGCCAGCGTCACGTCCTGGAGGCCACCCATGCCAGTAAGCACGCCTTGACTGGGGCGGGTCCAGACGTACGGGATTGTCGCCATGACGTTCAGCCGGTTGGTGACGCCATAGTTGGCGAACCAGCTGTTGGTTTGCGTGGTCATCGTCCCGATGTTTCCGTTGACGCGCTTGAGTGCGCCCTCCCAGTACTGATCCCAGCGTTCGTGGGAATACACCGCTCCCGTGAATAGACTATGCCTGGCGATCATGATGCCGTCGTCGACGGTTTGGGCTCGAAGCGGCGCGGCAAGCGCTGTACAGAATAGAAAGGCTGTGAAAATCTTCATCAGTGCGATGGTGGAAGTCGATTGACGAGGCAATCCCTTGCCCGCGCAGCGTGGGATCGGGCCGCGGCGCAGACGGCGAGCGCTACATTAAGGCAGGCAATTCAGGCGGGCAATAATCCGAACCTACTAGCTGTCGACGTTTTGCCGTCGGAGCTACTGGCGTGACAGACCGCAGCAGAAAAGGGTCGGATCACCGGAAAAATCCTGGTGTTCTACCTCGGTGGACTCGGTGATGAACGTAACCTGATACACGACGCCGTTATCAGAATTTCGCCACCTGCCGGGCCGCGCCGGTCAGTTGAAGAATGTGCATGCCCGTATTGGCGCGGTCGACGATGTAGATGTAGCCGCGGTCGTCCACCTCGACGTTGTTGGTCTGGATCGCCGTCTTGCAGCGTTGGTCCGCGCCCGTGCCGACGCACCGTTTATCGGTCTTGTCGGTCACGGCCGGGATGTAGTAACCGATTTCCTTCGGTTGCAGCGGATCGCGGACGTCGATCGCGCGCACCCCGGCGTTGAAATGCGCCAGGAACAGGACGCGGTTGTAGTAGATCGACGTCAGGTTCTCGTTCGACGAATGGGTGCCGAAGCGTCCGCCGCGCTCGCAGAAATTTCCGCTGGTCTCGGGCACCGTCCACGACGAGACGCCGAACGGCTTCGGCTCGGTCGTGATGTCGAGCATCCGCAGCATCTGCCGGTTCTCGAGGCATTCATTGGCAGTCGTTTCGCCGACGGCTGCAATGAAGTCACGACGCGCCTGCGTACGATCAGGCGCCGCGTCGTCATGGTCGTGTTCGACACCGGCGGCGGCCGCGGTGCCGGGACGGAGCTTTTGCCGGGCGAACTCGGTGACTTGCATGCCGAGCATCGGGAAGACCGTGTGCGCGCCGACATCGGGGGGCAGATCGAGTCTGACGATCTGCGGAAACGTCAGGTTGGCGTCGGTCGGTTCCTTCGGACCCTTCAAGAGCTTGTCCCGATCGACAATCTGCACGATGCCATTCGCGCCGGTGCCGTAGCCGAAGTAGATTCGATTGCCTTTCGTGCCGGTGGAGATCGCCCCGTGCAATTCGGTCGGCACGGGGCCGGTCGAGCCCGGCTGTTGGCCAGGCAAGCCGAAGTTACGGATGAAGATTGGCTTGGCAGGGTCGCTCAGATCGTAGATCTGCGTCATCCGGCGCGTCCGCCAGTCGGGCAGTCCGGAGACGAGGAAGGCGATGCCGGTGTCGCATTCCCAGAAGCTCTTGTGCGTGTCGCGCAGACCGCTGACGACGACCGTGACGCGCGTCGGCCTGGCCGGGTCGGTGACATCCCAAATCTCGTGCGACGAGCCGCCGAAGCTGCGCAGCAGATACACCTTGCTCTTGTCGGCGCGTGGCAACCGGCTGCCGTCGCAGACCCGAGCCATCTGCGCACCACCGGATTCGCCGCCGCCGGGTCTGGCCGGCTCGCCCGGGATGTGCGCGACGTATCGTGGCCGCTTTGGATCGGTGACGTCGACGATCGACGTGCCGTTATCCTCTTTCTGCCCTGTCAGGGTATTGAGCTGTGACGAGCCGTGGTGGCCGACGTAGGCGATCCACCGGTCGCCCTGCTTGTGGATGGTGGGCTGATAGGCGCTGCGGGCCTGCAGGTCGCTGTAGCCCACGAGATCCATGTTGCTCTTTTCCACCTTCTGCTGCGCGGCCACGGCGGCGCCGAGCAACACCAGGAGGGCGATCGAACTGTAGGACATCCGGGAGCGCAACGACAACACCTTCATGGGCGCACTCCCTCGACTGCGTTCGTGTACGGAGAACCTGCCTTGTCCGCCCGGATTTTACCCGCTTCCTGAGGAGAACTGACGCGAATAACGCCGTCCCCGTGGCCGCCGATGCATCCCGCCGGACTGCGGACCGAGTGCACCGGGCCAAAACCTTGCGACTTGCTCGGTGATCCCGGTGGCCTCGGTGGTTGACGTCAAAACTGAGCCACGATTCCGACCGCTTGTGATTCCAACGGCGTCTCGAATGCTACACTCCTTCGCCGTGGGAGGCGTGATGCCGCGACTCGGAAGCGGTCAGGCCAATTACCCACACGGCGCCTGGTGATCACGAGCATCGGTCCAAAGGAGAGCCCCATGCGTACTCGCAGAGAGTTCCTCAAACAGGCGGCGGGTGCGACGGCTGGCCTCGCCCTCACGCGCGGACTCGTGGACGCCGAGCCTCGCGCTCAACGGGCGGGCGGGCCGGTGCGGCGCCGCGAAGTGTCTGTGGGAGGGCGTCGGATCAAGGTCGTCGACGTGCACGGTCATTGCCTCATTCCTGAAGTGGCAGACGTCATCAAGGACGGACCGCTGGCCGCGACGTTCAAGGGCCTGCTCGCCGGCGGGAGCCTCGCCCTGGGTCCGGATCGGGTGCGCTACCTGGACGAGCAGGGCATCGACGTGCAGGTCATCAGCATGAACGCCTTCTGGTACGGCACCGAGCGCGAGCTGGCGCGCCAGATCGTCAAGGTTCAGAACGAGAAGCTGGCGGCGTGGTGCGCGTCGCAGCCGGATCGTTTTGTCGGACTGGCATCGGTCGCGCTCCAGTATCCGGACCTTGCGGCCGAGCAGCTGGACGAAGCGGTCAAGAAGATGGGGCTCCGCGGCGCCGCGATCGGTGGCAGCGTCGAAGGCGAAGAATTGTCGGCGCGCAAGTTCGATCCGTTCTGGGCCAAGGCCGAAGAGCTGGGGATTCTGCTGTTCACCCACCCGCAGCCGGCGCCCGGGACCACCCAGAACCCTCGGCTGCAGGGCAATGGCGGCCTCGGCAACATCATCGGCAATCCGCTCGAGACGACGGTCTTCTTCTCCCACCTGATTCTGGAAGGCACGCTGGATCGTTTTCCCGGACTCAAGATCTGCGGCGCCCACGGCGGCGGCTACCTGCCCTCGTACAGCGGTCGGACGGATGCCATTTGCGGCCGGGGTTCTGGCGCGGATTGCCGGGCCCTCAAGAAACGTCCCAGCGAATATTTCAAGAAGGAGCTGTTCGTGGACACGATGGTGTTCCACGAAGAGGGCCTGCGGCACTTGATCGCGGAAGTCGGCGTCAGCCAGATCCTGTACGGCACCGACTATCCGTTCGACTGGCCGGTCGGCGTGGACTTCGTCCTCAAGGCGCCGAGCTTGAGCGACGCCGATCGGATCGCCATTCTCGGCGGTAACGCCGCCAGGCTGTTGAAGATTGCCTGATGCTCATCGCTGGTGACGTGCATCGCGCGGTCCGGCTGAAGCCGGACGCTACGTAGCGAACGGATTCAGATCGCGACGACGATCTTTCCCAGGAACCGGCCCGAGGCCTGGAGCCGATATCCATCGATCGCCTGGTCGAACGGCAGAATCGTGTCGATGATCGGCTTGATGCCATTCGTTTCGACGGCCCGGTTCATCCGTTCGAACATCTCGGTCGTGCCGACCCGGATGCCGTGCAACGAGGCGCTCTTCCACATCAAGCCGTACGGGTTGATGTCGGCGCTCCGGCCGGTCATCACGCCGATGAGCGTGACCTTGCCGCCGGCCGCGATCGAGTCGAAGGACCGCTCCAGCGTGCCCACGCCTCCCACTTCCACGACGCAGTCGACGCCGCGACCCTCGGTGTGCTTCAACACTTCCTTGTGCCAGTCCGGCGTGTGCGTGTAGTTGACGCCCGCGAACGCGCCCAGACGCATGACGCGTTCGAGCTTCTCGTCGCTCGAGGACGTGGCAATCACGCGCGCGCCGACCATGCGCGCAAACTGCAACGCGAACATCGACACACCGCCCGTGCCCAGCACCAACACGGTATCGCCGGCCTGCAGCGGTCTGCCTGCGACCATCAACGCGTTCCACGCGGTGACGCCTGCACACGGCAGGCACGCGGCCTCCTCGAACGAGAGGCTTGGGGGTACCGGCAGCAGGCCGTCTTCGTACGCGACCATCTGCTCGGTCAAGGCTCCATCGAGTGGGAAACCTAAGCTTTCCCGAGCCGCGAATGGCGAGCCCTCGGGAGGGGTCTGGAAGAACGCGGACACCACGCGGTCGCCGGGGTGGAAGCGGGTGACGCCCTCGCCGACCGCGATGACTTCGCCCGCGCCGTCCGACAGCGGAATCGTGTCGCGTGTCATCGTCCGGCCGAAGTACATGCCGGTGGCGATCGCCTGATCGCGCCGGTTGAACGACGCCGCCCGAACGCGAATGGTCACCTGACCTGCACGCGGACTGGGAGCGGGCCGCTCCACCTCACGCACGTCGTCAACCGTCGAACACCCGGCCGGTAGAATGTATGCACGCATGGAATTGACCTTTCAACCGATCGAGTAGCGTTCGAGCAAACCTCGGGCGATGATGAGGCGCTGCAGCTCGTTGCTGCCGCCGCCAATCAGAAGCAGCGGGGCATCGCGGTAGAAGCGCTCGACCGGAAAATCCTTGGAGAAGCCGTTGCCGCCGAGAATGCGCATCGCTTCCAGAGACACCTCGGCCGCCGTTTCGGTGGCAAACAGCTTGGCCATGCCGGCTTCGACATCGCACCGCTCGCGGCGATCTTTCTTGGCGGCGGCGGAGTAGATCAGCAGGCGGGAGGCTTCGATCTTCGTGGCCATCTCGGCGAGCTTGATCTGAATCGTCTGGTGATGCGCGATCGGCTTGCCGAAAGTGTGGCGCTGCTGCGCGTACCTGATCGCCTCTTCGAACGCGGCGCGCGCGACGCCCAGGCCCCGTGCGGCGACATTGAGCCGCTCGGCTTCAAGCCCGGTCATGACCTGCTTGAAGCCCTTTCCCTCCTGTCCGCCGATCAGGTTGGCCGCCGGAACGGGGAAATCCTGGAAGTGCAGCTCGCAGGTCTCGACGGTCTTGTAGCCCATCTTCTCGATGTCGCGGCCGACGGTCAGGCCGGGTGCTCCCTTTTCGACGACGAAGGCGCTGATGCCGCGGTGGGGCGGCTGGACGGACACATCTGTTTTGGCCAACAACAGAAACAGTTGAGCGCGGCGGCCGTTGGTCACCCACATCTTCGAGCCGTCCACGCGGTAGTGGTCGCCGTCGCGTCGCGCCCTCGTCGAGATGGCCTGCAGATCGGTGCCGGCATTCGGCTCGGACAGGCAGATGCCGCCGCGCGGTTCGCCCTTGGCCAGCTGCGGCAGGTACTGCTGCTTCTGTTCGTCGGTGCCGTAGCGCACCAGCACGTCGCACAGCACGAGGTGCGCGCCAAGGATGCCGGAGAGTCCCATCCAGCCGCGCGCCAGTTCCTCGAAGACGATGGCGAAGGTGGTGTAGTCGACGTTACTGCCGCCGTATTCCTCGGGCACGTTGAGTCCGAAGAGACCGAGCGTTTTCATCATCTCGACGAGCTCGTCCGGGTACTCGTCGCGATGTTCCATCGCGGAAGCCACCGGAATGACTTCGCGATCGACGAACTCGCGAACGGTTCGCGCGACCAGTTGTTGGGACTCGTCCAGCTGACCCACGGCATCTCTCCTCTGGCTGACGGCAATTCGACGGCTGATGGCTTCGGCCGCCCATCAGGGTAGCCAATCCATCAGGTATTAGCCACGAGTGCGCCAGCGGTGGACCATCAGCCATTTGTTACTCGGTGACCATCGGCCGTGTGCTATCGTCCGCTACGTCCCGATACGCATCAACGGCATGGCTTCACCTAGACCCTTCTCGCACAGCTTCTTGCAGTGGTACTGGGATGCCCCGGCCTCCGCGCGCCGAGCACTCTTTGCGGCGTGGATCGGCTGGCTTCTCGATGCCTTCGACGTCATGTTGTATGCGCTGGTGCTGGGAACGCTGCTTACCGAATTCTCGCTGAGCAAGGCCACGGCCGGTCTGCTCGGCTCTCTCACGCTCGTCGCGTCCGGGTTTGGCGGCATCCTCTTTGGCGTCCTGGCCGATCGCCGCGGACGACGGCCCGCGTTGGTCGGCAGCTTGCTCGTGTACTCGGTGTTCACGTTCGCGTGCGGACTGTCGACGACCGTCTGGCAGTTGGCGGTGTTCCGATTCCTCCTGGGTCTGGGCATGGGAGGCGAATGGACGAGCGGCGCCGCGCTGGTCTCCGAAACGTGGCCGGACGCTCACCGGGGCAAGGCGATGGGCATGATGCAGAGTGCCTGGTCGGTCGGCTACGCCGCCGCCGCGGTGGTCGTGGCAGTGGTCCTGCCGCGATTTGGCTGGCGGGCGGTGTTCTTCATCGGCATTTTGCCGGCCTTCGTGGCGCTATGGATCAGGCGGGGCATCGAGGAATCGCCCGAATGGATTCGATCGAGGTCCGTGCAGCACGATTGGGTGACGCCGCTCCGCGCGATTTTCTCGGCGGACTATCTGAGGTTCACCGTCTTGTTGACGGCGCTCAGCACGGCCTCGATTTTTGCCTACTGGGGATTGAATCTCTGGGTGCCAGCCTACCTCACCCTGCCGCCGTCACAGGGCGGCGCCGGCTTCAGCACAGCCATCGCGACGTCGCTGGTCGTACTGATTCAGTTCGGCGCGTTCCTGGGCTATATCTCGTTTGGCTGGGTGGCAGATGCGTTCGGCAGACGGCGCAGCTTCCTCGTATATCTGTTGACTGCGGCGGTCCTGGTGTTGGGATTTGGCCAGACACAGAACCCTGTGGTGCTGGCGTTTCTTGGTCCGTTGACGACGTTTTTCGGGACAGGCTTTTTCTCGGGCTTCGGCGCAGTGACCGCCGAATTCTATCCCACCGCCATTCGTGCCACGGCGCAGGGATTCACCTACAACGTGGGCCGGATGGCGAGCGCGCTTGCGCCATTCATTGTCGGGTCGCTGGCAGAGACGCAGGGATTCGGCACGGCGTTCGCGCTGCTGGCCATTGCGCTGCTGCTGGGCGCGGCGACCTGGATCTGGTTGCCCGAATCGCTCGGTTGGAGCGTCGAATCGCATGCGGCAAGAAGGGCAGCGAGTTAGTAACGGCCTTCTGAGTTCTAACTTTTGAGTCTTCAGTTCGGGCTGCGTTTTTGAGCAGCCTGCTAGACTGTCTCTATGCCGTTGCCGTTAGCTGGTGTCACTGTGCTTGCGCTCGAGCAAGCGGTGGCGGTGCCGTTCGCCACCCGCCAATTGGCAGATCTTGGCGCCAGAGTCATCAAGATTGAACGTCCCGGCGTCGGCGACTTCGCGCGGGCGTACGACACGACGGTCCAGGGACTCTCGAGTCATTTCGTCTGGCTGAACCGCTCGAAGGAGTCGTTGACGCTCGACGTGAAGCGGCCGGAGGCGCAAGAGGTGTTCTCGCGGCTGCTCGATCGGACCGACGTCTTCGTGCAAAACCTCGCGCCAGGCGCCACCGAACGACTCGGGCTCGGCACCGAGACGCTGCGCGCGAAGTACCCACGAATGATCGTGTGCGATTTGAGCGGCTACGGATCGACCGGCCCGTACGCGGCGAAAAAGGCCTACGACCTGCTGGTGCAGAGCGAAGCCGGGCTCGCATCAATCACCGGAACGCCTGACGTCCCGTCGAAGGTAGGGCTGTCGATTGCCGACATTGCCGGCGGCATGTACGCGTACTCCGGCATCCTGACGGCGCTCTTGCAGCGAGAGCGTACCGGGCAGGGCGCCGCGCTCGAAGTCTCGTTGTTCGAAGCCCTCGGCGAATGGATGGGGTACGCGATGTACTACACGATGGGGGGGACCGCGCCCGCCCGCACGGGTGCGAGCCACGCGACCATCGCGCCGTACGGGCCGTACCGTCTGCAAAATGGCGAGGAGGTGATCCTCGGCGTTCAGAACAACCGCGAGTGGACCACATTCTGCAAGGTCGTTCTCGATCGCATCGATCTGGTGGAGGATGCGCGATTCCAGAGCAACCACCTGCGTGTGCAGCATCGAGCCGAGATGAATGCCGCGATCGAGCAGGTCTTCGCTGCGCTCCCTCCGGCAGCAGTGCTCGACCGGCTCGAAACCGCGCAGATCGCCAACGCCCGCCTGAATACCGTCCAGCAGTTCATCGCCCATCCTCAATTGGCCGGCCGCGACGCATGGCGGCGGGTGGACTCGGCCGTCGGTCCGATCCCGGCGCTGGTCCCGCCGGTCCGCATGGAAGGCGTCGAGCCGAGGATGGACGCCATCCCCTCGATCGGCCAGCATCGCGAGTCGATTCTCGCCGAGCTCGGCTTCGCTTCGCCCACGATTGAACAGTGGATACGCGAAGGGGTTGTCTAGCCAGCCATGGACTGTGTTGTCTTGAATGGCCGTCGGCGGCATTCTCGTCGCGGCCGGCACGATCACAATCAACAACGGGGGCAGGTGGTGCTCCTTCAGCGGATGCGGGTTGCCGGATGGCTGTGAAACAGGGATGGACCGGTCGGGTATTCGAGGATTTCGAAGTCGGCGATGTCTACGAGCACCCGCTCGGACGCACGGTGCTGGCTGCCGACAACTCGTGGTTTACGTTGTTGACGCTGAATACGAATCCCGTTCACTTCGACGCGGTCTACGCGGCGCGGACGGAGTTCGGGAAACCGCTGGTCAATTCGTGCTTGACGTTGGCGATCGTGACCGGGCAGTCGGTCAGCGATCTGTCGCAGAACGCCATGGCCAATCTGGGCTGGGATGAGGTCCGGATGCCTCATCCGGTGTTCGAGGGCGACACGATTTACGCGAGCAGCGAGGTGCTCGAGACGCGCGAGTCGAAGTCGCGGCCGCAGGTCGGCATCGTCCGCGTGAAGACCACCGGGTTCAATCAAGACCGAACGGTGGTGCTCGAATTCAAACGCACGTTCATGGTCTACAAGCGAAATCATGTCCCTACAGCCTCTCGCCCGTCCAATTAGAAGCCTGTTGTTCGCGCCGGGAAATCGCCCGGAGCTGATCGAAAAGTTTCCACGCTACCGCGCCGACGTCTTTGCCATCGACCTCGAAGACGGGACGCCGGAAGCCGAGAAGGCGTCCGCCCGGCGCGACTTGCCGAGGGTCATCGGCGTCTTGCGCGCCGGCGGCGTGACCGGCGAGATCTATGTCCGCACCAACGAGTCGCGATCGCCGCATGCCTCCGCCGATCTCGCCGCCGCCCTGGCGACGCCGATCGACGGCATCATCATGCCGAAGCTCGCCGCCGCCGCGGACCTGGATCGCTTCTCGCGGGCTCTGAGCGACGCCGAGGCGCGCACCGGCCGGCCGCTCCGATTGATCGGCATGATTGAAACCGCCGCCGGCGCGCTGCGCGTCGACGCGATTGCCAGCTGTGGCGACGCACATCTTTCGGCCCTCGCCTTCGGCGCCGAGGATTTCATCACCGAGCTCGGTGGCCGCCGGACGGTCCAGGGTCTGGAGGTGCTGTACGCGCGGTCGCGCGTCGTGCTCGCGGCGCGGGCCGCGGGTCTCGACGCGATCGACCAGGTGTTCGTCAACATTCGCGACGACGACGGGTTCCGGCGCGATGCCCAGATGGGCCGAGAGCTTGGCTACGGCGGGAAGATGTGCGTGATCCCGAAACAGACGGTGATCGCCAACCAAGTCTTCTCCCCATCAACGGAGGAGATCGAGCGCAGTCGTCGTCTCATCGAGGCTTCAGGAGCCGCTCAGTCGGCCGGTCGCGGGGCCATCGAGTTCGAAGGCGGGATGGTCGACGAGCCGCTCATCCGGCGCGCTCAGGCGATCGTCCGGCTGGCGAACGACCTGGGCATTGGCTGAATCCCAATCGATTCCCATCCTCTTCTTTAGGATCCATCTGGCAGATAGCGGGTCACTTTCCACGGCTTCACGAGATTCACCACAGAGGCCACCGAGATCCCCGGAAAAACATTCTGTTGTTGGCTGGGTGCGCTCCGCGCGCTCCATGGTTGACATGTAATTGACCACCACCTTCTGGCGGCCCTTCACCCCGGGTTCCTGGGCGTATACTACGCCTGCGATTCCGTTGCAGGAGGTGATCGATGTCATCGCGGTTCCGCACAGCTGTCGTGTATCGCGAATCGCGCGGACTCCCTGACGCTGCTGGCCACGACCGCAGCGCCGATCGAAACGCGAATCCCGATATCAAGATGAATCGTCTGCACGGACTGGCCGTGACGCTGGTGCTGCTGACGGCGCTGGCCGGCGGCGCCGGCCCTGCCGCGCAGGTCGCACCACCCGTCAAGGCGCCCGCGCCCAGGACCATGCGGTTGTACGTGTTCGACTGCGGCGTGCTCAATATCACGGCGGCTGGCGTCGAGCGCTATCGCGTGACCCCGACCGAAGTGGGCGAATCCCGCATGTCCGTGCCCTGTTTTCTCATCGCGCATCCCCGAGGCACGCTGATGTGGGACCTCGGGGTCATCCCGGACGCGACGGTGGACGCACAGGCGCCGGGTGAAGCGCGCTCGAATGTCAATGCGACCTCCGCGGCCGTCGTCACGCGGACCCTGAAGAGTCAGCTGGCGCAAATCGGCTATGCGCCGAGGGACATCAAGTACGTGGCGATTTCGCACGCACACATCGACCACAGCGCAAACCTCAACCAGTTTGCCGCCTCGACCTGGCTGACCAGACCCGCCGAGCGCGACTTCATGTGGGCCGAGAACAATCCACGCGTGTCGCCTTCTTTCTATAACGAGTTGAAGAACAGCCGGTCGGTCGTGTTGCTGGACAAGGACGAGTACGACGTCTTCGGCGACGGCCAGGCGGTCATCAAGTCAGCGCCCGGACACACCCCCGGACACCAGGTGCTGATTCTGAAGCTGGCGGCCACGGGACGCGTGATGCTGAGCGGCGATCTGTATCACTACCCGCCAGAACAGACATTGCATCGAGCGCCGCCCGACAACGAGTTCAGCGTCCAGGAGTCGGCGGCCTCTCGAGCGACGATCGAGGCGTACCTGCAAAAGACCAGGACGACGCTGTGGATCGAACACGACTTTGCCGCCAACGCCAGGTTGAAGAAATCGCCGGGCTACTACGAATGAGCGCGCGTGAGCACTGACTTTTTCTCAGAGGCCGGCACCGCCGCCCAGACGACAGACGGCGATCGACCGCTCACCACACTCGAGGTTCTCGACGACGAGTATTGGGCCTTGAGTGGCGGCGTGCCGTCGGCGGAGTCGCAGGCGTTGCGTGAGGCGTATGTGCGCTCGCGCCGCGCCGTCGACACCGACACTGATGCCGACGCCCAGGAACGAGCGTTCCGCCACGATGTCATCACTCGCCTGCACCACGCCAAACGCTCGGCGTTATGCTTTTCCGGCGGCGGCATTCGAAGCGCCACCTTCGGGTTGGGGCTGCTGCAGGGACTCTCGGCGGCCGCAGCCGACGACGACGCTCGGCCTCGTCTGGTCGGCGAGATCGACTTCTTGTCGACGGTGTCCGGCGGCGGGTACCTGGGCGCGTGGTTCTCCGCGTGGGCCACCCGGCTGGCCAGACCGGGAAGCCAATGGTTCCATGTCGCGCAGCCGGACGAGGCAGACGGCCCGGCCGGTGTCTTTCGATTGCTGGTGGAAAGTCCGCAGACGCTGCTCGACCCCGACCCCAAGCCGGTGCGCTATCTCCGCGACTACAGCAACTACCTGACGCCGAAGCTCGGTACGTTCTCGGCCGATACCTGGGCCTTCATCGGCTCGATTCTGCGCAATCTGTTCCTGAACTGGCTCGTCCTGCTGCCGCTGCTCGCGGCGGTTCTACTCGTCCCGCTGGCTGCGCAGTCGATGCTCAACGCGGATGCGCCGGATGCCACGCTCTGGTTTCTGGTCATCAGTGGTTTCCTTCTGGGTGCGCTGGCGACGGGCTACGTCGGGTACGACCTGCCCAGCGCCGGCAACGCGGGAAATCGCTACACGAGCTACCTGTGCTTCTGCCTGGTCCCGCTGACGCTCGCCGCCGTCCACCTCAACACCTTCTGGGCGTGGCTGCACAACGCGCCTCCCGGATCGCCGGCGGAGCGCTGGTACGACATCGTGGCCCTCGGGAAGGGCCGACTGTCCTTCTGGTATTTCGGGATGTTTGGCGCCGCGATGCACGCCGGCGGCATGGGCGGCGGCCTGCTGCTGGCCATGTGGCACTTTCAGCGCCCGGCCAAACGAACCGGCGTGTACTGCACGCTTGCGGCCGCGGCGACGGGGTTTGCCGGCGGGCTGCTCGCATACGGCCTGACGAGACCCACGGTCGGTGCGTCCTTCGATGTCACCCGCTACGTGGTTCTGGCGTTTCCGCTCGTCATGAGCGTGTTTCTGTTTGCCGGCACACTCCTCGTGGGGCTGACCAGTTACGTGACCGATGACAAGGATCGGGAATGGTGGGCACGGTCCGGCGGGACTGTCCTCGCCATGGCGCTCGCGTGGCCGATCGCGGCCGGGACCGTGTTGTACGCCGCCAACGTTCTCACGTTCGCGTACGCGCAGATTGCGACCGCCGCAGGCGCCGCCGGGACCGGGCTGGCTGCCGCCAGACTTGGCGGCAGCAGCGGCTCGTCGTCGGGCCGTCGCGGTGACGGGGCGGTCCCTGCCAGCACGCCTGGATCGATGGTCAAGGATGTGGCGGCCCGGCTCGTGCTCCCGGTCTTCATCGTGTTGCTGGCGATGCTGCTCGCGTGGGTGAATCAGGAGGCGGCGGCGATCTACGTGCCTGGCTTTCTCGAAAGTACAGGGTTGACGTCGGTGACCCACGCCGCCGGCCGCGCCATCCTCGTGGCGATGCGTGGGATTCCAATTCTCTCGACTGCGGGCAACTCCATCGCGAAGTTGTACAGCGTCACGGAGGGCGTGCTCTGGACCGGCGCCGCGTACGCGCTGCTCTGCGGGTGGGCGTCGTACTTCATCAACGTCAACAGCTTCTCCCTTCACGGGATGTACAAGCAGCGCCTCATCCGCGCCTACCTGGGCGCGTCGAATGCCCATCGTCATCCCCACCCCTTCACGGGGTTCGACGAGAAAGACAACATGGCGATGTGTGCGCTGACGACGCACAAGCCAATGCACGTCGTCAACATTGCGCTCAACCTGGTCGGCGGGAGCAAGCTGGCGTGGCAGCAGCGCAAGGCGGAGTCGTTCACCTCCACGCGCTTGCACACCGGGTCGTTACGGATCGGCTATCGCCCGTCCACCGAGTACGGGGGCAAATACAAACCCGGAACGAGCGCGATCTCGCTCGGCACGGCGATGACGATCTCGGGGGCGGCGGCAAGCCCGAACATGGGCTACAACTCGTCGTCGCTGCTCGAGCTGGTGATGACGCTGTTCAACGCGCGTCTCGGGTGGTGGCTCGGCAATCCGTGCCGGGAAATGTGGCGGCTGCGGGGTCCCCGGTTCGGCGTGCGGCCGTTCATCGACGAGGCGTTCGGGCTCACCAACGATACGAACACGTGGGTGTATCTCTCCGACGGCGGACACTTCGAAAATCTCGCGCTGTATGAGATGGTGCTGCGCCGGTGCAAGGTGATCATCGTGTCGGATGCCGGGGCCGATCCGGGATACACCTATCAGGATCTCGGCAATGCCGTGCGCAAGATCCGGATCGACATGGGGATCGCCATCGAGTTCAGGCGGCCGATGCCGATGTCACCGACCCGGATGGCGACGTCTGAATTTTCGGGTCACCACGCCGCCATCGCGGATATTCGATACGGCGCATGCGATGGAGGCGAAGACGGAATCCTGGTGTACCTCAAGCCGTCGCTGAGCGGTGACGAGCCGGCGGACGTGCACCACTACGCGGCAGAGAACATCGGATTTCCCCATCAGACGACCGCGGATCAGTTCTTCAACGAGTCGCAGTTCGAGAGCTATCGCCGCTTGGGGCTGCACGTCGTGGAGCGAATCCGCGCGTCGGCGCCGGACGCGGGCCAGATGGATCTGCACGGTTTCGTCGCGGCGGCGACGGCCTACTGCGACGGACACACGCCCTGAACCGAACCTGTGGTTGTCGGCATTCCATCGGCGTGGCGCGGAGGTCGCAACCCCAACTTCAGCTAATGCCGTTCGTTCGAGCAGTTTCGACCAATGTGGGAGAGGTCCGAACCACCAAGAGCACAAAGGCCACAAAGCCGTTCTCCGAGTGGGAAACGACGTCCTTCGTGTGCTTTGTGTTCTTTGTGGTTCAAAAAACTCGGCGTTCAGCGAACGGGTATCAGCTGGGCCTGCTCGTGGTCGCCAGCCCAGAAGTTGTCGAGCGAGACGACCATCAGTCCCAATGCGGGCGTCGCGGACCATTCGGCCGGATCGAGCGAGAGCGGGACGAACGCCTTGTCGCCCGGTCCGACGACCGCGTAGGCTCCGGTGCTGATCGCGTTCTCGAACGCGTTGAACCGCGCCGTCGACGGAATGAAATCCCCCGACACGCCCAGCAGATCGAAAATCTGCGCACCGTAGCTGAAGCGCGGACTTGCGGCGGTTAACCCCAGGTCGCTCGCCAGGACGGGGAGGAGGATGGTGTTGGCATCCGTGGGCGCCACCGCCAGGAACGTCGCGCGGACGGCGCCGGTCGCCAGGTTCAAGACCGCGGCGGCGACCTGGCCGTTGAACGCGCCGGTGGTGAGGAAGCCAAAGTCGATGCCGACCACGGCCACGTCAGGAGTCCCATCGCCGTTGAGGTCGATCACCAGGTCGAACTCGAGCGTCGAGGCGCTGGACCACGGCCTGAAGGTATTCACCGCGAAAAGCAGCACCTTGCCGTCGGCGGTGTCCAGGGATTGCACGCCTACGGCGCGCAGGTTGACGGGGAGCCGGTTCTCACGGCCCATGAGACCCCACGCGTAGAAATCGGCGGTTCCGGCCACCGCCGCCGACACGTTCTTGACCCGCGCGACCGCCGCCGTGTGATACGGCCACGCCAGGTTGGTGACCATATCCGTCTGGACCTGTGAGCGTGCGCGCGCCACCAGGTAGTACGGCACGCCGAGCGCCGCGCCTCCGTTTTGGTTCTGGTTCGTCGGCGTCAGCACGATGAGACCCGCCACATCCCTGAAATCGTTCGAGTCGCCGGCTGTTGCGACCGGGACTTTCAATCTGACTCGGACCCTGGTCGACTGCCCGGCCAACACCGACACGATCGACGGACTGACTTGGACTGAATGCGGCGAGGTGCCGCCGCTCGCCGTGACAGAGACGGAGAACCTCGCGGACCTGGTTCCCAGGTTCTGGACGACGATCTCCTGTTCCGCCTGGAAGGCGCGGGAGAATTCCTGGACCCCGAAGCTCAGGCTCGGCAGGTCGGCTCCGCCTCGCGCGATCACCCATGTCCGAGTGGCCGGAGCCGGCTGTACCAGCCCGGCGCCCGAAATCCGTGCCGACCAGCCGGCGATCTGAGCCGCGCGTGCCGTATTGACTATCGCCGTGCTGACTTCATCGGCCTGCCATCCGGGGTGCGCCTGGAGAGCGAGCGCGGCCACACCCGATACATGCGGCGCCGACATTGAGGTGCCAGACGAGGTGAGGGCGCCGGCGCCGGTGCCCATCCCGGTCGAGACGATCGAGGCGCCTGGCGCGGCCAGATCTGGTTTGAGCACCCCATCGCCGCTTCTCGGGCCTCCTGACGTGAAGGACGCCGCCGTGCCAAATGTGGGGTTGGCGATATTCGCGTGCGAAAAGGTCGCCGTGGATGCGCTCGCCAGCAATGCGCTGTCGGCGGCGGGGCTCCCTTGTACGCCGAGGAATGGGATGGCGATACCGGGGAGGTCGCCCTCGACGGGCGGATAGCCGGGCGCGTCGTTGATCATCGCGACCGCCTTCGCTCCGTGGGCCGCACCCAGGGTGGCGCGGAGCACACGGTCACAATTCCCGCGTCGCGTCACCACCAGCTTTCCGGCAACGCCCGAGTACTCACTGTCGTTGCAGCCCAACGAGATCGACGAATCCGGGTTCCTCAGCACGACGATGGGCAGCGTCGTGGCGTCGACAAACGGGGCGCCATTCGAATTCTGCGCATGGACGGTCGCGCCGATGTTCACCGCGAGGTCGGCGCCCGGGAAGCCCGACACGGAGTCCATGGCGGCGACGCTGATGACCTTGTCGCCGCTGGCTGGCGCGCCCTGGATGTAGGGGCTGGCTCCGCTGTTCCCTGCGGACGCGACGACCACGATGCCGGCCTCGACGGCGTGGTGGGAAGCTTCCGCGTCGGCGGTCTCGACGGTGCCGTACGACCCGCCGAGCGACATGTTGATCACGTCCATCCCGTGTTGGACCGCCCAATCGATCGCGTCGATCACCACGTCCGTCATGCCGGTGCCGGCGCAGCTCAGCACGCGCACGGCGTACAGGTCGGCGAGCGGCGCGACGCCGGGACCGATGCGGAACGCGACGTTCGGGGTGGTCTTGTCGTAGGGCCCCGCGAACGTGGCGCCAGCCGACGTGACGCCAAAGCCCGCGGCGGTGCCCGCCACGTGACTCCCGTGACCCTCACAGTCGAGCGGGTTGGCATCCGGACGCGGCGCATGCGCGGGGTCCGACTTGCTCGGATCGTAGCCGTCTCCGACCAGATCGATGCCGCCCTTCACCTTCGGCGCGCCGGGTCCGAACATCGAGGGGTCCGCGGGCGAAGCGCTGGTCGCCTTGGCGGTGTTGAAGGCGGCGACTGTTCCCGGGCCGCCGAAGTTCGCATGTGTATAGTCGATGCCGCTGTCGATGATCGCGATCTTGATGTGCTCGCCGTGCAATCCCGGCGGATTCTCCCACACCTGCGGAGTGCCGAGGAACGGCACACTGGTCGCGTTGTTTGCGCGGTACATGGCGACCGGCTTGACGGCCACGACGCCCGGCAGCGCCGCCAGCGCCGGGATCTTGTCAGCGGTCGTGCGCACCTTGATCCCGTTGATGGCGTGCTGGAACGTGCCCAGGACCGACGCGCCATGCGCCTGAATTGCCGGCACCAGCGCCGCCTGCGCCGCGCGGAGGTCGCGCTCGATCCGAACGGCGTCGACAACGGCGAGTCGTTTACCCGGCATGCGGCCGCGAGCGACGGCCACCGGGTCGCCGGCGATCGTCAGCACGACCGTGACCGGCCGCTGCGCGCCGAGCGCGATCGCGGGGGTGAAGTCCCCGAGGACTGGCGTTCGAACGAATTGTCGCGTAGGTGGCGCAGACTGCGCGCTCAGACAGAGCGGGCAGACCATCAGCAGAACCCCTGTCACGACGGCGCGGAAACGTATCGGCATGAACCCTCCAGCCTGCGTCGCAGCGTAGTAGGGCCGGTCGAGTGTGTCAAATGGCGGTGGGTGAATTGCCGACAAATTGCGTTGCAATTTGTGAGGGCTTCAGCGACACTCCCCCGCATCCCGGGTGGCTTCGAGCGCAGAATCGGCCGGTGAAGGGCACCTGGATGCAGGGAGGCCGCCGTGAGGAAGCACGACCTGTTACGACAGCGCGCGCAGGGGTCGCCGAGAATTCTGTGGCGGTCCCTCAGCGCCGTGCGCGGCTCCGGCGTCGAGAGACGCCGTGCGTTCAGGCTGTTCTCTCGAATCATCGTGGTCGCCGTGACCGCCGCGGGCGTCCTCGTCGGCGCTCAGCCGCCCGCCTCTCGGCAGGTCGAGTGGCCCTATTACGGCGGTGATCCGGGCGGCACGAAATACTCCGCGCTGACCGATATCGACGCCACGAACATCCAGCGGCTGCAGGTCGCCTGGGAGTGGAAGCACTGGGAGGCGCCGCTCACCGAATTCGGCACCACCCCGGGGTTGTTCGAAGCGACCCCGTTGATGATCGATGGCGTGCTCTATGTCACCACGCCCTACAACAGCATCGCCGCGCTCGATGCCGAGACGGGCCGGGAGCTCTGGCGGTTTGACGGCGAAGCGTACAAGCTCGGTCAGATTCTGTCGGGCAGCGGGTGGAAGCTGCGCGGCACCGCGTTCTGGCGCGACGGCAACAAGCTCCGCGTCTTCCTGAACAGCCGCCATCGCATGTTCTCGCTCGAGGCGGAAGATGGCCGCCCGGTCCGCTCGTTCGGCAATGCCGGGGTCGTGTCGTTGACCGACGGCCTGGCCCGCATCTCAGACGTCAAGCACGCGACGCAGAGCTCGCCGCCGGTCGTCTATCGGGATCTGGTGATTGTCGGCAGCCAGATTCCCGACCGGGTGCAGACCTCCGACCCGGTCGGATACGTGCAGGCATTCAACGCGCGCACGGGCAAACGGGCCTGGAGCTTCGCGGTCACTCCGCAGTCGGCCAGGGACCCGGGGGCCGAGACGTGGGCCAATGAATCGTGGCGAAAGAACGGCCACGCCAACGTCTGGGCGCCGATGGCGCTCGACGCGGGTCGCGGGTTGCTCTATCTGCCGACTTCCACGCCGAGCAGCGATTACTACGGCGGCGGCCGGCCAGGCGCCAACCTCTTCGCCGAGTCGCTGGTCTGCCTCGAGGCGGCGACGGGCAAGGTGAAGTGGCACTTCCAAACCGTTCACCACGGTCTCTGGGACTACGACAACCCGGCCCAGCCGAACCTGGTCACGATTACGGTCGATGGCCGGCGGATCGACGCGGTCGCCCAAATCACCAAGCAGGGTTTCACCTACGTCTTCGATCGCGTGACCGGGCAGCCGGTGTGGCCGATCGTGGAGCGGCCGGTCCCGGTCGACAGCAACGTCCCGGGCGAGGTGCCGTTCCCCACGCAGCCGTTTCCGACCAAGCCGCCGCCGTTCACCGATCAGGGCGTGTCGCTCGACGATGCGAACGACTTGACGCCCGCGATCAAGACGTTGGCACAGCAGCAGATGAAGAAGTTCCGGATCGGCCCGCTGTTCACGCCTCCCTCCCTCGAGGGGACGCTGCAGCGTCCCGCACAAGGTGGGGGCGGCAACTGGGGCGGCGCCGCATTCGACCCCGACACGGGATATCTGTTCGTCCGCGCGATTCGGGGCGCCGGACTCAATCGAGTAGCCAAGAACGACGGATCCGATCCGCTGGTGGAGGGCGCCTACTCCGATCGATTCGCGAGGGGCGGGGAAGACGTCAGCGTGAATGGTCTTCCACTGACGGCGCCACCGTATGCGGTGTTCACGGCGGTGGATCTGAACAAGGGCGACATTGCGTGGCGAGTGCCGCTTGGTGAAGGAAGCGCTGCCCTGCGCAATCACGCGCTCCTCAAGGGGGTCACCTTACCCGATCGACTGGGCTCGTCGAACAATCGCGGCGGCGCGATGGTGACGAAGAGCGGCCTGGTGTTCATCGGCGGCGGCGACAGCTACTTCTACGCCTTCGACGCCAAGACCGGCAGGGAAGTCTGGCGCGCGAAGATTGCGCATCCCAATACCGCCAACCCGATGACCTATCGCACCCGCTCCGGCCGTCAGTTCATCGTCATCGCCAGCGGCACGGGGGCCGACAACCGGCTGCAGGCGTTTGCCGTCGGCCCGTAACGTCGGGCGCCGCGGACGCGCGGGACCATGGAGGGCGGGCGACTTCGGTCGAAGTCGTCAGAGAGCGTGTAGGTCGGGCGCAGCCAGGTTCTTCACCGCCGCGTCGTATTGCTGTAACGCTTCACCCGGCTGCGAGATGGAAACGTTCAAATCGCGGAGGAGTCCGTTCTCGATGGAGTAGATCCAGCCATGGATGCTGACTCTCTGCTGGCGCGCCCACGCGTCCTGCACGATGCTGGTGTTGGCGACGTTGAGCGCCTGCTCGATGACGTTCAACTCGCACAGGCGATTGGCGCGGAGGGTTTTCTTGAGCGCACCGAGCTGCTCCCGATGTTTGTCTCGCACATCGCGGACGTACTTCAACCAGCCGTCGATCAGGCCGAGGCGCCGATCTTCCAGCGCCGCTTCTACGCCGCCGCAGCCTAGATGACCGCACACGATGATGTGCCGCACGTGCAGCACGTCCACCGCATACTGAATCACGGACAGGCAATTTGGATCACCCTCGGCGACCACGTTGGAGACGTTGCGATGGACGAACAGCTCGCCCGGCAGCAGTCCGACGATTTCATTTGCGGGCACGCGACTGTCCGCGCAGCCGATCCACAGCGATTTTGGCGCCTGCTGACCCGACAGCTTGTGGAAAAACCCGGGATCGCGCTCGGTCATCCGGGCGACCCAACGACGATTGTTTTCGAACAGCTGGCTCAATTCGTCCATGCTGGAATCTTATCAGGCCGAATCCGAGGTTGACCCACGATCGGCGCCGGCAACGACCGGTCGGCGCTTTCGGCAAGGGCCGAGCGGCGCCACGGAAAGTCTGGCTGCATGCGACGAGCGATTCATCCGCGCCGGCGGCGGTATTGCTGCCCACTCAAATACTCCCGGGATTTTCGGTGGTCGCCTTGTCGGACGGGGCGTCTCGCCGTCTCGGTGCGGCGCCAGACGTTCACCACGGGCTGCTGGTAATGCCCGTCGAGGTGATACTCCACTGCGCCTGCACGGAGTCGAGTGCCGATCTGCCAGCTGTTTTCAGGCCTCGACGGCGCACGATCCAATGTGCCGAATGAGCTGAGCGAACCGGCTTGTGGCATGTGGATTTTGCCCAAACTTGTCCTTGGACAATGTCAGGGACGTCACTATACTGAGCGGCCGATAACCTGTTCCGGTTGCTGTCGCAGCAGTTCAACCAGGCGCAATGTCCTGGAACACCGCGGCCTGAAGGGAAGGAGTCCACCAAGAGTCCGCATCGACTTTATGTAGGCCGTGAACGTGCGCGCGTATTCGTGTCGACAACTTGCAGACTGCCCAATGGAGGATGAAGTGATGCGACGAACGAACGTGGTTGCCCTGGCCCTGAGCGTGATCGTGTGCGCGCTGATGATCCCGCACGCCGCTTCGGCTCAGCAGGCGACGGCCAGTGGAATCGCTGGAGTGGTCAAAGACACGTCGGGCGCCGTCCTGCCTGGCGTGACTGTGGAAGCTGCCAGTCCCGCGCTGATCGAACGGGTCCGCAGCGTCGTCAGCGACAGCGAGGGCCGCTTCAACATCGTCGATCTGCGGCCCGGCTCTTACACCGTCACGTTCACGCTGACCGGTTTCAACATCTTCAAGCGGGACGGCATTGAGCTGCCGTCGGGGTTCACCGCGACGGTGAACGCGGACCTGCAGGTCGGGGCGCTCGCCGAGACGATTACGGTGACGGGCGCGGCACCATTGGTGGACACGCGGAATGCCCGCAAGCAGACGGTGGTCTCGAGCGACCTGCTCAACATGCTGCCGAGCAGCGTGAAGAACCTCAATAACCTCGTCGCGCTCACACCGGGGTTTCGTGGCAACGAAGGGTTCGACGTCACGGGCGCATACGCGGGCCAAATCGGCGGCACCTTCCACGGAAAAGCGGGCACCAACGTCCAATTCGATGGCATGGGCATTCAACATGCATCCGGCAATCAGGGCTACAACGCCAACGCTGAGACCGTCCAGGAACTGGTGATGTCGACCACCGGGATCACGGCCGACAGCAATGCCGACGGCGCTATCGTGAACATGATTCCCAAGGAAGGCGGGAATAAGTTCGCCGGCAGCACCTCCGGTCTCTATTCCAGCAAGGGCATGATGAGCGACAACCTGAGCGACGAACTGAGAGCCAGAGGCCTGAATTCAGTCAATGCCCTCAACTACATTTACGATGCCGGCTTTACGCTGGGCGGCCCGATCAAGAAGGACCGGCTGTGGTTCTACGGCTCGTTTCGCGAGTGGGGCAACGAGCGGCAGGCGGCCAATAAGTTCTACAACGCGACGCAGCACACGCCTTTCTATACCCCTGACCTCAGCCGGCCTGCGTTCGCCAAGGAGTGGTATGAGTCCAAGGCCGTGCGTGTGACGTGGCGGGCGTCGGAAAAGAACAAGTTCAACGTCTTTGCCGATCCGCAGCGGGACTGCCATTGCCCGGCACTGACTGCGAGTGGCACACTCAACGCGCCGGAAGCATACTTCAGCTATCGCCTCAAGCCGGCCGGGCTCTATCAGGCCACCTGGAACGCGCCGGTGACCAACAAGCTGTTGTTCGAAGCGGGTGTCTCGCGGGCGGACGGCAGTTGGCCGATTTACCGGCAGCCGGAAGTGACACCCGACGACATATCGATCTTTGAAATGTCGACCGGCATGCGATACAACTCGGGCACGCCGACGTTCGGCCCGCTGTACTACACCCAGCAGCTGGTGCCGCGCTTCAGTCAGCGCCTTTCGGCGTCGTACGTGACAGGCAGCCACAACTTCAAGGCCGGTCTCCAGCTCGAGGAAAGCTACCTGGAGATTGAGGCCGAAAACGGCACCCACAACGTGGAATACGCGTTCAACAATCAGATCCCCGTCAGCCTCACCCAATGGGCAACCCCGTTTGGGCTCAAGGCGCAAAACAAGGACTTCGCATTCTACGCGCAGGATCAATGGACGCTCTCGCGGCTGACGGTCAGCTACGGCGTTCGCTACGAGTACTTCAACGGCTACGTGCCGGCGGAGCATGTGCCGGCCACGCCGAATGGATGGGTCCCGGAGCGTAACTTCGACGAGGTGAAGAACGTCCCCCTGTGGAAGGATGTCGATCCGCGCGTCGGCGCGGCCATTGACTTGTTCGGCGACGGAAAGACCGCGCTCAAGGTGGCCGTGGGTCGATACGTCGCGAAGACAGGCATTGGGATCACCCAGAACAACAATCCGGTTCAGACCTCCATCAACTCGGTCAGCCGGACGTGGAACGACACCTTTTATCCGGCAGGCGACCCGCGTCGCGGCAATTACGTGCCGGACTGCGACCTGGCAAATCGGGGCGTGAACGGCGAGTGCGGCGCACTGGCGAATCAGAACTTCGGGGGCGTCAACGTCAGCACCCGCTACGCGGACGATGCGCTGCTCGGCTACGGCGCGCGCGGCTACAACTGGGACTTCACCGCCGAACTGCAACGGCAGCTCACCCCGCGGGTGTCGATGACAGCCGGCTACTACCGTAACTGGTTTGGCAGTCACATCATCACGGATAACACGCTGGTGACTCCGGCGGATTTCGATCCCTACTGCATCACGGCGCCGACCGATTCGCGGCTGCCGGGCGGCGGCGGATACCAGGTGTGCGGCCTGTACGACGTGACGCCGACGAAATTCGGGCAGGTCAACAGCGTGATTACGCAGTCGGACCATTTCGGCGAGCTGCGGCGCGTCAACGACTTCGTCAACTTCACCATCAACGCGCGGCTCAGTACGGACGTGCTGGTTGGTGGCGGCGTCGATACCGGACGCAGCGTCAACGACGCCTGCTTCGACGTCGATTCTCCGGGTGCCGTCGCTGCCAGCCTTCCCGGCAACATCGGCGGAGCGACGCCGGTTCCGTTTTCGAAGACGACGATCAACGGCCAGCCAGTGTGCAGGGTCGTGACGCCGTTCGGCGGACAGGCACAGGTCAAGGCGTTTGCCACCTTCCCGCTACCGTGGAACATGATCGTCAGCGGAGTGTTCCAGAACATCTCCGGGCCGACCATTACGGCGAGCTACACGGCCACCAACGCGCAGATCGCGCCGTCGCTGAATCGCAATCTGGCCGCTTGCAGAGGAGCGGCGGCATGCACCTCCACCGCCACGGTTCCGTTGATCGTCCCCCAGTCGATGTTCGACGATCGCCTGACGCGTCTCGACCTGCGTCTGGCCAAGCGCATCTCGGTGACGCCGCGGATGCGCCTGCAGGCCAACTTCAACATCTACAACGTGTTCAACGGGAGTGCGAGCTCGACGCTCAACACGAACTACGGTCCGCTGTGGCTGCAGCCCTCGCTGCTGCAGGACGGCCGCATGGTTCAGTTCAGCGCGAACCTGACCTTCTAACAGCTGTTGAAATTAGACAATGAACCACAAAGCGCACAAAGACCACGAAGAAGACCGGGAGATTCTTTGTGTTCTTCGTGTCTTTGTGGTTCAGGATTTCAATTCTGCAGCGCGTTCTTAGAAGAACTCCGGGACACCAACACGCGAAGTCAGTAGTTCAGGAGGTATCACCACCGGGAGGCACCGCGTTCGCCGAGAAGAACGCCTATTGTTCTCGGTGGTTGATGTCCGGCTGACCCAATACCGAAAATTCTGGATCACGAAGATCACGGTGTTCACAAACGGGACATTTTGTTGTGGGTGTCTCCCTTGTGATCTTTGTGTCCTTCGTGGTTGTTTGTTTAAGATGAGCGCTGAGAAGATTGTAGGGACTCCATGTTGCGACAGATAGCTTTGTTCGGTGCGTTCGCGGCGGCTGCCGGCTGGTACTCGATGCAGCCGGTGTCGACCCAGATCAGCCGATCGACAGCTGCCGTGTTGTATGAGGGCGGGCGGCTGATCGCCGGAGACGGCAGCGCGCCGATCGCCGATTCGGCCTTTCTGGTCGAAAATGGCACGATCGCACGGGTCGGAGGGAGAGGTGCCTTGACCGCACCCGCCGGAGCCCGCCGCGTCGACCTCACCGGGAAGACCGTGATGCCCACCTTGATCAACGCGCACGGACATCCTGGCTTTCAACGCGGCCTCACCTACAGTGCGGACAACTTCACGCGTGAAAACATCATCGACGATCTCAATCGCGCCTTGTACTTCGGCGTGGCAGTGGTCCAGTCACAGGGGATTGAAAAGGGCGAGGTCACCTACCAGATTCGAGCCGACCAGCAAGCCGGGAAAGTGGGAGGCGCCCGGCTGTATATCGCGGGACGCGGTATCGGCGCGCCGAATGCCGGACCCGGCGGCGCCGCGTACGCCGGAATCGCCTATGAGGTGACGACGGAAGACCAGGCCAGAAAAGCCGTGCAGGAACTCGCCGGCAAGAAGGTGAACCTGGTCAAAATCTGGGTCGACGACCGAAACGGACGAGCCCCGAGGTTGACGCCGAATCTGTTCAGGGCGGTGATCGACGAGGGCCACAAACACGGGCTGCAGGTCAACGCCCACGTCTTCTACCACACCGACGCCGTCGAGCTCGTGAACGCCGGCATCGACGCCCTGGTGCATCTCGTCCGCGACAAGGAAATGGACGATGCGCTGGTGGCGGCGGTGGTGCAGCACAACGTCTACGTCCAGCCCAACCTCAGCCCGGAATGGACCACCTACACCGAGCTTCCGCATTGGCTGCGGGATGGCGATCCGCTGATGAAGCTGATTCAGGAGTCGACGTCGCCGCCGGTCATCGCGCGCATGAGGAAGGCGTACGGGCAGCGGGATCCGGCGGCGGTCGAGCGGACGCGCGCGCAATACGCCATCCTGCAGCGCTCCCTCGCAAGGCTGGCCAGGGCGAACGCGAAGATCACGCTCGGCTGCGACACGGGCCTCGAGGATCACTTGTTCGGCATGTCGGAGCAGCACGAGCTGGAGAGTATGGTTGGCGGCGGCATGACCCCGATGCAGGTCATCGTCGCGGCCACCAGCCGGTCAGCCGAATACCTCAAGCTGACCACGACGGGGGTGCTCGCGTCCGGGAAGGACGCCGATTTTCTGGTCCTCGACGCGAACCCGCTCGACGACATTACGAACACCCAGCGGATTTCGAAGATGTATCTGAAGGGCCTCGAGGTCGACCGCGACCGGCTGCGGCCGTCACTGACCAGAACGTTTGCGAACACGTTGCGAAACTAGACAATGAACCACCACAAAGGGCACAGAGATCACGAAGAAGACCGAGAGATTCCAAGGACCCTGAAAGAGACAACGATGTGATCGTGAGGTTCCCATGCGCCACAGATTCGTTGCGCTGACCGGTGCCGTTGCGGCCGCAATCGCGATTCAGGCGCAGGCCCCTGTACTCGGCCGCGTCGAGCTCATTGGGCCGGTGGGGCAGGTCGGGCGGCCGGGGTCGGACCCGGCAAAGACGGTCGGCACGGCTCGGCGCGCGGTCGGCAATCCGCGCGACCTGCAAGGCATCTGGACGAATGCCACGATGACGCCGCTCGAACGTCCTGGCGATCTCGCCGGCAGGGAATTCTTCACCGACGCCGAAGCGGCCGCGTACGAGAAGCGGATGCGGGAGCGAAACGATGCGGACCGGCGAGACAGCAACGCGGAGGCCGACCTTGCCGTCGGCTATAACGCCGCGTGGTGGGACCGCGGAACGAACATCGTGTCGACCAAGCGCACCTCGCTCATTGTCGACCCGCGTGACGGCCGCGTGCCGCCGTTGACAGCTGAGGCGCAGCAGAAGAATTCCGCACGTGCGGAATTCAGGCGGTTGCATCCCGCCGACGGTCCGGAGCACCTGTCACTGGCCGACCGCTGCATCGCGCGGGGAACCGCCGTGCCGCCGATGCTTCCAGCCGGCTACAACAACAACTATCAGATTCTCCAAACCTCCGAGCACGTCGTCATTCTCGTCGAGATGATTCACGACGCCCGCATCATCCCTCTCGATGCGCGCCCGCATCTCTCGAACAAGATTCGACAGTGGCTGGGCGACTCGCGCGGCCGATGGGAAGGCAACACGCTGGTGGTTGAGACGACGAATTTCACCGACCGGACCAACTTCAGGGGATCCGGCGAGGGTCTGCGGGTGGTCGAACGCTTCACGCGCGCCGATGAGCACACGCTGCTCTACCAGTTCACCGTCGACGATCCGCAATCGTTTACCAGACCCTGGTCCGGGGAAATCCCGATGAAGAAGACCGATGGACCGCTATTCGAGTACGCCTGCCACGAAGGGAACTACTCGATGGTGAATACCCTGAGTACCGTCCGTGACGAGGAGAAGGCGAAATAAGGAACGGCGAATCGCGACAGTTATCGGGGTGTCGCGACCGGAGTGGTCGCGGAATAGCCCGCGCCGCCGTCGCCGTCCCAGTCTTTTTCGACCCCGTGCCCGCGCGCCATATCGCCGTGCATCGGCGTGACGAATCCCAGAAGGCAGCCGTTCGATCCGTCCCTGAGCAGATGACATCGGACTTTGATGGCGTCGCCTGGTCTCACGTCTTCGCGCTTGATGCCCACCTTGAGGAGCCCGGAGGGTCCGGTGGCTTCAAGTGCCCATGTCGTCGGCTCTCCGCTCCCTTCCTTGACGTCGAGGTAGATCCACGAATGCGGCACGAGCAGATGCAGCTCCTTGACCGTCCCCTCCATCGTCGTCCATTTCGCGACCTCGTAGTTGCCGTGGGAGTGATGCGCGCGAAGCGGAATGGCCGCGAGCAGCGCGCACACGGCCGCGAGACTCACCGATCTGACGAGCATGGTCCCTCCCAAGAGCCGGCGAATGGCGGAGTCATTCGCGAGCGCTGACATGATACAAAACAGTGTCCACACGAGTGGCCTGTACCCGCAGAAGAGCTATCACTTGACTCCATCAGATGGTCCAGGTCGCGCGGACGGATTATTGGCTGCGGGGTGGTGGCTGCCCCGCGCGCGGCGGCGGCGGCGCGGGAAAGTTCCAGGCGTCCGAGTAGCCGGTGGTGTAGAACGATCGATACCGAATCGGCTTCCCTTCTTCGTCCAGAAACATCATCGATTGCTGAAACAGTCCTGGCGCGGGCGCGCCCCGTGGCACGGTGCCCTCGAGAATATAGAGACGCGTTGCGTGCCGATAGATCGCGGCGAAGGTTCGCGAGCCGTCAGGGTTCGCGAGTTGCACCCGCTGTCCTTCGACATTGTCGGTGACGGCCCACGCGTAGTACGTGACCTTCGCGTTGCGCTGAAGGAATTTCCACGACGCGTAGACGATCGAGCCCTGGACGTCCCCGCGCCAGTCGTTCTGGCACGCGTCGCTTTCTCCGCCATTCTTCTTGCACAGATCGGCTCGCGCGGTGTGGAGTTTTTCGGCGTCGGCGTAGTCGACCACGGTGACCGAGTAACGGCTCGGTCCGCTCTCGGCGCTATAGACATGGCCGGGCAAGGAGATGCCGAACTCGGTGGCGTAGCTGATGTCCTGCACCTTCGGTTCGGTCGGGAAATTGACCCCAAACAGATCGGCTCGGCTGGCGAACTGGATCCACTCCTGGGCGAACGAGGGCCTCGTTGCCAGCAGCAATAGCAACAACGCCGCGACCACCACTGACATCCGGCGCATGAGTGCCCTCCCCGCGGCCAAGATTTATGTCACCGCAATACTGCCAGAGAAAAAGATGCGGTGCACAGAATATTTCCTGACGAGCCTTACTGACAGCGTGAGGCGCCGCTCCCTTCGGTGCCGCCCTTGTCGCGATACGCCTTGTGGCAGCTCCCGCAGGCGTCGTTCAGCTTTTCACTGATCTCGCCGAAGGCTTCGTAGTTCCGGGCTTGAGATGCTCGATGCGCGAGTCTGCCCGTCTCGGCGAGCACGGCCACGTACTGCTTCCAATCGGCCCGATCGACCGGAACCGGCCGGCCATTCTGGCAGCGACGGCCGGGCGTCAGGAAAAGCGCGGCCGTCTCGGTAATGGCCACCGCGGCCTGATCGACCGCCAGCCAGCCGGCGTACACCGTCGATCCCCACGCGACGTAGTCAAACGGTAAGGAATTCGTGGTCTTTTTCTGCTGGGCGCCGGGGTCTTTGAGCTGCAGGTTGAAGATGATGTTCGAATTCGGAAACGCGATCGCTCTCATCAGTTCGGCAAGGTTGCCCTCTGCCGGCGGAAGGGAACCGGCCGGAGAGACGGCGGCCGCGGCCGGAGCCGGGGGAGCGGTTCGCGCAGGGAACGACACCTGCGTCAGCAGCGCTTCGCTCAGTTCGGCTTGTCCGGCGGGGAACGTGCCGGCTTGCAGCATGTACGCGACGAGGTCGGTCGACTGCGGCCGCGACAGCGTCGCGGGCAGATTGAACGGCATCGTCTTTTGAACCTTGTCGACGAGACCAGTCAGAGGACGCGCGCTCCAGTTCGAAAGAAAATTTTCGCCGACCAGCGGCGGCCCGCTGGTGCCTTCCATCGACTGGCCGTGACACTCCGCGCACTGGGCCCCGTAAATCAGCCGGCCGCGCGCGGCTTGAGCTGAGGAGTAGACGCCTTCGGTCACGGATCGCATCTGGCCCGCGTGGCCGGTCAACGAGAACCATGCGGCGCCCGCGTAGACGCACGATGCGACGGCGAGCGCATAGCGACGGGCCGCAGGACCCGATGAAGTCAGCCGCATGATTGATTCTCCGCCTCAGAACGTCCAGCGAACGCCGAGTCTGGCGATCCGCGGGTTGACGGTCGTGAGCACACTGTTGAAGCTCGCGCCCGTCTGGTTGTTCGTGCTGAGGATCGCCGACGAGTTGTTCAGGTTGAACACATCGACCAGGCCTTCCAGCTTGCCAAACGAGCCCGGCAGGGTCAACGCCTTGGCGAACCGCAGGTCTATCAACGTGACCGTCGGATAGAAGAAAGTACCTTGCGGTTCGACCGTCAGCGTGATCGCGCCCTGCGTCAACCCGGTGGTGTTGACCGTCCGCCCGTACGGCTCGCCCTTGGTGACGCGCAACGAGGCTGAGAAGCCGATGCCATAGGGAAGCTCGTAACTGCCAAGGGCCTTGCCCTGCCAGTGCCAGTAATCCATCCGGTTGTTGTAGGTCAGACGATTCGGATCCTGCGGCACGCCGGTGGTATCCGTGGCGATGTCCTGGCTGATCGCCGACGCAAAGCTCCAGGTGTCGTAGTGGCTGATGTCGAAGCCGGTCAGCAATTGCGATCGGTTGGAGAGGCGCTTGAGGGCCTCGACGTTGTAGGTCGCGAAATCCGAGCGGTTCAGCGGATCGTTGGTCAGGAAATCGGCCCGGCGGCCCAGGTAAGCCGAGTCCAGGCTGTACAGCAGGATCTGGCGGTCGTCGGCCGCAGACGCGAAGTCCCGGCCGCGATCGGTGAAGAGGACCGGGATGTTGTACGCCGAAAACGGAATGGCGGTGTTCTGCGCCTTCATTCTGTTTCGTTCGAGCTTGCGCACGTAGTTGAAACGGACTGTCATGTCGCGCGTGACCTGCTGATCGAGCCCGACGACGAATTCGTCGGTGTACGGCAGCTCCAGATTCGGATCCAGGCTGCGGTTGGGACCGCCGGTCGTCGAGATCAAGTTGATCGGATTCGGAACAAACGGCAGCGTGCCGTCCCAGCGGTACCGCTTCGTGGTCTTGGCCATCGGATTCACGAATCCCGCCATCATCGAATTCGCATTGGTCATGGTGCCGGCGTTGTACGAGTATCTGCCGTACGCGGCCTTGATCGCCGTGTGTCCAGTGCCGAACACGTCGTAGACGATCGACGCGCGCGGTACCAGGCTGTTCAGCCGATGGAACTCAAATCCGGGATAGCTGACGGCCGTCTGAAACGGTCCGTCGCCGGATTTTCCCTGCTCGTTGTAATAGGGCTTGAACGAGTCGAATCTGAAGCCGCCATTGAACGCCAGCCGTCCGACGTTCCAGGTGTCGTTGACGTAGGTCCACTGATGAGACACGTCGTTCTCGAACGAGAACGGCGTGTCGTAGGTTTCAATCTCGGCGGGCGTCTTGAATCCGCCGCGCCAGAACGTCCTGATGCTGTCCTTCGGCGCGAGATTGGTGTAGGGTGCGCCTTCGAACAAGTAGCCGTAGCCGACTTTCAGCGCGTGGCCTCCGGCTCGCCCGGTCGCCGTGTTCAGCGACCACACACCCGAAATGTTCATGTGGTGACTCTGGTCGATGAACGGCGCGTTCCGGCCGCCGCGCACCAATTGGGTGTCCAGATCCTGTCGCGTGATTTCGTCAGCCCCGGGACGTGTCCACCACTTCCATCCGAACTCTCCCCATTTGACCTCGAGCGTCGACCGGTTCGACAGCACCGACGTCAGCGACGCGCCCTGGATCCAGTACGGAAAGTCAGTCAGCGACGTCGCGTCTGAATCGAGGAACGCCGACGCGCCGGAATTGGGGAGCGACTTGCTGTTCAACTGCGCCGAGTACGAGAGGCTGTGGTTGGCGTTGAGCTGGTAGTTCAGCTTGACGGCGTTGTTCTGTAGCGTCGTATACACCGGTTCCGGCTGGCCTGTCTGCGTGTTCACGTATCCCGGCGTCCAGTTGTCCGAATTCAGCATGCGGACCGCGGCAAACCACCAGAACTTGTTCTGAACGAACGGACCGCCCGCGTCGGCGTGCACAGACTGATACCGGGCGACCGAACTGGTGTTGGTCACGTTCTGCGCAATCAAAGCGTCGGTCAGGTTCGAGCCTTGCAATTTGAGCGGCTCGCGATCGTAGAACCCCAGCCCGTGGATCTTGTTGCCGCCGCTCTTCACGATGAAGTTGTTGAACGATCCGCCGACCGGCGCGTCGGCGCCCTTGCTGGCTCCGGCAACCTGGACTTCCTGATAGACGTCAGGGTCTTCGTACTGCAGCGACGCCATGATCGCGCCTTCGATCACATTCCACTGCGAGGTGCTGCCGAAGACCCGAAACTGCGCGCGGAGGCCCGCGCGGCTGCCGCCGACGTCGGGCGCCGTCACTTGAACTCCGGGTGTCACCGCCAGGACCGAGAACACGTCGTGGCCCGTCGGCAGGATCGTCGTCAGCTCCTTGGTAAAGGTGGTGGAGACCTGGGCATTGGTCACGTCGATGATGGGAGACTCTCCACGGACGGTGATCGTCTCGGCGACCGGCGCGACGTTCATCACCGCGTTGATCGTCGAAGTAAAGCCAGCCGTCATCTGAACGCCTTCCCGTATCACGGTGCTGAATCCGGGGAGCTCGGCCTTCACCGTGTAACTACCGGGAGGCAGCAACCCGAACCGATAGCCGCCCTGCTCGTCGGCCACCGCGCTTCGGACGCCCATGACCGCGGCGCTGGTCAGCGTGAGCGTCGCGCCAGGAAGAGGTGCACCCGACGAATCGGTGACCCTGCCGGTAATGGTTCCGTCCTGAGCGCTGCCCGTCGCTGCAAGAGCGAGCACGAAGAGCACGGCCAGGCTGGTTCTCGTGAGGTATCTCATACTTTTCCCCCGCTGACGGCCGATGAACGGTGACGCTTGATTTGGAAATGTGGCTAATCTATGGCGGACCGCGACGTGTGGCAAGCACTAAACCCACCGGGCGATGCGCCAGTCTGCAGGTGCGGGAGGAAGAAGAATCGATGTCCAGTGGCGATGACAGTACTCAGGCGTGGTATGTCGCCGAGGGCCAACGTGGCCAGCACTTGCTCGACCAGGGGCAGGCGTCCCAGGCCACCGAGGTCTTCGAGGCCATTCTCACCCGGCTCGGCGAGACTCCGAGCTACGCCAGAGCGGTGATTCTCGGACGGCTGGGTCGATGTTTCCACATCGGCGATCGACCCGATCTGGCCGTACGGCGGATTCAGGAAGCGATCGGCGTCATCGGTCGCCTCGTCCCCGGCGACGGCGTGAAGCGCTTGCGGGGCACGCTGCGTTCGGATCTCGGGGATGCGCTGCGCGCCCGCGGCCAGTACGGCGAAGCGAGGAGGGCCTACGAAGCGGCCCTGAAGATCGCCGGGGAATTGAAGGACCTCCCGGACCAGGGCGTGGCACTGGCCCGTCTTGGCGCGCTCGCGCTCGCCGAGGGGAAACTGGACGAGGCGTTGGCGCGCCAGCAAGCGGCGCTGCAGCTGTTTCAGGAGCTTCACGAGCCAGAAATGGAGGCGGCGGCCTGGCATCAGCTCGGCAGGGTCTACCACCAGCAGCGGCGGTGGGACGATGCCGAACGTCACTATCGCGAGGCCGCACGCGTCAGCGAGGAGCGAGGTCATCTTGCCGCAGCCGCGCAGACCTGGAGTCAGCTTGCCGTCTGCGCTCACGACGCGGGCAATGTCGAGGCCGCGGAAGACTGGTACCGGAAAGCGATCGAGGTCAATCGCCGGATCGGAAATCCCACGCCGCTGACACAGTGCCTGAGCAACCTCGCCGACCTGCTGCAGAACCGACCGGGTCGGCTCGCCGACGCCAGGCCGCTGGCCGAAGAGGCACTGGCCGTCGCCCAGCATCTCGACCCCTCCGCCGCGGAAACCTGGAAGGGCTACGGCGTCCTCGCGGACATCATCGATAACGAGGCGCGAGTCATGGCCGTCGGCGACGCGCGGTCCGCTTTGGAAATGCAGGCCCGTGATTATCGCGCGCTGTCCGCGCGCGCGCCCATCATTTCCGCCGCGCTTGACCGCGTGAACAACTCGTCGAGTTTCGGCAGGACAATCCTTCTCGGTCAATTGGGCCGCTGCTTCTACCTCGGCCGACGGCCTGACCTCGCGGTGGCATGCCATCGAGAAGCGATTCGGCTGGCCGCGGCGCTCGCGCCGGGCGACGGGGTGCAAGGACTGTGTGTCGCGTTACATGCGGATCTTGGGGACATGCTCGACGCACTCGGCCAGAACGGCGACGCCAGAGACGCATATGCCGTGTCACTGAAGATCGCGGACGCCTTGCAGGACCTCAACGGTCAGGCGCAGGCTTCGCAGCGGCTCGGCCGTGTCTTTCATGCCACACCATCGCGGGTGCCGGGATGGGGAGACCGGCAAGGACGGTCCCGGCAAGACGAGGCCCCGCACTTCGACATCACGCTGTACGAAGAACTGTTCACCGACTACGTTTTCGAAAACGACCTGCTGATTGACGGTCCGCGACAGCGGCGGGTCATCGCGTGGCCAGAGGTTGTGAAACCGCTCTCCGACGACGTACGTCCCGTGCTGCTGCCCTGCGCGCGCACATTTGTGGACGACGAGGGGGCGGTCCGTTTCAGCCTGCTTCAGGGAGAGCCGATTGTCGAACGGCACGCTGACTGCACGCTGATGCGGCGCGTCCGCCGCGAGATCGCGATGGCGGGGAACCCAAGGGTTCTCTGGAGCGTGATCGCTCGGATGGATGGAACGAACACGGTCGCGGACATCCTGGCTGGTCTTCCGGCGGAGTTACGGTCGCTGGCTGCGCGCATCCTGGCCGCGCTGACCGCTGTCGGCGTGGTAGACGTTTCGGGGCGGCCGGTCGGGCGGTTCCTTCACTTCGCCACGAAAAAGGGCGTACTTCCCGCGGGCGGGCTGGAAGGCGACGAAGTGCTGTACCTGGCGACCGATGGACAGTACCTCGCCTATCCCGACGCGCCTCGAATCGCGGTCAGCGAAGGCGTTCCCGATCGCCTTCGCCCGTTCCACGCGCTGACACGCGCCCGTCGATCTCATCGGGACTACGGCGGCCTCGCGATTCGCCGAGCCGATTTCGACGCGCTTCTCCACACCGCGTGCGGGGTGACCGGGTCGATGGCCTGGGGGGGACGTGACGTGAAGCTTCGCGCGTATCCCTCGAGCGGGGCCCTGTATGCGGTGGAAATCTATCCGGTCGTCTTTCGCGTGGACGGTCTGGAGCCGGCTGTGTATCACTACCGGGCGGTCGAGAACGCACTCGAGGTGGTGAGCGCGGATATAGACCCGTCGAGCCTCGTGGAAGCGGCGCTACCGGTGGAACGAGCGATGGTGTCGAGCGCCGCGGTGCTGTTTTGCCTGACCGGCTGTTTCCTTCGCCATGAGCGCAAGTACGGGGAAGGAGGCTACCGGATGCTGGTCGCCGAGACCGGCCACATCTCTCAGAACCTGATCCTCGCGGCGACCGCGCTGGGCCTGAGCGCTCGCCCTTTCGGAGGTGTGTTTGACGGCCTCTTGAACCACGACCTCGGGCTGGACGGCAGCAAAGAGCAGTTCCTGCTTGGCGTCCTCGCCGGGAACCACGGAGATGACACAGCCTCTTCAAGAAGTGGAAAAAAATCTGGAACCACAAAGGGCACAAAGGTCACCAAGAAACGCCCACTGTAGATGCTTTTCTTTGTATCCCTCGCGTTCATTGTGGTTCGCCGTTTGTCGATGCTGATTCGCGAATCCCGAGCCGCTGTGGAGAAGACACTGCGCTGCAGAGCGGGACAAAATCAGGAACCAATAGATGATTTCTTTGTGTTCTTCGTGATCTTTGTGGTTCAAAAACGCTCGCGGCGCAGGAAGAACAACTTTCCGTTCACGGTCTCAATACATATTCCGGCGCCGTCGTGTTCTCGCCCTGGTGACAGCAGTTCCCCAGAAAATTCGGCCGGTACGGGTTGGTGCCGCTGTTGTTGCCCTTGGGAAGCGCTCCGACTTTTGCCGGTCCGTTGATTCGGGCGAGCACGCGATCGCGCGACTGCTCGATCTGACGCAGCAGTCGGTCGATGTCCCAGCCCACGAGCTTGCCCCGCCAGTACACCACCTTCCCGGCAATCAAGACATCCCGCACGTGCCTCGGGTTCATCATCGTCACAATCGTGCCGGGCACGTTGTTCATCGGCCAGGTGTTGATGTTGCGCGCATCGAGCACGACGATGTCGGCCTCTTTGCCGGGAGTGAGCGTGCCGACCTTGTCGAGGATGCGGTTGGCCGCCGCCCCCGCGATGGTAGCCATCTCGACCACCTGACGCGATGTGACCAGCTGCGGCACCGGCAGTCGGCCCGGGTTGCTCTCCGGGAACGCCAGGTCGTTTGCCAGTGCGCGCTGCAGGCAATATGCGCCGCGCATCAGCGAGAACGGATCGGTGGTCATGTTCGTGTCGACGTCGGGGCTCAGGCTGGGCAGGATGCCGTGATTCAGCGCCTGCTGCATCGGCGGCATGCCGTGCCGCATCTGCATCTCGATCAGGATGGCAATCGAGATGTGCACCCCGCGGTCGCGACAGATTTCCCACGCCCGCGATTGGCTGTTGGTCGGATAGCCGGAAGACCCGGCGCCGATCTGACCGACGGATGTGTCCTGCCATCGCGTGGCGTGGACGAATGTGATGTCGGACCAATCGGTGCCGTTCTTGGCGTCGGCGGCTGAATTGACGATCCCCATCGGGTTGCCGACGCTATGGTTGTTGATCAACGCGCCGAAGGAGCGGCCAAGCTGCCACCCGGTGTAGGGGGCGCCGGCGAATGCGGGGCCTCCTGTGCCAGCGAAGCCGAGCGTCACCAACTGATCTTTCGAGCTGAAATACGTCTTCGCGATCCGGCCAATCCCCTTCGTCGTGTCGTTCATGGCGCCTGGGAATTCAAACGGCTGTCCCTCGGCACTGCGGTTGATTCCGGCGCTGTAGTCGAAGACCATTCGTCGGCCCGAGTCCATCAGCCCCTTAATCATCGCGTCGGTGTACTCAGGGGTGTGATTGGCCTGCGAGGTATCCGTGCCACACGTGATGCCTTCGCTGATCTCGCTCAGACAGGCGACGAGCTCGGAGATATAGCAATCCTCGGGATCGTACGGCGGACGCCCCAGGTCCCAGATGACGTTGTTCGGGTTGGCCGGATCGGCGATCCGGCCCGCGGTCCAGATGTTCTGCACGACCGACCCATAGGTTTCGAGCGGCCAGGCGCCCGCGAGCAGCCCATCGGGAATCACGCTTCGCTGCAGCGTCTCGTACTGGTGATGATGGGTCGTGATGAAGCCCGGCATGACGATCGTCCCCGAGCAGTCGACGACGAGCGCGTCGGTGACCGGGATATTGGGTGCGATCTGCGCGATCAGCTTCCCGTCGATGAGGACGTCGGCCTTCTCGAAATCGCCGACTCTCGGATCCAGGCTGAGGACGATTCCCCCCTTCAGCAGGATCCGCCGCCTGCCGTCGATCCCGACGAGGTCCTGAGTCTCCGCTGCAGTAGCCGAGCGCAGCCCGGCGAGCTGCGGCGGGGCGGCAGACACGCCGGCGATTCCCGCCGCCGTGGTCGCCAGGAACTCGCGGCGAGACGGGCGGCCCTGCTTGGTTGGCCCGGCTCCGGACCCGGACGCATCGGCTCTGTCGCCGGCGGGGGGATCTGCCTTCGAGTGATTCGTGGACATGCTTAGTACTCCGTTTCGGAATTGCGCTAACGTATCGGCCGCCGATGCATCCCGCCTCGCTGCGTTGCTCGTCGGTCAAATGCTCCCGGCATTCTCCCTCCTCGCGCCTGGCGATCCGGGCGCCTCGACGCCCGAATACATCACCGTAATTCCGAAACGGAGTACTTAGCCTCGCTGACGCACGAGAACAGTGATCGGCGCTCTGATACCGAAGGCCTCGAAAAACGGACGAGAAGGCGCTCAGTGTAGCCGACGCGTTGCCGGTGTCAAGAGCAAGTGCGCGTCAGAAAGTTCTTCTCGGTGATCTCGGTGCCTCTCGGTGGTGATCCCCGTGCAGCAATGTAGAATGCCCGCGACTCCAAGATCGACCGGCGTGCCCCGTCCCGCGATGCGCCACAAACAGCTATTTCTTGTTCCGTACGCCTGCTCCGGCTTCGCCGGCCTTGTCTACGAAATGGCATGGACGCGGCTGTTGACGCTGTACATGGGTCATGGCCTTGCCGCCGCGAGCACCGTGACCGCGGCATTCATGGGAGGGCTGGGCGCCGGGTCCTTGCTCGGCGGGTGGACGGCACCGCGCCTCGCACCGCGCCGTACTCTCTACGCGTACGTGGGACTCGAAGCGATCGTCGCGCTGATTGCTCTCGTGTTGCCGCTCGAGCTGAAGACGCTGACGCCACTGCTGGCGTGGGCGTACCGGGATGGCGCCGCCGGCCCTCTCTTTCCCGCCGTCCGCCTGCTTTCCTGCTTGGTGCTGATCTCGCTCCCGGCGATTGCTCTTGGAGCGGCCTATCCGTTTGCCGTTCGCTGGTTGGTGGGCGGGTCTGCTCGTCCCGGGCGCGGCGCCGGTGAGCTCTATGCGGTGAACACCATCGGGGCGGCAATCGGCGTGCTGGTCTCGGGCTTTGTCACCATGCCTCGCCTCGGAATTTCAGGCACGACTCTCGTCGGCGTCCTGGCGAGCGGCCTTTCTATTGGCGGCGCGCTGTGGGTGGCGCACCGCATCCACGGAGAAGTCGACGCGACATCCGCTGCAGGAGGCAATACAGAACGTGACTCAGCAGGCCGACCGCGTTCCGCGAAACGAGCCATTTCGCGCGGAGAAGGGAAGGACAGGTCACCTGGCCGTCGCGACCGGGAGTTGCCAGGGCGTGACCGACCGTGGCTTGCGGCCGTGGTGCTTGGTCTGACGGGCTTTTCCGGGCTGATGTACCAGATCGTCTGGACTCGTCTCCTTTCGCTCATCTGGGGTCCGACGACCTACGCGTTTGCGGCGACGGTGGCGGCGGTGATTGGCGGTATCGCCATCGGTTCTGCATGTGCGTCGTGGCTTTTGCGACGGTCGGGATCGCTCACGCTGTGGTTGTCTGCTGCACTCGCCGGGTCTGCCATCGCGACGCGCTGGACTTCTTCTCTCGTTGGAAACCAGGCGCCACGAGCGGTCGTGGACTATATGACGCATTCGCCGCAGATCGCTTCGCTGCTCATCGGGCACCACATCGTGCTGGTCGCGGCGCTGGTCGTACCGACCGCAGTCGGCCTCGGCGTGGCCTTTCCGCTCGCGCTGCAGATGGTCGCGGGCGATGGCGCTCATTTCGCAAAGCGTGTGGGAATGATGTGCGCCGTCAACACCTGTGCCGGCACGTTGGGCGCGCTGGCCGCGGGGTTTCTCGTCATTCCGGCGTGGGGTCTGCAGCAGGCACTGACGCTGGTGAGCCTGCTGTTTCTCGCGGCCGGATCGGCCGTCGTCGTCTGGGGAGGACTGACGCGGAACGCCCGGCTCGTGGGTCTCGTGCCGATTGCGGCGGCCGTCGGTCTGCTCGCGTGGAACCAGGTGTGGGATCGCGACCTGCTGGCGAGCGGCATCTACAAGTACGCCACGCACGTGCCTCCCGGGGTGGAGGTGGAGGCCGGACTGACGGCGGGGACACTGCTCTACTACCGCGACGGCGCGGCGTCGACGGTCTCGGTCCGGCGACGGACGGGCACCGTCTCTTTGGCGATCGACGGCAAGGTGGACGCCTCGAATGCGGCGGACATGCTCACGCAGAAGACACTCGCCCATCTGCCTCTCCTGCTGCATCCGAACCCTCGTGACGTGTTGATCATCGGGCTTGGCAGCGGCGTCACGTTGGCGTCCGCGCTCGTCCATCCGATCAGGCGCGCGGACGTCGTGGAGATCTCGCCGGAGGTCGTGGAGGCATCACGGTACTTCGCTGCCGAAAACCGCGGCGCGCTCGACGATCCCAGGTCCCGGCTTATCGTTGGCGACGGCCGTTCACACGTCCAGCTGTCGTCGCGCACCTACGACGTCATCATCACCGAGCCGTCGAACCCCTGGATGGCCGGCGTGGCGTCTCTGTTTACGCGAGAATTTTTCACCGCCCTGCGCGGCCGGCTCGCCCCCGGCGGGATCGTCTGCCAGTGGACGCACACGTACGAAATCGCCGAGGCCGATCTGAGGTCACTCGTCGCGACGTTCCTGTCCGTGTTTCCAGAAGCCACGGGCTGGTTGATCGGACAGAGCGATCTCTTGCTCGTCGCCTCGGCCCAGCCGCTCACTTCGAACCTCAAGAATGTGGACCGGGGTTGGGCCAGCGCGGGAATCGCTGCCGATCTGGCCGGCGTATCCGCGGTGGAGCCGTTCGCGTTCTGGTCGTTGTTCGCCGCGGGGCCGCAGGCGTTGAAATTGTACGCGAGCGGCGCCGAGCTCCAGAGCGACGATCGCATGGCGCTCGAGTTTTCAGGTCCGCGGGCGCTCAACCTTCAAACCGCTGCTCAGAACGCGGCTCGGATCACCGAGCAACGGGATCCCCTGGCCGATCCGTTGGAGATTCGCCACGCGTTGGCCGCCGCAGGTGCGGCGCAGTGGCGGAATCGGGGCGCGATGATGTTTGGCGCCGAGGACTACACGACGGCGTACCAGGACTATCGGAAAGCGCTCGAGCTCGATCCCGAGGACGCCCTCGCCCTCGGGGGCCTGGTCCAGACCGCGGCTGGCGCGCAGCGTTCCACGGAGGCCCTGGAATGGCTCACTGCATCGTTGCAGCAACACCCTCGGTCTGCCAGCATTCGAGTGGCCACGTCAAGACTGCTGGCGGGGATGGGTGCCTTCGATCGCGCCATTGCGACCGCAAGCGAAGCGTCCCGACTCAGTCCGGACGACGCGGCACCGGTGCAGGAGCTCGCGGCGATTTTTTCCGACCTCCAGAATGCCGAGCGGCTGGCCGATGTGGTCCGCAGGCTGTTCGAGCTCCAACCCGGCGCCGCGGCAACGCACTACTACGGAGCCGTCTCAAGATTTCTCTCTGGCCACCTCGACGAGGCTCTTGTGCTGGCGCGCAAGGCTGCCTCGACCGACCCCGACTACGTCGCCGCCCACACGCTGATCGGCACCATTTACGGCAATCTGGGACGGCAAGAAGAGGCAAGAACCGCGTTTCAGTCGGCCCTTCAGCTCGACCCGCGAAAAAGCACCGGCTATGTGAACCTGGGTCTGCTGGAGCTTGCGTCCGGCAATCGCGCGGCCGGCGCCGGTTACTTCGTCGAAGCGCTGTTGCTCGATCCCGGGTCGCCCGTGGCACGTGCGGGTCTCGCGCAGGCACGGGGCGAGTCGGACGCAGGTCGGCCTCAGAATCGGCACTAGCGGTTTCCACAAAGCCAGCAACCTGCACTCGGAGCGTTCATGAAAAAGTACAAATTCACAGCGCAGATCCAGGTTGGCGAGGGCGGCGGCGCATTTATCTTCTTTCCCTATGACGTTCAAAAGGAATTCGGAACGTCAGGAAGGATCCCGATCGAGGTGACCTTCGATGGGGTTCCCGACAAGAGTTCTCTGATGCGATACGGTTACCCGCAGCATCTGGCGGGCGTCCCCAAAGCGATCCGCGAAAAAATCAGCAAGCAGCCGGGCGATCAAGTCGGCGTCGTGGTGTGGAAGGACGAGACTCCAAGAACGGTCGAGATCCCGGACGAGTTTGCGAAGCGTCTGAAGAAGGAAAAGATCCTGGCATTCTTCGAAGCGCTCAGCCACACGCATCGCAAGGAGTATGTGCGCTGGATCACCGAAGCCAAGAAGGAAGAAACTCGCAAGGCGAGATTTGAGAAAGCCATCGTGATGCTCAAGCAAAAGGTGAAGACCCCGCAATGAACCGGCGAGCCCTGCTCGAAGTCACCCACCGCGTGGATCAGAATTCCGATATCATTCGCCTCGGGCCGATAGAGATCATGTGAAGGTTCAGGCCGCACGTCATGATGTTCCCCGGAGAGCTGGCGCTGTCGCGGCAATGGGGCGAATTCTGCTGGCATGCGCGACTGGGATCGTCCTGTCTGGCGCGGCGGCCGGTGCCCATCATTCGATCTCCGGCGCCTACGATTCCAGCCGTCGCCTGACCATCGACGGCGTCGTCGCGCAATTTCAGTTCGTGAACCCGCACCCATTCGTGGCGCTCGACGTGCTCGACCCGTCGGGCAGCGCGCAGCGCTGGAAGCTCGAGATGGACAACCGGCACGAGTTGGTCGACATCGGCGTGACGGCCTCCACGCTGAGACCGGGCGACCGCCTCGTCGTGACCGGCAGTCCTGCGCGCTCGCAGCCCCAGAGCCTGTACGTGCTCAGGCTCGATCGTCCGGCCGACGGCTTTGCCTACGAGCAGGTGGGGAACAGCCCAAGGATCCGCACCCCGGCGCGGTAGCGGCGCCATCGTGTGTTCTGGAACCACGAAGCACACCAAGGCCACGAAGACTCAGGATTCGACCGGGACGACGACGACCGCGGTGCCATAACAGAGAACCTCTGTCACCCCGCTCATGACCTCCGTGGCGTCTTCGGCGGGGACGCTGATGACCAGTGCCGGCCGAACTTTCGCCGCCATTCCGAGGTCTACCAGCCAGACCTCGCCCCGGCGCGGCGATGTCATTCAGGCTGCTCGCGGCGATCGAGTTCCGTGAACAGGCGATCGGCGGCAGCCACCAAATCGTTGTCGTGCGGCAAGTCGTGCGCGGCCAACTTCACCCGCCGCGCGAGTTCAGCCAGGAGCTCCGATTGATCCCGATCCGGGAGCGCTTCGAAGTCAGCGAGCAGTTGTTGCGCGATTTGGGTCACGAAATCAGAGTCCCACTTTGTGTTCTTGGCGTCAAGCGTGCCGGTGAACGCATAAGCTGCCGGCCGAGGCGCGCGCTTGACAGGCGCCGCGGAGGCGCCTTGTCAATAGTCTGCCCGGCAGGTATTCTCAGCCGCAGAATCATTGCTCCTCGGGGGCGAAGCCAGCCGCCGAGAGACGCAGGTCGCTTTTCTTGTCACCGGAGTCTTCTGATGCGCGTCGCACTGGCGTTTCTATCGGCTCTCGTTCTTTGTGCAGCGTTTCCGGCCGCGCAGACGCGCGGATCGAAGAACCTGGACATCTACGTGATCGACGTAGAGGGTGGCAACGCCCAACTGTGGGTCACGCCTTCAGGTGAGTCGGTCCTGATCGATACGGGAAACGCCGGCGCCGCGGCCGTCCGCGACGCCGATCGCATCATGGCCGCCGTGAAGGACGCGGGGCTCACGCAGATCGATCACCTGATCACGACGCACTACCACGCCGATCATGTTGGCGGGCTTCCCGAACTGGCGACGCGCATTCCGATCAAAGAGTTCATCGATCACGGAGCGAACGTGCAGCCGGGCGCCCAGATCGATCCGGTGCTTCAGCAGTATGCGGCGCTCTACGCCAAGGCGAAACACACCGTCGCGAAAACCGGCACCAAGATTCCCGTCAACGGGCTCGACTGGCGCATCGTCAGCGCCACGGGACTCCCTCTCAAGACGCCGCTGCCGGGCGCCGGCGCGGCGAATCCGTATTGCGCGGGCTTCAAGCGGCATGATGTGAACCCGGTCTCGGGAGGTCCGCTCGGCAACACGGAAGACGAGCAGTCGGTCTCGAGCCATGTGACCTTCGGCAAGTTTCGAGTCCTCTATCTCGCCGATTTCGACTGGAATCAGGAATTCGAGCTGATGTGTCCGAACAACCGCATCGGGACGGTCGATCTCTTCGTGGTGTCGCGGCACGGGCAGCCGAGCTCGAACTCCGAAGCGCTGGTGCACGCGGTTCGGCCGCGGGTGACCATCATGAACAACGGTCCTCGCAAGGGCGGGCAGCCGGCGGCGATGAACGTCCTGCTCAACTCGCCCCGTCTCGAAGATCTCTGGCAGATTCACTTCGCGCTGCTCGGCGGACAGGAATACACGGTGCCCGGTGTCTTCATCGCCAACGTCGAAGACGCGGCGACGGTCCCGGTCGCGGCGATGCCGGCCCCGCAACGGGGCGCACCGCCTGCGCCCCAGCACAATGGACCGGCGTATTGGATCAAGGTGACGGCCCAGACCGATGGCAGCTTCACGGTCACCAACGGGCGTAACGGTTTCACCAAGAGCTATAGGGCGGGAAACTAGAGCCGCGACGCGGCACGACAAACGATCGCGACGGGACTGACGCGCGTCCCCCGGTTTCTCACCAGGCTTTCGGGGTACAAGTTCTCACATGGGGCGAGACCTCAGTCGCCGACGATTTCTCCAGCTCGCCGCCGCTGCGGGTCCGGCCGCTTCGGCGCGGCAGCTCATACCGCAGAGTCCCCCGAGCGGTGGAGATCCCGTCGTGATCGTCGGTGCAGGCCTCGCCGGGTTGCGCGCGGCTGATGTCTTGCGGAAGGCGGGACGCCCGGTCACCGTCCTTGAAGCGCGCGAACGTGCTGGCGGCCGCGTCCTGACGATTCGCGCACCCTTCGACGGCGGCTTGCACGGCGAGGCCGGGCCGATTCGCATTGCCGGCGCTCATCAGGCGGTGCTCCGGGCGGCGAGATCGTTTCGCCTCACGCTCACGCCGTTCGAATCGTCGCAGGGATCGCCGGTCGTCGCGGTCCAGGGCCAGGCCGGCACCGCCGCGGACGTGCACGGTTTTGATCCGGGGACGATGCTCGATCGCTATGTCGGCGTGCTGCCTGACGATCTCACCGAACCGGCGGCAAACGCGGCGTCGTACGCACGATGGCGAGCGTACGACCAGGTGACGTGGCCCGAGTATCTTCGATCGCGCGGCGCGACCAGCGCAGCGATCGCGCGCATGACGGTAGGTGGCGACGCCAGCGATCTGTCCGCGCTCTACGTGCTCCGACAATTCGCGATGCTCCGTCGTTCCACGCAGCGTTACAAGATTTCGGGAGGGATGGACCTGCTTCCGCGGGCGATGGCGTCGGACCTCGGAAACATCGTGCGATACAACGTGGCCGTCGTGAGGGTGGTTCGCGAGTCGCCGGGCGGGCAGGGCTCCGGGTCATCCAGCCGGCTGCGGTTCCGCGTCGACTATCAGGCGGCGGCTCAGACAGCGGCTCAGACGGCGGCTCGCGTCGACAGTCTGAAGGCCAGCCGCGTCATCTTCGCGATTCCGTTCACGACCTTGCGGGAGATCGAGATCCGGCCGCGCCTGTCCAAGGAGAAGGAACGGGCGATTTCCCAGCTCTCGTACTATCCCGTGACGCGGTTTCTCCTGCAGTCGCGCACTCGCTTCTGGCGATCCGGCGACTTGAACGGCTCGGCGCGAACCGATCGGGCGACGGAAGTGTGGGACGAAACCTACGATCAGGCGACGAGCCCCCGCGGAATCCTCGGCGCGTCGGTCGGCGGGCGCCCCGGCCGCGCGGTCCTCGATATGACCGCCGACGACAGCCTCAAGTTCGGCATTGGCCTGGTCGCCGATGCGTTTCCAGCCATCCGCTCGCAGTTTGAGAAGGGGTTCGTCCAGCGCTGGGCGCTGGACCCGTGGTCGCGCGGCGCATTCCCTGTGTTCAAACCGGGCGAGATGAGTACACTCATGCCGATTATGGCTGGTCCCGAGAACGGCATCCACTTCGCGGGCGAGCACACCTCGTCGTGGACAGGATGGATGGAAGGGGCCTTACAGTCCGGCGAGCGGGCCGCGCGGGAGGTTCTGAACTCATGATTGTGGTGCTGCTCATTGTGCACGGCTTGCTGGCGGTCACGCTGCTCGGCGCCATCACGCATCAGGCCTTGAGCGTCGTTGCGTCGCGGGCCGCCGTCGGGCCGCTGTCGTTTGTCGGACGGTTCCGCAGTGTCGACAGCGGGGCCTATGCGAACGCTATCGTCGTCCTCTTCGTCATCACGGCGATCGGCGGCGCGCTCCTGTACCCCCAGTACCGACTCGATGTCCGCACCGCTCTTGAAGACCTCCAACTGCGCTCGGCAAACGGCGTATTCGAGATCAAAGAGCATCTGGTCGCGATTGGGCTCGGGCTGCTGCCCACGTATTGGCTCTTCTGGCGGGCCCCGCTTGGGTCCGAGCAGGCGACGGCGCGCCGATATCTCACCTGGCTCCTGGCATTCATCGTCTGGTGGAGCTTTCTCGTCGGACACGTGCTGAACAACATCAAGGGACTGCTGCCGTGACCTCTTCGAACAGACGCCCGTCGGTCGAGATTTTCTCGATGCTCTTCGGCATCGTCTACCTCGCGGCCTTCTACATGGACTACGCGCCGTTTCGGTACTATCCCGACGCGCGCACGTTCCATCTCACGATCACGCCGCAGGACGGTCCGGCCATCCTGTGGTACGGATGGGTCGCCGTGGCTGCCGTCGCCAGCGCGATATTGGCCGCGCTGGTGCCGCGTTCGTTGGCCGAACGGCTGCGGCCAGGCTGGGCCTGGGTCGTGCCGCTCGGCATCATGGTCCTCATGATGATTTACGAGCGGCGCTGGTTCGTGTAGGCGTCGTTCGTGTAGGATGAACCAAATGGGAGGGGTTATGAAGCGAGGTTCGGCATTCCTCTCGGCCGTGGTGCTCGGGCTCCTGCTGTCGTTCGCCGGCACCGCGTGGGCCAACGGCGAAGAATTCTTCGCGCCCGCCAAGGACGGAACCATCGATCTGGTCTATTTCGGACGGATCAAAGACAGCCGAACCGGCCGTTCGGTGACGGATTCGGTGTACTTCCTCCTGACCGACAAGTCGACCGGCCTCAGCTTCCAGTTCACGAGCGACAAGCCCGGCCACTACCGGAGCCCGGACATCGGCGCCGCCATCAAGGGGATCGGCGAGAACGTCAATGTCAGCGCTTTCGAGGTCAGCACGATTGTCGCTGGCTACAAGAAGGCCAGGATCACGAAAATGCCCCGCAAGGCGCAGGGCACGGTTGAACTCGAAGTCAGGCTCGACCCGGATGATTCAGGCGCCGTGTCGGCCGCGGGCATCAACGGCGCCGACAGCGCGCCTTATACGAGGACGTGGATTTTCCTGATCGGCGCACTGCTGTTGTTGGTCATCGTAAAGGCGGCGCGAACATTAGGCCGCCCGCGGACCACAGCGCATTGAGCCCACGCGGCAGCTTGATCGAACTTCCCATCCCGACGTTGCGCTCGTAGACCTCGCCGTAATTTCCAACAGCCTTGACGATGTTGTAGGCCCAGGCTTCTTCTAGGCCAAGCGCTTTGCCGTTGCCGGGTGTGACGCCAAGCAGACGCTTCAGATCCGGGTCGTCCCGCTTCGCCATCTCCGCGACGTTGACCGACGTCACGCCCAGCGCCTCCGCATCGATCATGGCAAACACAGTCCAACGCAGGACGTTGAACAGATCGAGGTCGGACTGCCGCACCAGTTGCGCGAGCGGTTCGCGTGAGATTTGCTCCGAGAGAATCCTGAAATCGTCGGGCTTCCCCATCACGCTCCGCAGGGAAGCCAGTTCCGAGACGTCGGCCGTGAACGCATCGCATCGCCCCGCCAGCAACTCCGCTTCGAGTTGCGCGGTCTGGATCAGCACTTTTCGGAGCGTCAGCGCGTGCGAGCGGAAGTAGATCGTCAGATTTGATTCGATCAAACCCCCGGCCACGACGCAGATGCGGGCACTCGACAGTTGCCGAACCGTTTGGGCGGGCAGCTTCGCCGGCACCAGAAAGCCTTGTCCGTCGTAGAACATGACGGGCCCGAAGAGCAGTCCCATCCCTTCCCGCTGCAGCGACCATGTCAGGCGGCGCGACACGAGGTCGACGTCCCGCGCGGCCCGGAACTGATCGACCGACACGGCCTGTTCGTAACGGACCTTGTCGGCGGAGCCGAAGATCGCCGCCGCGACCGCGCGGCAGACGTCGACGTCCAGCCCGCTGTAACGGCCCTGACCGTCGACACGTGCGAAGCCGGCCACGCCCGGAGCCACGCCGCACACGAGCGCGCCGCGTCGACGGATCAGCGCCAGTCGGCTCTGCGCCGCCGCTGTGCCTGCCGTTCCCACCTGGAAATTCGGCGAGAGAATTCCCGGAGCGCGGCGCCAGGCCGACACGGCGAAACGACCGGGGATACCGGGGGGACCCGGACTTTGTCCACGGGCGGTAATTCCTCCCAGCAACGCCAGCAGGAGTGCGACAAGGGCGGCCGGCCCCGGATTAATTCGCGGTGCCGGGAAACGAGGGGCGTCACCCCTCTGGTAACAGTTGACAAGGCATTTCCCGAGAGTTACCGTCCTTCTCATTCCGTCTCCCCCGTGACGTGCAGGCCGGTCTATTATTGCTTCGCACCAATGCTTCACCACGTCGTGACCGTTCGAGTAAGGCGCTTCCATCCTCCGAAGGAGATTCAGCATGAGCAAGAAAGCCTGGTTGGCCCGCATCGCAACCCTCGCGTCGGCCCTGTTCGTGGCTGCGTCGCTGACCGTTCTGCGCGCCGGTCAGACACCGACCGGGAGCGTCGCCATCGACGGTGACGACATTGGCGGCGTGGTCACGGGAGCAAAAGGTCCCGAGGCGGGCGTCTGGGTGATCGCGGAGACACGGGATACGCCCACGCGGTTGATCAAGAGCGTCGTGACCGACGACCAGGGCCGGTACCTGGTGCCGGACCTGCCGAAGGGGAACTACGACGTGTGGGTCCGCGGCTACGGACTGGTGGATTCCGCGAAGTCGAAGGCGACGCCGGGTACGCGCGTCAACTTGAAAGCCGTGACCGCGCCGAACGCGAAAGCGGCGGCGGCCTACTACCCCGCGCAGTATTGGTTCGCACTGCTCCAGGTGCCTCCTCCAACCGACTTCCCGGGCACCGGACCGCAGGGCAACGGGATTGCCCTCAACATCAAGAGCCAGGGCGAATGGATCCGCCAGGTGATCAACACCGACGGGTGCAGCGGCTGTCATCAGCTCGGGAGCAAGGCGACGCGCGAGCTTCCTGCGGCCTACGAGACCGCGAAGACGTCCACGGAGGCGTGGGACAAACGCATTCAGGCAGGACAGGCCGGCGGCGGGATGAGCAACCGCTTCTCTCAGGTTGGCCGCGCGCGCGCCCTGGCGATGTATGCGAACTGGACCGATCGCATCGCCGCTGGCGAGCTGCCGTCCGCCACGCCGGCGCGTCCGCAGGGCCGGGAGCGGAACGTGGTCATCACGATGTGGGACTGGGCCGATCCGAAAGTCTACGCCCACGATGAAATTGCGACGGACAAGCGCAATCCAACCGTGAATGCGAATGGGCCGATCTACGGTGCGCTCGAGGAGAGCGCCGACTATATGCCGACGATCGATCCAACCCGTCATACCGCCGGCCAGGTGAAGCTGACGGTTCGCGATCCGAAGACGCCGAGTGCGGCCAACACGCCGCCGCCGCAGCCGTCGCCGTACTGGGGCGACGAAGCGATTTGGACCAGCCAGACCAGCACCCACAGTTTTGCCATGGATAAACAGGCCCGAGTCTGGGCCGCGTCGCGAATCCGGCAGAACGCGACCATGCCGTGGTGCCAGGCTGGATCCGACCATCCGTCGGCCAAGCTGTTCCCGCTCACGCAGAGTGGCCGGCAGCTCGAGCTCTACGATCCCAAAACCAAGCAAACGACGCCCATCGATACGTGCTTCAGTTCCGGTCACGTGAATCTCGACAAGAACGACGTCCTGTGGTCCTCCTTCGGCCCCGGCGGCGTCGAGGGTTGGTTCGACACCAAGATCTGGGACCAGACGCACGACGAGCAGAAAGCGCAGGGGTGGACGGCGTTCATCCTCGACACCAACGGCAACGGAAAGAGGGATGCGTACACCGAACCCGACCAGCCGGCGGATCCGACGAAGGACCGCAGGATGAACGGCACGTTCTATGGCGTGTCGCCGGCGTCGGACGGCTCGGTCTGGGGAACGATTCAGGGCGTGCCGGGCGGCATCATGCGCCTCGTGCCGGGACCCAATCCGCCCGCAACGGCGCTCTCCGAATACTACGAAGTGCCTTTCAAGAGTGCGAAAGCATCCGCCTCCGGTTTTGCCCCGCGCGGCATGGACATCGACAGCAAGGACGTCGTCTGGACGGTGCTGTCGAGCGGTCAACTGGCGAGCTTTGACCGCCGCCTGTGCAAGGGCCAGCTGAACGGCCCGAATGCGACGGGACAGCAGTGCGTCGAGGGCTGGAAGCTCTATGCCGCGCCCGGCCCGAACTTCAAGGGCGCCGTCGATTCAGCGAGCGCGGATTCGCTCTACTACGACTTCGTCGACCAGTTCAACATGCTCGGCGTCGGCAAGGACGTGCCGATTGCCACGGGCAACGAATCGGAGGCGCTGCTCGCGCTGGTGGATGGCAAGTTCCTGACGCTGCGGGTGCCTTATCCGATGGGCTTCTTCGCGAAAGGCATGGACGGCAGGATTGACGATCCGAATGCGGGCTGGAAGGGCAAGGGCATCTACACATCCATATCCACTCGCGCGCCGTTCCACGGAGAAGGCGGCAAGGGGGAGACGAGCAAATTGGTGAAGTTCCAGGTGCGGCCCGACATCCTGTCCAAGTAGGAACAGCGGAGGCTGCAGCTAGGACGATCTCTCGGAACCACAAAGGTCACGAAGGCCACGAAGAAATCCAGGTGATTTGCTCTTCGTGATCTTTGTGATCTTTGTGGTTCTGAAGTTTGGCGTCTATTTCTTCTTCGCCAACGATTTCACGTAGTTCACGACGTTCCAGACATCCTCGTCCTTCAGCTGATCGCCGAAGGCGCCCATGTTGAAGTCGGGGGCGACGCCGTTCTTGATCGTGCTGAAGATCTCGCCCTCGGTCGATCCGTGCTTGAAGCTGCTGCCGGTGAGGTCGGGCGCTTCGGGAGTCAGGTCGTTGCCTGGTCCGCCCTCGGCGTTGAGGCCGTGGCAGTTCGCGCAGTACCGGGTGAATGACTGCTTGCCGGCGGCAATCGATGCCGGTGAGGCCGCCACCGGGTTCCGGATCTTTGCCGCCTCGGGGTTGCCTTGCGCCCCGGCGCGGAGTACGACGAGGGTCGCCAATAGAGGTCCGACAGACAGTGTCTTCAACCACATGCGCACGATGGCCTCCCGAGCAGCAACCGACTCTGCGTTTCTTCCGTGCGTTCCTTCCGTGCGTTCCTCTGAAATGCGCTCGTAGTTTATCATCCGCACTCGTTGCCTACGGACGTCGCTCCTGCTTATGAGTGCCTTACGGATTGGCCAACGCCGTTTATTTCACCGGCGAATAGTCGGTCGCGCTCATGAAGACATTCTCGACCTGCACGTTGACCTGCATCTCGGTCCGTGTCTTCACCCAATCAGGATCCGCGCCGAAGGCCGCCCATGCGGCGTCCCTGGCCGCGCCATCCTTGTAAGCGAGAATGTAGATCAGCGTGTCGCGCTTGGTGACGGGTTGCCAGTAGCCAACGATCGTCATGCCGTGCTTCTTGAACAGCGCCGTCGTCCGCTCGCGAAACCGGGTGTGCAGGAGATCGATCGAGCTTCCTTCCCGCACGGTGTAGGTGCGCAGTTCGAAGCAGCGGGAATCCTTGGCGACGTTCTTCACGTCTGCCAGGTTCGGCCCGCAGGGTGGCGTCGCCGGTGCCGGCGCGGCGCCTCGCCCCTGGTTGACTGGGGCGGCCTGGCCAGCGCTCGCGGCCATGGCCAGGCCGAGGAACACGCCTGTGAAACCGCCGAGCAGACCGGCAAACCGCGCGCGTGTAAATCTCCCGTTCATCTGTCCTCCTCGTTCAGCAATCTTCGTGACCCAAGGGCCCTGGCGGAAATGACATTGCCACTCTGGCCGCCGATGCATCCCGCCGGGCTGCGTTGCTCGCCGCTTGCATACGCCCGGTATGCGCGCTCCTCGCGCCTTGCCGGGCGGGCGCCTCGACGCCCACAGTTGAGTGCCTTGTTCCCGCCCGGGCCCTGACGCACAGATGATACTCAATTGGGGCGGCGATCGAGCGGCCGCCAGGCCGCATTGGCAGGGGGGCGGTGATGCCCCAACAGCGATGACAGTTGCACCGGTCGACATGTACGCGCCGGGCTGAATGGTTCGCGAGTATGATCGTCAGCCGAACCGACATTTAGCTAGTCCCCTGGAAACGTGATGCGTCACATAATTCCCGGGCGGGGCATCCCGCCTCGCTTCGTTGCGACTCCCTCAAATATGTCCAATATTCTCGGTCGTCGCGCCTTGCGATCCGGGCGCCGCGCTCCGGGACCTATGCAACGCATCGCGTTTCCAGGGAACTAGGAGCACGCTATGAAAACCCGGATCATCCTCGCGGCATCGCTCATCGTCGGCCTTCTGTGGACGACGGATACGGTGCAAGGTCAGGCGGGCGCGAAAAAGGGCGAGTGGCCGACCTACGGTGGCGATTTGGGGAACACGCGCTATTCGCCGCTCGATCAGATCACCGCGGCCAACTTCAGCAAGCTGGAAATCGCGTGGCGTTTCAAGACTGAGAGTCTGGGACCGCGCCCGGAATTCAATTTCGAATCGACGCCATTGATGGTCAACGGCCGGGTGTTCTCGACGGCCGGCACCCGCCGCGCCGTCGTCGCGCTGGATGCCGCCACCGGCGAGCAGATCTGGATGCACAGCGAGCAGGAGGGCAAGCGCGGTGCGGCAGCGCCCCGGCAGCTGTCCGGACGAGGTCTCGCCTACTGGACCGACGGTCGCGAGGAGCGAATCCTGTACGTCACGCCGGGGTATCGCCTGGTGGCGCTCGATGCCAGAACCGGTTACCCGGTCGCCGGCTTTGGACAGGACGGCGTCGTCGATCTGAAGCTCGAGTTCGATCAGGAGCTCGATCTGATCAACGCGCCGGTCGGTCTTCATTCAACTCCGATTGTCGCCAGGAACGTCGTGATTGTGGGCGCCGCGTTTGAAACCGGGGCCAATCCCAAGAGCAGAAACAACGTCAAGGGCGCGGTGCGTGGATACGACGTGCGAACCGGCAAACGTCTGTGGCTGTTCCGGACGATTCCGCAGCTTGGCGAGTTCGGCAACGACACCTGGGAAAAAGACTCATGGAGATACACCGGCAATACCGGTGTGTGGGCGCAGATCTCCGTGGACGAGGAGCTGGGCATCGCCTATCTGCCGGTGGAGTTGCCGACGCACGACTACTACGGCGGCGAGCGGCCGGGCAACACCTTGTTCGGCGAGAGCCTCGTGGCGGTTGATCTGCAAACCGGCCAGCGCAAATGGCACTTCCAGCTCGTGCATCACGGCATCTGGGACATGGACATCCCGTGCGCGCCGATTCTCGCCGACATCACCGTCAACGGGCGAATCGTCAAGGCGGTGGCGCAGCCGTCCAAACAGGGATTCCTCTACATCTTCGATCGAGTGACCGGCCAGCCAATCTGGCCGATCGTGGAGCGTCCCGCGCCGAAGGGCGATGTGCCGGGCGAGGCGTACTCGCCCACCCAGCCCATCCCGACCAAGCCGCCGGCCTACGATCGGCAGGGTCTGTCGGTCGACGATTTGATCGACTTCACACCGGAGCTGCGCGCGGAGGCGATGAAACTGGTCGGACGCTACAAGATCGGGCCCGTCTTCACGCCGCCGGTGGTCAGCAGGGCCGAAGGCCCGATCGCCACACTCGCGATGGCGACGCAGGCGCCGGCGACCAACTGGCCCGGCGGATCCTACGATCCGGAGACCCACACGCTGTACGTGTTCTCGCAAAGCGCTGTGGCGGCATTGGGCCTTGTGCCGCCGCCTGCCGGCACCGCGGATGTGCGCTATCACCAGGGCAACGTGTTGAGCGGAGCTCGGACGTCCGGCGGTTCGGGTGCGTCTCCTGGCGCGGAGAGCGGCGGCGCGGTCCAGAGCCTCGAGGTCCAGGGCCTGCCGCTCATCAAGCCGCCTTACGGCCGCATCAACGCCATCGATCTCGACCAGGGCGACTTCAAGTGGCGAACACCGCACGGTGAAACGCCGGACCGGGTCCGTAATCACCCGGCCCTCAAGGGATTGACCATCCCGCGCACCGGCCGCCCCGGGATTGTCGGGACTCTCGTGACGAAGACGCTGCTGATTGCCGGCGAGCCCGGATTCGGCCCCACGCCGTCGGGACAACGCGGATCGATGCTGCGCGCCTACGACAAGGCGAATGGGAAGGAAGTCGGCGCCGTCTACATGCCCGCGCCGCAGACCGGTTCGCCGATGACCTACATGCTGAACGGCAAACAGTATCTGATCGTTGCGATCAGTGGCGGCAACTATCCCGGCGAGCTCGTGGCCTTCAAGGTGGTTGAGTAGCAAACGCCAGAAGAGACAAGGAACCACAAAGGTCACAAAGATCACCAAGAAGCTCGGTAGGGGACAGCTCTTGATTCGAGTCAGCGCCGAAACACCGGCGGCGCTTCCGGGATGGCCTCGCCGTCGTGGCGTGGCTCCGATCCGGCGAAGTGGACCCCCTGGCCGTTGCTCATCACCGCCTGCCCGTAGCCGAATGTTTCCGAGCGGGGTGGAACGGTGTTGACCTGATGACCGAGGGTGGTCAGTTGGCGCCGCGTCGATTCCGGCACGAGCGCTTCGACCTGGACGTCGCAGCCGGTGAATGTCAGCTTCGTGAAGCGTCCCGCCTCGAGCGCCTGCTGCACGTCCAGGCCGTAGTCGACAATCCCGGCCACGAACTGGGCATGCGCCTGCGCCTGATTGAATCCCCCCATGATCCCGAAACCGATCTTCACGTCGCCTTTTTCCATGAACGCCGGGATGATGGTGTGCAGGGGTCGTTTGCGCGGGGACAGAAGGTTGGGGTGGCCTTCCTCGAGCGTGAAGAGCGCGCCACGGTTGTGCAGCATGAAGCCGGTATTCGGCGGGACGACCCCGCTGCCGAAGGACGAGTACAGGCTCTGGATCAGCGACACGATGTTGCCGTCTTTGTCGACGACCGACAAATAGATCGTGTCGCCGCCCGGCGAAGTCGTCAGGCCATCGAGCGTGGATGGCCCCACTTCGCAGGCCGCCTTCGCTGGATTGATCAGGCGCGCCCGCCGGGTCGCGTACCCCTTGCTCAACATGGGGAGCACCGGCACGGTCGCGAATCGCGGATCCGCCACGTAGCGCAGCATGTCGGCATAGGCGAGCTTCTTGGCCTCGATCATCGCGTGCAACGCCTTCGCGCTATGGAGTCCGTACTCGCCGAGCGGAAAGCGTTCCATCAGGTTCAACATCATCAGCGCCGCGATCCCTTGCGTGTTCGGCGGCAGCTCATGAACGGTCCAGCCCCGATACGTGGTCGAGATCGGATCGACCCACTCGGGCGCGAACTCCTTCAGATCCGCGCCGGTCATCGTGCCGCCATGCTCACGCGACACGGCCAGAATGGCGTCGGCGCTCTTGCCCTCGTAGAAGCCGGCGGCGCCTTTCTCGGCGATCGCGCGCAGCGACTCGGCCAGCAGGCGGTTCTTGAACACTTCACCCGCGTGTGGGGCTCTCCCGTCGATCAGGTACGTCTTCGCGGCATTTGGATCCGCGGCGAGTTTGGGAACCTGGCGCGCCCACGCTTCGCTGATCACGTCGGTGACTGGAAACCCATCCTCCGCGTAGAAGATTGCCGACGCCAGCAGATCCGACATCGGCAGCTTTCCGAAACGGCCGCGCAACGCCTCCCAGCCCGCGACTGCGCCCGGTACGGTGACCGAATAGATGCCCGTGGCGGGCATCCGGTTGATGCCTTTTGTTCTCAATAATTCCGGCGTCAGTCCAGTCGGGGCCCACCCGCCCGAGTTCAAACCGTACAGTTTGCCCGTCCCGGCTTCGTAGTAAATCACGAAGAGGTCGCCGCCGATGCCGTTGTTGTGAGGTTCAACGAGACCCATGACGGCATTGGTCGCGATCGCCGCATCCACGGCGTTCCCGCCGCGCTCGAGTACTTGCACTCCAGCTCGAGCGGCCAACGGCTGGCTCGCCGCGACAATGCCGTACTTCGTCGCGATCTTCGACCGGCCGGACACGACCGTCGTCCGGCCGCCGCTGGCCGACTCTGCGGGAGCCATCATCTGACCGATCGCGAAGCCGGCCACGACAAAGGCGATGAGTGACGTACGCAGTGCCATGACCCCTCCGATAATTCGCGATGCGGCAAATGCATCCTAGCACCAGGCCACGAACTTTTGAGCGGCTGATATGACCGGGGCGAAACATGTATGCCGCTTTGAAGGGGAGCCCGAGCAGCGCATTTTCAGTCAACTTGACAATTTTCAGTCAACTTGGTTGACGCCGTGGGGCTCTGGGTGCATCATGGCCCGCGATCCTGTCCGAGTCACGCACGCGCGGAACGGCTCGACCACGATTCACCTGGATGTCAGATGACGGATCCCTTCATGACCGACTGATCAGGTGACCAGATGACCAGATTCCACGTCGGCGCCCTGTCGGCTTTTTTCGCGCTTGCCCTCGCCGTTCTGTCGGCTGACGACAATTGGCCGCAGTTTCGGGGTGCGCAATCCGGCGTCGCGGCCGACGATCGGGCGCTGCCCGACACCTGGGGACCTTCTCAGAACGTGGTGTGGAAGATCGATATGCCGGGCCGCTCCTGGAGCTCGCCCGTGGTCTGGGGCGATCACGTCTTCGTGACCACGGCGATCAACACGGTCGAGACGGAGGCGCTGCTGCCCACCTCGGCGTATGTCTCGCGCTCGAACGGCGGCACGATGAGCTTCCGCGACATCGCGACCCCGACCGCGCCCCACCGCTGGATGGTGTACGACATCGACTTCAAGACCGGCAGGATTCGGTGGGAGCGCGAAGTGGCCAAGGCCGTGCCGTCGCAGCCGAGGCACTTGAAGAACAGCTACGCGTCGGAGACGCCGGTGACCGATGGTCAGCGCGTGTACGCGTATTTCGGAAACATCGGCCTCTTCGCGTTCGATTTGAATGGCAAGCCGCTGTGGTCACGGCCGATGGACGCGCTCAAGGTGCGCAACGGCTTCGGTCCGGCTGCCTCGCCCGTGGTCGACGGGGATCGCGTGTTCATCGTCAACGACAACGACGAACAGTCGTTCATCGCCGCCTATCACGCGGCCACCGGCGCGGAGCTGTGGCGCGTCAACCGCAAGGAAGGCAGCAACTGGACGTCGCCGTTCGTGTGGAAGAACGATCGGCGCACCGAGATCGTCACGGCCGGCAGCGACCGGATTCGATCCTACGGCGTCGACGGCAAGCTGCTGTGGGAACTGTCGGGCATGTCGTCGTTCGCCGTGCCGACGCCGTTCTCGGCGAACGGTCTGTTGTATGTCACCTCCGGCTACCCGGGGGATAAACTTCGGCCGGCTTATGCGATCCGGCCCGGCGCCACGGGCGACATCTCGCTGAAGCCCGACCGCACGTCGAACGACTACATCGTATGGTCGCAGGCCACACTGGGGCCGTTTCATCCCTCGGCGTTGGTCTACGGCGGCTGCTACTACACGCTGCTCGATCGCGGCCTGCTGTCGTGTAACGATCCGGAGACCGGGAAGGAGATCTATCCCCGGCAGCGGATCTCCGTCGATGCGACCGGTTTCAGCGCGTCACTCTGGGCCTACAACGGCAAGGTGTTCGCCATGAGCGAGGACGGCGACACGTACGTGATTCAAGCGGGGGCCGACTTCAAGATCCTCGGCAAGAACTCGCTGGAAGAGATGACGCTGGCGACACCAGCCGTCGCCAACGGGAGCCTGATCGTCCGCACCGCGACCAAGTTGTATCGCATCGGCCGGAAGTAAAGCAATCTTCCAGGCCTTCTAAGTTCTGACTTTTGAGTTTTCAGTTCGGGCGGCGTTGTTCAGCCGCCCGCTAGGTTTTCTGCGCGCGGCTCTGACGGAGATAGTGCGGGCTGACTTGCAGGCCGAAGGGGGTCGTGACTTTCGACGCCGCTTTCTCGCGGAAGAATTCCTCCTTGGCCCGGCGGATCGCCGCCAGTTCCTCTTCGTTGCAATCCCGCAACGTCATCTCCTCGCGCGGCACGAAGAACACCTGCCCGATCGGAATCTGGTGCGCTCCAGGAATGCCTTCGCCCGGCTGGAGAACGTACCGAAACTCGGTCTCGTGCGGGTACCAGTCGGTTTCGACCCTGACCACCAGCATCGGAGCCACCGGCCGCTCGATCATGTTGAAGATCGGCGTGTAGACCGTGTCCCAGCCGGTGGGCGTCTGGAAGTTGGTGGCGCCGCGCAGCGAGATGGCGCCCGGCGGCGTGCCGAGGTCCTCGGGAACGATGAACACACGCGCCATGCTAATCGCCGCCTCCTTCGAGATCGGCGGATTCCGAGTCATGAAGGTGACTTCTTCCTTGAACATGCCGATGCTTCCCAGCGGAAGCACGACCATGACGGAGAAAATCGGCTCCCAGTTCCCGGCGGCGGCGCTCAGGCAGTACAGAAACTGATACCGTCCGTCCCCCTGATACTCGATGTGAAAGGATTCGTTCGGCTCGAGCGGCGGATAGACCAGAAATCCGAGCGCGCTGCCCGCCTCGAGCACCGGGCAGTGCCGCGCATGCAACGGCAGCAGCGGCCGCTGACTCTCGCGACGCGGCTTCATGCCGACGCCGGGACGACTTGAGTTGGGAAAAAGCCGAATCTCCATGCGCCAATAGTAGCAGCCCGGTGTGGACGGACCCGCGTTCGCGAGTACTGTGTCAGTTTCAAACGCCCCCAAGGTCTTTGCATGTTCCCTCCAGAGATAGAAGAATCTTCCGCTCGGCGCGCGCGCTTCTCCGACCCCTCTCACCTCGCCGCCGCTTCCTTCGTGTTCTCTTCCCAGCGCGCGATGCCAAGCAGGAACCGCAAGCCGTAATTGCCCTCGTGACACGCATTCTCGAATATCGGATCCTGGCTCTTGATCATCGGAATGCTGGCCGACCAGGGCCTGGTGAACGAAGCCGGATCGTCCACGGTGAATTCGTAGAGGATGTCATCCACGTCGGTCCGTGTGAGGCGCTCGACGAGGTGCAGTTGCTCGCCGGTTCCCCTGAACTGGCTCTTCGCGGTGAAATTTGTCGTGTCGATGACGAGCGTGTTCCCGTCCCACCGGCCGCGCGAATCGCCCATCCACTTCCGAATCTTCTGCGACAGATGCGGGCGTCCATCCAGGGGAACCATGCGAGTCTCGTGCAGGATCTCGTTGACGATGGCAACGTAGCCGGGGCCTTGCAGGAACTGATAGTTGCTCACCAGCGGGGAATAGGGGGAATTGTTGGCGAAGCTGGGAAGCATCGGCGGTCCGACGGCCGGCCACCAGAGACATCGATCCATCAGTGGTCGATCCTCCGGGCCGTCGGCGGGGTGCTGCTGGCGCGCGATACGGCTGGCGTCGATTCGCTGCTGCGCCGCTGCCGTCAGGGGTGGTAGCTTCCCGTCCGGCGGCGCCACAAGCAGCGACGTTCGCGTCATCGGCACGAGCCGGGCGTCCGCGTCCCACCAGACGCTGCCGTACGCGCGGCCGAGATCCGTTTCAGGGCCGCCCCCTCGGTTGTCGCGATCCCAGCGGGCAAGCACACGCTGTTGGTAGTCAGCGGCTTCCTGCCGCGTGAGCAACTCTTTGCCGGCAAGGTCGGCCGGCCGTTCGAGAGGCGTCAGCGTCGCGTTGGTCCAGACGCCTTGCAGGTCCGGCTGACCGTCGGGCGTTCGCGGCTGAACGTACGATCTGTCTGCTTTTGCGGGCTTCTGCGGTTGCTGACCACCGGCCCGCTCCGACAATGGTGGGACCGCCGCGATCGTCATCGCGATCGCCCCCATCCCGACCAGTCGCCTGGTCATGACTGCTCCGAGCCCGATCGCCCTCTTCATGAAAAGCCTCCCTTTAGGACCCGCGAAAGAACAACGTTGCCATTGCGGCCGCCGATGCATCCCGCCGGGCTGCGTTGCTCGTCGCTTACATAGTCCCGCTATGCGCGCTCCTCGCGCCTTGCCGGGCGGGCGCCTCGACGCCCGCATCTGTCAACGTTGTTCTTTCGCGGGCCCTCCATCATCGCGACGTCAGCTTGGGGAATCTCTCGTTGCCCGGCTCGATCTGAACGCCCAGCGCGTTGAGCGCCATCGAGACCATTCGATAGTTACTCGCGGTGACGATCACGTTCATCATCATGGTAGGGTCGAAGCGCGCGGCCAGCGTGGTCCACGTGCGGTCGGAGAGCGTCGCGTCACGATAGAGCTCGTCGGCGGCTTGTAAGAGCGCCACCTCGAATGGATCCCAGCCCGCCGCCGTGGGACCCTCGGCGATCCGTACAGGGTCGAGCCCGTAGTCACGAGCCCGTCCAACGCTGCCCACGTGTTGCGCCCACTCGTACTCGGACTGGCAGTTCCATCCGGTACGGAGGATGAGCATCTCACGGTAGCGCGGCAGGAGCTTCGAGGCCCGGTTGACGTAACCGCTGTTGAGAGCCCGCGGCTCTGCGAGCTTCGGATACTGCGCGAACGTTCGAGTGATCGCGATCCCGTCGCCCACGATCGGCTCGATCCTCGCCGCGGTGAGCGGAGGCTCCCGCTCAGGCACTGAGACTCGGTACGGGATGTCGGTCGGCAGACGATCCACCGCCGCTTCGTCCGGGCTCACGCCCATCGCGTTGTACATGATCGACAGCGTCGTGAAGTCGGCCACCGTCATGACGGCATCCATCAAGTGATGCATGTCATAGCGTGCCGACAGCGCTTTCCACGTGGCGTCGCTGATCGAAGAATTGCGATAGAGCTCGTCGGCCGTGCGAAGGATCGTCGCCTCGAACGGCTCCCACCCCTGGGCCCCGGCACCCTGCGCGATCCGGCGGATGTCGCCAGCAGTCAGGCCCGCGGTTCTTGCGGGCGCCGCGTGACTCGACCAGACGTACTGGTTCCCGCACAGCCAGGCGGTGCGAAGGATCAGGAGCTCCCGATGACGGGCTGACAGACTGGACTCATTCGAAACGTAGATGTTGAAGGGCATCAGACCTTCGACCATCTCCGGCACGTGAAGCAGCGTCTTGAGATCGTTGCCCGCGCGGCCGCCGCGCCCGAACTTCGCCGCCAACTGCCGGTGTCGGTCGGTCCACTCCGCTTCCTTGAGCGGCGGGATCCGGGGTTTTGCCAACTGGACGGCCCGCGTGCCACCTGGTCGGTCCGGAATGGTTCCCGCGCTCAGCGATGCGAGCCCTAGCACGAGACACGCGACCGGCGCGAACAGCGACGGGATGAATTTCCTTGCGCGCATGCTCGCCTCCTTCAGCCGTGCTCTCGCATTCCCGGTCTGATTCTCCGGTCGTTCCGGGGCGTGATGGTCGAGCGCTATTGTACAGATTGCCCAGTGTCCCGGGTCAGAGATCGTTGTCGAAAATGTCGACGAATCTCTGACTCGGGACATTAGGATTTCGCCGTAAAATCACTGGCGTGTTGACGCGGCGTGTCCCAGCGATACTGCGGGTTGCTGAAAAAGCCAGACCCCTGAACTGAGAAGTGAGAATGCATCTTATGAAGCCACAACGACTCGCCGTGTTTCTGAGTCTCGCAACGGTCCTGGCGGCGCAAGCCTCTTCAGCACTCGCACAGCAGAACGCGGTCACGTCGGTCGATTGGCCACTCCACAACCTGGATCTCGCCGGCAGCCGATTTTCGACGATGACCCAGATCAACACGTCGAACGTCGCCACGCTGACTCCGCGATGGCTCTTCCAGCACGGCGTCATCGACGGTGTGAGCAATCAGACGACCCCAGTCATCGTTGATGGGCGCATGTACGTCACCGATTCCCGCGGCAGCGTCTACGCGGTCGATGCCGTCGATGGCCATCTGCTCTGGACCTACGACGTGACCAGTCTCATTGGCGGCGGAGCGAAGGAAGGATATGTATTCCGCAACCGCGGCGTCGCCTATGCGGACGGCGTGGTCTACACCGCGGCCGGCTCGTTTTTGTTCGCCCTCGACGCCGTGACAGGGGCGCCGATGAAAGGCTTCGGCGCCGGAGGGCAGGCCAGCGTGATCCTGGACGTGCTCAAAACGCGATATCCCGATGTCAAAGCGGCCATCAGCCTCGGATATTGGTTCACGACCGCGCCACAAGTGCACAACGGCGTGCTCTACATCGGCAGTACCAGAAGCGAGAGCCACATCCCCGGCGGACACGTGCTCGCCGTCGACGCAAAGACGGGGAAAGTCCTCTGGCACTTCAACACCGTCCCGCAGGATGAAAAAGATCAGGGATGGGATATTGCCGGTCCGACCTGGGTCGGCGGTGAACGCAATGGCGGAGGGATCTGGGAGACGCCGGCCATCGATCCCGATCTGGGCCTGGTGTACGTCGCGGTGGGCAATCCATTCGGCGACAGCACCAAGCGCACCGGGATCAACCTGTTTACCGATTCGATACTCGCGCTCGAACTGCGGACCGGCAAACTCAAGTGGTATTACCAGCAGACGCATCACGACGTGTGGGACTACGATTCGGGCGGGCCGCCAACGCTGTTCGACATGCAGGTGCGAGGACAACGGGTCAGAGCCCTGGCCGAGGCGAGCAAGAACGGATTCCTCTACATATTGAATCGTGAAACAGGGCAGCCGGTGCATCCGATCAAGGAGACTCCGGTGCCGACAGAAGGCGCGCGCGCCGGAGAGCATCCCTGGCCGACGCAGCCGATTCCCTACAAAGCGAATGGGCAGCCGATGAGCCCGGTCTGTCCGGTCTTTCCAGTGGATATCCCGGCTGAAGCGCTCGCGACGAGAAAGCCGGTGCCGATGTTCACGCCGCTCGGCCCGAATCAGATCAGCGCGCCCGGAACCGGAGGCGGTGCGAGCTACAGTCCGATCGCCTACAGTCCTCGAACCGGCCTCCTGTATGTGGCGGCGATCGACAGCCCGCAGAACATCGGCCGTCCGGCGAAGGGCTACTTCTCGGCGTTCGATCCGACGAGCGGAGAGCTTGTCTGGCAGAAAACGTTCGAGGGATACGGGCAAGCCGGATCGGTCGTTACGGCCAGTGGCCTCGCGTTTGTCGGGACCGGCAGCAATGTCGCCGGGTACCTCTTTGCCTACGACGCGAAGACGGGCGACCTCTTGTGGAAGTTCAACACAGGCTCTGGAGTCTATGCCTCGCCCTCGGTGTATATGGTGAACGGCGAGGAATTCGTGACGGTGGCTTCTGGCGGCGGCGACAGGGGCCGCCGCGGCGGAGATCTGATCCTCAGCTTTGCGCTCCCAAAGCGCTAGTGGGATGAGGCGGGATTGCCCGCTCGTGCGAGAAATCGTCGCCGCGGAGCCCTGCGCGTTGGGCCCATCGGGCGCGGGACATTTCGACGGGCGTCGCGGCAGGACGGGCTATAATCCGACGCCGGAAAAGGACCGCCATCGCGTCGCTCGCAGGTGTGTGTTGCGACGCGCGGCGACGGGTTCACAAGTACCAAGGAGGAGAACCGTGAGACGACGTTACAGTTCATGGCTTCTGCGTCTCGTCCCACTGGCGTGCCTGCTCGCGTGGGCCACGCTGCCGCTCGTCGGCCAGAATGGTGCGCCGAAAGGCGATTGGCGTAACTACGGCGGCGACCTCGGCAACCAGAGATACTCGGCGCTCGATCAAATCACCGCCGCCAATTTCAAGAACCTCGAAATTGCGTGGCGGTTCAAAACGGAGAACCTGGGACCGCGTCCGGAGTTCAATCTCGAGGGCACGCCGTTGATGGCGAACGGCGTGTTGTACGCCACTGCCGGCACGCGCCGCTCGGTCGTCGCGCTCGATGGCGCGACCGGCGAGCTGCTCTGGGTGCACGGCGAGCAGGAAGGGCCGCGCGGGACCGGCGCGCCGCGCGTGCTTTCCGGCCGCGGCCTGGCGTACTGGACCGACGGCCGCGAAGAACGAATCCTCTACGTCACCCCCGGCTATCGCCTGATCGCGCTCAACGCCAAGACCGGCCAGCCGGTCCCGGGCTTCGGCGCCGGTGGCGCTGTCGATTTGAAGATGGAGAACGATCAGGACATCGATCCGGTGACGGGCGAGGTCGGACTCCATGCGACGCCCATGATCGGCAATGACATCGTGGTCATCGGCGCGGCCCATCGGCCGGGGGGTGTGCCTCGAAGCAAGACCAATGTGAAGGGCTACATCCGCGGTTTCGACGTGCGCACCGGCAAGCGCCTCTGGATCTTCCACACCATCCCGAGCCTGGGCGAATTCGGCAACGACACGTGGGAAAAGGATTCCTGGAAATACACCGGCAATGCCGGTGTGTGGGGCCAGATGGGGATCGACGAAGAGCTGAACATGGTGTATCTGCCGGTCGAATTGCCGACCGGCGACTACTACGGCGGCAATCGCCCCGGGGCTGGTCTCTTCGGCGAAACGCTCGTCGCGCTCGATTTGAAGACCGGTCAGCGCAAGTGGCACTTCCAGTTCATCCACCACGGGATCTGGGACTTCGACATGGCGAACCCGCCGATCCTCGGCGACATCACGGTCAACGGCAGGACGATCAAGGCGATCGCGCAGCCGACCAAGCAGTCGTTCCTCTATGTGTTCGATCGCACCAATGGTCAACCGGTGTGGCCGATTGTCGAGCGCCCGGTGCCGAAAGGCGACGTGCCCGGAGAGTGGTATTCGCCGACGCAGCCGTTTGTGACCAAGCCGCCGGCCTACGACCGCCAGGGCACGTCGATTGACGATTTGATCGATTTCACGCCCGAACTGCGCGCGCAGGCCGTGGAATTCGTGAAAAAGTACAAGCTCGGCCCGCTGTTCACGCCGCCGGTGATGAGCAAAGTCGAGGGGCCCATCGGGATGCTGATGCTTCCATCGGCCGGGGGCGGCTCGAATTGGGCCGGCGGGTCGTTCGATCCCGAAACCCATCGCCTCTATATCTACTCGCAGACGACGCCGACCTCGCTTGGCCTCGTGCCGGCGCCGCCGAACAACGACTTCGGCCTGGTGTCTGGTAACGCGGCGACTGCTGCGGCTCGCGCCGGCGGAGCGGGTCGCGGCGGGGCAGGTGGTGGCGCCGCGGCTGGTCGCGGTGCGCCCGTCGCCGGTCAAGCAGGAGCGCCCCAACCGGCAGTGGTCCCGTCTCCGGCGACCGTTGCCGGGGCGGCTGCTGCTGAAGGCGGCGGCGGTGGCGGACTGACCATTCAGGGATTGCCGTTGATCAAGCCGCCGTACGGACGCATTACCGCGTTCGACATGGATAAAGGCGACATTCTCTGGCAGGTGGCGCACGGCGAGACGCCCGACAACATCAAGAATCACCCGGCGTTGAAAGGACTGACGATTCCGCGGACCGGTCAAACCGGAGTGATCGGCACGCTCGTCACCAAGACCCTGGTCATTGCCGGTGAACGACAGATGACCACGACGCCTCAGGGGCGCGGGGCCATGCTGCGGGCGTACGACAAGGCCACAGGCAGGGAAGTGGCCGCCGTGTTCATGCCGGCGCAGCAGAGCGGATCGCCGATGACCTACATGCTGAACGGCAAACAGTACATCGTGCTCGCCATCGGCGGCGGTACGTTCCCTGGTGAGTACGTCGCCTACAGGGTGGCCGAATAATCCGCGGCTCAGCCACCTCACGCAGGCCGAACTGAAACGACAGAGTCAGAACGCAGCACGGCGACACTCTGGCAAACGGTCTTAGGACCCGTAGATGAATAACGTGCGCATTCTGGCCGCCGATGCATCCCGCCGGGCTGCGTTGCTCGTCACTTGCATACGCCCGGTATGCGCGCTCCTCGCGCCTTGCCGGGCGGGCGCCTCGACGCCCAGAATTGCACACGTTATTCATCTACGGGTCCTAACTGGACGCAAGCGGAGGCTGGTAGCGTCTTGGGCCACGAAAACACGAACACACGAAGCAGCCCATTGGTATGGCGTCACTTCGTGATTTCGTGGCCTGAAGATGCTCGTATCTGGCCGAATGTTCTCCAATCAGCACGTGTGGCACAACCGCGTACCGGTTACTGACGGCGACGCGTTCAAGACCAACGCTCGAAATCGATCTGCGCGCCGAACTTTATTCCGCGATGCCGAATCGGTGTTCCTTCTTCATCTGCCGCTCGTTTGACCGCACGCGGCGTCATGACCGACTGCAACTGGTGGAATTGAACAATGGGGAGGTCGAACATGCGCGCGTTGATTAACGTGTGTGCCGGATCGTGTGTTGTGCTGGGCCTGCTGCAGGGAGCGGCGCCCCTTCGCGCTCAGCGGGGTCGGCCGGCCGGGCTGGGCGACGGGCCATGGACATACAAGAGTGGCGACATGGCGTACCGCGCTGTGATTGTGACCAGGGGCCTGGTCAAGCCGTGGAGCATGGCGTTTCTTCCGGACGGCAACATCCTGATCACGGAGCTCGGCGGTCGCCTGCGGATCGTGCGCAGCGGCGTCCTCGCCCCGGCGCCCATCGCGGGTGCCCCCGCCGCGTACGCCACCCGACTCGTTGGTCTCATGGACATTGCGCTCCACCCGAAGTTTGCCGACAACAAGCTCGTCTACATCACCTACACGAAGCAGGGTCCCGACCTGGCGCGCGGGGCCGAGCCGGTGGTCACGCGCGTTCCCAACGCCGTGCAGCAGGGTGGGACCGGCAAGACCGCCACGACCGCGTTGTGGCGGGCGCGTTGGGACGGCAACGCTCTCGTGGAGGGCAGGGACATTTTCGTGGCCGACGCGTGGGTGGACGACAGCGTCTCGTTGACGGAAGCGTCGCGCATCGTGTTCGGTCGCGACGGCATGCTGTACATGGGCATTGGTACGCCGAACGCGCCGGCCGCCGCTGGGAAATACGCGCAGTCGAGAGGCGGCCGCGCGCAGGATCCCGGCAGTCACGGCGGGAAATTCCTGCGTCTGAAAGACGATGGGACGGTGCCGAAGGACAACCCGTTTGTCGGCAAGGCCGGTTACAAGCCGGAAATCTACACGATGGGACATCGGAACATGCTCGGGTTGGCAGTTCACCCCGACACCGGCGCGATCTGGGAAAACGAGAATGGTCCTGCCGACGGCGACGAGATCAACATTCTCAAACCGGGTGCGAACTACGGCTGGCCTCTTGTCGGCTACGGGCGCGACTATTCGGGCGACTTCATCGGCGGCCCCGGTGCGATTGGAGAGATCGCGGGCCGCAAGGACGCGAACATTCCGTACCTGCAGGGCATGGAACCGGCGGTCTCGTATTGGGCGCCGGCGGTCGCGCCCTCCGGCATGACGTTCTACGCGGGCGACCAGCTGCCGCGCTGGAAGGGAAGCCTCTTTGTCGGCATCATGAAGAATCAGCGGCTGGAGCGATTCTCGTTCAACGAGAAGGGATTCATTTCTCGTCCCGAATGGTTGCTCGACGATCTCAAGCAGCGGATTCGCGACGTGCGGCAAGGTCCTGACGGCCTGCTGTACCTGTTGACCGACGAAGAGGCGGGTGCCTTGATCAGGATCGAACCGACGCCGGCACGACCAACACCGTAGTGGCAAGCCCCAACCGCCACGAGTCTTTGTATCCGTGGTGGTTCGAGGACTCGCGGCTGTGTGAGAGAAGCACGACCACACGCTGGTGAAAACGCTCTGGTGGTTCCGGGGTGACTTGGACCACGAAAACACGAAAGCACGAAGAAGGAGGACGCGTGCGTAGCTCACGACGTGACAGTGGTCGCTATCTGTACCTGGCTGTGGCGATTGCGATCGGAGTACTGGTGGGACTGGGGACACCAGCCCTGACGCAAGAGCGGAGCTCGCAGGCCGTGAACCTCACGGCCGCCGACATCGATCGCATGATGCAGGAGGTGTCCAACTGGGGCCGATGGGGCAAGGACGATCAGCGCGGCACGATCAATCTCATCACGCCCGCCAAGCGGAAAGAGGCCGCGGCGCTGGTGAAGGCCGGCATTTCGGTGTCGCTGTCGCACAATCCGTCGACTGAGAAAACCGTCGACAATCCGGCGCCGCTCGAGCTGACCTTCAGTCCACGACGACCAGGGTCTCCTGTCGCGCTCGATACGTGGAAAGTCGCTCATCACGGGTTCACGTTCTCCCACCTCGACGCTCTCTGCCACTGGTTCTACAAGGGCAAGATGTTCAACGGCTTCGACGAAGCCGAGGTCACGGCGCAGGGATGCGGCAAGAACGGCATCGAGTGGATGAAGGAGGGGCTGCTGACGCGCGGGCTGTTGATCGACATTCCGCGCCTGAAACGGGTGCCCTACCTCGAGCCCGGCACGCGCATCACCCGGGAGGACATCGAAGCCTGGGAAAAGATGGCGCGCATCAAGATCTCCTCCGGCGACGCCGTGTTCGTTCGCACGGGCCGATGGGGACGAAGGGCGGTCGTCGGGCCGTTCAGCGTCCAGCAGCTGACAGCAGGGTTGCACGTCTCGACGGTGCCGTTCTTCAAAAGCCGGGACATCGCCGTTCTGGGAAGCGACGTGGGACTCGACGTGACGCCGTTCGGCGTCGACGGGGTGGTGAACCCCGTGCACACGCTCGTCATTACCGGGATGGGTGTGGCGGTCGTCGACAACGCCGATTTGGAGAGCCTGGCGGAGACGGCCGCGCGTCTGAATCGCTGGGAGTTCATGTTTAGCGGGGCGCCGATTCCGGTGACCGGCGCGAGCGGGTCGCTGTTGAACGCGATTGCGACCTTTTGACGGTGTGGCCGGTACATTCGGAATTGGAGTAGTGTCCGGCTTCAGCCGGACGACGACGTTGCTGGCGAGCGGTCCAGCTATGACGTCGACGCCATCCGCGCCGCCATTACACGACAGTCTTTGTTCAATCTGATCCACATCGAAGCGGTCACAAAAGTCGACTTCGTCGTGCGCAAGGACGTCCGCTGCAGGAGGGAAGAGTTTCAGCGGCGCCGCCAGGTCGAGATTGGCGGACACCCGCTGTGGATCGTCTCGCCCGAGGATCTCATCCTGTCGAAGCTGATGTGGGCCAAAACGAGTCGCTCCGAGATGCAACTTCGCGTCGTCCGCCCGCTCCTCAACTCCGTGGCCAGGTTGGACTTGGACTATCTCGACCGGTGGGCCGCAAGCCTCACCATCACCGACCTGCTGCGGGAGGTGCGCGTGTGACCGACACGTCTCCAGATGTTCAGGCGTGCTTTGACGAGCTCATGCGCCAGCGCTCCGGCAGCGACCGCGTTCGCATGATGAGCGAAATGTTCGACTTCGCCAAAGAGCTCGTGCTTTCCAACCTTCGCGAAACCCATCGGGGCGCGACAGGTGTCGAATTGCGCGTACTGCTCTTCGAGCGTCTCTACGGCGACGACTTGAACCCGGCCCAGCGTGCGAGCGTCGTGGCCAGATTGCGCGAAGGGTGACGGTCAATCGTCGGTTGGTTCGACGTCGTATGACCAGGCTTCACACGACCTACGCCGAGGGTAGGCGTGGCTCGACCACTTCTGGGATACTCGCGCAATCCGCCGCGGCATGGCGCCTGACGTTCAGCTCAGCGCCAAACGGGGAACACAGGGGGGAACAGGCCCCGCGCCAGGTGCTCCTCCAATCAGCTCACGCAAAGCGCCGTGAGCGCTCGCACACTCGCCGCGCCATCGATGGCGCGCAGGGCCGCGAACGCTCGCTCGGCCGCTGTCCTCGTCAGCGATCGCTCCGCGCAGCCCAGGAACTTCGTGGACAGTTCCTCGTCGCTCAACCTTCCCGGGTAGCCGCGGGCGCCGTCGGCTCGATCGGCGACGGTGCGTCCATCCCGCAGTCGGACCGAGACGCGCGCTTGTGACAGCGGCGGCCCGGCGGAGTCGAACGCGGGATTCGCGCGCAGGGTCACGCGCGCCATCAGCGCCTGCACCCGCTCGTCGTGAATGCGAGGCAGATCGAAGGTGTCGATTGTCGGATGGCCGAACACGAGCGCGGCGGCCGCGCAGAACGGCATGCTGAACTTGGCTTCCAGTGCGCTGCTCGGCCGCGCGTAAATCAACAGCCGCGGCGTCATCGAGTCCACCTCGACCTCAATCGCCTCGACATCGTCGGCCGTGAAGCCGTGGCGGCGCTTCAAGTCGAGGAGCACGTCGAGCGGCGGATGTGTGGCGGCGCAGGAAGGATAAAGCTTGACGGTGACGCCGGTGTCGAGAATCTCCCAACGCGAATCGAGGTCGGTCAACGCCTCGGCGAGCGCCGCAGCGGGCCGCTCGCTGTCCATCGCCGCAAGGTACCCCTGCGGTCCGTCGATCGCGCACTCGCTGGCGGTGAACCCTGCTTTGGCGAGACGCGCCGCCATCAGACCGTTGCGCGCCGCCAGCCCGGCATGGAGCGGCTTCACCATCGTGCCAATGTTCTCCTTCAATCCGCAGGCCGAGGACGCGGCGATGCCAAGGGCGTGAGCGGTGGCGGCGGCATCGAGGCCGAGCACGCGCGCCGCCGCCGCCGCCGCGCCAAGCGTGCCAATCGATGATGTGCAGTGCCAGCCTCGCTCGTGATAGTGGCGCGGGTTCATCGTGGCGCCGAGCCGGCATTCGATTTCAAAGCCGATGACGTACGCATCCAGCACCGATCGGCCCGATGCTTCGACCAGTTCCGCGGCGGCCAGCGCCGCCGGGACCAGCACACAGCTCGGATGGGCCAGCGAGACGAAGCACATGTCGTCGAAATCCAGCGCGTGGGCTGCCACCCCGTTCAGCATCGCGGCATCTGCCGCGCTCGCGCTCGAGGAGGTGCCCAGAATCCGGCACGGACCGTGGCCGTCCGCACCGACGACCGTGCGCGCGATTCTGGCCGCAGGTTCCGGCGCTCCCGCCAGGATCACGCCGACCGTATCGCACACGGCTAGTGCCGCCCGGTGACGGGCGTCGGCGGGCGGTACGCCGGTCGACACGAACTCCGATAACCCCGCCGCTACGCTCCTGGTCGCTACGTCCATGCAATGTGCTCCGCTCGGTCCGGTTAGAGCATTGTTCGTCGTTTCTGAATCGGATTCCTTTTCGCGTCTTCGTGATTTCGCGGTTGCATTTGGCGTTGTCGTTCGCTTGCGCGGTCTCGGCTCGGTCGAGTGTTACCGGGACGGGCTCCGCGAGAAGTTGATGCCCTCTTTCAGGAACTTCTCGTAGCGTCCGGGATCAAGATTGTTCTCGGCACAGACGTACTCGCCGAGTCGCGTGCCCTCGCGAAGCATGATGGTCGTGCGAATGGTCCACGGCCGTGTGAACACGTTAGGATCTTCGATGGTCGCTTCGTAATTGATCTGATCTTTGTCGACCCGGGTATATCGTTCGACGACGTGCAGCGACTCCGAGTGCAGCGTCCCGGTGCCGGTCAACCAGGTCCTGTCGTTGAAGCCGGTCACATCCACCACCAGCGTGTCTTTTTCCCACCGACCCACGGAGTCGCCCAGATAGGTGGGCACCAGATTCTGCGGGTGCGCCGTGTTCAGGGGAATCACGCGGAAGACGTTCATGTACTCGTAGAGGATGACGATCCGCTGCGGCGTCTGGACGAATTGAAATGGAAAGAGACCGACGAGGTGCAGCCTGGGAATGCCGGGCGGCAGGCACTCGGCCACCGGGTCGTCGATTCCCCGCCGGTTGAACGCTTCGAGCACTTTCTGCGCCGCCCACGGTTGGTACGGCGCCGGATCGGTCACGACCTGCTGCGACGCCGGGTTGGCTGGCGCCGAGGGGTCGCGTCCGGTGCCGCCAACTCCCAGCCCCGAGTTTGCCTCCTCCCAGGTGCCGCGCCGATTGTTCGCGCCTTGCCAGACGCCGGTCAGATCGGGCTTGCCGTCGGCGGTGCGCGGGACGGCGCTCTTTGCCGGGCCTGTCGCCGACGCCGCGGGCCGACCGTTCACCCTCGTCTGCGCCGACAGGGTCGTCGGTATCCACACGACCGATAGCAAGGCTGTCACGTGGACTGCCGCAAAGAAGGCGCGCATCATGGCACCTTCACCGCGGGTGTGCTGCCACCGTCGCCTGTACCGGCCGGAGGTCCGAAGAACAGCTTCTTGCTGTCGGCGAAGGTGACCTCGCGCGAATGCGCCAGATTCGAATCGTCCCTGGATCGCCAGCCAAAGACCGTCACCTTGTCCCCCGCCTTCATCGTGACGTTGCGCGTCCAGCCGGTCCGGTACAGCGCCGTCGGAGGGTAACCCTCGAGCTTCCAGTTCTCGACATGGCCGTTGTCGTCGGTGACGTCCAGGAAGAAGTAGCTGTGCGGATTGGTCCAGTCGATTCTGGTCACGATCCCGGTGAGCGTAATCGGCTTATTGGCGTCGTATTCCGCTCCAAACGAATGGTGCGCCAGCAGAGGCGCCGTCACGCACCACAGCCAAAGCGCTCCAGCCAACCAGCCGGCCGCCGATATTCTCTTTGCCATGCTGACTCCTTTCGCTTTCTGACGGCCCTTAGCGGCGTCGGTTCGCGGTCACGACCATGCCCGTCCCAACGGCGATGGCGATGGCGCCGTAAATCGCCCATCGAGTCTGGCCCGTCATGAAGCTGCCCGGCAGGACATTGATGCCTTGAAGGAACCAGATGACGCCCATCAAGGCCAGCAGCACGCCGACGATACTCAGGGTGATTCGCATAGATGTCTAGTGTCCTGCGTCCGACCCTTTAGGACGTCTTCCGGGCGGGGCATCCCGCCTGGCGGCGTTGCTCCTCCCTCAGATACTCCCGGTATCCTCGGTCGTCGCGCCTTGCCACGCGGGCGCCGCGCGCCGGAAGCCGTGTACTAAATCGTCGAACGCAGGACACTAGCTGGCTCTCTTGCCGTGCAGGAGCATGTCCAGGGCGTGCTGCATCGATCCGGCCGGGGTAATGTCTCCCGCGTTGATGAAGAAAATCTCGTCGGCGTTCGCGATCGTATTCAGGCGGTGCGCAATGATGACCTTGGTCGTCGACGGCGGCAGCTTCGCAAGAATCTCCTCGAGCAACTGCTCCGTCACCGTATCGATGTTGGCGGTCGCTTCGTCCAGGATCAGAATCTCGGGGTCTCTGAGCACCGCCCGCATGAACGCGATGAGCTGTTTCTGGCCAAGGCTGATCCCCTCGCCCATCGAGGCCACGCGTGTCTCGAGCCCCTGTGCAAAGCGAGCCAGCAGGCCGTCCAGATTTCGCGCGGTCAGCAATCCCACGATGTGCTCGTTGGCGTATGCCTGGTAGGTCTCGTTGCCGTACAAGATATTGTCCCGAATCGTGCCGGTGAAGAGGAACGGATCCTGCAAAATGAAGCCGACTTTGCGGGTGCGGCCTTCCGGCTGGTACGAACGGATGTCCCTGCCGTCCAGCAGCACGCGTCCGCCGGTCGGATCGTAGAGGCGTGCCATCAGAGACGCCGTGGTCGTTTTTCCTCCGCCGGTCGGCCCGACGAGCGCGTAGGTTTTCCCGCGCTCGAGCGTGAAGGTGCCGCCCTTCAGCACTTCCTGTCCGCCGGGATAGCTGAAATGGACGTTCTCGAATTCGAGGACCGGTCCCGAGCGCGCCGGCTCGCCAGTCGCGATCGGCATGTTCGACTCGAGCTTGAGCACGGCGGAAATACGGTCGAGCCCGGCCAGCGCCAGCTGAAACGACGCCCACACGGCGGCGAGCTGGCGCAGCGGCGTGTAGAAGCTGTTCACGTACATCAGGACGCCAATCAGCATTCCGACCGTCAGCTGCCCGGCGGCGATGAGGTACGCGCCGTACGACAGCGCCGAGAGCTGCGCCAGGTTGAATGCCAGCCCGAAAATCGAGATGAACATGTTGCCGGCGATGCCGGCGCTGACCGCCGCGGCGAAATTCTTCTGATTCGCTTCGTCGAACTTCTGGCGGAAGTAGTCGAGACGGTTGAACGCGACAATGACCTTGAAGTTGCTCAGGCTCTCCTGAACGTCCGCGCTCAGCCCGCCGAGCGACTGCAGGCCTTTCAGGTTCCGCTGTCTCACCCACGTGGAGGTCAATCGCGTGAGGATCAGGACGCCCAGCGCCGGCAGCAGCGCGGCGATGCCGACGCGCGGGTTGAGCGTCAACAGCAACAGGGCGGCGCCGGCCATCAGGGAGATGTTGCTGGCGAGTTGCACCAGCGACTGCGCGAAGAACTGGTTCAGCTTGTCCGTGTCGTTGTTGATTCTGGAGATCAGGTCGCCCGACTTGTTCTGATTGAAGAAGTCGAGCGGCAGCTCCTGCAGCTTGGTAAAGAGCGCATTGCGGAGCTTGAACAGCACGCGTCGTCCCACCGTGCCCATTCGCTGTGTCTGAACATAGGTGGCAATCAGCCCGGCCACGTAAATGACGAGGAGCAGCGCCGACAATCCCAGGAGGCCGAGGAAATCCCGGTTGCGGATGTTGACGTCGATCGCGCGGCTGATGATCACCGGGGCGAGCAGGGCCGACCCCGTCGAGACGATGATGGCGAGCAAGACGAGGGCGAGGGTGCGCTTCTCGTCGGCCATCAGCGGCGCGAGGCGCTTCAATGCCGTCCCGACCGTCGCCGTCGCCTCCCGGGAGGTCGCGCTGCTAAGCGTGTAGCTCGTAGAGGCTGGTGCTTCGTTGCGAGTCATAGATTTGGACGTACTCGGGAGACGTGTCCAGTAATTGCCGGTGGGTGCCGGACGCCAGCACCTCGCCCTCCATCAACAGCAGAATCTGGTCGTAATCCTCCACGGGACCAATCTTCTGCGTCACCGACAGCAGGGTGATTCCCGGATAGTTGCGCTGCACGTTCTCGAGAATCTTGCGCTCGGTGGTCGAATCGACCCGCGAGGTGAAGTCGTCGAGCAGCAGGACGCGGGGATTCAGTGCCAACGCCCGAGCCAGCATGATCCGCTGCTTCTGGCCGCCCGAGAGACTGCTGCCCCGCTCGGAGACGATCGTATCCAGCTTGTCGGGCAGACCGTCGACGAAATCCTTGAGCTCGGCGGTCGTAATGGCTTTCTCGAGATCCTCGTCCTTGACCGTCTTGCTGAAGGCGATGTTCTCCCGCAGGGTGAGGCTGAAGATGATGGAGTCCTGAAAGACGAACCCGATCTGTTCGTGGAGCGCGATTTTCTGATAGTCGTCGATGCTCCGGCCGTCGTATTCGACGCGCCCGCTATCGGGCTTCAGCAATCCCGTCAATAGATAGAGCAGTTGGGTCTTGCCGGCCGCCGTCGGACCGATCACCGCCGTCTTGGTGCCGGCCTGCACCGCGAAGGAGACGCCTTTCAGCACGGACTTCGCGTCAAAGGTCACGTGGACGTCCCGCACCGAGATGTCACCTCGGAGCCTGGCGGTGATGGTGCCGGAATCGGGCTGCTCGGGAGTGTCCAGCACGTTCGAGATGCGCTGAAACGCGGCGCCCGCCAGCGCCATGATGTTGCTCATGAAGCCGATGATGATCACCGGAAAAATGAGGATGAAGAGATAGTTGTTGAAGGCGCTGAAATCCCCGAGGCTCATCGAGCCCTGGATCACGAACCGTCCGCCAAGCGTCAGGATCGTCAGCGTCGCCAGGTTGGTGCCGAAGACGATCGCCGGAATGAGACTGGCGAAGAGCCGCAGGATGCTGAGGCTGATGTCGCGCGCATTCGTATTGGCCGCGAGGAACTTGAGGTACTCCAGGTGCTGCGAGTTGAGCAGCCGGATCAGCGCGGCGCCCAGGATGCTCTCGTTGATGACGTGATTCAGCGTGTCGACCGCTGCCTGCGCCTTGACGAAGAGCTTCCTGACGCGAGCGAAGACGAGAAAGAACGACACGCCAATCGCCGGCAGGATCGACAGCACGGCCAGCCCGAGCCTCCAGTTGATCGACAGCAACAGCACGCTGGCGCCGATGATCAGGAACACTGAAGAGACGAGCGAGGCGATGGCCTGGGAGACGAACATCTTGACGGCGTCGACGTCCGACGTCAGGTTCGTCAATAACACCGCGGGCGTGACGCGCTGAATGTAGGCGTGATCCTGGACGGACAGCTTGGCCACCAGCCTGGTCCGCAGGTCTCGCGCCACCCGCTCCGAGGCGTAGGTTTGCGTGACGTTCTGCAGGTAGGCGAAGAAGAAAATCCCGAGCGCGATCAAGAACAGCTCCAGGACCAGGCCGGCCAGAATCGGCCGTTGCTCGGTGTAGCCGTCGATGGCCCGGCCGATCAGCCGGGGGACCATCAGGTTCAGTCCGTTGCCGAGAATGGTCAGGGCCACGAGCGCCGCGACGAGCGGCGTATAGGGCCCGAGCAGGCTGAAGAGACTGGACCGTCGAGGGACGGCTGGTTGTGGGGCGCCGGCGGTCGTCGGCGTGCTCGCCATCGCCGCGTACGATACCACAGCGAAACTAGGTCACCTGGCGCTCCGCGACCCGGTCTAGCGCGCCGCGCATTCGTGGCTCGAGCAGAACTGGATCAGTGCGCGCTGCACTTCTTCACGCGCCAGCCGTTCCGCGCGCTCCCGCCGGGCCTTCGACACGCCTTTCGCCACCGACACGCCAATGTTCGACAGACTCACGTTGAACAACGGCTGGGTCGGTGAACCGCCGAACCGGACCGCCGGCAGCGAGGGGATGGCGCTGAAGTCGAGCAGGTCCACGAGATCCTGGAACCGCTGCTCTTCGTTGATATCAACCGAGAAATCCGGCTTGGCCCGCGGCTTGGACAGGCGCGGGTCCGGTTTTTTCAACGCGTCACGAATCCGGCTCAGCGATACGGGAAGCTCCCGCTGCGCCGCATCCTCGGCCGGTGCCTGCGCTGCGGTCCCCTGCATCGGCACCGCCAGCAACAGCGCCAGACTGACGATCGCGGTCGGCAGGGTGAACGACATCAGTGATTTGGACGCCAAACCGGCGCCCACAGCCGGCATCCCACAAGCCTATACCGGGTCCGCCGAGAAGCCCAATGATATCGGGCGACCGTGAGCCCGAGTCATTCGCATGCAACGACATTGAACTTCGCGCGGTCGGATTCGCGAACGCCGCCCGCCGGGATGCATCGCCGGCAGAATGCCAACGAACTTCTGAGACACTCCAATTTCTACGCCAGGGTGCGGCCTTTGGTGCGCGGTCCGAACACCGTGACGAGAATCGCGACCGTGGCCCAACAGGCCGCGATGTACACGAACACGCTGGTATAGCCGTACGCGCCGAACAGATAGGCGACGATGAGCGGGCCGAGCGCGTTGCCGAGCCGTCCGATGCCGTAGGAAGTGCCGGTGCCGGTGTTGCGGGCCTCGGTGGGGAAGCATTCGGGCGTATAGGCATACAGCAGCGGCGCGAACACCTGCTGTCCCATCGCCACGAGAAAACCGAAGACGACGATCGTCCAGGTCTGAAAGCTCAGGCCGTAGATCATGCCGCAGGTTCCCACGGCAAGCGCGACGATCGCGATGAGCGACTTGCGTTCCCACCGGTCGGAGATGCTGGCCGCGATCCAGGCGCCCGGCACGGCGCCGATCTGCATGACCGACGCATGCTCCAATGAGCGCACGATCGAGAATCCGTGCTCGGTCAGCAGCGTCGGCACCCAGGAATTGAATCCATAGAAGCCGAGCGTCTGGGCGATCCAGATCGAGACGAACAGCGCCAGGCGCTTGAGCGATCCAGACGCAGCCAACGCGCCGAACCCGCCTCGAGGACCACGCAGGTAGGCCTGCGGAATCGTCGGAGCCGCGCCGAAAGACTCCGTCACCTCCGGCGTCATGCCGGCCTCTACGGCAGCGGCGGTCAGCGGAGGCAATGCGCCGGTCTCGCGTTCGACCTGCCGCTCGATTCGTGTGAGCACTTCGTCGGCACGGCCGGGGAGACCGTGGTGCTCGTACCAGCGCGGCGATTCTTCCAGGCGGTGAGCGAAGAACGGGAACAGCAGCGCCAGCGATCCCCAGACGAACACGGCGCGCCATCCCCACGGCGCGAGGGGAATGACGAAGCGGGCGACGTAGGCCGTCGCGGGAATTCCGCAGAGGCCGATCGTCATGATCCAGGCCTGATACGTCCCACGCCGGCCCGCCGGAAACATCTCACTGATGTAGGTGATGGCCACGACGGTCATGGCCGACAGGCCGACGCCGGTCAGGAGCCGGGCGGCCGCCAGACTCGTCACGTCCCAGGCGAAGGCGTTCAACAGCGAACAGACCGAATACCAGGTCGTGGTGACGACGAGCGCGCGTTTGCGGCCCAGCCGATCGGACAGCCAGCCCGCGGTCGTGGCGCCGACGAACATGCCGACGAACGATGCGGACGTGATGCGGGCGATCGTGGTGAGCGACAGGTGCCACGCCTCTCGCACGGCCGGTGCGGCGAACCCGAAGCTGTTGAGGTCTCCGAGCTCGAAGAAGAAGATGTAGCCGAGCAACCACATCATGCGGCGATGAAACGACGCGATGGGCAGACGATCGAGCCGCGCCGCGACCGACGATCCGCCGACGGGAGTCATGTGCATGGGTGTGTGGGCCAGTCTTTAATTGATATCTCGCGGCAAGATGCAACCACGAAAACACGAAAACGCGAAGAAGAATTGATCAGCCATCAGCGATGACCTGGTGCGGCCTGCCGTTCCTTCGCGAAGGTGACCAGCGCCGTCATCCGATGGATGCCGTGCACGAACTTTCCGTACGGCAGCATGAGAAACAGCGCCAGCACGAATGCGAGGTGGCCGACGAGGAGCGCCGGCATCGCGGCGCTTCCCCGAAGCATCAGCAGCAGCAGCCCCGTGGCGCTCGTGAGAAAGAGCATGGCGATAAAGGAAATCTCGAGACCGCGTTGCGCCGGATCGCCGAGCGCGGGATCGCGGGACCCGCGCATCGCGAAGAGACCCGCCGGTCCGACCAGCAGCCCGATCCCACCGATGGTGCCGAGCGCGACCGGCAGGCTGGTGTACGCGTACGGCGCTCGCCAGCCGAAGATCAGGTGATAGGCCGCCGCGACGGTGGTCGACGCGAAGCACAGCGCGAAGCCATAGAACGTGCAGTGATGAAACCGCCGCCGCCATGGACCGCGCGATTCCTCGGCGTCGGTGCAGTCTTCGCCCGCTCCGTGCAGATGACGCAGCGTCAGCGCGTCGCCGAGCGCGACGCCAGCGGCGCGGACCGGCGTGTCCTGACCAGTGAGGAGCTGGCCCGTGGCGTGGACGTTTCGCGCGGCTGCCGGTCCGAGTCGCGCGGCGAACCGCACGCGCGCGACGACGATCGCGGCGACGGTAAACAGGGCCACGGCCGAGAAGATGGCCACCATGACGTGATGGGGTACCACCTGATAGAAGTCGCCGCCGGCAGGGTCGCCCGCCAATGCCGCCGCCGCCGAGACGACGGCGAAGCCCACGACGAGCGTTGCCGCGGCGAGCGCTGGTTGGCGCGTGAAGGCGCCGCGCATCACGCTCGGCCAGCAGGACTCCTCGTACGACGCGAGGCGGACGACGGCGAGCGTGCGCGGCACGTTGATGCCGAACTCGTGCGGTGGTGCGTACTGGCAGGCGTACAGACATTCGCCGCAGTTGTGACAGAGGTTCGCGAGGTAGGCGAGGTCGCCCTTGGCAAAGGTTGGGCGGTCCTCCATGGCCTGAAACACCGGACAATACCCTTCGCAGTAGCGGCAGGCATTGCACACGGTCATGACGTGCTGGCCGTGGCGGACCAGATCATCCGGCAGCATTCGACGCCTCTCTGCCCGCGATCTGGCCGAAGACCGTGCCGATCGTCATGCCGACGCCCGCGACGTAGCCCTTCCCGAGCACGTTGCCGGCCATGATCTCGCCGGCGGCGAAGATGTTCTCCGCGGGTCGTCCCCCGGTCATCAGCACGCGTGCGCGCTCGTCCACCTTCAATCCGAGATACGTGAACGTGATGCCCGGCCGCAGCGGGTAGCCCCAGAACGGGGGCGTGTCGATCGCCTGGGCCCAATGCGTCTTGTTCAAGGCGAGTCCGTCCGTGCGGCAGTCGTCCAGCACGCGCAGATCGAAGGCGCCGGGCCGCACGCCGCGGTTGAACGCCGTGACGGTGGCTTCGAGCGCGTCGGGCGACAGGCCAAGCAGCGAGGCGAGCTCGCGGATGGACGAGGCGGAGACCGGCGGAAATACCGACGGCATGAACGCGCCGCTGACCTTGGCGTCGACGATCGAGTACGCGATCTGATCGGGTTGCTGCGCGACCAGACGTCCCCAGATGGCGTAGCGCTTCGGCCAGACATCCTCGCCCTCGTCGTAGAACCGGTCGCCGCGAGCGTTGACGACAATCCCGAAGGGCAGGCAGTCGAGACGCGTCACGATGCCGCCGTCGAACTTCGGCGCGCGGGCGTCCACGGCCACCGCGTGGCACTGCGACGGGTCGCCGACCGGTTCTGCACCGCAGGCGAGCATCTGTTTCAGGACCGTGCCCCTGTTGTATGGCGTCCCGCGAATCACGAAGTTATCGGCCGCGCTGCCCCAGATCTCCTTCAGCCACTCGAGATTCGACTCGAACCCACCCGAGGCGAGCACGACGGATCGGGCGTGCACGGTGGTCTCGCGGCCGGAGACGCTGACGGTCGCGCCGTTGAACCGGCCGTCGGCGACGTCGAGCGCGACCACGTCGGCGTCGTAGTGGACGCGCACGCCCCGTCGCTCGGCGGCCGCGTAGTAGCTGTTCATCAAGGCCTTGCCGCCGCCGAGAAAGAACGCGTTGGTTCGCCCCAGATGCAGCGTGCCCCGCAACGAGGGTTGAAGGCGTGCGCCGAAGCGTCGGAGCCAGGCGGGACACCCGGCGGAGGCGCGCACGACCAGGCGCGCGAGCGTCTCGTTGGTCTGCCCGCCGGTGACGCGCATGAGGTCGGCGATAAATTCTTCCTCCGAGTACGCGTCGGTGAGCACGTCGGTCGGCGCGTCGTGCATGCAGCGGAGGTTGCGGGTGTGGCGGCTGTTGCCGCCGCGAAGGTCTCTCGGTGCGGTCTCGAGCACGACGACCCGCGCGCCACGTTCGGCCGCCGCGAGAGCGGCACACAGTCCCGCGTTGCCGCCGCCGACGATGGCGACGTCGAAACGCTCGGAATCGAGAGAAGTCGTCGGCTGTGTTCTCACACTTTGAACGCTGAACTGTGAAATCTGAAGGCTGAAGTCTGCCACACCTGCAAGCGGCCAAGCCGCTGTGTCGGGGTTCGAACGAGCGCGAACATCGATCTCGCCAACGCGCTCAATACCAACGCCGTGCTGGTCCAGAACAAAACTTCGCGACCTGGCAGGTACCGCAGAACATCGTGAACGCGCGTCTCCTCAAGATCGGCGTGCAGTTTGATCGCTAGGGTGGCAGGACAGCTCCGCCAGCCATTTACCGTCCGTCCCGTTCGGCGGCGTCCTTCGATCGCTCGACTTTCTTCAGCAGCCGCAACTTGTGCTCGGGCCCTCCGGGATCGCGCACGTACACCGTCTTCTTTTCGACGGCGAACATGACCTTCGCGCCGGTCGTCGCTTCGAACGAGCGCCGGCCGACCGAGACCGTGTCTTCCGCCTCGATGCGCATCTCGTCGTTCTCGATCACAAAGTGTCGCAGGTCGGCGAGCGCCCGCATCGCCGGCGTCGACCCGGGGCGTCCGAATCCGCTGGCTCCCGGCCCGAAGTCCACGACCCGCCGCTTGATGGTGATATCGCCCCAGGTGCCGGTTTGCCACGTGCGCGGCGCGGCGCCGGCGGCGGCCGCCATGGTGGCGATGAGGACGAGAGCGGCGATGGTTCGGGGCATCATGCCGCTATCCTTCGGTCGAGCCGCGTCGCCTGTCAAGGCCGCCGAATCGTGTTATAAACCCTTCGAATCTCGTCCCGTGGTGATCCGGTCGTTGATGTGAGGATGAGCCGTGCAGACTCGAGCCGCGAGTGACGCCCGACCAAGCCGCCCGACCATGACCAGATGACCGCACGACACCGATGACCAGATTCACCAGACGCCTCCTGCTCGTCGCGGCGCTCGTGACGCTGGGCATCGCCGTCCAGCAGCACTATCGGGTCACGCTCAAGCTCCAGGATCCGCTCGGCGGACACATCAACGATTTCGACCGCTGGATGCTCATGACGCCGGCGTTCGTGCAGGACCACGCCGACTACGTGAACGATCGGCTCCCGACCCCTCCGATCACGCTGTTGATCCTGGCCCCGTTCACCGCGCTTTCACGTCCCGCCGCGCAGTTCGTGTGGGTCTGCCTGAAGCTTCCGCTCGCCGGGCTGGTGTTCGCGCTCGCGCTCGCGATTGTTCGGCGGTGCGGCGTGCGACTGACGGCCGCGGCGACAGTTCTTGTCCTCGCCGGCTGGTGGCTGCCGGTGGTGCTGGACATGCAGGAAGGTCAGACGAACTTCGTCGCCCTGCTGCCGCTGATGGCCAGCTTGTACCTCGCGCAAGACGAGCGCCGCTGGACCGATGCGATCGCGGGCCTGCTCGTGGGCCTGGCGATCGCCGTCAAGGTGACGCCGGCGATCTTCGCCGTGTACTTCCTGTGGAAGCGGCGGTGGACCGTCGCGGCGTTCGCGGTCGCGGGCGTGGCGATTTGGTCGCTCGTCGTGCCGGCCGCGATCTTCGGCTGGAGTCAGAATCTGCGCTGGTTGACCGCGTGGGCCCGGATCATGATCGTGCCCTACGTGACGCGCGGCACGGTGGTCTACGCGATGAGTCAGTCGTTCGGCAGCTTCGCGCTGCGTCTCTTCAGCGCGGTACCGGTGTTCGAGGCGAATCACGAGGGCGTGGTCCGCGCTCACTACATGAACCTGTTTGCGTTCAGCCCGGCGGCCGTGTTTCAGCTCGTTCGCGCGGTGATGGTCGGGGTGGCCATCTGCGGCCTGGTCTGGACGCGGCGGCGGCTCGACACGCTGCGATCGCCGCGATACCTGCTGGAAATCGGCGCGGTCGCGGCGTTCATGCTGTGGTTCTCCGAACGGACGTGGGTACACCACTATGTGAGCTTCATCCTCACGCTCTGCGCCGCGGCCGCCATGCTGAGCGATCCGGCGCAATCGCCGCGCACGCATCGGATGACGCGGGCCGCCCTGATCGTGTTCGCGCTGGTGACATTGTCGGCGTCTGAAGCCGGACGGATCTTCGGACCCGACGGCGTCGATTGGGCCAAGGGCGTCGGGGTGTTTCTGTGGCCGTCGGTGTTTGTCACCGTGGCTGCCACATGCCGGTGGGGGCCGCGTCGAGAAACGACGCCAGCAGTCGAGTTGCTACCTGTTTTCAGGTATCTGTCCTCGACCGCGATGCTGCCCCAGACTCCGCACATTGATGAGCAAACCTGAACGACAGTGGGCAGTGGGCCGAGAGCCAGCCCTGCGGATGATCCAATTGTTTGGGGTTGCGTTCCTCGCGAGTTCTTTGCCGTTTTTTTGACGATGGTTTCCCGTTGACTTGACTGGTCGCGAGAGTTACAAAGTGCGCTCGGGTGCCTCAATCTCAAACGAACCGCGAGAAATTGCGAACGGATTTCGAACCGCAGGGGATCGAACCGCAGAGGGAGATGTGTCTATGTGTGGGTTGAAGTGGATCGTGTGGCTTGCCGTTGCGTGCGCGGTGCTGGCGCCGGCGGCGGCGCATGCCCAAGGTGCTGCGATTGCCGGCGTCGTCAGGGATACCTCTGGTGCGGTGCTTCCCGGCGTCAGCGTGGAAGCGGCCAGTCCGGTGTTGATTGAAAAGGTACGTGCGGCCGTCACCGATGGATCCGGGCAATACAAGATCATCAGTTTGCTGCCGGGCACCTACACCGTGACCTTCACGCTGCAGGGCTTCAGCACCGTGAAGCGTGAAGGCGTCGAGGTGACGGGCTCGACGACCGCGGCCATCAATGCCGACCTCAAAGTCGGCACGTTGTCTGAAACGATTACCGTCACCGGCGAAACGCCGCTGGTCGACGTCCAGAGCGCATCGGTCCAGAAGGTCGTGACCAAGGAAGTGATCGACAACATTCCCACCGGACGCCTCGGCATCAACCTGGCGGCGCTCCAGCCCGGGATGATTCTTGGCGCGACGAGCGGCACGGGCGCGCTCGGAGGGAACGCGAATGCGGCGACCGCGCAGGACGTGGGCGGCACCGCCGGCGATACGTTTACGGATCTCTCGATTCACGGCGGGAAAGCCAGCGAACAGCGTCAGACGATCGCCGGCCTGTCGGCGGCGACGGTCATCCGCTTCGGCGAATCGCTCAGCTCGTCGCCGAGCTTCACGGCCATGCAGGAGATGTCGGTTGACAGCTCAGGCGCCGACGCGAGCCTCGCCGGCGGCGGCGTCCGAATGAACTACGTCCCGCGCGACGGCGGCAATACGTTCAAGGGCATCATGTTCTTCAGCGGCGCCAACGGCTCCATGCAGTCGTCCAACTACACGACAATCGCCGACGATCCGGTCACCAGCCTTCAGGCCCGCGGCCTTAAGACGCAGCCGGGCGCGCTCAGCAAGGTCTACGACGTCAACCCCGGCTACGGCGGCCCGGTCGTGAAGGACAAGCTGTGGTGGTTTGCCACGGCGCGGTGGACGCAGGCCGAGAACTACGTCACCCAGAACTACCCCAACAAGAATTTCATCCCGGGCGTGACGCCGGCCACCTTGCTCAACAACACGACGTTGACCTATGCACCCGACGTGACCCAGCCGCTGCAGACGGCGTGGGGTGGCGGGGGCAGCTTCTGGGAACAGACGCTGCGTCTCTCGTGGCAGGCAACGCCGAAGAACAAGATCAGCGGCTACTACAACAACAAGAAGCGGGACCGCGGCTATTACTTTGGCGCGACGCCCTGGACGATCGCGAAGGAAGCGGCGCCCCACGGGTACTTCTTCCCGTTCTCGGATCAGTTGGTGCAGTGGTCCTCGCCTGTCAACAACAGGCTCCTGCTCGAAGCCGGCATGTGGCACCACCAGGAAACCTGGGGGATGGACATCGCGCCGTTCACGGCAGTGGACCCCCTGGCGATAGGCGTCACGGACAACAACCCGCAATCGTTGACGCCCGGCTACGTGCAGCTCGTCAACAACTACCGCGGTGTGGTCGGCGCGGCGTACACACCGAGCCACAACCCGAATACGCGGACGAATTTCGCCGCGTCCTATGTGACCGGCTCCCACGCGTTCAAGACCGGCGTTGACCTGGCCTGGGCGGAACGGGGCGCCTGGACCGGCTCGATCGTCCCGTACAGCTACATTGTGAGCACGCTGGCCAGTAACGGCAAAGGGCTGGGCATTCCGGTGCCGACGACGCTGAACCTGCGCTCGGACGGTTGCAACGACCCGCTTGCGAGGATCGTCAGCGGAAGCCTCACGAGGCCGGTCACCGCCTACAACTCGAGCATCGACTGCCCGACGTTTACCAACGGCAAGATAGACCAGGAGGGCGGCGTGTTCGTGCAGGACCGCTGGACGATGAACCGCGTCACGCTGAGCCTGGGTCTGCGCCTCGACTGGTTCTATGCCAGCCTGCCCTCGGTGCATCTCGGATCGTCGCTCCTGACGCCGAACCGCAACTATGATGTGCCGGCGTTCGACAGCGTGAAGAACAAGGACTGGACGCCAAAAATCGGCGCCGCGTGGGACGTGTTCGGCGACGGCAAGACGGCGCTCAAGATGAACCTGGCCAAGTACGTGCTCGGCCAGTCGCTGGTGGCGAGCAATCCCCTGATTGCTCTCAGCAGCTCCAACATCGTGCTGACGGCCACGAGGCCGTGGACCGACAACAACGGGAACTTCATCCCGGATTGCGACCTCACGAATGCAGGCGCGCAGGGTCCGACGGCTGCCGGCTCTCTTCAACAAGTGGACACGTGCGGCACGGTGAACCCGCTCTTCTACAGCGGCGCGGCAAACTTTTCCGCCTTGGATCCCGCGACCGGACAAACTGTCGGTGCCGGGGACGATAACTCGCGATACGGATGGGGCAAGCGCCCGTACAGTTGGGAGTTCTCGCTGAGCGCTCAGCGCGAGCTCACCAAGGGCATCTCCGTGAACGGCGGCTATTTCCGCCGCTGGTTCGGCAACTTCCTGGTGACCGATAATCTCTCGGTCCAGGCGAGCGACTACAACGCCTACAGCATCACGCCGAGCCTCATCCAGAATCCCGCGCCGGCGTCGTCTGGCGGCCTCAATCTTCCGAGCGACATCATCACGAGCGGGTTCTACAGTCCGACGGCGGCGGCCGCCGGTCGGGCCGCGAACAGCTTCGTGGGGTTGTCGGATCTGTTGTTCCCGGGCAGCAACGTGATCGATCACTGGAACGGCTTCGATCTCGGCGTCAACATGCGTTTGCCACACGGCGTCATCTTCCAGGGCGGCACCAGCACCGGCAGGCAGATCTACGACAACTGCGACATCGTCGATCCGGCCAACGCGGGCAAGTTCGGCAGCCGCTCGCCGCTGGTCGAATCCCTGATCACGGCCACGGCTACCAATCCCGTGAGCACGTGTCACGTGGAACAGGCCTGGCTGACGCAGTTGAAGTTCCTCGGGTCCTACACGGTGCCGAAGATCGACGTCTCGATCGGCGCCTCGTATCAGAACATCCCGGGCATCGAAGTGGCGGCCAACTTCGCCGCCCTCAACAGCGACATCAGCCGGCCGACCAGCGACGGCGGCCTCGGCCGACTCCCGTCGAACGCCGTGTCGGCGACGGCAACGACGACGGTGTCGCTGATCAAGCCGCAGGCGGTGTACTACGACCGCTTGAACCAGCTCGATCTCCGGATGGGGAAGCTGTTGCGCTACGGCCGGACCCGGGCCAACATCAGCCTCGACCTCTACAACTTGTTCAACAAGGGAACGATCACCGGGGCGAGCTTTGCGTACGCGACGTGGCTGGCGCCGAGTTCGGTGATCGCGCCGCGGCTGGCGAAAGTGTCGGTCACGTTCGACTTCTAGCAGGGCTGCTGAAAAAACGCAGCCCGAACTGAAAACTCAGAAGTGAGAACTTAGAAGGACTGCGAGACTGCTAGGGAGACAGTCCGCGTTCGTCGTGGTTTGGTTGGCACGACCGGAAGCCCCTCCGGTCTGGAGGGGTCTTTTTCGGCTCTCGGTGTGTTCGTCGATCAAGAAGGAGACGTGTGTATGCGTGGGTTGACAAAGCTCGTGCTGCTTGCCGCGACGTGTCTGACTCTCGTGCCGGCGGCTGTGAGGGCCCAGGGTGCCTCGATTGCGGGCGTCGTCAAAGACACCTCCGGAGCAGTGCTTCCCGGCGTGAGTGTGGAAGCGGCCAGTCCGGTGTTGATTGAAAAGGTCCGCTCGGCCGTCACCGATGGATCCGGGCAATACAAGATCATCAGCTTGTTGCCGGGCACCTACACCGTGACCTTCACGCTGCAGGGCTTCAGCACCGTGAAGCGTGAAGGCGTCGACGTGACGGGCTCGACGACCGCCTCCATCAATGCCGATCTCAAAGTCGGTACGTTGTCGGAAACGATCACCGTCACCGGCGAAACGCCGCTGGTGGACGTCCAGAGTGCATCGGTTCAAAAGGTCGTGACCAAGGAAGTAATCGACAACATTCCCACCGGACGTCTCGGCATCAACCTGGCCGCGCTGCAGCCCGGCATGATCCTCGGTGCAACGAGCGGAACAGGGGGTCTGACCACCAACGCCAATTCGGCGAATCTGCAGGATGTTGGCGGCACCGGAGGCGATAGCTTTACCGACCTGTCGATCCACGGAGGCAAGGCCAGCGAGCAGAGGCAGACGATCGCCGGCCTCTCGGCCGCCACGGTGATCCGCTTCGGCGAGTCGCTCAGTTCGTCGCCGAGCTTCACGGCCATGCAGGAGATGTCGGTGGACAGTTCCGGCGCCGACGCGAGCCTCGCCGGCGGTGGCGTTCGCATGAACTACGTGCCGCGCGACGGCGGCAACACGTTCAAGGGCCTCCTGTTCTTCAGCGGCGCCAACGGATCGATGCAGTCCACCAACTACTCGACGATTGCGGACGATCCGGTTGCCAGCCTGCAGGCGCGCGGGCTCAAGACGCAGCCGGGAGCGCTCGACAAGGTCTACGATTTCAACCCCGGCTACGGCGGTCCGATTATCAAGGATCGGCTGTGGTGGTTCGCCAGCGCGCGGTGGACGCAGGCGTCCAACTTCGTGACGCAGGACTATCCCAACTTGAACTTCGTGCCCGGCGTGACGCCGACCAACCTCTTGAACAACACGACGATGACCTACGTGCCCGACCTGAGCAAGCCGCTGGCGACCTCACTGGGCGGCGGCGGAAATTTCAAGGAGCAGACGCTGCGTCTGTCGTGGCAGGTCACCCCGAAGAACAAAATCGGCGCCTACTACAACAACAAGAAGCGCACGTCGCGCAACGGCGTGACGACGATCTCGAACGAGGCGTTGAACGACGCGTACTTCTTCCCTTTCTCGGATCAGTTGCTGCAGTGGTCGTCTCCGGTCAACAACAGGCTGCTCCTCGAAGCCGGCATCTGGCATCACCAGGAAACGTGGGGAGGGTCGATCTCGCCCTTCAACCTCGCCGATCCGCTGGCGATCGGCGTGACGGATAACAATCCGAGCGTCACGCCTGGCTACACGCAGTTGATCAACAACTATCACGGCCGCGTTGGAGCGGCCTACACCCCGAGCCACAACCCGAACACGCGGACGAACTTTGCGGCGTCGTACGTGACCGGCTCTCATGCGTTCAAGGCCGGCATGGACTTTTCCTGGGCCGAGCGCGGCGCCTGGAACGGCTCGGTCGTTCCCTACAGCTACATCGTATCGACCACCACGGCCGGAAGAGTGGGCATCCCGGTGCCTCAGACGCTGAACCTGCGAACCGACGGCTGTAACGATCCGCTGGCCCGCACGGTGAACGGCAGCCTCACGAAGCCGGTCGCGGCATACGACGCGTCCCTGAACTGTCCGACATTTGTGACCGGCAAGATCGATGGCGAGGGAGGCTTCTTCGCTCAGGACCGGTGGACGATGAACCGGATCACGCTCAATCTGGGCATCCGTATGGACACCTTCACCGCCAGTATTCCCGGGTATCACCTGTCGCCGTCGATCATCACCCCCCTGCGCAACTACGATGTACCGGATTACACGTCGGTGCGCCAGAAGGACATCACGCCGAAGGTGGCCGTCGCCTGGGACGTGCGTGGAGACGGCAAGACGGCGATCAAGGTGAACTTCGCGAAGTACGTGCTCGGCCAGTCGCTGGTGGCGAGCAATCCGCTCATCGCGCTCAGTCCGTTCACCACAACGCTCTTCGGCTCGCGGCCGTGGACCGACAACAACGGCAACTTCGTCCCGGACTGCGACCTGACCAATCCGGCCCCACAGGCACCCGGGCTGACGGGCAATCTCAACCAGGTTGATACTTGCGGACAGGCGACGGCGGCGATGTATGCCAACACACCGGGCACACAGCTGGCGGGCGACGACAACGCGCGGTTTGGTTGGGGCAAGCGGCCGTATAGCTGGGAGTTCTCCGTCAGCGGCCAGCGAGAGCTGAGCAAAGGGATCTCGGTATACGGGGGGTACTTCCGGCGGTGGTTCGGTAACTTCCTCGTGACGGACGATTTGAATCGCGGGGCAGGCGACTACGAGTCATTCAGCATCGGCCAGGGCACGATCCCCGCGCCCGGTGTCTCGGCTGGCGGCGCTTCACTGCCGGGCAGCATCTACACGGACCAGTTCTTCACGGCGAAGCCTTCGGTGGGCGCCTTGCCCGTGCTGAACTACGTGGGCCTGTCGGATGGGTTGTTCCCGGGCAGCAGCGTGATCGACCACTGGAACGGGTTCGACCTCAGCCTCAATGCCCGCCTTGGCCACGGAGTTATTCTTCAGGGCGGCACGAGCACCGGGCGACAGGTGACCGATACCTGCGACATCGTCAATCCGGCCAACGCCGGCAAGTTCGGCGACCGGTCGCCCCTGGTCGAGCTGCTGACGGTGCTGGGCACAGCCAGCTCGCTCAATTCCTGTCATGTGGAGCAGGCCTGGCTGACACAGCTGAAGTTCATCGGGTCGTACACGGTGCCGAAGATCGACGTCCAGATTGGCGCGTCGTATCAGAACATCCCCGGCATCGAGCTGTCGGCCACGTATGCAGAAGTCAACGGTGACATCGCCCGCCCCGTCGGTTCGGGCGGTCTCGGTCACCTGCCGAGCACGGCGGTGTCGGCCACGGCGACGACGAACCTGGCGCTCATCCCGCCGCAAACCGCGTATTACGATCGCATCAATCAACTCGACCTTCGTCTCGGGAAGATTCTGCGATACGGCAGGACCCGGGCGAACCTGAGCCTGGATCTCTACAACCTGTTCAACAAGTCCACCGTGACGGCAGCCAGCTTCGGGTATACGGCAACCACGGCGACCAACACCTGGCTCGGACCGAGCGCCGTGATCGCGCCTCGGTTGATGAAGGTGTCCGTCACGTTCGACTTCTAGTTCACCGCTTCGTCGGATCGCCATCGACCCGCCCTCCAGTCGGGGGGCGGGTCTTTTCATGTCCGTTTGGCGGCAGTCGTGAACGCCAAGATGTTCAACAGCAGAGCCTGGTCCGGGCGCACCGGAACAACGACCTACCTGAGAACCGGTAGGCCGGTTCATCCTTCATTCGGGTAAGATGGTTCATCACTTTTTCGCCCTACGTGCTCCTGCATTACATCTCGAGGTCTGTGACATGTACACCAGCACTCGCATGAAGATTTCGGTACTGCTGTGCCTGCTGATCGCGGTGCTCGTCAGCCGTCCGGCGCACGCCCAGTTCAGCATCGTCGGAGATTGGAGCCCCCTGGTACACGAAGACCAGCCCGAAAGAGGACCGGGTCCGGAGCTCGGGGACTATCTCGGGTTGCCGATTACCGACGGCGCGCGCCTGCACGCCGACAGCTGGGATGCCTCGCGCCTCACGCTCCGCGAGCACCAATGCAAGGTGCACACGGTGAACTACATCTACCGCGGTCCGCTCCAGACGCGTTTCTGGGAAGAGAAGGATCCCTACACCCAGCAACTCGTCGCCATCAAGGGCTACGTCAGCACCTACGAACAGCCGCGGACGATCTGGATGGACGGCCGGCCGCATCCACCAGAATACGAAAAACACACGTGGCAAGGATTTTCGACCGGGAAGTTCGAGGGCGACATCCTGACCGTCTATACCACCCACATCAAGTCGGAGTGGACCCGACGCAACGGCATCCCCAACAGCGAATTCACGACGATGGTCGAGCATTGGGTCCGGCACGGCAATATCGCCACCATCGTGACGGTGGTGACCGATCCGGCGTACCTGACTGAACCGCTCGTGAAGAGCACCGACTTCCGGATCAACGAGCGCCCGGCCGGCGGCTGGCTGTGGCCCTGCGAGTACGTCGACGAGGTGGCCGGCCTGAAGCAGGGCTATGTGCCGCATTATTTGCCCGGCAAGAGCCCGTTCCAGGGTGAGTTCGCGACGAAGTATGGGATTCCCCTCGAGGCGACGCGCGGTGGCGCCGAGACGATGTTTCCGGAGTACGTGGCGAAGATGAAGAGCGCGGCGGCCGCCCCCGCTGCCAAGACCGCGGCCAAGTAGGACCACAATGAGAATCGCGAGTCATTTCGGAACCACAGCGCGTCGAATACAAGACACCAAGAACACCAAGTTCACAAAGGTCACGGAGAACACCAAGAGCACAAGGACTCTCAGTGTTCTTCGCGATCTTTGTGTCCTTGGTGGTTCATGTGTTGGCCTCTTGTGTGGTCCGCTTGGTGGTACCGCGTTTGCGCAGCAGCCGTCTGCCGAGCAGCGCAGCTTGCAGATCCGGCAGGCCCAGATGCCGAGCGATGGCGAAGTTCATGTCCTGCCCGTGCAGGGCAACGTGTACATGCTGGTGGGCGCCGGCGGCAACATCGCCGTGCAAATCGGCGACGAAGGCGTGCTGGTCGTCGACACGGGTCTCGCGGCAATGAGCGACAAGGTCCTTGCCGCGATCAGGAAGCTGTCTCCCAGACCGATCCGCTACATCGTCAATACACACCTGCATCCGGATCACACCGGCGGGAACGAAGTCATCGGCAAGGCCGGCAGCACCACGGCAGGCGGCGCGACGTCGATCCTCTCTCACGAAAACGCGCTGAGTCGGATGAGCGCCCCGCTCGGGAAGCCGGGTGCGGCCGCCCCTGCGGCCTGGCCCACCGATACGTTCTTTCCCGAAGAGAAGGATTTCTTCTTCAACAATGAAGCGGTGATGCTTTATCACGACGCGGCGGCGCATACCGATGGCGATGCCATCGTCTTCCTGCGGCGCTCGGATGTGGTGGTCGCCGGCGATATTTTCATCACGACGGGCTACCCGGTCATCGACACGCAGAGCGGCGGCAGCGTTCACGGTGTCATCGCCGGCCTGAATCGGATTCTCGACCTGGCCGTGCCCAAGCACGAGCAGGAAGGCGGCACGTATGTGATTCCGGGCCACGGCCACCTCTGTGACGAGTCGGAGGTTCTCGAGTACCGGGATATGGTCGTCATCATCAAAGAGCGCATCGAGGACATGGTCAAGCGGGGCCTGACCGTGGAGCAGGTGAAGGCGGCGAAGCCCACGCTGGACTACGACCTCCACTACGGCGCCGACTCCGGGCCGTGGACGACCGCGATGTTCATCGAGGCTGTCTATGGCGACGTCAGCAAAGCGCTGAACCAGAAGCCGGCCGCCGCACCGAAGCCTGCGCCCGCGGCGACGCCTGCACCCAAGGGAAAGAAATGACCTCGAGCACAAGGAACGCTTCTCTGTTGACCGTTGTTCTGTGCCTGTTGCCGGTGCTTGTGGGCGTTGCCCAGAGGGGCGGTGGGCGAGGTGGCGCGCAGCCAGGCCCACCGCAAACGCCAAAGGCGGCTGCGGTCTACGATCCGACCGGCTACTGGGTCCCGCTGATCACCGAGGATTGGCGCTTCCGCATGGTGACGCCGCCGAAGGGGGACTATGCCAGCCTGCCACTCAATGCCGAGGGGCGGCGCGTTGCCGACACCTGGGACCTGGCAAAGGACGAGGCGTCGGGCAACCAGTGCAAGGCCTACGGTGTCGGCGGCATCAGCCGGCAGCCCGGGCGCCTTCACATCACCTGGGAGAACGACACCGCGCTGAAGTTGGAGTACGACGCGGGTCAGCAGACGCGCGTGTTGCGGTTTGGCGCATCGGCGGCCCCCTCCGGCGAGAAAACGTGGCAAGGCACGTCGGTGGCGGAGTGGGAGGTACCACCCGTCGGTCGCGGCGGGGCCGGCAACGCCGTCGGCGCCATCGGGGGGCAGGGCCGCGCCTCGATAACGGGCCGTCCGGGCGCGCTGAAGGTCGTCACTACGAACATGCGCGAGGGCTATCTGCGCAAGAACGGCGTCCCCTACAGCGAGAACGCCGTCATCACCGAGTATATCGACCGTCTCGGTCCGGAGCCGGATGGTGCGGTCTACCTGCTGATTCGGACGCAGGTGGACGACCCGAAATATCTGCAACAGATATTCGTCACCAGCACCCATTTCAGGCTGGAAGCGGACGGTTCGAAGTGGAATCCGACCCCGTGCAAGACGGACCCGCCGGCGCCGGTCAAGTAAACGTAGAGGCAGTGGTGGTCATTTTCAGCGGCTGCACGAGGTTCACCACCGAGATCACCGAGAACATGTGCCGTTGTTGGATCGGCGTGCCGGTGCGCTCGGTGATTGACGTGAAACTGACTCACGACCTGGAAGCGGCTACAGGTCAGCGTTAGAACCAACCGCGGGTGAAGAAATACGACGGCCTGTGCGGTCTCTGCGTTGAACGTCGTTGTTTCAACCGGCTTCTGGTCTTTGCCCTCTGTCTCTTCACCGTTCTGCCACTCGCCAGCTGCAGCCGTCCGGCTCGTCCCGTTGACTCCCGCGAGGTCTCAGACCAGAGGACGCCCGACTGGTTCGTCGAGAAGGCCGCCGACGCTGGTCTGAACTTCGTCCATTTCAACGGGATGACGGGGCAGTTCTTCTACTCCGAGATCATCGGATCCGGTGCGGCCCTCTTCGACTACGACAACGACGGCGACCTCGACGTCTTTCTGGTTCAGGGGCAGAAGATCGGCGCCGGCGACGCCGTGTTTCCGCCGCCTGCCGCGCCGCTTCGGGGACAACTCTTCCGGAACGACCTGGTCATGAATCAGGACGGCACGCGCACGTTGAAATTCACGGACGTGACCGGCGAAAGTGGCATTGCCGCCGGCGGTTACGGAATGGGCGCGGCCACTGGCGACTTCAATAACGACGGCTGTGTCGACCTCTATCTCACGAACCTCGGGGCGAACCAGTTGTGGAGGAACAACTGCGACGGCACGTTTACGGATGTGTCCAAGGCCAGCCGGACCGACGATCCGTCGTGGAGCGTTTCCGCGGCGTTTATCGACTACGACCGCGATGGCTGGCTGGATTTGTTCGTCGGCAACTACTTGAGCTATCGCCCGGAGGCGAACATCTCCTGCTTCAGCCCATCCGGCAGGCCGGATTACTGCTCGCCGAACGCCTACCGGCCGCAGCCGAGCCATCTGTATCACAACAACCGCGACGGCACGTTCAGCGACGTGACCGCCAGGGCCGGGATGGCGCGGGATTTCGGTCCAGCGCTCGGCGTGACCGCGGCCGATTTCAACGGCGACGGGTGGATCGACATCTTCGTGGCGAACGACGGCCAGCCCAACCAGTTGTGGATGAATCAGCGCGACGGGACGTTCCGAAACATGGGACTGCTGTCGGGCACCGCGATGAACCCGCACGGCAAGGCGAAGGCCGGAATGGGTGTCGATGCCGGCGACTTCGACAACGACGGCGACGAGGATCTCCTGGTGGCGAACCTGCGGGGCGAGGGGGATGATCTGTTCGTCAACGACGGGTCGGCGCTGTTCGAGGCGCAGAGCGAGCGTTCGGGCCTCGCCGGCACCAGCCAGCCATTCACCGGCTTCGGTGCGGCGTGGATCGACGTCGATAACGACGGCCGGCTCGACGCCCTCATCGTCAACGGCGCAGTGCAGACGATCGAGTCGCAGCGACAGGCCCAGGATCCGTTTCCGCTGCGCCAGACCAAGCTGCTCCTTCTCAACCTGGGGGACGGCCGCTTCGAGGACGCTACCGGCCGCGGCGGCGCCGCGCTGCAGGTGTCCGAAGTGAGCCGCGGAGCGGCCTTCGGCGATGTGGACAACGATGGCGATACCGACGTGCTGGTGACCAACAACAGCGGCGCGGTTCGACTGTTGATCAATACCGTCGGCGATCGAAATCACTGGGTCGGTCTGCGTCTGGCCGGACGCTCGTCGCGCCCGCCCGCGCCGAGTCGCTTGTCGCCGTCCGGAGTCCGAGACATGCTCGGGTCCAGGGTGGCCATCACGCGCGAGGATGGACTGACGATCTGGCGCCGAGCGCGCGCCGACGGCAGCTATGCATCGGCGAACGATCCACGCGTGGTGGCTGGGTTGGCACAATCGTCGAAACCGGTACGAGTCCGCGTGATCTGGCCCGGCGGCAACAGCGAGGAGTGGAGCGACGTTCCGGTCGACCGCTACACCACGCTGATCGAGGGCACCGGCCGGTGATCGAGCCGCGACGGCCACGCGAGGTCCGGCTGAAGCCGCGGGAAACCGCTTCTCCGGGTCAGGTGCACTGCAGGCGCAGCTCCGCGAGCTGCGCCGGACTCGGCCCTTTGGGCGCGGTTTCCCGTCTGTCGCTTGATTCGCGGCGCTCGCAACGTTCGCTGGCGCGACCCATTTTCCGGCCGTTTCGTCGATGCAGAGAATTTCCGAAAGGCATTGGGCTGAAACCGGACGCTATGTGCATCTCGCACGTTCCGGGCGTAGTGTCCGGCTTCAGCCGGACTCTGGGCTGGATTGCGGTGGCGGCGGCCTGCCTGTTGGTGGTGGTAACTGCCGCGTGCTCCCGGCCGGGCAGTGCACCGCGTCCGGAATCCGTGAGCCTCCAACCGGCCACGCTGCGGCCGGTCTCACTGCCGGATCTGTCGCGGATGGACACATCGGTCCAGGAACAGATGCGAGCGGCCTACACGAGTCTGACGAAGAAGATCGCCGATGCGCGGCCTCCCGCCGAACTCGCCGCGGCCTACGGCGACATGGGCAATCTGTTGATGGCCGCCGAGTACCTCGACGCGGCTGAGCCCTGCTATCAGAATGCGCAGGCGCTCGCGCCGGGCGAATCTCGATGGCCGTACTACCTGGGTCACGTGTACCGCACGCGAGGAGAGCTGGCGAATGCGGCGCACGCATTCGAGCAGGCGCTCGCGATCGGCCCCCCCGACGTGGCCACGCTGGTCTGGCTCGGAGTCGCCTACCTCGATCTGGGCAAGCCGTCGGACGCCGCGCCGCTGTTCGCGCGGGCTCTGGTTCTCGAGCCACGGTCGGTGGCGGCGCTCTCCGGTCAGGGCCGCGCGGCGCTGGCAAACCGCGACTACCTGCATGCGGCCGAGTCGTTTGAGCGGGCCCTGTCGATCGATGCGCGTGCCTCGATGGTCCACTATCCCCTGGCCCTGGCCTATCGGGGGCTCGGCGAGATGGACAAAGCAGAGGCGCAGTCGCGTCAGCGCGGCGAGGTCGAGATCGGTCCGTCGGATCCGCGCATGCAGGAGCTCGCGCTTGTGCTGCACAGCGCGACGTCGTACGAAAAACGGGGCCTGCGTGCGCTCGACGGCCGCGATTGGGCCGCCGCGGCGTCCGCCTTCGGCGAGGCGGTTGCGCTCGCGCCGGAGAATGCGACGCTGCATCATCGATTGGGGACCGCGTTGTCGCTGTCCGGCGATGCTCAGGGCGCCGTTCAGCAGTTTCAAGAAGCCATCAGGCTGTCGCCGAATTATGCCCCGGCGCATTTCAGTCTGGGACTTCTACTGACGGCCTCGGGACGTAATGCCGAAGCCGTCGAGCGATTTGCCGCCGCCGTTCGCTACGAGCCGGAAAATGCGGATGCGCGCCTGCAACTTGCGGCCGCCCTCATCAGGGCTCAGCGTTATCAAGACGCCCGCAACCAGCTGATCGAGGGCGCGAGGCTGAACCCCGAGCGCGCCGAATTTGGTCGGCTGCTGGAGCAGTTTCGTCCAGTCAGATAGGAGCCGGCCGAGTGGCGGGCCAATGGCTTGTCCCGACTGACACGGCCGAGTGACTTGACGTCGTGCATGGCTCCAAGTACTAATCGTCAGTTCCCTGTCAGGTTCTCACGCTGTCTGAGCGAAGGAGCAACGCATGAGCGGTACCGCGCGTCATTTATTTACGTCCGAGTCGGTGACGGAAGGTCACCCGGACAAGATTGCCGATC
>JBDTVS010000136.1:0-55759 GCA_040007095.1 Acidobacteriota bacterium
GCAACGAGCCCGTAATCGTCGTCGCCAGCAGCTTGCCGGCACTCGCTTTAATCATCTGTCTGCTCCTCGTGACTGGAATCGAATTAGGAATCCTATCACTACTACATCTTCCAAAACCCGGTGACCGACTCAATGCGTCCGTCGGCCGCGAAGACGAATACGTTAGTACCGGTAGCGCGCTCCTGGCCATCCGGGGTGATCGCCGTCCATTCCACGAGGCCGGTGCCCTGGCACTGCCGGATGTCGCCGCGGCGCGTCATCTGAATATTCGGCATGAAGCGTTGCGCCGCCGAAATGTGCGGCAGCAGATCGGCGATGCCGTCGGTGCAGCCGAAACGATCGCGAAAGCGGACCTCGGGAGTGGCGATGCGGGCGAGAGACTTTCCGCGGGCCTCGACGTCGACTTCCAGCCACGCCTCGAACCACGCGTCCACAATCGCCGCGGCGCCCGCGTGGACCTGGTCGGCGACGAGGTTGCTGAAGAGCGCCAATTGATACCGCCACCCTTGCACGTGCTCGTCGCGGGCGGCCTCATCGGCAAATTCGTGCCACAGATGCAGCCGCGTGCCGTCTCCGTCGGGCTGGAGCTCGATGGTGACGAGCGAGCCGCCCGGAGCAATTGGCCGGCCGCTGACGAACCCGTAACTGAAGGAAATCCGCTCGGGCGCGAGGAACTCGAGCACCTCGCCAGTCACTTCAGTGCCGTCGGCGAGTCGGATACGGACTCCGCCTCCGGGCCGCGCGTCGATGGTCGAACCCGCGCCCCACCAGCTCGCCCAGCGCGCAGAATCGGTGAAGAAACTGAAGACCGTATCCTGCGTCGCGCGAATCGTAATGGTCCGATCGAGCCGATGCGGAAATGTCATGGCGATACTCCAAGAAGTGTGACGGGTGAACGTGGGGGCAGACGTCTGAGCTTCAGGCCATGTCTCAGACCTTTCGTGCCCGTGGTTTGGAAGTTTTCCTACGAGCGCCGTGACGGATGACGCCCGGTCTTCGAGACGTGCCTGGTCCGCCCTGAGGCTTCGGGCCGCGACGCGTGGTCTCCAGCTCCGCCGCCAGCTTCAGCCGCCACAGCGCATCGTCCCACATGCGTTCGAGCGCCTGACCCACCGAACCCAGGGCGGCGCGGCGCGCCCGGTAGAAGCGCCGCGTTTTCTCCGGTCGGCAGTCCACGAGGCCCGCTTCGGAGAGCGTCCGCAGCTGCAGCGAGATTGCTCCGAAGGTGATGTCGGGCATGGCGCGGTGGATGTCGCCCGCCGCCAGTTCGTTCTCCCAGATCAGCCGCAAGATCTCGCGCCGTCGCGCCGAGGCGATTGCACTCAGGGCGGAAGACTCGAGCAGCACGCCACATATTTTAGTTATAACTAAAATAAAGTCAAAATCCGGTGGCGCCGCGGCCACGATGGTCCTGCCTTTGCGGATGCGTGCTGGTGCAGGCGTGGAGTTTTATTGTGTCGAAGGTCGGCCGGTCTCGAAGTATCTTTGGTGCACGATGAACGAGATCTCGATCGATATCACGACGCTGCTGCTCCGCGAACTGGAAGGATTCAAGCGCGAGCTGGCGCTGTTTCCAGACGAGGACAAGATGTGGCACACGGTCCCCGGCATCACGAACTCGGCGGCGAACCTCGCCCTGCACGTGGCCGGCGGCCTGCAGTACTTGGTCGGATCCGTTCTGGGTCAGACGGGTTACGTGCGCGACCGCGAAGCCGAGTTCAACCGACCGAGCGGCACCCGGGAAGAGGTGTACGCCGAGCTCGATCGCGCGGCCGCCGTCGTGCGAGATGTGATGCCAGGCGTCGCTGCCACTACGCTGGCGTCGCCATTCCCCGAGCCTGTGCTCGGCGTCAGCTTCGGGACGCGTGTGTTTCTACTGCACTTGTGCGCGCACGCCGCGTTTCATCTTGGGCAGGCCGGGTATCTGAGGCGCGTTCTCACCGGGGATCGCAGCAGCAGCGGGCCGGTTCCACTCGGGCCCCTGGCCGGCACATAGCCCCAAGCGCCGTTTCAACAGCGCTGTCGCAGCCAGGTCGAAGCTCGTGCTTAGGCCCTTACTTCGATCGCGAGACGACGTCGTAATAGGTGTGGATTTCGCCGCGGTTGAAGTCGTTCACCAGTCCGCGGATTGGCTGCAGCAGCGTCGAAGACTGCAGCCCGGGCCCGCTGGTCTGAAAGCGATAGCCCATCCGGCTGAAGTAGGCCCGGATGAAGGTGCTGTGCTCGTCGAGGGGGAGGGTGCCGACGTTGGCAAAGAATTTCTTCCAGGGGTCGCCCTGAAACAGATACTGCTCGACGTTCGAGGTGTAGAAGGCGGTGACGGTCGCGTCGTGGTCTTTCAAGTACTGGCCGACGGCGCGGATCGCATGGTCGCCGCCGAAATCGCCGACCAGCGGCACAATCAGATTGTTCCTCTCGTACTCCTGCAGCACGCCAAAATTCTTTGCCGAGGCGATGTAGCTGTGGTTTTCACCGCGAAGGTCGGTCTGCACCATGAGCTCCGCGTAGGTCGGGAACCACTGCGGCCCGGCGAAATCGCTGCGCGGAAACGAGTAACGGAGATCCGGTCCGCCGAGGTAGAACGAGCTGTAGACGAACTTGATGCTGTTTTCGTCGGCTTCCGTCAGCGGGAAGCCGTGCGTCCGTTCCAGGTGATCGAAGATTGACCGCAGGTTCCGCTGCTGGAGCATTTCATCGGCGTTGACCGCTTCGAAGGCATCGAGCAGCGTCTGCGCCGTGGCGTCGGCAGCAAGTCCTGCCGGTCGGGCGCGGGAGAACAATCGCGAGAGGAAGTCGGCTCGGTCGGTCGACATCTCCACGAGCGCCTTGTACATCAGGTGGAGCAGCATGTTCTGCCGCCGGATGTCGATGATGAACGCCATCTTCGGGCGCATCGCCGTGATGTAAGTAAAATTCTGATCGGGGCCGACGCCGACATACGCCCCGCGGCGTTGCGTCTTCTGCAGTTCGGGGATCACGTGCTGGAATGCCATCTCGTTGGAGATGAGATTGTCGGAGCGGAAGAAGCCGGCCGGCTCGGACAGGCCGACGACCAGCGACCAGAAGTCCTTATCGCTGATTTTGGTCGGTAGCGACTGCCCCGCGACGTGCGCGCGCGGGCTCAACCACAGGCCGACGCCGACGACAGTGACAAAAACGGCAAGCAGCAGGTGCCGGCGTCGCATCGCTACAGTGTAAGCCAGAGCGGCTGCGGCCGATCGACTGTTTCGTCGCGGTCCTCCGTTTCGACCTGTTCGCGGACGCGCTACCGACGGAGGGAGGCCGCGATCGCTCGGAAAAGTGCCATCCCAACCCGGCACTGCCCAGGCGTCTCGATGGCAGCCGCCGGGTTCGACGTCATACACTGACTCGGTGCAGAAAATCAGCGCCAGTGTTCTCGAGACCGTCGGCCGCACCCCGCTCGTCCGGATCAACCGGATCACCCGCGATCTCGTGGCGGCCGAGGTCCTGGCCAAGGTCGAGACGTTCAACCCCGGCAACTCGATCAAGGACCGCATCGCCGTCAAGATGATCGACGACGCCGAGCGCGCTGGCCTGCTCAAGCCGGGTGGCACGATCGTCGAAGGCACGTCGGGCAACACCGGGATGGGCCTCGCCATCGTCGCTGCCGTCCGCGGCTACCGTTGCGTCTTCACCACGACGGACAAACAATCGAAGGAAAAGATCGATGCGTTGAAGGCGTTCGGCGCCGAAGTGGTGATCTGTCCCACCAACGTCGACCCGGAAGACGAGCGTTCGTACTACTCGGTGTCGTCGCGCCTGGCGAGGGAGATTCCGGGGTCGTGGAAGGCCAACCAGTACGACAATCCCTCGAACCCGGCGGCGCATTACGAGCAGACGGGGCCGGAGATCTGGGAGCAGACCGACGGCCGCGTGACGCACCTGGTCGTCGGCGTCGGCACCGGCGGGACCGTCAGCGGCGTGGGCCGCTATCTGAAGCAGCAGAATCCGGCGATCAAAGTGTGGGGCATCGACACCTACGGCTCCGTCTTCAAGAAATACAAGGAGACCGGGATCTTCGACAAGCACGAGATCTACCCCTACATCACCGAGGGCATCGGCGAGGATTTTCTCCCGCGCAACGTCGATTTCGGGATCATCGACGGCTTCGAGAAGGTGACCGACAAGGATGCGGCCGCGATGACCCGACGCATCGCGCGGGAAGAGGGCATCTTCGCGGGTAATTCCGCGGGGTCGGCCATGGCCGGCGTGCTTCAGTTGCGGGAGTGTTTCACCGCCAGCGACGTGGTGGTGGTGATCTTTCATGATCACGGTTCGCGCTATCTGGGCAAGATGTTCAACGACGACTGGATGCGCGAGAAGGGATTTCTCGAGAAGACCGGGATGACGGCGCGCGACCTGGTCGCGACCGGCTTGTCGGGTGAGCTGTTCTCGGTTGAATGCAACGAGCCGGTCGAGCACGCGTTACGCGTGATGAACGAGAACGACTTCTCGCAAATCTCGATCACCCACGACGAACGGTTGGTCGGATCGCTCAGCGAGACGTACCTCTACGCGGCGCTGGTGCAGACGCCGGAGATCAAAGGTCAGCCGATCGAATCGATCATGCAGCCGGCGTTTCCGTTCGTCGACATTTCGATCCCGGTTGATCTGTTGGCGACCATGATCACGCCACAGAGCCCGGCCGTGCTGGTGCGCGATTTCAAGAGCGACAAGACCTTCATCATCACGCGGTCGGACGTCATGCGGGTCCTCTGACCATCACGCCGGTCGTCGGTCAAGCGTCCGCCGTGTCATGGGCCCTCCTTCAGCGCATTCAGCCGCCAGTGCGTTGTTGCCCCGTGAGCGCGTCGAGCGCGGGCCTGTCCGGCACACGTTCGAGGGTTGAACGAGACATCGCGCGCCGAGCGTGCGAAGATGCCACGTCTGCCGCCCTGACCGCCGAGGCCGCAGCGTGATGGGTAAGGAGCAGGGCGGTCGGTACGAGGATCCATGGCTGCGTATGTGGTCTTGAACATCGATGTGACGAATCCGGAGCGGTATGCCGACTACGCACGCGCCGCGGGGGCGACGGTCGAGCAGTTCGGCGGCAGATACCTTGTCCGCGGCGGCCGGGCCGAAGCGCTCGAAGGGACGGCGAATCCCAAGCGGGTCGTGATTCTCGAATTTCCGACGCTGGCGCGGGCGAAGGCCTGGTGGATGTCCGCCGAGTACAGCGAGCCGAAACTGATTCGTGCGAACACCGCGCGGAGCGACACGTTCATCGTTGAAGGCGTCTGAAGCAGTCTCCAGTGTGAAGTGTGAAGACATGCGCCTGGCCCTGACTCGCGACATCAGCCCCGCACTCGCGCGATGCGAACTCACGCACCTGGAGCGTGAGCCGATCGATCTGGAGATCGCTCGCCGCCAGCACGACGCCTACGAGCACCAATTGACGATCGCCGGGTGTTCCGTCGTCCGGCTCGCGGCGGAGGACGAGATGCCGGACTCGGTGTTCATCGAAGACACGGCGGTGGTGTTCGACGAAGTGGCCGTGATCACTCGCCCCGGTGCCGGGTCGCGGCGAGGCGAGACCGCCGCGGTCGCAGCGGCGATGGCCGCCTACCGACCGGTCGTGCACATCGAGGCGCCTGCAACGATCGATGGCGGCGACGTGCTCACGGTCGGCAGGCGAGTGTTCGTCGGCGAATCGACGCGGACGAATGCGGCGGCCATTTCGCAGCTGGTGCGGCACCTTGCCCCGAGCGGCTACACGGTGCACATCGTGTCCGTGCGCGGCTGCCTGCACCTGAAGTCGGCCGTCACCGCCGTGTCCGACGACACGCTGCTGATCAATCCGGAGTGGGTGGAGGTCGAACGTTTCCTCCCCTTGACCGTGATCGAGGTGCATCCCGCCGAGCCGTACGGCGCCAATGCGGTTCGAGTCGGTGCGGCGTTGATCTATCCAACGGCGTTTCCCCGCACCTGTGCCCGGCTCGAGGGCCGGGGCTTCAGCGTGGCCCAGGTGGACGTCACCGAGATCGCAAAGGCGGAGGGTGCGGTGACCTGCTGCAGCTTGATTTTTTGCGCCAGTGCCCCGTAGCTGGTCTGACGCACGAATCGCCCGAGAGATGATTGGAGCGAGCATGAACGATCCACAGCGAGACCTGCTACGTCATGCCCTGGCCGCGGTGGCGTATCGGGGTCGGAAAGCGATCACGGACGCCCCGGAAGGGTTCGCCGGATTTCGCGCTGGCGACGCATCGCGATCGCCCGAGGAGATTCTGGCTCACATCGGCGATCTGTTCGAATGGGCGCTGTCGCTTGTGCGAGGCGCCCAAACGTGGCACGACTCGCCGCCCCTTGACTGGCCGCGCGAAGTGACCCGGTTTTTCGACGGGTTGAAGGCGTTCGACGACGCCCTTGCCTCGGATCAGGCTCTGGCCGCGCCGGCGGAGCGGCTGCTGCAGGGACCGGTGGCCGACGCGCTGACGCACGTCGGGCAGCTCACGCTGCTGCGTCGACTGGCAGGCGCACCGATCCGAGGAGAGAACTACTACGCGGCCGACATGGCCGCCGGGCGCGTTGGACCAGTCCAGGCGGTTCCGACGCGCGAATGGTGATGGTTCGCGTATTTCCTGACGAGCCCTAGCGGCCCTGCGGTGGTGCGGCGGGGGCCGCCCCTTCGGCAGGCGGGCCACCACCACGACGTCCGACCGGGGGCGCCGGCGGTGGAATGGTGGGAATGGCCTGGCCGCGGTGGCATGTCATGCAACCCACCGAGGTCAACTGGTCCGCCGGCTTCTTGATATTCGCGGCGAGCTTCTGGTTGACCTCATTCATCATCTGCATCATGACGCGCGCGACCAGCTTCGGGGTCTTCGTATCGGCAGCCATGTCATTGGCCGGGTTGCCGGCACCTTCGAACACGTGGCAATACCCGCACTGGACGCCGAGGGCCGTCGTAAAGCCGCGCATGATCGTCACGACCTGGCCGGCCGGCGTGTCCTTGGGAAGAACCTGCAGGTTCTTGGGCGGTGCCGGGGGAGGCCCTGCGGCCCGTTGCCCGCCAGCGGGGGGCTCTCCAGTGGGGGCTTGCGCGGCCATCATCGAACTGGCCAGGGCGACGACTCCGATGGCTGCGACACCGAACCTGAAACGAATCATGGTGACCTCTGCGTTGAGAGACATGTACTGATAAAATGTGCCGTTTATCGAGCGGCACTATATCAAGGAATCAACGTGGCGGGCCAGTCGTCTCTGTGGTATCCGTTGCTTGTATTCGCGGTCGTCGGTCGAAGAAGTCGGTCGAAGAAGTCGGTCGAAGAAGTCGGTCGATAACTCCGCGGCGCCGTGCTCAGTCCGGTCGTGCACGGTTTCTTTGCGGACCCCGCGCTGATCGACCCCGCGCTGATCAGCTGATCAACCCGCGCTGATCAAGCTGATTAAGAGGGCCGCGCGCATCGATCGGTTGCAGAGTATGAAGTGCCGTGTTATATTCGCAAGGTTCTGTCGGGGCTGGGACACCCTATCTAGCCTCGACCCTTCGACAGAGAGTGTGTTCTGCCCCAGGCTTTCAATTGTCTGCTTGGGCAAAGCCGGTCCGTCGCACGACATTCTTACGAGCATAGGGTAGAGAGTTTCAGGCGCCAAGCCGTAGGCTTCTAGGCCTGGAGCAACACGGCGCCCGCTGACGCGGGACGCGTTGATCATTTGGTCCGCTGATCATCTGGTCATTGGATTGTTCGATGGCAATGCCAATGGCTACGCGACGGTTGACCAGATGATGGGATGAAGGATGCCGACAATCAGTCAGTTGGTGCGGGCCGGACGCAAGAAGATCGTCAGCAAGACCAAGAGCCCGGCGTTGCAGAACAGTCCCCAGAAGCGGGGTGTCTGCGTGCGCGTCTTCACGCAGACGCCGAAGAAGCCGAACTCCGCGCTCCGTAAGGTGGCGCGCGTGCGGTTGACCAACGGCATCGAGGTGACCACCTACATTCCCGGGGTCGGCCACAACCTGCAGGAGCATTCGCTCGTTCTCATCCGCGGCGGTCGTGTCAAGGACCTCCCCGGCGTGCGCTACCACGTGGTACGCGGGACGCTCGATGCCGTGGGCGTGGCGGGTCGGATGCAGGGTCGCTCCAAATATGGGGCAAAGCGGCCGAAGAAAGCGTAGGACTGGGAGCAGCCATGCCGAGACGACGAGTCATTGCCAAACGCGACATTCCGGCGGATCCGCTCTATCAGAGCGCGCTCGTGACCAAGTTCATCAACTGCGTGATGAGCGACGGGAAGCGGAGTACCGCGGAGCGCATTCTGTACAAGAGCTTCGACATCATCAAAGAGAAGAGCGGCGACGATCCGCTGAAGGTCTTCAAGAAGGCGATCGACAACGTCAAGCCCAGTCTCGAGGTGAAGTCGCGGCGCGTCGGCGGCTCGAACTATCAGGTGCCGGTCGAAGTGAACCCGAACCGTCGTCTGTCGCTGAGCATTCGCTGGATTGTCGGCTACGCCACCTCTCGCGGCGATGGCAAGACGATGCAGGAAAAGCTCGCCAGCGAACTGCTCGACGCGGCGAATCTGCGAGGGGGCGCCGTCAAGAAGCGCGAAGACACGCACCGGATGGCCGAAGCCAACAAGGCGTTTGCGCACTACCGATGGTAACGCCGACGTCCGCGCGCGCATTTGCTCATCTGGTCCGCTGGTCATTTTGATCATGCCAAGTGATCAAGCGACGAGCAGATGACCACTTGACCAGATAACCAGATTCAGAGACCCAGGAATGCCCAGGCAGTCACCACTCGGCAAGACGCGGAACATCGGCATCATGGCGCACATCGATGCCGGGAAAACCACGACCACGGAACGGATCCTGTTCTACACCGGGATTACGTACAAGATTGGCGAAGTGCACGAAGGCACCGCGGTAATGGACTGGATGGAGCAGGAGCAGGAGCGGGGGATCACGATCACTTCCGCCGCGACGACCTGTTTCTGGCGCGATCACCGCATCAACATCATCGATACTCCCGGGCACGTCGATTTCACGGCCGAGGTCGAGCGCTCGCTGCGCGTGCTCGACGGTGCGGTCGCGGTGTTCGATTCGGTGGCCGGCGTCGAGCCTCAATCGGAAACGGTCTGGCGTCAAGCCGACAAGTACCGGGTGCCGAGGATCTGCTTCGTCAACAAGATGGACCGCATCGGCGCGGATTTCAGGCGCACCTTCGACCAGATCATCTCCAAGCTCGAGGGTAACCCGGTCGCGATCCAGCTCCCGATCGGCGCCGAGGACAAGTTCCTCGGCGTGGTCGACCTGATCCAGATGAAGTCGATCACCTACAAAGACGAAACGATGGGCGCGGATTACGTCGTCGGCGAGATTCCGGCCGACATGATGGACGACGTGAAGCACTTTCGCGAGCAGTTGATCGAGAAGGTCAGCGAGGCCGACGACAATATCCTCGAGAAGTACCTCCGCGGGGAAGAGCCGACGCAGGCCGAAATCAAAGCGGCGATTCGCAAGCGCGTCCTCAGTTCGGTCCACACCCCTGGCGAGTCGGCCTTTGTTCCGGTGATCTGCGGCTCGGCCTTCAAGAACAAGGGCGTCCAGCCGATGCTCGACGCCGTGGTCGACTTCCTCCCGTCTCCGGTGGACGTGCCGTCGATCACCGGCATCGATCCGGACAAGAAAGTCGACCCGGAGAATCCCGACGCGGTGTTGATCCAGCGCCCGGCGACCGACGACGCGCCGTTTGCGGCGTTGGCCTTCAAGATCATGACTGACCCGTTTGTCGGCCAGCTGACGTTCTTTCGGGTCTATTCGGGGGTTCTGACGGCGGGCGGCAGCGTCTACAACGCGACCAAGCAGCGCAGCGAGCGCATCGGTCGGCTCCTGAAGATGCACGCCAACAAACGCGAGGAGATCAAGGAAGTCTACGCCGGCGACATCGCGGCTGCGGTGGGTCTCAAGAGCGTGTCGACGGGGGACACGCTGTGCGACGAGAAGCACCCGATTGTGCTCGAGTCGATGGACTTCCCGAAGCCGGTCATCTCGCTGGCGATCGAGCCCAAGACGAAAGCCGATCAGGAGAAGCTCGGCATCGGCCTGCAGAAGCTGATGGCCGAGGACCCGACCTTCCGGGTCCAGACCGATCAGCAGACCGGCCAGGTGATTATCGCCGGCATGGGCGAACTGCATCTCGAGATCATCGTCGACCGCCTGAAGCGCGAATTCAACGTCGAGGCGAGCGTCGGCAAACCGCAAGTCGCCTACAAGGAAACGCTCACGCGTGCCGCTGACGGTGACGGACGCTACGTCAAGCAGACGGGCGGCCGCGGACAGTACGGCCACGCGAAGATTCACCTCTATCCGGGCGAGCCGGGGAGCGGCTACATCTTCGAGAACGAAACCGTCGGCGGATCGATTCCCAAAGAGTTCATCAAGCCGATCGACGAGGGGATCAAGGAAGCGCTCACGCGCGGTGTTCTCGCCGGCTACCCGATCGACGATGTGCGGATCGAGCTGTATGACGGGTCGTATCACGACGTCGACTCGTCTGAAATGGCGTTCAAGATCGCCGGCTCGATGGCGTTCCAGGACGCGGCGAAGCGCGCCAGGCCGGTGCTGCTCGAACCGGTGATGCGGGTCGAGGTCGTCGTCCCGAAGGAGCATATGGGCGACGTGATGGGCAATCTGTCCAGTCGGCGCGGTCAGATTCAGTCGCAAGAGGATCGCGGCGGCACGCAGATCATCCAGGCGCGCGTGCCCTTGTCGGAGATGTTCGGCTACGCGACCGATTTGCGATCGCGCACGCAAGGACGAGCGACCTACTCGATGCATTTCGATCGCTACGAGCAGGCGCCGCCGTCGACCAGCGAGGAAGTCATCGCGCGGATGCAAGGGAAGTAAGGCAGAGACAAGACATATGGCCACAACGTTCTCAGATAAGATTCGGATCCGCTTGAAGGCGTTCGACTACCGGGTGCTGGATCAATCGACGAGCGAGATCGTCGAAACCGCCAAACGCACCGGCGCCAGGCTGGCAGGGCCCATTCCGCTGCCGACCGCCAAGAACAAGTGGACGGTGCTGCGGTCGCCGCACGTCGACAAGAAGTCGCGCGAGCAGTTCGAGATCCGCACCCATAAGCGGCTGATCGATATTTTCGAACCGACGCCGCAGACGGTGGATGCGCTGATGAAGCTCGATTTGCCGGCCGGCGTGGATGTGGAAATCAAGGCGTTCGGGAAGGAACACAAGTAACTGACGAGCCCGCCGAGCAACCGGCCGCCTGTTCGGCGTCCCGGTGCTCTCGGCGACCTCGTTGGTTGGCCGTGGGGCATATATGGTCACAGGAATCATCGGTAGGAAAGTCGGGATGACCCAGATCTTCGAGCCGGACGGCAACGTCTATCCGGCGACCGTGATCAAGGCAGGCCCGTGCGTCGTCGTCCAGTCGAAGACCCCGTCCACCGACGGCTACGAGTCGGTGCAACTCGGACTGGTCGAGGAGAAGCCCGCAAAGGTGCGCAAGCCGCTGGCCGGCCACTACAAGAAGGCCAACGTGCCGCCGACCCGGGTGCGCCGCGAAGTGAAGCTGGCGCCGGGCGGCGACGAAGTGAAGGCTGGCGACTCGGTGCTGGTGTCGATTTTCGCCAACGGCGAGCGCGTCGACATCATCGGCACCGGGCGCGGCAAGGGGTTTCAGGGCGTGATGAAGCGCCATCATTTCGCCGGCGGCGCGGCGACCCATGGTTCGATGTTCCACCGGGCTCCCGGATCGATTGGCGCCTCCTCTTTCCCATCGCGCGTCATCAAGGGCATGCGCGGGGCGGGCCGGATGGGCGGCGGCCGGGTGACGATTCACAACCTGAAAGTGTTGCGCGTCGATGCCGACAATCACCTGCTGATCGTGAAGGGCGGTGTTCCGGGCGCGCCCGACGGCTATGTGATCGTGCGCAAGGCCGTGACGCTGAAGAAGCTCAAGGTCGCGCAGGTGGAAAAGGTCAAGAAGACCAAGAAGTAGCGTCACGAAGATCTGTCACGAAGATTTGTTGCGAAGATTTGTTGCGAAGATTTGTTGCGAAGATTTGACGGGTCGAGCAGACCAAGCAACCACTGGAACCTACGTATATGCAACTCGATGTCGTGAACACCCAGAACGAGAAAGTCGGCGCCCTCGACCTCAACGACGAGGTGTTCGGCGGCCGTGTGAACACCGAGCTGATCTGGGAATCGGTCGTGCGGGCGAACGCTGCCGAGCGGCGCGGCACTCACGCCACGAAGAACCGGGCCCTCGTCAGCGGCAGCGGCAAAAAGCCCTGGAAGCAGAAGGGCACCGGCCGCGCGCGAATCGGGTCGATCCGCAACCCGCTGTGGCGGCACGGCGGCACGGTGTTCGGCCCGCAGCCTCGCAGCTACGAGTACCAGTTGCCCAAGAAGGTCGAGCGCGGCGCGCTCAGGGCGGCGTTGGCGCAGAAGCTGAAGGACGGCGCGCTCGTCGTTGTCGAAGCGTTGGCGGCCAGCGAGATCAAGACGAAGGCGGCGATCGAAATGCTGACGCGGCTGGGCGTCAGCGGCAAAGCGGTGCTCATCGACCTGGCGGTGGACGAGAACCTGGGACGGTCGGTTCGCAATGTGCCTGGCGTCTCGTTCGTCGCGAGCCGGCAGGTGACCGCGCGCGACGTGATGCACGCCCACCGTGTGGTCGTAACGCGTGGCGCGCTCGAGAAATTGCAGGAAGCACTCGCGTAAGGCCGTCGTGAGCACGCTGCGAGGTGCGCTGAGGATTCGTTATGAAGCTGACAGATGTGATTAGACGGCCCCTGATAACCGAAAAGACGTCGATCCTGCGCGAGGATGGCCGGACGATCGTGTTTCAGGTCGCGCAGGGCGCCAACAAGCTCGAGATCAAGCGTGCGGTCGAGCAGTTGCTCGGCTCCAAGGTCTCGGGCATACGTACCAGCATCGTGCACGGCAAGGTGAAGCGTCAGGGACGGTTTGCCGGACGGCGATCCGACTGGAAGAAAGCGTTCGTCAAGCTGCGCGCGGGTCAGAAGATGCCCGAATTCTTGGAAGGCGCGTAAATCATGCCCATTCGCAAAATGAACCCGACGTCTCCCGGGCAGCGGTTCCAGACGGTCCAGGTATTCGACGAGATCACCGAGACCACGCCGCACAAGCCGCTGACCGAGCCGATCCACAGCACGGGCGGCCGCAACAATCGCGGCCAGCTGACTTCGTGGTGGCGTGGCGGCGGCCACAAGCGGACGTATCGGATCATCGATTTCAAGCGCGACAAGCACAACATCCCGGCGAAGGTGGCCACCATCGAGTACGACCCGAATCGTTCGGCCCGGATCGCGCTGTTGACCTACGCCGATGGCGAAAAGCGCTACATCCTGCAGCCGGCCGGCTTGAAGGTGGGCGACACGCTCGTGTCCGGCGAGTCGGTGGACATCCTGCGGGGTAACGCCCTGCCGCTGAAGAACATTCCGCTCGGCACCCAGATCCACAACGTCGAGTTGCGCCCCGGCAAGGGCGGGCAGATCGCGCGCAGCGCGGGCTCGTCCGTGCAACTGGTGGCCAAGGAAGGCCAGTACGCGTCCGTCAAGATGCCCTCGAGCGAGATTCGGCATATTTTCATCGAGTGCTACGCGACGATCGGCCAGGTGGGCAACATCGAGCACGAGAACGTGTCGATTGGCAAGGCGGGGCGCAGCCGGTGGCTGGGCCAGCGTCCGCACGTGCGCGGCGTGGCCATGAACCCGGTCGATCACCCGCTCGGCGGCGGTGAAGGCAAGACCTCCGGCGGTCGCCATCCGGTGACGCCGTGGGGCATGCCGACCAAGGGGTACAAGACGCGGAACCGGAAATCGACGGACAAATTCATCGTGCAACGGAGACAGAAGTGAGTCGTTCACTCAAGAAGGGTCCTTTCGTCGACACCTCGCTGCTCGAGAAGATCGAGGTGATGAACCGGGGGGCGGACAAGAAGGTCATCAAGACCTGGTCACGCCGATCGACGGTCATACCCGAGATGGTGGGTCACACTCTCGCGGTGCACAACGGGAAGAAGTTCATTCCGGTGTACCTGACCGAGAACATGGTGGGCCACAAGCTCGGAGAGTTCGCGCCGACGCGCACCTTCAAAGGTCATACGACGAAGGTCGCGGAGCGCGCGGCGACTTCCGCGCCGGCGGCGGGCGGCGCGAAGCCGGCAGGAGGAGCGTCATGATTCAGGCGCAGGCGACCGCACGCTACGTGCGCACATCGGCTCAGAAGGCGGGCCTGGTGCTGGCGCTCATTCGCGGCAAGGATGTCAACCACGCGCTTGCGGCGCTGCAGTTCGCGCGCAAGGGCGTCGCTGGCGACATTGCCAAGGTGCTGCGGTCGGCGATTGCCAATGCGCAGCAGAAGGCCGGGTTCAGCGGCGACGTCGATCGGTTGTTCGTGTCGGCGTGCTTCGCGGATCAAGGTCCGTCGCAGAAGCGCGTGCGGCCGGCCCCGATGGGGCGTGCCTTCCGGGTGTTGAAGCGGACCGCGCATCTGACCGTGCACGTGTCCGAACGGCCCGAGAAAGTCGTGCCGGTGGGTGGACCGGGCGAGGGCGCGCCGCGGCGGCCGCGTGCGGGAGCGAAAAAACAGACGTCGACGCGCGCCCCTCAGAAGGCGAAGGAGTAACCGTGGGCCAAAAGGTTCACCCGTTTGGGTTCCGGCTCGGATTCAACAAGACGTGGCGGTCGCGGTGGTACTCGGATCGCGACTACGCGAAGCTGCTGCACGAGGATCTCGCGCTGCGCGCGAATCTGAAAAAGCGGTTCGCCCACGCCGGCGTCTCGAAGATCGAGACCGAGCGCGCGGCCAACAAGTTGAAGATCGACATCTATACCTCGCGGCCGGGTATCATCATCGGCCGCAAGGGAACAGAAGTCGACAAGCTGAAACAGGAGATCCAGAAGCGGACGAGCCGCGAGGTCTTCATCAACATTCAAGAGATCCAGAAGCCGGAGCTGGACTCCCAATTGATCGCCGAATCGGTGGCGCTGCAGCTCGAGAAGCGCGTCGCGTTTCGCCGGGCGATGCGCAAGGCGGTCGAGTCGGCGCTGCGATTCGGTGCGCGGGGCATCAAGGTGCGCGTATCGGGCCGCTTGAACGGCGCCGAGATCGCGCGGTCTGAGTGGTATCTGCACGGGCAGTTGCCGCTGCAGACGCTGCGTGCCGATATCGACTACGGTTTCGCCGAAGCCAGCACCACCTACGGACAGATTGGCATCAAGGTGTGGCTGTACAAGGGTGAGCGTCTGGTCCCGCTTCGCGGCCGCGAGGAAGAGTACCGGGAACGCGGGCCACGACGGCCGCCGGGCGGGGATCGACGATAGCCCATTAACGGGGAATTGGCGGGTAGGGCGGTTGGCCGGGTGGGACCAGTCGGACGAACGCCGCGAATAGTCGAACCGCCAGACCGAGGATAGCGGGTCAGAGGAACTGGCAGGTTGGGCCGACAGCCCTACCAGCCTGGGGATTGCACCGATGTTGATGCCGAAGAAAGTGAAGTTCCGCAAGCAACAGCGCGGACGAATGGCCGGAAAAGCGTGGCGGGGCTCGGATGTCTCGTTCGGCGACTTCGGACTGAAGGCGCTCGAGCCCTGCTGGCTGACCGACCGCCAGATCGAGGCGGCCCGCGTGGCGATGACGCGGTTCATCAAACGCGGCGGCAAGATCTGGGTGCGCGTGTTCCCCGACAAGCCGATCACCAAGAAGCCCCAGGAAACACGCATGGGGAAGGGCAAGGGCGCGCCGGATCAGTGGGTCGCGGTCGTCAAGCCCGGTCGTGTCTTGTTCGAGATGGAAGGGGTGAGCGAAACCGAGGCGCGGGAAGCGCTGAAGTTGGCGGCGGCGAAGCTGCCGATTCTCACGAAGTTCGCGACCCGTTTTGCGCAGGAGAAGATGCTATGAAGGCCGCCGAGCTGCGCGACCTGGGCGCCGACGAGCTCGGCACCCGGGAGCGCGACCTGACCGACCAGCTGTTCCGGCTGCGCATCCAGAAATCGATGGGCCAGCTCGAAGCGCCGGCCAAAATGCGCACTGTGCGCCGTGACCTGGCGCGTGTGAAGACCGTGCTGCGGCAGAAGAAGGATTCCTGACATGGCTGCGAAGTCTGAAAAAGTCGGCGTCGTCATCAGCAACAAGATGCAGAAGAGCATCGTCGTCGCCGTCGAGTGGCAGGTGCGGCATGGATTGTACGGCAAGGCCGAGCGCCGGACGTCGACGTTCATGGTGCACGACGAGGACAATACCGCCAAGCCCGGGGATATCGTCGAGATCGTGGAAACGCGTCCGCTCAGCCGCCGCAAACGGTGGGGGTTGAAACGTGTCGTGCGACAGGCCGCGCAGGTATAGCGGGGACAGATCGGCAGGTCGGGCGGGTAGCGGACCTACCAGCCGGACGCGCAAACTGCCTCACTCGGTCCACGGAGAGCAACCATGATCCAAATGCGTTCGATTCTCGACGTCGCCGACAATTCCGGCGCTCGAAAAATCGCGGTCATCAATCCCATCGGTGGTTCGACCGGCCGGTACGCGAGACTCGGAGATATCGTCACCGCGTCGGTCAAAGAGGCGACGCCGGAGGGCACCGTCAAGAAGGGGCAGGTCGTCAAGGCGGTGATCGTGCGCACCGTCAAGGAGCAGCGGCGCCGGGACGGGACCTACATCCGCTTCGATCGCAACGCTGCCGTACTGGTCAACGATCAGGGTGATCCGGTGGGCACGCGCGTGTTCGGCCCGGTCGCCCGGGAACTGCGCGAGCGCCGCTTCATGAAGATCATTTCGCTTGCGCCCGAGGTGCTCTAGATGTCTCAGCTCGCCACCCCGATTCGGAAGAACGACACCGTGCTCATCATCACGGGGAAGGACCGCGGCAAGCGTGGACGCGTCTTGAAGGTGTTGCCCGACAAGAATCGGTTGATTGTCGAAGGCATGAACCTGATCAAGCGTCATACGCGGCCCAATCCGGGCAAGAACATCAAGGGCGGCATCATCGAGCGCGAGGCGTCGCTGCACGCCTCCAACGCGCAGCTGGTCTGTCCCGAATGCGGCGCGCAAACCCGCGTCGGCCGCAAGATTCTCGGCGACGGGCGCAAGGTCCGCGTGTGCCGCAAGTGCGAGGGGGTCGTGGACAAATGAGCCGGTTGAAGGACAAATACCAACAGGAAGTCGTGGCGGCCCTCCAGAAGGAGTTCGGCTACACCAACGTCATGGCCGTGCCCCGGATCGAGAAAGTCGTCGTCAACATGGGCCTCGGCGAGGCGACGGCGAACGCCAAGCTGGTCGATGTCGGGTCTGATGAACTGGCGCGGATCACCGGCCAGAAACCGGTGGCGCGCCGGGCGAAGAAGTCGGTCGCCCAATTCAAGGTCCGCAAAGGGCAGCCGATCGCGACCATGGTTACGCTGCGCGGCGAGCGGATGTGGGAGTTTCTCGATCGGCTGATGTCGATTGCGTTGCCGCGCGTTCGCGACTTCAAGGGCGTGTCGCCGCGCGGCTTCGACGGCCGCGGCAACTACACGCTTGGCCTCAAGGATCAGCTGTTGTTCCCCGAGATCGACTACATGAAGGTCGACAAGGCCCGCGGGATGAACGTGTCGGTCGTGACCACCGCGCATACCGACGAGGAAGCCAGGAAGCTGCTGCAGTTTATCGGGATGCCGTTCCGGAAAGACTAGGAACCCAGGCAAAGGATCAAGGACCAGGGACGAGATATGGCCACTACCGCAAAGATCGCCAAGGAAGCAAAGCCCCCCAAGTTCAAGGTCCGGCTCCGCAATCGGTGCCGGCTGTGCGGTCGTCCCCGCGCCTACATGCGGAAGTTCGCCCTGTGCCGCCTGTGTTTCCGCAAGCTGGCGCTTGAAGGCGATGTTACGGGCGTGACCAAGAGCAGTTGGTGATTGAGGTGCGGAGCGCTCAGTCCAGTGGGAGGTGCGCAACCTGCCGGGTGCGGTGTGCACCGCAGATGCGGCAGGTTACGCCTTGCCCGCCGCCGCTTGCACTTCGCCGCTGGCACGTTGTCACGATGCACCACGAAGGTTCAGACATATGACAGACCCGATCGCAGACATGCTCACCCGGCTTCGCAACGCCGTGAGCGCGAAACACACGCGCGTCGATATTCCCGCGTCCAGGCTCAAAGCCGACATCGCGCGCATCCTTCAGGACGAAGGTTACATCCAGGGCTTCAAGCTGCTGGACGATGGCACCGACCAGACGGCGCCGGTCAAGACGCTGCGGGTCTTCCTGAAATACGGCCCGAAAGGCGAGAAGATCATCACCGGCATCGAACGCATCAGCCGTCCCGGGCGCCGCGTGTATTTCGGCCGCGACGATGTGCCGGATGTGCTGGCGGGCCTCGGCACCAGCATTCTGACGACCTCTCGCGGCGTGATGACCGGCCGTGCGGCGGTCAAGGCCGGGGTTGGCGGTGAAGTGCTCTGCAACGTGTGGTAGGTCCGAACGTGGAAGGCTGAAAAGCGAAGACGTCAGCCTGCCCTCTTCAGACTGCAAACTTACGGGAAGCGAATTATGTCTCGAATTGGCAAGAAACCGATCACGATCCCCAAGGGTGTTACGGTCAAAGTGCACGACGGCGCGGTCGAGGTGCAGGGCCCGAAGGGAAAGCTCCGTCAGGGATTCCCGGTAGGGATCAACTTCGAGCTGGCCGACGGCAGCCTGCTGGCGAAGCGCTCGACCGACGACCCGGCGCTCGGCAAGTTTCACGGCCTGGCGCGCAGTCTCGTGGCCAACGCGGTGGCCGGCGTCACCGACGGCTTCAAGCGCGAGCTCGATATCGTGGGCGTCGGCTATCGCGCCGAGGTCAAAGGAAAACAGGTCGTGTTCGCGCTGGGCTACTCGCACCCGGTGGTCTACGACATTCCGGTCGGCATCGACGTTGTCATCGAGAAGCAGACGCACATCACGGTCACCGGCGTCGACCGCCAGCTGGTCGGCCAGGTGGCGGCGAACATCCACCGCCTGCGCAAGCCGGATCCCTATAAGCAGAAGGGCGTTCGCTACACCGGGGAAGTACTGAAGAAGAAGGCCGGAAAGACCGGCGCGAAGTAAGTGATGAGGGACGAGCGATGAAAATCCGAACGAAAGCCGACCGTCGCGAGCGGATCCACCTGCGGCAGCGCAAGCGGATCACCGGGACGCCCGAACGGCCGCGGCTCAGCGTCTTTCGCAGCGTGTCGCACATCTACGCCCAGGTCATCGACGATCTCAGTGGCAAGACGCTGGTGGCCGCATCGACCGCCGAGCCGGCCCTGCGGGGCGGGTTTGCGAAGGACGTGCGCGGTGGCAACCAGAAGGGCGCCGAAGCGATCGGGGCTGCGATTGCCGCCCGTTCGATCGAGAAGGGCATCACCCGCGTGGTGTTCGATCGTGGTGGATTTCTGTATCACGGCCGGATTCGCGCGATCGCGGATGCGGCCCGCAAAGCCGGTTTGGAGTTTTAATGAAAACGCGCGAACGAATCGACGCATCGCAGCTCGACATCAAGGACAACGTGGTGTCGATCAACCGTGTGACGAAGGTCGTCAAGGGCGGCAAGAACCTCAGCTTCAGCGCGCTCGTGGTGGTCGGCGATGGACACGGGGTCGTGGGCTTCGGCGTCGGCAAGGCGAAAGAAGTGCCGTCGGCCATCAAGAAGGGCATCGAAGCGGCGAAGAAGAACCTGATTCGGGTTCCGTTGCATGGGACGACCATCCCGCACCGGATTCTCGGTAATTTCGGTGCGGGCAGCGTCCTGCTCAAGCCGGCGCCCGACGGCACCGGCGTCATTGCCGGTGGTGCGGTGCGCGCGGTGGTCGAGGCGGCCGGGATCACCAACATCATGACCAAGTCGCTCGGGTCGGCCAACCCCCACAACGTCGTGCGGGCGACGATCTCGGGCCTCGACGCGCTCAAGGATCCGTCGCTCATCGCCCGGTTGCGGGGCAAGGACCTTCAGGAGTTGACGACGTTTCGTAGTTGACCGTGGCGGAAAATTAATCTGGTCGATCTCGCTCATGGGTCGTTTTCGAGTGAGCGATCGCCGACCAGTACGCGGATACCAAGTTCGGATACCGAGCTTAAGGATTCGATGATGAATCACCGGACCGATTCGAAGGGCGGCACCGTGAAGGTCACGCTGTTGAAGAGCCCGATTGGGTTCAAGCGGAACCAACTCGCGGTCGTGACGGGTCTCGGGCTGCGGCGCATCCGCCACACCGTGGAGCTCAAGGACACCCCGGACATCCGGGGAATGATCCACAAGGTGCGTCATCTGGTCACCGTAGAGTAATGACGTTGCCGCGGGGCCCGATGCGTATTCCGCATCAGGCCGGCGGCACATCGCATTGATAGGATCACGGGCATGGATCTCAGTAATCTGAAACCGCCGAAGGGTGCCAAGCACGTCAAGAAGCGGATTGGCCGGGGCCAGGGGTCGGGGAACGGCAAGACGGCCGGGCGCGGCCACAAGGGTGCCAAATCGCGTTCGGGCTTCAAGTTCAAGCGCGGATTCGAAGGCGGCCAGATGCCGCTGCACCGCCGCGTTCCCAAGCGCGGCTTCCACAACCCCTTCCGCGTGGAATACGAGGTCGTCAACCTCGACACGCTGGCGGAGAGATTCGAGGCGGGCACCGTGGTGACGCCAGAGTTGCTCCGTGAGCGCGGCATCGTGAGCCGTGGCAAGCAGCACGTGAAGGTGCTCGCCCGTGGCGATATCGACAAGGCGCTCACCGTGCGCGTACACAAGTTCAGTGGCAAGGCGGCCGAGAAGATTGCCGCGGCGGGCGGCACCACCGAGGCCATTGGAATGGGGTAGTCGCGTGATGTGGTAATGGGATAATGGTCGCTGGATGTCCCACCACTTCCTGATTACCTCGTCACATGCAAGGTTGAACTTATGGACAGCCTGAAGAACATCTTCCAGGTCTCTGAGCTGCGCAACCGGGTGCTGTTCACGCTCGGTCTGCTCGGCGTGTATCGACTGGGACACCACGTCACGATCCCGGGTGTCAACCGCGCCGCGATCGATGAGCTGGCGCGCCAGGCGCAGAACACCATGTTCGGCCTGTACGACATGTTCACCGGCGGCGGAATTTCGAAGATGACGATTTTCGCGCTGGGTGTCATGCCCTACATCAGCGCATCGATCATCCTGCAGCTGCTGACCGTCGTCTGGCCGTATCTCGAGCGCGTCTCGAAGGAAGGCGAGCTCGGGCGCCGCAAGATCACGCAGTACACCCGCTATGGAACGATCGCGCTGAGCATCGTGCAGGGACTCGGCATCGCGATCTACCTCGAGCGCTCGACCCAGGTCGCGGGCGGCCTGCCCCTGGTCAACAACCCGGGCATGGCGTTCCGGATGATGACGGTGCTGACACTGACGACCGGCACCTGTTTCGTGATGTGGCTCGGCGAGCAGATCACCGAACGGGGGATTGGCAACGGCATGTCGCTGATCATTTTCGCGGGGATCGTCGTCGGCTTGCCCCGCGGCGCGATCCAGGTGGTGGATCAGATGCGCACCGGGCAGCTGGGTCTCATCCAGGTGCTGTTCGTGATCCTGATGATGGTGTTCGTGATTGGCGCGATTATCTTCGTCGAGCGCGGTCACCGCCGCGTCACGGTCCAGTACGCGAAACGGGTCGTCGGGCGGAGGATGTACGGCGGATCGAGCACGCACATACCGCTCAAAGTCAACACCGGCGGCGTGATTCCGATCATCTTCGCCTCCTCGATCCTGGCGTTCCCACAAACCATCGCGGCGATGTTCAAGAGCGGCGGCTGGGCCGACAGTCTGTCGACGCAGCTCGGCCTGGGCATGCCCCTCTACAACCTGCTCTACGTCGCCGGTATCGTGTTCTTCGCGTATTTCTACACCGCGATCATCTTCAACCCGGACGATGTCGCGGAGAATATGCGGAAGTACGGCGGCTTCGTGCCCGGGATTCGACCGGGAAAGCGAACGGCGGAATACATCGACACGATCCTGACCCGCATCACCCTGGCCGGTGCCGTCTACCTGGCGTTGATCGCCATCCTGCCGCAGATTCTGCTGAGCGGCTTCAAGGTGGCGCCGATTCCGTTCATCGGCGAGCGTCTCGATGCGATGCTGCCGCAGTTCATCACGCAGGGCATGAACCTGCCGTTCTACTTCGGCGGCACGACGATTCTGATCGTCGTCGGCGTGGCGATGGATACGGTCCAACAAGTGGAATCACAACTGATCATGCGGCACTACGACGGCTTCATGAAGAAGACACGAATTCGCGGACGCAGGGCCTAGATGGCGCTCAACGTGATCATGCTCGGCCCGCCCGGAGCAGGAAAGGGCACGCAGGCGGAGCGTTTCGCCCACGGGCGTGGAATTCCGAAGATATCGACCGGCGAGATTCTCCGCCGGGCCGTGGAAGACGGCACCGAGATTGGTGTGCGGGTGAAGGCCACCATGGATCGCGGCGAACTGGTGAACGACGAACTGATGAGTGGCATCGTGCGCGAGCGGCTCGAGAAAGCGGATGCGCGGTCGGGCTTCATCCTCGATGGCTTTCCGCGGACCGTCGCTCAGGCGGAAGCGCTCGACCTGATGATCGTCGACCGCGGATCGCTGCTGGTCATCGATATCGTGGTGCCGGAGACCGAGCTGGTCCGACGTTTGGCCAGCCGGATGATTTGTGCCGATTGCGGCGCCAACGCGGGTGAGGCGGCGAAGCCAGGATCTGCGATGGCCGAGGCCCACGCGCATCCCGACCGTTGTCGCCGCTGCGGCGGACAGCTCGTCCAGCGCGCCGACGACACCAACGGTGTCGTCAGAGAGCGGCTGAAGGTGTACCACTGCCAGACCGAGCCGCTGGTCGAGTACTACCGTCGGCGACCGACGTTCCGGTCGGTGGACGGGGCTCAGTCCCCCGACAACGTCGCCGCGGATCTCGCGACGGCCGTGGATGTGGCGCATCAAGTGGCGATGGCAGCGGGCGGAGGGGTCCGGCGGTGATTGTCTGCCGATCGAAATCGGAGCTCGATCGCATGCGCGAGGCCGGTCGTCTGGTGGGCGAAGTGCTCACGGAGCTTGCCGGGCATGTGGCGATCGGCGTGAGCACGGGCGATCTCGACGCGCTCGCCGAGAAGCGGATCCGACAGGCAGGGGCGACTCCGGCGTTCAAGGGGTACCACGGGTATCCGGCGGCGATTTGCGCCTCGATCAACGACGAGGTGATTCATGGGATCCCCTCGGGACGCCGCCTGCTCCAGGGCGGCGACATTATTTCGATCGACGTCGGCGCGGCGCTCGACGGGTATTTCGGCGACAGTGCGATTACGCTGCCGGTCGGTGCGGTGTCGGAGCAGGCGGCGACGCTGTTGCGGGTGACGGACGAAGCGCTGCAGAAAGCGATCGAACAGGTCCGGCCGGGGAGCCGGGTCTCGGATATCAGCGCCGCGGTGCAACGGCACGTCGAGTCGCACGGGTTCTCGGTCGTGCGGGAATTTGTCGGCCATGGCATCGGCCAGAAGATGCACGAGGAACCGCAGGTACCCAACTACGGCGAACCGGGTCGCGGCCCGCGGTTGACCGAGGGCATGGTGCTGGCTATCGAGCCGATGGTCAACGCCGGCAAGGCCGCCGTGAAAGTGCTCGCCGACGGGTGGACCGCGGTCACGCGCGACGGCAGCTTGTCGGCCCATTTCGAACACACCGTGGCGGTCACGGCGGGAGAGCCGTGGATTCTGACGGCGAGAGAAGTGCCGGCGGCGGTCCGGCGTTAGCCGGCGTCGTGGCGGAACTGCTGCCGAGCGGGCTCTGTCGCGTACGTCTGGACGAGGGGCCGTACATCGTGGCGCACGTGGCGGACCGGGTCGAGCGCAACTTCGTGCGGGTGCTGGTCGGCGATCGGGTGCGAGTGGAACTGTCGAGGGTGGACAACCGCCGCGGCAGAATCGTACAGAAGGAATCGTAGAGAAGGATCGCTCGGAAGGATCGCTCGGAAGGATCGCAGAGCAGATTTGTTGGATAGCGACGATCACCGCGGGGGCTTCACAGGCCGCAGAGACGTTTTCTCCGCGTCCCAGGCGTGTCCGGCGGTCGACGTAGTCAGGGACAGCCATGAAAGTTCGTGCGTCGGTGAAGAAAATTTGCGACAAGTGCAAGATCGTCAGGCGCCGCGGCGTGGTGCGGGTGATTTGCTCGAATCAGAAACACAAGCAGAGACAGGGATAACAGTCGCGACCATCGACGTCCGGACGTCGGCAGTCACACCCGACTGACGCGACCGACCGCCGATTGACGAGGACGAGGAATCAGCTATGGCACGCATTGCAGGCGTCGATCTTCCGCGAACCAAGCGGATCGAGATTGGCCTCACGTACATCTACGGCATCGGCCGCGTCCGATCGAACAAGATCCTGACCGAAGCCGGCGTCAGCGCGGATCTGCGCATCAAGGATCTGTCGGAAGACGACGTGCGAAAGATCAGCCGGGTGATCGAGGAGCAGGGCGGTGTCGAAGGCGATCTCCGCAAGGATATCGCGATGAATATCAAGCGGCTGATGGAAATCGGCTGTTATCGCGGGCTGCGTCACCGTCGCGGTCTGCCGGTGCGGGGCCAGCGGACCAAGACCAACGCGCGCACCCGCAAGGGTCCGCGCAAGGGCGCGATCGCCAAGAAGAAGACGATCTAGAACGTAGGGATTCGGGCGGACGGATTAGGGACGAGAAATATGGCCAAGACTGAAGCGGCAGGCGCCACCCCGGACAAACCAGAGAAGAAGGAAGGCGCGGCCGGGAAGCGGAAAAAGACGTTCAAGAAGCGCGGCGAGAAGCGCGTGGTCCATCACGGCCTGGCGCACATCCACGCGTCGTTCAACAACACGACGGTGACGATCACCGACACCGAAGGGAACGTCGTCGCCTGGTCGAGCGCCGGGGGCATCGGCTTCAAAGGCTCGCGGAAAGGGACGCCGTTTGCGGCGACGCAGGCCGCCTTGAATGCCGGCAATGCCGCCAAGACGGTCGGGATGCGGTCTCTCGACGTGCGCGTGAAGGGTCCAGGATCGGGGCGGGAGTCGGCGATCAGGGCCCTGCAGACCGTCGGCATCGAGGTGAAGTCGATCCGCGACGTCACGCCGATTCCGCACAACGGCTGCCGCCCGCCGAAGCGAAGACGGGTGTGATATCGGAACGGTGAGGGTTGTGAGATCCTCGAATTCGAGAGGTTATTGAATGGCACGGTACATCGGGCCCGTTTGTCGCCTTTGCCGACGCGAGGGCATGAAGCTGTTCCTCAAGGGAGAGCGGTGTTACACGGAGAAGTGTGCGATCGAGAAGCGCAACTTCCCCCCTGGGCAGCACGGCAAGACGCGAAAAGCGAAGCTCGCCGGTTACGGTCTGCAGCTGCGTGAGAAGCAGAAGGTGAAGCGCATCTACGGTGTGCTCGAGGATCAGTTCCGGGGCTATTTCGAGACCGCGGACCGGACCCGGGGTATCACCGGCGAAGTGTTGCTGCAGCTGCTCGAGCGTAGGCTGGATAACGTGATCTACCGCCTCGGCCTGGCCACGTCGCGTCCGCAGGCCCGGCAGCTCGTGCGTCACGGTCATTTCCAGGTCAACGGCAAGAAAGTGGACATCCCGTCATACTCGATGCGGCAGGGCGACGTGGTGACCATCATCGGCCGAAGCCAGAAGAGTCCGACGATCGAGCACGCCATGGAGGAAGTCAAGGGCCGCGGCATCCCGGCGTGGCTGTCGTTCGACTCCGGCGCAGGCACCGGGCGAATCGTGTCGATGCCGACGCGTGAACAGATCAACCTGCCGGTGCAGGAACAACTGATTGTCGAGTTGTATTCGAAATGAGGCTTGACGACCAACCCCGCCTGTTCACGCAGAGCCGGCGGAGGATTCTTTGGTTGGTTCTGCGGTCGCGGTGGCCGAAGCATCGGGGCTCTTCGCATCGACTGTCAGCGTCCGCGCGGCTCTGATCTCGTCGTGTTCGTAGCCAGTCACCGGCCCGCAGCCTTGAACAGACCTGCGGCGGGAGGTCGGTGACCATACTTGCAGGTCTGGAGGCCCGTCTGAGGGCCCGTTGGCGAAAGGATGTGTCCGATGTTGTGGAAGGGTTTTCAGCGGCCGAAGCGCCTGGAATTCGAACGCGAGACGTTGACCGATCGGTTCGGGCGGTTCTACGCGCAACCGTTCGAGCGCGGGTTCGGTACGACCGTGGGCAATGCGTTGCGCCGTGTGCTGCTGTCTTCGATTGAGGGGGCGGCGATCACGGCGGTGAAGATCGACGGCGTCCTGCACGAGTTCTCCCCCATCCCGGGAATCGTCGAGGACGCGACCGACATCATCCTCAACCTCAAACAGATTCCGTTGAAGATGCACGTCGATCACACCAAGACCTTGACGCTGCGGGTCGACAAGCCGGGCGAAGTGCGGGCGCGCGACATCCAGGCCGACGCCGACGTCGAGATTCTCGAGCCCGACGCGCACATTGCGACCGTCGCCGAGCACGGCAAGCTGCACATGGAAATGCGCATGAAGCGCAGCCGCGGCTATATTTCAGCCGACAAGAACTTCGACGAGGATCTGGGCATCGGCTGGATTCCGATCGACTCGGTGCACTCGCCGGTCAAGAAGGTGAACTACCTGGTCGAGGCCGCGCGCCTCGGACAGACGACCGACTACGAGAAGCTGACGGTGGATGTCTGGACCAACGGGTCGGTGAGCGCGCGCGACGGTGTGTCGCTGGCCGCCAAGCTGATTCGCGATCACCTGAACATCTTCATCAACCTCGAAGAGAGCGGGGAAGCGCTGACGGACGCAGCCAGCGATCAGCCGCGCGCCGGGATCAGCAACGAAAACCTCGACAAGAGCGTCGAGGAGCTGGAGCTGTCGGTGCGGTCGTACAACTGCCTCAAGAACGCGAATATCCGCACGATCCGCGAGTTGGTGCAGAAGACGGAAGCCGAGATGTTGAAGACGAAGAATTTCGGGCGCAAGAGTCTGAACGAGATCAAGGAAATTCTTCACACCATGGGTCTGAGCCTCGGCATGCGTGTCGACCAGTCGCCCTCGTCTCAGGAATAACCCTGGAGGCTGTTGGCCGGAGGCGTCTGCCTCCGGCCCCGGCATAGAGCACTTATGAGACACCGAGTAGCGCACAGAAAGCTGGGACGCGTCACCGAGCATCGCATGGCGATGCTGCGGAATCAGGCGACTTCCCTGCTTCGCCACGAGCACCTGACCACGACGGTCCCGCGCGCCAAGGAGCTGCGGCCGTTTGTCGAGCGCCTCATCACCATCGCCAAGCGCGGCGGCGCGAATGGCAAAACCCTCCACGCGCGCCGGCTGCTGATGCACGATCTCCAGGATCAGGAGGTGATCGGAAAGCTGTTCGATACGCTGGCCCCGCGGTTTGCCTCACGGCCGGGGGGCTACACGCGCATGCTGCGCGTCGGGTTCCGCCGCGGGGATAGTGCCGAGGTCGCGCAGGTCGAGCTGGTTGGCAGCGAGTTCGACCCACGCGCGAAGGCGAAGGCCGACGGCAAGGGCGAGGAGCCCAAGGCCAAAGCCACCGGCGTCGGCGAGCGGCTGAGGGCGGTCGCCGAGCGCCTCCGCGGCAAGAAAGAGGCGCCAGCTTCGGAACAGAAACCGGCGAAGCGAGCCGGGAAAGCGGCAAAAGATCCGGCCACCGAAGGATAGCGAGCAGTTCGGCCATTCATCATCGATGAATCGCCGGCGGACACGATTTCCACACGGAGCCCCGCGCGGCTGGACCGCCGCCGGGGCTCTCTTGTTGTCAGGCCTCTTCCACTTCGACGCCCGCGCGGTCGGCCTTCGCCGCGGCGATGATCTTCGCCTGCAGATGCGCCGGCACTTCCTCGTAGTGCGAATATTCCATGTGATACGAACCGCGCCCTCCGGTTGCCGACGTCAGGTGCTGCTCGTAGGTGAGCATCTCGGACATCGGGACCTGCGCCTTGATCACCGTCGTCGCGCCCCGCGTATCCATCCCGCCGATGCGGCCGCGCCGGCCGTTCAAGTCGCCCATCAGATCGCCGGCAAAGTCGGACGGCGCGTAGACCTCGACGTGCATCACCGGTTCGAGGATCGTGGGACGGGCCCGCGTCATCGCGTCCTTGAACGCGAGTGATCCCGCCAGCTTGAACGAAAGCTCGTTGGAGTCGACGTCGTGGTACGAGCCGTCGAACACGGTGACGCGGAAGTCGACCATCGGGTAGCCCGCCAGGTACCCGCGGGTCCTCGCATCCTGAATCCCCTTTTCGACCGCCGGAACGAACTGGCGGGGAATCGATCCGCCGAAAATATCGTCGACGAATTCGAAGTCCGTGCCGCGCGGCAGGGGCTCGACTCTGATCTTGCAGTCGCCGAATTGACCGTGTCCGCCGGTCTGTTTTTTGTGGCGGCCGTGTGCTTCGGTCGAGGACTTGATCGTTTCCCGATAGGGGATCCGGGGCGGCTTCAGATTCACGTCGACGCCGAAACGGCGCTTCAGCTTGGCGACCGTCACCTCGATGTGCAATTGCCCCTGGCCCGACAGCAGCAGTTCCATCGTCTGGGGATCCCGGCTGTACCTGATTGCGGGATCCTCTTCCTCGAGTCGGTGCATCGACGTGCTGATCTTGTCCTCGTCGCCGCGGCTCTTCGGCTCGATCGCGTAGGACAGTACCGGCTCGGGAAACGTCATGACCGGGAACATCACCGCGTCCCCTTTGTCGCCCAATGTGTCGCTGGTGAGCGTGTCCTTCAACTTGGCGATCGCGCCGAGATCCCCGGCCTTGATTTCCGGAACCGTCGTCGGCGTCTTGCCCTGCAGCAGCATCAGGCTGCCGAGGCGCTCGACTCCTTCTTTGGTTTTGTTGACCACGGTGGAATCGGACTTGAGCGCGCCCGAGACTACGCGGAACATCGTGATCCGCCCGGCAAAGGGATCCGCAATGGTCTTCCAGACGAACGCCGCAACCGGATCCTTTTCGTTGGCGGCACGCGCCACGCTCGCCCCGTCTCTCCCGAGGCCCTTGAACGGCCGGTCCGCAGGAGACGGGAGGTAGGCCACCACCGCATCCAGCAACTGCGGCGCGCCGATGTTCAAGAGCGCCGAGGTGCAGAGCAGGGGGAACAGCTTTCCGGCCATCGTCGCCCCGCGAAGACCGGCGGTCAGTTCGTCGTCGGTCAGCGTGCCCGCCTCGAAGAACCGCTCCATCAGCGTTTCGTCGGCTTCCGCGACCATTTCGATCAAGGCCTCGCGTGCGACCTCGACCGCCGCCGTCATGTCCGCGGGAATCTCGGCAGCGGCGAACGTTCCGCTCTCGTCGGATTGAAAAATGAACGCCTTCTTGGCGATCAGATCGACGACTCCCCTGAACGATTTCTCCTCACCAATCGGCAGCTGAATCGGAATCACCGTGCGGTGGCAGACCTCGCGCAGCGACTGGAGGGTCCGTTCGAGGCTGGCCCGCTCTCGATCGAGCCGGTTGACGACCACCATGCGCGGCAGGGCCAGTTCGTCGGCCACGGCCCAGATTTTTTCAGTCTGGACCATCACGCCGGCGACGGCGTCGACGACCACCACCGCCGCGTCCACGACCCGCAGTGCCGCGCACGCATCGCTCAGGAAGTTGCCGATGCCGGGCGTGTCGATGAGGTTGATCTTCGTCTTCTGCCATTCGACGAATGAAAGGCTGGAAGACAACGTGTGCTTGCGTGCGACCTCTTCCTCGTCGAAGTCGGTCACCGTGGTTCCGTCGTCGACTTTCCCGAAGCGGTTCACCATGCCGGCGTCGGAGAGAATGGCTGCGGCCAGCTGCGTCTTTCCCGAGGAGCTGTGACCGACGAGGGCGACGTTCCTGATACTGGCTGCGTCGTAAACCTTCATAGGCAGGATCCCCCCCAGTGCGAATGTGCGTCCACCGCGCATCATATTCGCCGGGCTGAGCCCCCGCAAGCGCGTTGCGACCAGCGCTCATGGGACGGTGCCTCGGTTGCTCGGCATCGAGCGCTTCGGGGTCCAGTTCGACCGCTTCGTCCGGCGTCCGCTCGAGCCGATCCCGGTGCCAGGCGGTGAAAGAGCGTTCGGACCACGGAGGCTGCGTGAGCCGCGGGCGGCTTCTACCGCGGTCTCGCGGTGTTCGGTGGGGGTGGCGGCTGTGCGGCTATTCGTAGCGAAGGGCTTCGATGGGATCCAGCCGCGAGGCTTTGAACGCCGGATACATGCCGAAGAAGATGCCCACCGAGGCGGAGAACCCGATGCCGATCGCGAACGACCACCACGGCAGGGAGATGGGAAAACCGGAAATCCAATGCACGGCCAGGCCGATGAAGCTGCCCAGTGCGATGCCGATAATGCCCCCGGCGGAGGTGAGCACCGCGGCCTCCATCAGGAACTGAAACAGGATCTCGACACGCCTGGCGCCCAACGCCTTGCGCACGCCGATCTCGCGGGTGCGTTCCGTGACCGTGATTGACATGATCGCCATCACGCCGATGCCGCCGACCATGAGGGCAATCGAAGAGATGGTGACGAGGGCGAAGAACGTCGCCTGGCTGACCCGATCCCAGAGCTGCAGGACCGCGTCCTGGGTCAGCAGGTCGAAATCGTTAGGCTGATCGAGCTTGAGGCCGTGCCGGATTCGCATGACCCGCTCGACGTCGGCAAGGGCCGTCGCCTGGCTGACGCCCTCGCGCGGCAGGACCGAAATCTGTATGTTCATGATCGTCCCCAGACGGCCGACGCTGAACGCCCGAAGGCCGAACTCGCGCTGAAAGGTCGGATAGGGGATCACGACAAAGTCGTCCGCGCCCAGGTTGAAGCCGCCGGGTGAGGGTCGCTGGTCGAAGACGCCGACGACGGTGAAGCGCTGGGCGCCGACGCGCACGACCTTGCCGATGGGATCGGTGCCCGACATCTCGAACAGCGCTTTGTAGGCAGTATTACCGAGGACGACCACATTCTGGCGATATTGCAGCTCGGTGCCGTTGAAAAACCGTCCCGCCAGGATCGGGATCTTCGTGCCCTCGGCAAAGAACTCGGAGGTTCCAAGCACCAGAATGTTCTTGGTCTTCAGATCGCGGTAGAACACGCGGCGGGCGGTGCGCGGACCGGCGCCCGCTCCCAGTTCGACGTCGACGTATTGCAGCGTCGTGGCTTGCTCTTCGAGGGCACGGGCATCGGAGATCGACAGGTTCGGCCGCTTCAACAACTGCCGGAGCTCGGCCCCCCCACTGAAGCTCCCGATGCCAAAGCGCTGGACGAAAATGGTGTTCGGCCCGATCGCGCCGATCGAGTCGCGCAGCGATTGGTCGAAGCCGCGGATCATTGCCGTCATGCCGACGATCGAGGTGATGCCGATCACCACCCCGAGCACGGTCAACGCCGAGCGCATCTTGTTGCTGCGCACCGTGTCGAGCGCCATGACGACGACTTCCTTGACGAGCCCAACTCGAATGGCCATGTCCGGTTCATTCTCTCCGTAAGGCTTCGATCGGATCGAGCCGGGCGGCCTGCATCGCCGGGTACAGTCCGAAGAACAACCCGACCAGGGCCGTGATGCCAATGCCGAGCGCGACGGCCCACCACTCCACAGATGCGGGAATCGGCGTGAACGAGGAAATCGCCAGCGCGATCGCGCTGCCGAAGAGCGTGCCCACCACCCCGCCAAACACCGACAGGACGACCGACTCGGTCAGCATCTGCGCCATGATGTCCGATCGACGCGCGCCGAGGGCTTTCCTCAGGCCGATCTCCCGCGTCCGCTCGGTGACGACCATCAGCATGATGTTCATGATGACGATGCCGCCGACGACGAGCGAGAGTCCGACGACGCCGATCAGTACGGCGAAGATGCCCCGCGTGGCCGAGTTGTAGATGCCGAGAATCGTGTCGGAGGTGAACATCCCGAAGTTGTCGGGCTGTTTCGGTTTGAGGCGGCGTTCGATTCTGAGTGCGATGGTCGCATCATCCATCGCCTGCGATATCCGTGCGAGGTCGCGCGGCTTCACGCTGACCGACAACTGGCGCCGCGATCCGAACATCGTCTGAAACTGTCCCAGCGGGATCACCGCGAATTCGTCCTGCGACTGCCCGAGCACCGACCCGCGCTTCGCGCTGACGCCGACCACGCGGAAATGCACGCCCTCGATTTGAATCAACTTGTCGATCGGATCGACGTCGCCGAACAGACGGTCGGCCGTTTGCCAGCCGATGACGGCGACCGGTCGGCTGGTTTGGACCTCCGTGGGGCTCATCAGCCTGCCGCGCTCGGCATCGAAGCTGGAGAAGTTGACGTATTCGGCGGTCACGCCCCGGATCTGAGTCTGGTCGATCGACTTGTCGCGATAGGTGATGCGCCCCTGTCCCTGCGAGTCGGCCATGACCGCTTCGACCAGCGGACTGTAGCGGCGAATGGCGCGGGCGTCCGCCAGGGTGATGCGCGGATTGCTCCGCACCCGGTCAGCCTCATCGTCGCTGCGGGTGACGGGAAACTGCTGGATATTGAAAGAATCGGCGCCGGCCTGATTGAGGATCGCGTCCTTCACCGAGGCGTTCAGGCCTTGAATCAGCGAGACCACGGCGATGATCGATGTGACCGCCACGATATTACCGAGCACGGTCATGAACGAGCGCAGCTTGGCAGACCAGATCGCGGCCAGGGCGATCAGCGCCGATTCGAAGAGCTTGTTCACTTCTTGGTGGTGTTGTCGATCTTTACGAGGTCGCCGTCGGCCATGCCCCGAACGGAATTGTACGGGCCGGTCACCACCTGATCGTCGGGTTTGAGGCCCGAGAGCACTTCGAAGTACTTGTCGCCGGCGATCCCCATCTTGATCGGAAGAAACTCGGCGCGTTTATCGCGCACCACGAACACCCCTTCTGTTTCCTTGCGGGTCTGTCCGGGAGGAAGGTCCTGGGTGGCAACGGTCGTGACGGCATTGGCGCCTCGCTTGCGCTTGTCCTGACGCGGCTCTTTGACGATCTGTCCTTCTTCGTTGTAGATGAGCTCGCGTACGGCAACGGCCGGGATGGGCACCGCCGTCACATGCTTGCGGGTCGCCGTCGTGATGTCGGCCGTGCAGGTGAACCCGGGCCGAACGTCCGGAACGACCTCGTCGAGGACCACCACCACCTTGAACGTCGTCGCCTGTGTCCCGGTGGTTCCCGCCGTCGTCGTTTGGATGGGGCTGTTCCCGATTTCCGTCACGTGGCCTTTGAAGGTCCTGTCGGGTATGGCGTCGATCGAGATCTTCCCGAGCTGTCCGATTTGCACGTTCGGGATGTTGGTCTCGTCGACTTCGACCTCTGCTTGAATCACCGACATGTCGGCCAGAATGAGCAGGACCGTGCCGGCGTTGTTCATCGTGCCGGTGACGGCCGTCTCCCCTTGCTGAATGTTGCGGCGGGTGACGATGCCATCGATCGGCGATTCCATGCGGACCTTGCTCAAGTCGTAACGCGCGCTGTCGAGCGTTGCCCGCTCCTGCATGATCCGGCTGTCCTGCGTCGTCACCGTTTTGATACGTTCCTGGAGGCCGGATTCCGCCCCGCGGACGTCGTTTTCGGCCTTCTCAAGCGACTCGCGCGTCGTGAGCTGCCGGGCCCACAAGTCCTGCTGCCGCTTCAGCGTCTGCTTGAGCAGGTCGAGTTGCACACGCGCCGTTTCCACCGACTGCCGCAATTGCTCGAGCGAGGCCCCCGCGGCCTGAAGCGAGGCCTCCTGGTTGTCGACGCGGGAGCGGAGCGATTTAGGGTCGATTTGCAGGAGGAACTGGCCTTTCTTGACGCGGTCGCCCTCATTCACGGCGAGGTCGACCACCCGGCCAGGGGTCTCGGCGCTGATATTGACGAGCCGCTTGGGTTGAATTTTGCCCGAGGCTGACACGACCGCCTCGAGGTCCCGGGTCTTGATCACTTCGGTCGTGATCGTGAGGCCGGTTTCCCGCTTGTACCAGAGATTGGCAGCCGCGACCGCTGCACCGAGGAGAATGACGCCTAGCGCGATGAGAATCTTCCGGCCGTTCATCTATGCTCCTGACAGTTGACAGCTTAGTTCCCGCCTGGGTCTAGGATCCCCAGAAGGCAGACCGTACGACAGCGATGACCAGGGCAATCACAAAATAGGTGACCAACAGGCCGACGGCGACAGGACCGGTTCGTCGCTTGTATAAGACGCCCAGACCTATAGCCAGGTTCAGCATCCACCAGATGACGACCAGGTCAAGCGCGCCGAGCAAACGGGCGACAAGACTGGTCTCTTCGAGAAACGGTACGAAGACGCCGAGGTTGGTCGTGCTGCTGAGCGATTCTCGGATGTAATTGAGCGGCAGCGTGAAGAAGCTCGACAAGGAAAAGACGAATCCTGAATGCACCACGATCGCCAGCACCTGCTTGAACGTCGCGTCGCCGCCGAGCAGGGCGTTGAAGATGGCGAACATGAGGCCGGAGAGGGCGAAGCTGAAGACGACGAGGGCGACGGCCACGTAGGCGGCACCGATGTAGCCGAAGTACGGCAGCAGGCGCTCAATCTGCGCCGACTGCTCCTCGGTCATCGGCGGCGCGCCGAAGGCCCGTCGCTGCTGGATCTGCTGTTCGAGCGCCGCTTGCTGTCCCACTTCCGTGCTCAGCAGGGCAATCGTGCCCGCGCAGGAGATCACGAGAATCAGGAAGAATGCCCCGAGGACCCGGGGAAGGGCGGCAACGGTCGCGTATGTCGTCTTGGGAGAGAAGATCACGCCGACGGCACGTGCCAGCAGTCCCCCGGATGGGGCAGGCGCGACGATCGGCTGCGCGACACTGTCTGTCATAATGGGCCCTGCCTTTGCGTTCGGACAACCACTCTGAGCCTGAATGACGTAAATACGGCTGGGTCGCGAGGAATGTTCCGAGCCTGCCCTTGCAACTCTATTAGACTCCAGCGGATTCAAGGTGGCCAAACAGATATCGGTCAGTTTCGGTCGGATTAAACGGCCTTTGGCGTGCCCCTTGCCTTGGAGTGAGCTGAAGGTTGAGCTAGGCCGCGTAAGCTCGTACAGCTGAAGGGCTTGCCCTGATTAAAAAAAATCTTGACGAGTTGGTACCGGGTATGTACTCTCGTTAGGTATAGCAATGCTGTACTGCGGGTTTAATCAAAGGCGGTGAACGCCGACCGGGCCAGGTATAGTGGGGCTGTCACGCGGGTTTAGGAGCATGGTGCGTCGTGGACATAGGGAAGCGGATCCAGGAAATCCGGTTGGCGCATCAGGTTACCCAGGAAGAGCTGGCGGTTCGGGCAGGTGTGACCAAAGGTTTCATATCGCAGCTGGAACGGAACAAGAGCTCGGTTTCGCTTGAGACGCTGGAAGCGGTGCTCGAAGTGCTTGGCGAGCGGTTGAGCACGTTTTTCTCCACCGACGCCAGGCAGCCGTTCGTCTTCAGCAAGCAAGATCGGACCGCGCTGGAAGATCTCGGCTGCGACAAGTTCGAGTTGCTGGTTCCGAATTCCACCACGATGGCCATGGAGCCGGTTCGCATGGTACTTGGCCCCGGCCAGCGGTTCGGGCCGCATACGTCGCACAACGGAGAAGAGTTCGGCTACGTCATCCGCGGCCGGCTCTCCGTCACGCTCGGGCGGCGCTCGACCGTCGCCAAGGCGGGGGATTCGTTCAGTTATAAGGCGCAGCAGGAACATTCGTTCAAGAACGTGGGTCGGTCGCCGGCGGAGGTGCTGTTTGTGACCTGGCCGCCGCAGTTCTAGGTTGGAAGGCAGTTTTGCTGGAAGAGAGGTGATGATGAAATGAAAAATGGCAACGGCGCACAGACGCTGATACCCATGCCGAAGCCGGCCAGTGAGCCGGGCCTGTCGTTCGATCGCGCGGCGGTACTCGCCGAAACCGTACCGACGCCGTTTCTGGTTCTGGCACCCTCGCGGATTCATCAAAGCATCAGAACGTTGCGAACGTGCTTACCTGGCGTCGAGCTCTATTACGCGATGAAATCGAACCCGGACCCCGAGTTACTGGGTCTGCTCAGCGGTCTCGTCGACGGGATTGACGTGGCCTCATATCCCGAGGTCGCCCTGGCGGCAGCGGCAGGTGTCACCCCCGAGCGCCTGTTCCATTCGCATCCTGTGAAGAAGGATACGGATATCGTGGCCTGCGTCCGCCACGGCGTGCAGTGGTTCACCTTCGACAGTCCCGACGAAATCCCGAAACTGCGCCTCCACGCACCGGACGCCCGCGTGCTGCTCCGCGTGGCAATCAAGAACGACAACTGCGTGGTCGACCTCGGTGCGAAGTACGGCGCCCATCAGGACGACGCCTTGGCGCTCATCCTTCAGGCGCGCAGCGCCGGGGTGAACGTCTGCGGCATCGCGTTCCACGTCGGCTCCCAGTCTTCGGACCCCGGCATCTACCTGACGGCACTGAAGGTCGTGCGGCGTCTGTTCGACGAAGCGGCGGCCGCGGGCGTGCGTCTCGACACCCTGGACATCGGCGGCGGCTTCCCGGTCGTCTATCGCACCGAGATGCTCAGGCTCGAGGATTTCTGCCGGGTCGTGTCCCGGGGCCTTTCGCAGATGTTCCCCGCCGGCGTGCGCATCATCGCCGAGCCTGGCCGGTGCATCTCGGGCGATTCGATGACCCTCGTGGTGCGCGTCATCGGCCGCTCAATCCGCAACGGCATCCCCTGGTACTTCATCGACGATGGCCTCTACGGGGCATTTTCCGGCAAACTGTTCGACCACTGCGACTACGAGCTCATCCCGCAGCGGATCGGGCCCGTCCGCGAGTGCGTCGTGGCCGGTCCCACATGCGATTCCATCGACATCGTCTCTCGGGACCAGCCGCTGCCCGACCTGGAGGTCGGCGATTTGCTGATGGTGCCCAGCATGGGAGCCTACACGAAGGCAAGCGCCACATCGTTCAACGGGTTTCAGCCTCCGGTGACTGTGGTTGACGACGGCCGGAGCGCGCCCCGCAAGCGGGCCCGTCGCGTCGTGTCGAAGCCGCGTCTGGCCAGACCTCGCGCCGTTGCCGGGATTTCCCCCCGGCAGGCACCTGCCTCTACCCCGACTCCCGTGGCCCCATTAGCGTAAGGGCGCCGCGGAAGAATAAGGTGTACATTGTGGTCGTCGATGCATCCCGCCGGGCTGCCTTGCTCGTCGCTTGCATACTCCCGGTATCTGCGCTCGCCGCGCCGTACCGGGAGGACGCCCCGACGCCCGCAGCGTGCACCGCTTTTTTCCGCGGGCCTTAGCGGTCGGGCCGCGTCCCGAGGCCTCCGAGACGCGGAGCACGCCTCAATGGCGCCGTGAACCGCGAGGCTGTGTCTCGGCGCCGCCTCCTTTCCCCCTTCTGTGATGACGCTTCAGGTAGGAACACATGACACAGAGTTCGAATCGCGCCGCGTTCACGGGCCGCATCCTGATGATCGGATGCGGATCCGTCGGTCAATGCACGTTGCCGCTGATCCTGCGCCATGTCGACATGCCGGCCGATCGCATCACCGTGATTGATTTCGAAGATGTCCGGTCGAGAATTGCCGATTCGCTCGCCGCCGGCATGGTGCTCAAGCGACAACGGTTGACGCAGAGCAACTACCAGGAAATGCTGCCCGAACTCGTCGGCCCTGGCGACGCCATCATCGACCTGTCCTGGAACGTCGAAACACTCGACATGCTGCGCTGGTGCGCCGACCATCACGTCCGCTTCATCAACACCTCGGTCGAGGAATGGGATCCCTACGGCGGCGCCGAGAACAAGTCGCCCTACGAACGCAGCCTGTATTCCCGGCAGATGCGAATCCGCCTGCTCAAGGCCGAGCTCGCGTCTCGCGGCGGGCCGATCGCGACCTCGATCATGGACCACGGCGCGAACCCCGGGCTGGTCAATCATTTCACCAAGCGGGCGCTGCTCGAAATCGCGGCCGAAATGGTCGCCAGGGGCATCCCCGCTGCGACGGGCGCCACGACCGGCGAATTCGAGAAGCTGATCGCGGATGCGGAGGCGTTTACCCCCGGTTCCTTTGCGCGGCTCAGCCGCGCGACCGGCACCAAGGTCATCCACATTTCCGAGCGCGACACCCAGATCTCGGCGATGCCGAAAGCGGTCGACGAGTTCGTCAATACCTGGTCCATCGAAGGCTTCTACGAAGAGGGCACGGCGCCGGCTGAAATGGGCTGGGGCACCCACGAGCGGCGCCTGCCGAGAAACGCCTTTGCCCCGGTCGGTGGTCCCGGCAACCAGATTTTTCTCGCGCAGCCGGGGGTCCGGACGTTCGTGCATTCGTGGGTGCCCGCCGGCGGTCCGATCATCGGCATGGTCGTGCGTCATGCGGAGTCCTTCACCATCAGCGACCACCTCACGGTGTGGGAAGACACCATCGAAGGCTACCGCGCCACCTATCGGCCCACGGTGCACTATGCGTATCTGCCGTGCGACAACGCGCTGCTGAGCCTGCACGAGCTCGCGATGCGCAATTTCAAGCTGCAGCCAAAGCTCCGCATCATGTCCGATGAGATCACCGAGGGCATCGATGAGCTCGGAGTGCTCCTCATGGGCCACGGGCTGAACGCCTGGTGGACCGGATCGCAGCTCGATATCCATGAAACCAGGCAGCTCGTGCCGGGCCAGAACGCGACGACGCTCCAGGTGGCGGCGTCGGTCATCGGGGGACTGGTCTGGATGATCAAGAACCCGACCAAAGGCATACTCGTGCCCGACGAGATCCCCTTCAAAGAGATTCTGGACGTCGCCGGCGCGTACCTGGGGCCGTGTCCCTCCGTGCAAACGGACTGGACACCCCTGCAGAGCCGTTCAGGCTTGTTTTCGAAGTGGGGAACGCCGGCCGTTCCTGACACCGACCTGTGGCAATTCGCAAGCTTCGCGGTGGAGGCTTGAACCAGGGCGTTCGCGGGCGCGATTCGCGTGTGTGCCTGTTGATCGGTCAGTGCTCATCTCGAGTGGCCGGCTTTTGACCACCAGACTCATGCGGACGCTGGCGTGCGTGGCGATAATCTGCGCGATCCCATCGCTCGCGTCGGCGCAGCTGTTCGAGATGATCGGAATCCGGGCGCAGGGCATGGCAGGCGCGTTTGTCGCGGTCGCCGACGACGCGTCGGCGACGTGGTGGAATCCGGCGGGACTCGCGTCCGGGGCGTTTTTCAGCGGCATCGTCGAGCGCGGTGCCGCCCGATCCCCACGCGATGATGCCGCCCTGGGCGTCGCGTTCGTCGTTCCCTCTCTGGGACTCAGCTACTACCGACTGCGGATCAGCGAGCAGTTGGGCGTGCCTGGCGGTGGCGCACCAGCATCACTCGTGGCGCTTGATCCGGAAAGTGCCGCTGCCCGCCTGCCGACGTTCGTGGTGAACGAGCTCGGCGCGAGCTTCGGGCAGTCGATTGGCGACCATTTGGTGCTGGCATCGACGCTCAGGCTCGTGTGGGCCGACCAGGTCCGCGGTGATATCGACATTGGCGCGATGCTGAGAGCCGGCGGGGCCCGCATCGGGTTCGTGGTGAAGCACCTCCACGAGCCCGACCTGACGGCCGACGGCATGCGGCTGGCGTCGTTCGACCGGCAGGTGCGTGTCGGTGCCGCGTATCTGCCACACCCTGGCATGCTGACCTTGAATGCCGCGCTCGACGCCGACCTGACCACGACCCAGACCGTGTTCGGCAATGCACGTCATCTGGCGGGAGGCGGCGAGCTGTGGATCGATCGGCGCCTGGCGCTGCGTGGGGGCGTCAGCGTCAACACGGTCGACGAACTGCGCCGGTCGTTCAGCGCCGGCGCGAGCGCCGCCATTCAAAAGGCATTCTTCCTCGATGCTCAACTCACGCGGGGCGATGACCCTGCCAAAGAGGGCTGGGGCCTCGGTCTGAGAGTGACGTTTTAGATCGGAATTGATAGATTCAGTGAGTGACGGTAGCCGGCCCCCTCCATTGTCATGCCTGTTCGGATTGGCGAGCTCCTTCTTAAAGAGAAGCGGATAACCCCCGATCAGCTTCAGCAAGCCTTGAACCTCCAAAAGGCTCAAGGGGGGAAGCTTGGCAACAACCTCGTCAAGTTGGGCTTCGTCACCGACGAGGAGATCACCGCGATCCTCAGCAAACAATACGGCGTCCCTTCGATCAATCTGTCGCAATTCGAGTTGGCCCCGGCCATCATCAAGCTGATTCCCGCCGACACCGCCGAGAAGTATCAAATCGTTCCGTTGAGCCGTTCGGGTGCGACGCTGACGATCGCCATGACCGACCCGACCAACGTCTTCGCCATGGACGACATCAAGTTCATGACCGGCTACAACGTGGAGCCGGTGGTGGCGTCCGAGAACGCGGTGATGGACGCGATTCGCCGGTATTACCCCGCAACTCCCAAGGGAATCAGCGCCCGCGAGCCGTCCGGCCCGAGCACGCTGGAGCTGGCGACGAAGGGTCTCGAGGAGATGCAGCAGCTCGCCGACACCGACGTCGTCGAGGTCCTGGACGATCTGCAGGAAATCAGCGCCGAGGCGCTCGCCCAGCAAGGCGCTGCGGCGCCGGTCGTGCGGCTGGTCAATCTCGTGCTGATGTCGGCGATTCAAAAGGGGGCCAGCGACATCCACGTCGAACCGTACGAGAAGGAGCTCCGTGTTCGCTACCGCATCGACGGCATCCTCTATGGCGTCATGACGCCGCCCATGAAGTTCCGCGACGCGATCGCGTCCCGGATCAAGATCATGGCCAAGCTCGATATCGCGGAGAAGCGGCTGCCCCAGGACGGCCGGATCAAGATTCGCTTCAGCGACCACGGGCTCCCGAAAGAGATCGACTTCCGCGTCTCCTGTCTTCCCACGCTGTTTGGCGAGAAGATCGTGCTGCGTCTCCTGGACAAGGACAAGCTGATGCTCGACATGACGAAGCTCGGCTTCGAGCCCGAGTCGCTCGTCAAGTACGAAGCGGCGATTGTCCGGCCGTGGGGCATGGTGCTCGTCACGGGGCCGACCGGCAGCGGCAAGACCAACACGTTGTACTCGTCCATTCAGCGGCTCAACACGCTGGACACCAACATCATGACTGTGGAAGATCCGGTCGAGTTCAATCTCGCCGGGGTCAATCAGGTGCAGGTGCGCGAGCAGATCGGCCTCAACTTCGCGGCCGCGCTCCGGTCGTTCTTGCGTCAGGATCCGAACATCATCCTGGTCGGCGAAATACGCGACTTCGAGACCGCGGAGATTGCCGTCAAGGCGGCACTGACCGGCCACCTCGTGCTCTCCACCCTGCACACCAACGACGCGCCGAGCACGGTCAACCGGCTGATGAACATGGGCATCGAGCCGTTCCTCGTCGCCAGTTCGGTGCACTTGATTTGCGCGCAGCGCCTCGTGCGCCGCGTCTGTCCGCATTGCCGGGCGCCGAGCCCCCTGCCGCTCGCCAGTATGCTGCAGGCGGGCTTTTCACCCGACGAAGCCGGCACCGTGAAGCCGCTGAAGGGCGCCGGCTGCGCCCAGTGCAATCGCACGGGATACAAGGGGCGGGTCGGATTGTACGAAGTGATGGAAATCGGCGAGGAGATGCGCGAGCTGATTCTCGTCGGCGCGTCCGGCATGGAACTGCGCCGCAAGGCGATCGAAGACGGCATGATCACACTGAGGCAAAGCGGCTTGCGGAAGGTGAAGGACGGCTTGACCACCATCGAAGAAGTGGTGCGCGAGACCGTGAAGTAGTCGCGGCTCGCGACCGAGCGACCGTCGACGAATACCGTCGACGGGGGATGGACGCGAATGACTGTCAACGGGTGATTCACCATGGCGACACTCGTCGAGCTCTTGAAGACCACCGTGGACATGAACGGCTCGGACCTGCACATCACGGCGGACACGCCGCCGCAGGTTCGTGTGAACGGTCATCTCCAACGGTTGCCGGGCGCCGAGCTGACGCCCTCGGAGACCAAGCAGCTGGTCTACAGTGTGCTCACTGACGCGCAGAAAAAGAGCTTCGAGGAGTCGATGGAGCTCGATTTCTCGTTCGGGATCAAGGGCCTGTCGCGCTTTCGGTGCAACGTGTTCAATCAGCGCGGCGCCGTCGCCGCGGTCTATCGGGTCATTTCGGAGACCATCCGCAGCTTTGGCGAGCTCGGTCTGCCGGCCGTGCTCGCGACGCTCGCCGAGCGGCCGCGCGGCCTGGTACTCGTCACCGGGCCCACCGGCAGCGGAAAATCGACGACGCTCGCGGCGATGATCGACAAGATCAACCGCGAACGGCACGACCACATCCTCACCATCGAGGATCCGATCGAGTACATCCACCCTCACAAGAGTTGCCTCGTGAACCAGCGCGAGGTGCACAGCGACACCACCAGCTTTTCGCAGGCGCTTCGCGCCGCGTTGCGCGAAGATCCAGACGTCGTGCTGATCGGTGAGATGCGCGATCTCGAGACCGTCGAAGCGGCCCTGAAGATTGCCGAGACCGGCCACCTGACCTTCGGGACGCTGCACACCAACTCGGCGGCGCAGACCATCAACCGCATCATCGACATCTTCCCGGCCGGCCAGCAATCGCAGATCCGGACGCAGTTGTCGCTGGTTCTCGAAGGCGTCGTGTGCCAGTCCCTGCTGCCGCGCGCGGACGGCAAGGGCCGGGTGGCGTCGCTCGAGATCATGATTCCGACGCCGGCGATTCGGAACCTGATCCGCGACGACAAGGTGCACCAGATCTATTCGGCGATGCAGACCGGTCAGGAGAAGCTGGGGATGCAGACCGCGAACCAGTCGCTGGCGAGCTTGTACCTGGGGAAGAAGATTACGCTCGACGCGGCATTGACCGCGTCATCGATGAAGGACGAGTTGCAAGACATGATCAACCGCGGCGTGGGCGTGGTTGTCGGCGCCGGACTCGGTCGACCGGGCGCGCCGCCGCGGCCGATCAAGAGCTAGCGAACCCTGTTCTGCGGCCGGCGCCGAGCGGCGGTGCGAACGCGAGAATTTTCGAACCCGGAGCTTCGACGCGGAGGTAGAAGACATCCATGCCGACCTTTGCCTATTCCGGACGGACGCGGGCGGGTCAGACCGTGAACGGCGAGCGCAGCGCCGACTCGATGGAGGCTGCCGTCGCGGCGTTGCGCCGCGAGCAGGTCCTGGTCACGCGGATTGTGCCGGCCAAAGCTTCGCCGACGGCAACGACCAAGGTCGGCAAGCTCGGGAAGAGGGTCAAGGCGAAAAACCTGGCCGTATTCACGCGTCAGTTCTCCGTGATGATCGACGCGGGCCTGCCGTTGGTGCAATGCCTCGAGATTCTTGGCGGCCAGGAGGAAGACAGGAACTTCGCGGCCGTCATCTTGACGACACGTTCGGATGTCGAATCGGGCGCCACCCTCGCCGATGCCATGCGGAAACACCCCAAGACGTTCGATCCCCTGTTTACCAACATGGTGGCGGCCGGTGAAGCCGGCGGCATCCTCGACACCATTCTGAAGCGACTTGCGACCTACATCGAGAAGAGCGTGAAGCTCGCCGGTCAGGTCAAGTCGGCCATGGTCTATCCCATTGCCGTGATCGTGATCGCGGCGGGGGTGGTGGGCCTCATCTTGTGGAAAGTCATCCCGACCTTCGCCGCGCTCTTTGCCGGCCTCGGCGCCCAACTGCCCCTCGCGACCCGCGTCGTGATCGCCCTGAGCAACAACCTGGTGCGCTATTTTCCGTTCCTGGCTGCGCTCCTCGTGGCGGCAGCCTATGGCTTCCGGCAGTACTACGCGACCAGCCAGGGGCGCCGTGCGGTGGACGGCACGATGCTCAAGCTGCCGATACTCGGCCTGATCCTTCGAAAGATCGCGGTCGCTCGATTCTGCCGGACCCTCTCGACGCTCATCAGCTCCGGCGTGCCCATCCTGGACGGTCTGGAGATCACCGCCAAAACGTCCGGCAACTCAGTCATAGAAGATGCGGTCATGGTGACGCGCAAGAGCATCGAACGGGGCGAAACGATTGCCGTGCCTCTGAAGGAGACCCGGGTGTTCCCGGCGATGGTGACGCAGATGATAGGGGTTGGCGAGGCGACCGGGGCCCTCGATACGATGCTTGAGAAGATTGCCGATTTCTACGAGGAAGAGGTGGATGTGGCGGTCGCGGGGCTGCTGACGCTCCTCGAGCCAATCATGATTGCCGTGCTTGGCGCTGTGGTCGGAGGCATCGTCATCGCGATGTATCTGCCAATTTTTGACCTGATCAGCAAGCTGACGTAAGCAACCGACGTTGCTTGCCGATACCACCGACGGTACTAGTATGAGGCCGATCAAAACTGTAATCGGAGTCATTCAGACGAATGATTTGAGACCTTGTTTTTGTGGAGGTTTACCCGCGCGTCTGACCTCCAGTAGACATGGCACTCCCATTGCTGTGGAGGATGGCACCGCGCACCGGTCACCATCTCGATAGTGGAAAGTAACACGTTCGTTTAGGGGGCAGTAATGAAGACTAAGATTCGTTCCAATTCAGGGTTCACGTTGATCGAGCTATTGATTGTCGTCGCCATCATCGGCATCATCGCGGCCATCGCGGTGCCGGGCTTGCTGCGGGCTAGAATGTCCGGCAACGAGGCGTCTGCCATCGGATCGCTGCGCGCGATCAACAGTGGCGAAGCGGCGTATTCCACCAGTTGTGCCAGCGGCTCCTACGCCATCACGCTCGAGGACCTGGTCAAGGCGCCGGTGGGCAGTAACCAGGGCTTCATCAGCCCCGATCTCAAGTCGAACGGCGTATCGAAAAGCGGCTATGCCGTCTCGATTGCCAAGGACGGGGCGCTAGGCGTTACGGATATGGCGCCGGTGGTCACGTGCAACGCGTCGGCGGGGACACCGGCGAGCTCCTACTTCGCCAAGGCCGATCCGGTTACGCCCGGCGGCACTGGCACGCGCTTCTTCGCGACCGACACGCGCGGCACCCTCTTCTTCGACGCAGCGACCATCGCCAACCCGATCGCCGTCACGACCGTGGTTCAGTAACTCTTCGTCTTCCCGCAATGGGCAAGGCCGAGTGGGTCCTCTGCCCGTTGCCGTTCGTTCGCGTCCGCCGCTCCTGCTGGTCGCGGTCAGTTTCAGCCCGGGCGAACCACCGAGCGCACCGAGATCACCGACAAGAACAGCCTTTTGGCTCGGTGTGCTCGGTGCGCTCGGTGGTTTATTTCAAACTGCGGTCAGTCCTCTGCTGCTGCCAATCCTGCGGCCAGGCTTGACGCCGATCCTCTGCTGCAGTTACAACACTCCTATCCATGAGCAAGTCTGCTGCTGGTTTGGCTCTCGCGTGCGCGGTCGTCGGGGTGGGCGCTTCACTGGCCGCGGCCTACGTGCACTACCACCTCTTGCTCGACCCCACCTACACCAGTTTTTGCGATGTCAACGCGACCGTCAGCTGCACGCAGGTGTATTTGAGCCGGTTCAGCACCGTTCGCGGCATCCCGGTCGCGCTGATCGGCGCCATCTGGTTTGTCGGCGCGACTTTGCTGGCGCTGAGCGGCCTCGTCGGCAGTGAGACCGCGCGCGAGAACGCTCCCGGGTATCTGTTTGCCGTCTCGACGGTCGCGCTCGCCGTCGTGCTGTATTTCGAATACGTCTCGTTCGTCGTGCTGAAGGCCGTCTGCGCACTGTGTTTGACCATGGCAGCCGCCGTGGTCGCGTTGTTTTTTCTTTCCGGTTCCACGACGCCGTTCCCTATGACTACATTGCCTCGCCGTGCCGCGCGCGACCTGCGCGCCCTGTTCACCAGCCCCGTCGCCCTCGTCGTGACGTTGCTCTTTCTCGGGGGCGCCGCCACGACCCTTGCCTGGTTCCCTCGCGAAGCGGCATCGGCGGCGGGCGCAAGTGTGGAGGAAGCCGCCAAGGCCGGACAGTCGCCTGCGGCCGCTCCCGCGCCGACGCAGAGCCAGGCGTCGGAGTTCGAAAAATACTGGGAGGCGAGGGAGCACGTGGCGATGGCCATTCCGGCCGAAGGCGCGAAAGTGCTGATCGTCAAGTTCAACGACTTCCAGTGTCCCCCGTGCCGCAATTCGCACCTGGCCTACAAGCCGCTGCTGACGAAGTTCGCTGCCGAGCATCCCGGGCAGGTCCGCTACGTCTTGAAGGATTACCCGCTCGACGCCGAGTGCAACGTCAATGTCGCCAACACGATTCACCCGGCTGCGTGTGAAGCCGCCGTGGCCGTGCGCCTCGCCCGGACGCACAATCGTGAAGATCAGATGATCGAGTGGATCTTCGCGAATCAACCGCAATTGACGCCCGAACTGGTCAAGCAGGGCGCGCGCGAGGTCGGGCAGGTGACGGACTTCGACGCCAAATACGCCGCCACGCTCGAATCGGTCAAGAGCGAGATCGCCCTTGGCAAGCAGCTGGGCGTGATGGCCACTCCCACCTTCTTCATCAACGGCAAGAAGGTCGATGGTGCCCTGCCACCGCAGTATTTCCAGCAGGCGATCGAATACGAGCTCAAAAACGCGAAGTAGATCGGTCCTGAGCGGCGAAGCCCGTCCGAACAACCTGCGCGGCGAAGACGGTGCTCTTAGAGGTTCATGAGCATGCGCGCGCTTGCCACGTTCGACCTCACAAAAGACTACGCGCTTGGCTTCTGGCGCAAGCGCCCCTATCGTGCGCTCGATCGTCTGACCCTGCAGGTCGACACCGGCGAGGTTTTTGGATTCCTCGGACCGAACGGCGCCGGCAAGACCACGACCCTCAAGCTCCTCATGAGCCTGGTCTTTCCGACCGCCGGTCGTGCCGAGATCCTCGAACGCCCGCTCGGCGACCTGGCCATGAAACGGCGCATCGGCTACCTGCCGGAAAACCCGTATTTCTACGACCATCTGACCGCTGAAGAGCTGCTGGTGTACTTCGCGGCGCTCTTCGGTTATCGGGGGCGCGACCGACGTGTCCGTGCCGCCCGGCTGCTCGATGAGGTCGGCGTCGGCGCCGAGCGGCGCCTGCCGCTCCGCAAGTTCTCGAAGGGGATGCTGCAGCGCGTCGGGATCGCCCAGGCGCTGATCAACGATCCGGAACTCGTGATTCTCGACGAGCCGATGTCCGGGCTCGATCCGTTGGGGCGCCGCGACGTGCGCGCCTTGATCCTGCGTCTGCGCGATCGTGGATGCACGGTGTTCTTCAGTTCCCACGTGCTGAGCGACGCCGAAGCGCTCTGCAGCCGGGTGGCGATTCTCGCGAATGGCCGTCTCGTGACCGCCGGGCGCTTGAGCGACATGCTCGCGTTTCGGGCGCGCGGCTGGGAGCTTGTGATGTCACACCTCACGGCGGATCTGGTGGCGGCGCTCGCGTCCCGCGTGCGCGGCGCCGTGCGGATTGGCGAGGGACGCTACGCGTTCGACTTGTCCGTCGATCCGCCGCCCGAACGCCTGGTGGCGGAGCTGGCCGCGATGGGCGCCCGCCTGGTGTCGCTGAACCCGATTCGGGAAACGCTCGAAGAATTCTTCGTGCAGCAGGTGTCGTCGCCGGCAGCCCGCGCGCCGCGCGGCGGCATCGAGGCGGCGTCATGAGCGCGACGGCGGCGATCGCCCTCAACGTGTTCCGCGAATCGGTTCGCGATCGGGTGCTCTACAACCTGGTCCTGTTCGCGATTCTGCTGATCGGCGCCTCGTACCTCATCGGACAGCTGACGGCCGGACAGGACGTGAAGATCATCAAGGATCTCGGTCTGTCGGCGACGTCGATCTTCGGGCTGTTCATCGCCGTATTCATCGGTATCGGGCTGGTGTCGAAAGAAGTGGAGCGTCGCAGCGTCTACAGCCTGCTGGCAAAGCCGATTCATCGCTATCAGATGATTGCCGGCAAGTACGCCGGCCTCACGCTCACGCTGATCGTCAACCTCTCGATCATGGCGGCGGCGTTGTATGCGGTGTTGGCCTACATGGCATGGGGCGTTCCTGGGGACGTGCAGAAGGCGTGGGACGCACCGGCGCTCGATCCGGCCATGGCCAAAGCGCTGGCGCTGACGCTGGTCGAGTTGATGATCGTCACCGCCATCGCACTTTTCTTCTCGACCTTTTCGACGCCGATGCTGTCCGCGGCCTTCACCGTTGCGCTATTCGTCGTCGGCCATTTCAGCAGCGACTTGCGCAACTTCGAGCAGGTTGTCGACTCTCCGGCCACCGCCGCGTTGGCGCGCACCCTGTACTGGCTGTTACCCAATCTGGCGCAGTTCGACGTCAGGTCGCAAGTCGTGCATTCGCAGCCGGTGCTCCTCGGGTACATGCTGTGGACGATGACCTACGCGGCGTTTTACATCGCCGCCCTCCTGGTGGCGGCGATGATCATTTTTTCCCGCCGCGACTTCAAATGAGCACATGTCCGCGCAGGCCGGAGAGACCGATTGAAGGAGATCCAGGTGCCGCTGGGCCTGGCGGCGGTTCGAAATCGCGATGAAGGACGTCACCCGGCTGGCGACGGTGGTTGCTCTCGTTGTGGCCCTGATGGCGGCGGCGATCCGCGTCCAGGCCGAACGTGAGCGCCGGTATCCGTCCGAGGTGATTGAGAGCGACACGCTGTACTTGGGGTCCGGCGCCCTCGTCAGCCGGCTGTCAATTGCGTACGCGCCCCTGGTCGCGGACGTGTATTGGATCCGCGCCCTGCAATACTACGGCGGAACCAAGCGCAGGCTGGCGTCGGAGCCGTCGGCGCTGACGCCTCCACCCGCGCTGGCCGCCGATCCGGCCGGACAGTACCCGCTGTTGTATCCGCTGCTCGACCTGACGACGACCCTCGACCCTCGATTCAACGTGGCGTATCGGTTCGGTTCAGTCTTTCTGGCGGAGCCCTATCCCAATGGCCCAGGCCGTCCCGATCTGGCGGTGATGCTTCTCGAGAAGGGGCTGCGCAGCCGGCCCGACAAGTGGGAATACATGCAAGACATCGGTTTCGTGCACTACTGGTATCGTCAAGACTACCGGACGGCCGCCGCGTGGTTTGATAAAGCCAGCCGCGTGACGGGGGCGCCCTGGTGGCTCGCGTCGTTGGCCGCGACGACGCTCGCGCAGGGCGGCGAGCGTCGATCGTCCCGCCAGATGTGGACGGCGATCCACGAGTCGGCGGAAGTCGACTGGCTGAAGCGCGACGCCGAGCGCCGGCTGCTCCAACTGCGCGCGCTCGACGAAATCGATGCACTCCAAATACAGCTGTCAGACTTCCTGAAACGGACCGGGCAGCGGGCCACGAACTGGCCCGCCCTTGTCCGCGACCGCGTCGTGCCTGGGGTGATGGTCGATCCGACCGGGACGCCGTACGAGCTCACCGAGGACGGCGCCGTCGAATTGTCGCGGCGCTCGGCGTTGTGGCCGCTGCCTGCGGAGCCCCAGGCGGCTCGTCCGCGATCGGCACCATGACTGACTGGCCGTTCCTCGCCGCGGCTGCCCTGTTCGGTGCTGTCGTCGGCAGCTTTCTTAACGTCTGCATCTACCGGTTGCCTCGCGGTGCCTCCATCGTCTGGCCGGCTTCGGCGTGCGCGCTGTGTGGGCGGACGCTGTCGTGGTTCGAGAACGTGCCGATCGTGAGCTATGTCGTGCTGCGAGGGCGATGCCGCTCGTGCGGCGATCCGATCTCTCCACGCTATCCAATCGTCGAGACGCTGACCGCGCTGATGTTTGCGCTGGGCTGGTGGCAGTACGGACCGGGCGTGCTGCTGGCATCACGTCTCGTCCTGGGCTGCGCACTGATCGTGCTGTTCGAGATCGATCGCGAGCATCAGATCCTGCCGCACGCGATTACGCTGCCGGGCATCGTTGTCGGACTTGCATTCAGCTTCTTCACCGAGCCAGGGTGGCAGGCCTCGCTCGAGGGCCTGTTGCTCGGCGGGGGCATTTTGCTGGCCCTCGGGTACGGCTATTACTTCCTCCGGCACGAGGAAGGACTGGGGATGGGCGACTTCAAGATGCTGGCGATGATCGGCGCGTTCCTCGGATGGCGTCTGACGCTAATGACGCTCATGCTGGCGTCGCTCAGTGGCTCTATCGTCGGGATATTGCTGATGGTGAAGAAGCGTGGCGGGATGAAGACGGCTTTGCCGTTCGGGACGTTTCTCGCCATCGGCGCCGCAGCCTCCGCGGTCATTGGGCCCGGTCTCTTGGATTGGTACTTGAAACTGTGGTGACGAACACCCGTCATCGCACTGACGGGGGCCTGCCACGCCGGGTCGGCGCCGCAGCTCGAGTAGTCTGGCCGCCGGCGTTGCTGTTGCTGTTTCTCGTGGCCTTCCGCGGGGCAGATGCCGGCGATCGCGTCGGAGACATCAGCGCCGAGCGTGTGGGTGACGGCTCCATGGCGAGCGCGGCTGGGCACGCAAGCTCCAAGAGAGTCGGCGGCGCCGCGGAAACCGTGGACCAATGCGAGCAATCGCCGCCCCTGGACGTGGTCGCGCTCGAGCGGTGCCTTCTCGTCCAACCCGACGATGTGGAGCTGATGCTCGACCTGGGTGCTGCGTACGAGTCCGGGGGGCGATGGGCGGATGCCGAGGGCGTGTATTTGCGAGCGACTCGAGTCGATCCGCGCGACGGCGAGCCTCATCGTCGTCTCGGCCGGGGCTATCTCGCTCATGGCGATCGGGAAGCCGCCCGGCGAGAAGGTGTGGCGGCGCGGGCAACTCTGCCGGGCGATCCCGAGGTTCTCCACCTCGTGGAGGCTGACGGCGACCGAGCGGCGCCGTAATGCGCCGGGTGGCATTCGCGTTGGCGCGCGCGCTGAACGCGGCGTTCTTTCTCGCCACCTCCTTCTACTGCCTTCTGGCGTACAGCCCCTTTGCCTATCAGCAGTTCCTCAAGCCCGCAGTCATTTCGTGGGTGCCGGATTTCATCGCGATACACACGGCGCTCTTCTGGCTGGTCTTCCTCGTCACGACGCTCACGCTGAAATCGCGGTTGAAGAGGGACATAACGTCTGTCGCGCTCATCTCGAGAGTCTCGCCGATGCTCGACCGGGTGGACGGGATTTCCGCGAACACGGGCGATGTCACGGAGACGTCGTCTGCCGACCGCGGCCTTCGCCGAACCGCGACATGGGCATACGTGATCGTCGGCGCTCTACTTGGCGCCGGACTGGTCTTTAGGCCGGTGATGCCGTCGATCGACAACAGTCCCCGCAGCTTCGTGATCGCGTTGATCGCACTCCTGCCGCCGGTGTGGCTGGCGGCGATCGATCACGTTACCCACCCCGCGCCTTGCCTCAGGCCCTCGAATCAACGCCACATTCTCGAAACCTGTGCGGGAGCGGCGACTCTGGTCTGGGCAGTCTATGCGATCGGCGCGCCGTTTCGACTGCTTCGAACGCCCGGCGTCGAGCTTTCACTCTCCAGTCTGGCCATCGCGACGGCCTCGTCGGCCGTGGCCCACGCGTTTGCTTTCATGGCGATCTTTCTCGCGCTGGCGACGCTGGCGGCGTTCGCGAAGACCCGCCAACAGTCCGGGTCGGTCGAGTATTGGCTGCTGACGGCCGCAACCGCAGCGACGATCGCGGCATTCGTGAACGGACTGGTGTTCGCGTCGTTCGCGTTTGGCGGTCTCGATGCGACGGTCGCCGCCGGCGCCGTCGGCGTGACGATCGCCGTGGTCTGGTCTGGCGTCGCACGGCACGTCGTCGTATTGAATGGTGTGCTTCACGGGCCCGTTGCACTCCCCGCGCTGCAGGCGTGGCTCGCGCCGGCCGCGGCGAATGGCTCGAGGGCCGCGGCCGCCGTGATCGCGGCCTCGTTGCCGGTGGCAGCCTACACGCTGGTGAACGTCACCGGCGGGCTCGATTGGAACTTCGTCCTTCAGAAGAGCAGCGTCATCGTCGTGTGGTTGATGGCGTTCGCAGCCGTCCATGTATTGCTTCCACGGCGCTCGTCACAACCCGGAGTGCTGTTCTTCATCGTGCCGCCCTGCCTGGCCCTCGCGCTCTTTCAAGCAGTTGGCCCGTTCGGCGCCCGGCCGGGCGTTGTCGATCGGTACGCGACGGTCGACATGTCGTTTCGATTCGTCCGCGATCTTCGCACCGCGCGCAGCGGCGAGACCGCGGCCTTCTATGCGTCGCTCAAAGCGAACACGCTGGTGTCTCCTCTGCGAGTGACACCCCCGGCGCCCCGGCTCCTCGAAGCCAGACAGTCGACCTCACGCCCTCCTCACATCTTCCTGTTCGTGATCGACAGCCTGCGGCGGGACTACGTGTCGTCCTACAACCCCAGCGTGACTTTCACGCCGGCGATCGGCCAGTTCGCGGCAGACAGCTTCGTGTTCGATCGGGCGATGACCCGCTACGCCGGCACGGCGCTGGCGGTCCCATCAATCTGGGCCGGGAGCATGCTGATTCACATGCTCGATCAGCGGCCGTTCGGCAGCCGAAACGCGCTGCTTGCGCTGCTCGATGTGGACGGATACCGGCGCGTGATGAGCGTGGATCACATCATGCGCGAGCTGCTGCCGCCGGGCAGCGCCAGTGTCGAGCTCGATCAGGGGGTGGCCCCGATGGACTGCGACTTCTGCCGCACGATGCGCGAGCTCGAGGCACGGCTCGCCGAAGCGCCCGACGATCCACGTCCCGTGTTTTCGTATACGCTGCCGCAGAACGTGCACATCGCCGTGGCCTCGAAGCGAACGGTGCCGGAGCACCACGCCTACCCCGGCTTCTTCGCGCCGGTCGCGGAAAGCGTGCGGCAGGTGGACGAATGCTTCGGCGAGTTCCTCGCTTTTCTGCGGCGCTCGCGGATGTACGACGATAGCATCGTGATTCTCACCGCCGACCACGGCGACTCGCTCGGGGAAGAAGGCCGTTGGGGACACGCGTATTTCATGGTGCCAGAAGTGATGCGGATTCCGCTGATCATTCATGTCCCGGCGGCCATGCGAGCGCGGGTTCGCGCGGATCTCCACGGCGTCAGCTTCTCGACCGACATTGCGCCGACGCTCTACGCCCTGCTTGGTCACGCCCAGCCGGATCTCGGCCGGTTGTTTGGCGCGCCGCTGCTGGTGGACCGCGACGGCGACCTTCCGTCTCGGCGCCGCGACTCGTTTCTGCTCGCCTCGAGCTACGGCGCTGTCTACGGGATGCTCCGGCACAATGGCCGCCTGTTGTACACCTCCGACGCGATGGACGGACGAGACGATGCCTACGACCTCAGCAGCCTGACAGGACAGCGGGTCACCGCAACGGCGGCGATCACCGAGCTCAATCGCCGACAGATGACGGAGCAGCTTCATCAACTGGCGACTCTCAACCACTTCACGGCGCAGCCGTAGCGGTCGTACTATCACGCAGCTTGCACAGCAGGCCAAGCCGCATCCTCGGGGCCGCCTGCGTGCTCGCGTTCCTCCGGGCAGCCCTGCCGGTGCGGCTGCCTCGCCCGGACACCGGACCCGCGGCGGAGCAGTGCTTGACGCTCGCGGACGGCGTGATCGATTCCGCGCGCACCGTCCTCATTCCGGCGGTGGAGCAAATGAGGTGTTGGCCGCCAGCTATAGTGCCGTCTACGCCGTGCTGCGCGAGAATGGCTCTTGGTTCTATATTGTGGATGCCGTCCAGCACCGCGAGTACGCGTACGAGTGCCGCCCGGCTCGCCCTGGAGCGTCGTGTCGGCCACCGCGGGTATGCGGGAGGTCGGCCAGCGCGTGATCCGCGAGCACATCTACACAATGAATAGGGTCTACGGGGTAAGGGCGCGCCACTGAGATCGTGATGGGAATCAATGTCTACACGCTGCTCGGTCTGACGGCGGTCGTCGCCGGTCTCGTCGCGGTGCTGGCATTTTCCGTGCTGCGCTTCATTGCCGCGGCCCGCGCGACCAGGCGCGGCGGGCGAGCCAGCGGCGAAGGGACGCTGGTGCTGAATGCGCTCGAGGAAGCGTTGGCGACCCTGAAGGCCCAGGAGCGGGCCACCGCGGCGCGCGCGGACGCATCAGAGCGCCTGAGCGGAGAGATCATGGCCAGCCTCACGGCGGGGCTGCTGGTCGTCGGGATGAACGCGGAAATCCGGATACTCAATCCGGCGGGCCGTAAGCTGCTCGGCGAACAGATCGCGCTCGACGATTATCGACGGGTCCTGGCCGAGCCGATGGCCCAGATGATCGACGGGTGCCTGGCGACACGCGCCCCCATCCTCAGGCGGACGGTGAAGGTCCCGCACGCGCGAGGCGTCATGCATCTTGGCGTGACGGTGTCCCCGTTGATCGATCCGAACGGCGAACTGCACGGCGCAATCTGCCTATTCTCGGATCTGACGGCGGTCAAGGATCTCGAGGAGCAACTGCGGCTCAAAGACAGTCTCGCCGCCGTCGGAGAGCTGACGGCCGGCATTGCGCACGAGTTCCGGAACGGACTGGCGACGATTCAGGGCTACAGCAAACTGATGGACCTGCGATTGTTGCCGGAGCCCTACGGGCCGTACGTGGTAGCCATTCGCGCAGAGACGGAATCGTTGGCTCAGATTGTCACCAACTTCCTGAACTTCGCGCGCCCGGCACAACTGACGTTGTCGCGGGTCGATCTGCGGGTGATCTGTGACCGGGCGGCGGAAGACATTCGTGCCGACGCGCGCGCGCTTGGCGGCGATGTGGACGTCCGCGGCGAATTCGGAGCGACCGAGGGCGACGAAGTGCTCCTGCGTCAGGCCTTCTCGAATCTGATGCGCAATGCCTTGGAAGCCTGCGGCGGCGCAGCGGTTGTGCCCGTGGTTATCGTCGAGTCGCAGGTGGACGGTTTCGGCAAGGTCTCGCGGATTTCCATCAACGATAGCGGACCTGGAATCGATGCCAGACGGCGGGAGCAGATCTTCAAGCCGTTCTACACCACCAAGCGCGGTGGCACCGGCCTGGGTCTCGCGCTCGTACAGAAGATCATCGTCTTTCACAACGGCCGCATCGTCGTCGACAAGTCGCCGCAGGGCGGGGCCAGCTTCCAGGTCACGCTCCCGCTTGTTTAGAGTGTTTCTACGTACAGCGGCCGCTTCGCCGTTTCTGATCCTCATTCCGTGTCTACCGATCGCAAGGATTGCCACGCGCTCGTCCCGCCGCTGAAAAAGGCCAGGAAAAGCCGATTCCGCCGCCCGGAGCGGTGATTGCATCATCGTGGACGATGCAGCGCGGCTTCTCTCTCGTCGAGGTGGTCGTGGCGATGGGAATCACGACGACGGCGGCGCTTGCGGTCGCGCAGCTCTCGATCATGTCCGTCCGCGCCAACCGCGTGGCCCGCTCGACGACCAGCGCGACGGTGCTCGCGCTGCAGAAGCTCGAGCAGTTGCAGTCGGCGGAATGGACCGAATTGATCGCGTCGCCGCCCGAGGTGCTCGGCCGGAACACCGGCGGCTTCTTCGATGTCCTCGACGCGAACGGCGGAACGCTCGCAGCCGAAACCGCAGCTCCCGCCGGCGCGGTGTTCGTTCGCCGCTGGTCCCTCGATCTGCTCTCATCCGGCGATGCGCTGGTCATTCAGGTGGTCGTGGCGCCGGTCGGTCGCGCGACGAGTTCCGTCGTTGGCCGGGGTCCGGAGGAGGCGCGTCTTGTCGCGATCAAAACCCGCTAGTGGCCTGTATAACCCGCGATTTCTTCGCCGCGACACGGGAGCGGCCGGTAGTGATTCCAAAGAGACAATATGGGCGAAGCGTGTGGGCAGCGGAGGTGAGGATGTGCTGCGACATGTGACGCCTGTTGCATCGTGCGACTCCAACCGGCGGCGTTCGCGGCCTCGGGATTCAAGCGCCGTCGCGCGCGCCGCGCCGATGCCGAACTATGGTGCGAACGACGGTGCGAACGACGGTGCGAACGACGGTGCGAACGACGGTGCGA
>JBDTVS010000137.1:0-21648 GCA_040007095.1 Acidobacteriota bacterium
GAGTCACTACAGTAAATGCTGAATCACGTTGTCTCACCGGCGTTGACACGGCCCGCCGCAAGGTGCACCGTGTGCATGAGACACGCCTGTATGCCGCGCCCGCAGCGAGCGTCATGCACGTACACCAGGCCGTCGGTGCCGTTGATGGCCTCAATCTCGCGCCGGACGGTTGGAGACTGTTCCCTCGCCTGCGCAATCAATCGGGAAAGTGTCGCGTTGTCCGAGCGGACACGGATGGCTGGTGCGGGGGCCTGCGCCGCCGCCCCGTGGCGGAGACCGCAGGCGGCCAGTGTGATAACCACGCTGCTGAAGACCTGACGCAGGTTGGTTGAGCGGCGGCTCATGGCGTTCCCCTCCCGGGCCGGCCGATTCCGGTCCTCGGTAGGAAGAGGCGAGAACGCCGGGCGAAACCTTGAACCGGCTCACATCTTCTTGGGGATGGCTCTCAGAGCGATGGGCTATCAAATCGGCCTGAACGGATACAGCGACATGAACTGCGGCGGTCGTTGTCCAGATGGCGCTTCCGTCCTTCTGAAACGACAGGTGTGCGCGTCGCTGCGACCAGTCACCGCTGGTGTCGCGCGGCACTCAATTCGTGGAATCAAAAGGTTCTGACTCATCGTCGGTGTGCAGCAAGCAGGGACCTCAACACAGTCGGCCGTGACCTACACTGTCACGCTCATGCGGATCATGTTTGTCATGGGTAACACACCTACCGAAGCGTCGATCATCCGGAAGCCGATTCGGGGCCAGGGCGGATTTCAAAGTCTGCTGCGCAAACTGCAGCACCAACTGGGGGGCCGACAACTGGACGTCTCTCCCGTCGACGTCGAGCGTCTGAGGCGATATTCGGCCGCGTACGGCGGCGGCGGCTTCCAGCGTCGCACCCAGCGCGTGATCCCGTAGAGGCGTTGGCCGGCGAGCGCGGCTCAGCTTCGTGCCCACGGTCGTCCGTCAGCGATTACCGACGTTCGCCACGGGTTGTTAGCGCACGCACAATATCGGGAGTCTCTGTGGCCGCCGAGTCTAGCCGGGGACGACGGCCGTGATCGGATTGCCCTGATTGAACGCCGAACCATCGACGGCCGACCAGTGCCAACCCGAGAGATCTCGGAGCGCCGTGCGCACCACGTTGTCCTTTCCCAGCACAAAGATGTCGAATTCGTCGCCGGTGCGGACAGCCTCAATCGCGTTGCCCTGATTGAACGCGGCGCCATCGATCGTCGACCAGTGCCAGCCGTCGCCAGCGCGGAACGCCGTGCGAACGACGCCGTCGGTCCCCAACACGAAGATGTCCAGCGCATCGCCGTTGCGGACGGCGGCGATCGGATTGCCTTGATTGAACGCAGCCCCGTCGATCGACGACCAGTGCCAGCCGTCGCCACCGCGGAACGCCGTGCGAACGACGCCGTCGGTCCCCAACACGAAGATGTCTAGCGCGTCCCCGCTACGGACGGCGGTGATCGAGCTGCCCTGGTTAAACGCGGCACCATCCACCGTCGACCAGTGCCAGCCGTCGCCGCCGCGGAACGCCGTGCGGACGACGCCGTCGGTCCCCAACACGAAGATGTCCACCGCGTCCCCGCTACGGACGGCGGTGATCGAGCTGCCCTGGTTAAACGCGGCACAGTCCACCGTCGACCAGTGCCAGCCGTCGCCGCCGCGGAACGCCGTGCGGACGACGTCGTCCTTTCCTAACACGAAGATGTCCAAGGCGTTGCCGCTGCGGACGGCGGTGATCGGGTTACCTTGATTGAACGCAGCACCGTCGACCGTCGACCAATGCCAGCCCGAGCCATCTCTAAACGCCGTCCGGACCACGCCGTCCTTTCCCAACTCAAAAATATCCAGTGCGTCGCCGTCGCGGACAGCCGTGATCCGGTTGCCTTGATTGAACGCAGCCCCGTCGACCGTCGACCAGTGCCACCCCGAGCCATTTCTAAACGCCGTCCGGACCACGCCGTCAGTTCCCAACTCGAAAATGTCCAGCGCGGACGGTTGGACGGAGAAACTGACTGCCGTATGCGGTCCCAAGCCGCAGCGCTCGGGTTGCGGAGGGGCAGGAGAGTCGGCGTTCGGGTACTCAATCGAAGACGAGCGGCCCATGGCCTTCTTCAGTTCGTTGGGTTGAAATGTTAGCGTGTCGTGTAGAACCTCGCCATTGCAGTTCGGAGCGTCAAGATGAAGATTGAGGAAATCAAAGACATCACTCAGCGTGCCGATGACAGTGTCGATACCGGCCGTGATTTTCGCGCCAATTGCGATTCCGACACTAGGATCACCGGTCGTAATCGTGGAAAAGATTGTTTCCACGATGGTCGCAACTGTTTCGACAACCTTCGCGGTGACCTTGACCGCTTGGGCAAACTGCTCCTCGTTCCGAGAGGAGCCCAGATTCGTTATCAAATAGTTCACGGTAACGACGTCGGATTCTGCAACCGTTATGACATCACTCCTAAACGGGCCGTTTAACACGTCCCCCGTGTGTATGATGCTGCCAATGTGATGCATTTTTACTGGCAGTACTCGCCGGTCCTTGGTGATCGGGTTGATGACTGTACAGATAATACTCAGCCAGTCACTATCGCTGTGGTTGGTTGAAGCCTTCTGGTTGTGAACGACGACACCATCGACGCTGAACATGTACGCCGGCATGATATACCTCCCTCTTCAACGAGAATTCGGCTTGCGCGTCACGAGCTGAGTGGGGCCGTAAAATCAGCGGGACCTCAGCGGCGTACCGAGTCGGCCCTCGATGCCTTGACACAGCTCGTGTGGCCAAATTGCGCCCGCTTGGACCGGAATAGTTGCATCTCAACACCCCGAACGAAAGACTTCTACTGGATCATTCAAAAACAATGGACACGGCGATTCCGGTCCTCACTTGTAAAGGCGGGAACGCCGGACAAAAACTTGAAGCGCTTCAAAAAAGCCAGGAAAATCGCGCAGCTGGCGTAACCAGCCATGGAATGTGGTCGCCCTCCTCGAGAAGGACGGTCAGATTCGCATCGCCACCGAGAGTGGGCAGGTAATCGACGAGCTGTCGATTGTGCCTTAAATCGACTATGAAGACCCCATTCGCCGCTGGCGCACCACCCAGGATGAAAGCGGGCAACGGCGCGAGTGGACCGCGGGCCGTTTATGGCACAACTCCGTGGGCGATCGTGTCGAAGGTCGAAGCCACTTGGTGGCCTGACCCCGTTATGAAGACTGACCTGCGCCACCGTTAGGAATCACCCCCTGTCGCACCCGGGCCGCGCACCGGCTCGGGAAGGACGCATGGCAGTGTCTCACCGTATTCCCGTGGCGCCACGCTCGCCTGCCCAACTACGAGGAGGTGTGTATGGAGGCGATCGTTGAGCGCTGTGCCGGCATCGATATCGGCCAAGCGACGGTGGCGGTCACCGTCTTGGTGGGCCCCGCCCATCAGAGGCCGCGAAAAATGACACGGACGTTTCGGACCGTCACGCGGGAACTGCTTGAGCTCCGCGAGTGGCTACTGGCCGAGCAGGTGACGCACGTCGGCATGGGAAGCACGGGCATCTACTGGAAACCGGTATACCCGCTCTTGGAAGATGCGTTCGAGATGATCGTGGGCAACGCCACCCGGATCAAGAACGTGCCCGGCCGGAAGACGGATGTCAAGGACAGCGAGTGGATCGCCGAGTTGGTCCGGCACGGACTCATCGCCAAGAGCTTCGTACCCCCGCCCCCCATGTCCGCAAGGGCGAGAAGGGCTCGCCGGTCGTCTACGCCACGCTTCGCCTGCATATGAGCCGCTGGCGATGTCGGCGGGCGCAGTGTGACACCCAGGTGTTCACGGAACGACTCACCGAGGTCTGCGGGCGACATGCGCGCCACACGCGTCGCCTCGGCGACGTCATCCACCTGGTCGGCGCCAGCGTAGGAAGGCGCCCTGCGCCTGTCAATCCGAAGCTGCGGTTCCGATACGCGGCGTCATGGGCGTTCGTCGAGCAGCACTCGAAGATTTCGTCGGCTATGCAGCACCGCCACAACTTGCAACGGCGTCGTCTCTGGCCGATAGGCGATGAGGTAATTCGGGTAGCTGGTCACCGACCAAAAGCGGAGAGGCCGTTTGGTGAGGTCCCGGCGGACATGCCCACGCAACGGTCCGGCGGCAAGCAGAGTGCACGCATCGTAAATCGCTTGTTCCACGCGGTCGGCGGCATCGGGATTGGCGTCAGCGATGTAAGACCAGATGTGAAAAACGTCGGCGGCGGCGAGCGGCGTGAGGACGTAATCGGTCATCGTGCCGGGCAATGTTCCTGACGCCAGGCATCCTTCCGCGCCTGCACTTCGCGGCGCACCTCGGCCGCGTCAAGAAGATCACCGCGCTCGGCCTGCAAAAACCCTTCTTCAATATGGGCGCGCATCTCCGTGAACTCGTCGACGTAACCGGCGACAGCATCCTGCACCATCTCGTCGGCGGCGCGGCCGCTCTCGACGGCGAGTGTTTTGAGCTTTCGCTCAAGGTCTGGTGTCAGGTGCACTTCCATGCTCTTGAGCGTAGGGCGGCGCGCGGCGTGTGTCAATTCCGCGCGGCGAACGGGCGACATCTGGCTGAGGCGGCTTCTGTCCTGCCAGGGGAGGGGCAGCCACATTGATTCCGGTTCCGTCCGACAGCAACTGTTGCTGCTCGAGGGTGGTCGGCCGAGAACCTCCTGCCGCTTCAGCATTAGCCGATAGCCGGTGGGGCCGCCCGCGTACTGAGGCGGCGTCGCGCCCGTCCACCCAGGCACATCGCCGTCTCGTCGCCGGCGGTGCCGTCCTGGCGATCCACCACCCGGAGTTCCCACTCCCACTGATCCATCGCACCCAGCGTGTACAGGAACTTCTCCTGTGGACGCAGACGGAACTCGCGCAGTGTCGTGAACCGCGTCTGACGGCGGAAGCTGGTGAACGTCTGGCCGTGCACAGTGAACGCGTAGCCACCGCCGCCATCCCAGCCGAGGACGGCATGAAAGATGTCATCGAAGTCGGCCAGATCCACGCAGTCCGGCACCGCCACCAGCCGGATCACCATCGGGTACACGTCGCGCAGCACCGCTCGGAGAATCAAGCGTTTGAACGGGGAGATTGTAGGCATGGCCCCAAGCCTACCCATCCCCCCCGACCTTCTGCTGCACTCCTCATTTGCTCCTGAACTTGCGTGGAGCCGTGGAACAAGAACTGTCACGCGTGCGGCCCCGCCTCACCGTCGTCCAGCCGGTCGCGGCGAGCGCGGCACGATCGCGTCAGGTGCGGGTCGGATCACGCCCGCGGACGACGGTCGCGCAGCGCCACGTCGAGGTCGTTCAGGAGCGGCGCGCGGCGCAAGCGCAGCGCTTCGCGCTCGTCAAACGTCTCCAGGCCAGCGGCCAGACCGGTCAAGCCATCATGCGGGAGACCGGCATCAGCCGAGGGCCCCTCCGGAAGTGGCTGCCCGCGAGCGAGCTGCCCCCTCGCAAGCGGATGGCCCCACGTCCCGGGATGCCCGACTTCTATGAGGAACAATTGCGCCGCCGGTGGACGGAAGGCTGCCAGGACGGTCGACGATTGATGGCCGAAATCCAAGCACTGGGCTTTGTGGGCTGTTACTCAGGCCTGGCCAGACTGCTGGCACCGTGGCGTGATCCGGTCCAGGCGCCGCTCGAGATAACGACGGACTCGGCCGTGAACACCGCAGACCGGCCCGCCGCGAGTAACGACGCGCCCGCGTCGGTGTGCGTGCGACACGTGTCGCCACGCCGGGCCGCGGCCCTCCTCAGTCAACCGCGTCCGTTGCTGACCGCGCGCCAAGCCGAGATCGTCGATGGGTTGAAGGAGCGCTGCCCCGGGTTTACGACGATGCGGCGGCTCGTCCTGAGTTTCCGTACGATTCTGCGCGTGGGCAAGGTAGAGACGTTGCATCGGTGGCTCGCGCGGGCCCAGACGACGAGCATTCGTCCGCTCCAGCGCTTCGTCAAGACGTTGCGGCGTGACATCGAGGCCGTCCAAGGCGCGATCACCGAGCCGTGGAGCAATGGGCCGGTTGAAGGCCACATCAACCGATTGAAGACGCTCCGGCGCCAGATGTACGGCCGCGCCGGCGTCGACCTCTTGCGGGCGCGGCTGTTACCGCTCCCACCGTTCGCTCACGGCTAACGGTCGTTACGGGACCAGGCCCTTGGCGCGACCTTGAAAGCCGCCGCCGTAGCCGATCGCATACCGGCGCAGTCGTTCCAGGTCGGCGCGGGAGACCTCGAGGTGCCGACCGTCCAGTTGGTGCCGGAGTTTGCGCAGCAGACTCTGAAATCCGCCCCGTCCCCGAATCGGCTTTCGCAACGTCCTCGTACCGAGAGGCGTGAGATCGATAGATACCGCGTTTCCCATGCGGAGCATGATAGCGACGCGCCGTGACAGCGTAGGTCACGGCTGAAGTATCGCAGGTGAGCACCTGCACCGACGATGATGGAGAGCCAAAACCCTAATGAATCGCGATCTGGTGGTCTACGAAAGGAAGGCAGTCCGACATCTTCGCTTGGGACTCAACCAGAGCTTGGGCAGTTGGACTCCAACGACTCAGGCGGGCCCACGGGGAAAGCGGGCGGCGGTAGTGAAGGTCTTCGGAATTGAAGGCACATTCTCGTCGCCACGACCGGAGTTCGTTTCGCCGCAGAAACCAGTCAAGTAGCGGGTAGAGCGCGCAGCAGTCAGCGAGAGCGTTTCAAGCTCTCGCGACGCCCGCTTCCTCCATCCCGGGCCCGGCGCCCCTGACGATCAGCCAAAACATGAAGGCGAACTCGCTGCCCAGTGTTAGCACCACTAGCACGCCCCCGACGGACGCGGCCAGCCTGAGGTGCAACAACGGCAAAATGAAAGTGGACAGGTAGCCAAAGCCGCCCAGGATCAGCCACCATCCGATCAGCCTGGGCACGATGCCGGAACGACTTGCCAGCCAGCCAAGGGGGACCATCCATAATCCCCAGAAGATGGCGGAGACCTGAAAGAGGTCGTGTTCGCTCTGCAGGAGTCTCGTCGCCTCGGACGTCAGCACGGGCGGCGGCACTTCGAGCAGCGCAACCAAGTCCATGCGCTGAGCGAGGGCGGCCAGCGACAGCGGCACGCTGGCGGCCACGAACAGCACCATCAGGTCCGCCGCCAGCTTGCTCGTCGGCGCGAGCAGCCGATGAAGCAGCGCGGCCAGCGCCAGGTAGCCGACGAAGCCCGCGGCGCCGATGAGGATGGTCCCTTCGAGGGTCTGGCGGCCTGACTCGAGCGCAGCAATCAGCGCGCCTGGATTGCCGCGCGGCATGAACGCGACGTAGCCGTAGGCGAATCCCGTCGTCGGAACCAGCGCGAGGTAGCAAAGCCCGGCGAGCCGGGCGGTCGTATTACGCGTCATGATCGATTCCCCTTCGCATCCTGGGGCCAGGCGCGAGCTTGGCCCTCGTCGATTGGTTCAGTCATCCGTCTTCCAACGGAAGATCTCTTCCACCGGCTTGCCGAAAACGCGGGCGATCCGCAGCGCCGTCTCGAGGCTCGGCGAGTATCGCCCTTGTTCGATCGCGGCGACGGTCTGCCGGGTCACGCCGACCTTTTGGCCGAGCTCCCCCTGCGTCATCTCTGCTTGGAGGAAGCGCAGCGTGCGGATGTTGTTGACCAGGTGTTCAGCCATGCCAGCGCAGGCGGTAATGGGCGATGATGGCCCCGTAACGAACCGCATCGGCCAGCACCATCGCCAGGAGCAGCGCCACGGTGAGACGCCAGCCTGCCGAGACGAACGGCAGCCCCATGGCGAGGACCCAGACTTCGATCATCAGCACCACATAAGCTGTGGAGGTCGCGCGATGGGCGACCGCGCGGTCCCGCTCGTCAGGCGGAGCCTTGGCCTCGGCAGGATCACCACGGGCCAACAGCGGGCGGCCCACGCCCATGATCACGCCCTGGACTGTCAGCGCCACCGTGAACAGCACGAGGACCCGGACTAGCGTCTGCTCCTCCGGCGCCAGGCGGAGGACGGCGAGAAAGAATGCGCTGGAGGCGATCGCCATCGTGACCAGCGCGAACCAGGCCAGTTTCTCGCGAAATGGCATGCCTGAGCCGCATTCGTCACCCTGCAACGCCGCCTTCATTGCTCGCCTCCGTTGTTCGGAACCCAGTTTGGATTTTCGAACACGATGTATTTGAACTGACCGATGCCGTCGCCGTTTGGCTCTGGACCGCCCGTCAGGCCGCCCCGGCCCAGCTCGCCGCCGCGCTCGAGGCCCAGGAAGACCTCCGATCCCGTGCGGGATTCAGGCGCCATGATCTTCCTGGCCGCCTCGACTTGCGTCGCCGTCAGACACTCCGCCCCCTCGTTGCCCTGGCATTGCAGGACCTTGGGATCGAAGTGGCACCGGGTCGGGTCGTCGATGAGCCCGTCCTTGAGTCCGTCGAGCGCATCGCACGACGCGAGAACGGCTGTATGAATCGCCGGATACTTGGTCCGGGGAATCGAGCTGCCCGGATCCTTCAGCGCGGCCTGCCCGATCCACACCACGCCCGACAGGAACTGCGGCTGGAGATGCGGCGCCGCCCCGGCGATAATGCCGTTGAAGTCGCTCGGGAAACGCTGCGCTTCCTGAAGTGCCTGCCGCCCGCCCGTGGAGCAGCCGTTGAAATACGACTGCTGGGGACCACTGCCGTAGAACGCGCCGACGATGGCCTTGGCGGCGACGGTCATCTCGTGAACCGACCGGTATCCGAAGTCGATCAGCTTCTCGGGATGGCCCATCGCGAAATTGGCCCCGCCGCCGCTGTGGCCGGTATCGGTCGAGCTGGTCGCGTACCCACGGCGCAACGCCTGCGCCATCGCCGGATAGCTGATCGACCCCGCGAATCCGCCGTTGCCGACCGCCTCGAATTTGCCGTTCCACCCCACCACCGGCAGCCACACCTCGACCCTGATGTCGGAATCCGACGAAGGCGCGAGCGTGGCAGCCACGCGGCAGAACGCGGGCAATTCGGCAAAGGCCTGCCCGCCTCCACCCGGTCCTCCCGCGCGTCCCGGCGATGCCGGCGGCATGAACCCTCCGGCCGCCACGGATTGAGACGAGGTGATCGTCGTGTGCGGCAGCACCAGCGAGGACAGGCTCTCGCATGACGTCGGCCCGCCTGCCGCAATCGAATGAGGGTTCGCGGCAAGGGCGATCAACCCGGCACAGAGAGTCACAAGGGGCAGTGCGCGCACGATACGCACAGGTTTCTCCGGAGCAAACGCCTTACCAGCCGGCAGTGTTGGCATCGAATGCATATCGACGCCCTCCCACTCCCGCTGCTCGCCCGCGACCACGAGATCGACATTCGGGAGCACCTGTCGCGGCATGAAAGGGAGCGGTTCCCCCGTCGAGCACACGCGGGCCGTCGCTCAGCGAGAGATCCGAGAAGGTCCCGGCCACAGAGTGGCGGCGCGCCGGGAGGAAGCGATCGCTGTTCATCGCGGGAATGCCTCCTCGGTTGACCAATCGGGAATCGCGCCGGACGTGGCTGCTACCTGCGCGCCGGCGTAGTTCGCGAATCTCGCGATACTGGCAACTGGCCAGTCGGAAGCGATGCCGTGGATCAATGCCGCGGCGAACGCATCGCCGGCGCCGACAGGATCGGCCACATCGACCTGGACGCCGGCCGCCGCCAGCCCCGCGCCGCCAAGCCGCAGCACGCACCCGCGGGCGCCCAGGGTGACGCAGGCCGCCCGCCACGCATACCGCCCCGCGCCGGCGCGACAGAAACCCTCCGGGTCGGCGGGCAAGTGCAGATGCTCGTGGAGGAACTGCAATTCGCGCTCGTTGACCTTCACCACGTCCGCCAGTCGCAGCAGCTCATCGACAAGGGCGGGCGACTCGAATCCGGGCCGCAAGTTCAGGTCATAGAACCGCGCGGCGTTCGGTACGGCGTTCAACAGTCGGCGGAGGACGCTCTGCGGCTGGGCCGACGATGGAAACAGCGTGCCGTAATAGATCCACGCGGGATTCCAGCTGCCGATTCCTCCGAGCGTGGCGTCAGACAGCGCCACCGCGTCGTACGCCGCCGGCCGCTCGATCGCGAACGAGGTGTCACTCTCGGCGCCGAGCCGAACAGTGGCGCTGCCGGTTGGGTGAAGGTCGGTCGACTGCAGCAGTCTCGTATCGAGACCGAGCGCCGTGATGGCTTGCCTGGCCTTCTCGCCGAGTGCGTCGGTCCCCACCGCGCTCACGAGCAGCGGATTGTGCCGCAGTCTTTTCAAGTGGACGGCGACATTCAGCGGCGCGCCACCCAGACGTGCGGAGTCCGGAAAGCGGTCCCACAACACTTCGCCCACCAGCACGAGGCGGACGCCTGCCGCCTCTGGCGTATCGTGATGCTGTAAATATCGATGCATGAAAGCTATATTGTCCAATTTTGAAAGGCCGAACAGTAGCAGCGCCGAAGTCCACTGTCAACGTGAGACCAGGAGCCAGAAGCCGTGCGCGTCAGGTCGGCGGGCCGCCCAGTCGCCGGACGCGACGCTGGTTTGACACTGTGCTCCCGCAGATGTACAAGATGGCAGATATCTGACTTGTCAGATTCGAGGTCGCCAATGCCTTTCGACTTGGCATCGTGTTAGAAAAGGATGATCCTGTGTCCATGCGCAAACTTCCTCGTCAGTGCTGTCTTGCGATGCGGGCATCGCTGTGTACTGCCCTGATGCTCTTCAGCGGAGTCGCATCTGCGCAGCCCCTGCCCGCGAAGGTGGACGGCGGCCTGCTCCAGGGCATCGTCGACGATGGCTTGACGATCTACCGGGGCATCCCATACGCGGCTCCGCCGGTGGGCGCTTTCCGGTGGCGTGCGCCGCAGCCTGCGCAGAAATGGGAGGGCGTGCGGGCGGCCAGCGAGTACGGTCGCGCCTGCATGCAGTCCAACCCCGCGATCGCCAACCTCCCGGCGCCCTCAGAAGACTGTCTCTTCGTCAACGTCTGGACGTCGGCCACGAGGACGAACGAGCGGCTGCCGGTGATGGTCTGGATCCACGGCGGCGGCTTCACCGCGGGAACCCCGGCCGAAAAGCTGTACGACGGCGAATGGCTGGCCAGGAAAGGCGTGGTCGTTGTGTCCGTCGCCTACCGCCTGAGCGTGTTCGGCTTTCTGGCCCACCCCGAACTGAGTGCGGAAAGCGATCGGCGGGTCTCGGGCAACTACGGCCTGCTCGACATGATCGCGGGCCTGCAGTGGGTCCAGAGGAATATCGCGGCATTTGGCGGGGACTCCCAGCGGGTGACGATCTTTGGTGAGTCAGCCGGCGCGATTGCTGTCAGCCAGCTTTGCGCCTCACCGCTGGCCACGGGGCTGTTCCACGCGGCGATCTCTCAAAGTGGTGGCTCGTTCGGACCGGTCAGCGCGGGCGGCGGCGCTGGCGAAAACATGCTGCCCGTCGATGCGGCCGAGAAGGCGGGGGCGGCCTGGGCACAGTCAGTGGGTGTCTCGAGTCTGGTGGACCTGCGCAGGATGCCGGCCGAGAAGCTGCTGGCGGCTGCACAGCGTGCGCGCGGCGTGTCCTGGCCAATCACCGACGGGTGGGTGATTCCTGACGACCAGTACCGGCTCTACGAGGCGGGGCGATACATCGACGTACCGGTGCTGATCGGCTACAACTCGGACGAAGGCGCGACATTCGGGGCCCCGGCGTCACAGCAGGCGTACGTCGACAGCGTGCGCCAGCGATATGGACCGTTCGCCGACAAACTGTTACTCGCCTATCCCGGTGGAGCAGCGCCTGGCGCGAAGAAAACGGCGCGCGACCTGACCCGGGACACGACGTTCGGGTGGCACACCTGGACGTGGGCGCGCCTGCAGGAAAAGACCGGCAAGTCGAAGGTCTTCCTCTACTACTTCGACGAACACCCGCAGTACGCCGCCGACTCTCCGCGTGCGGGGTTCGGGTCAGCCCATGCCTCGGAACTCCCGTACGTGTTCCGGCAACTCAGGGAGCACAACCGTCCACCGGCGACTCCGAAGGACGAGGCCATGTCGGACATGCTGCGCACCTACTGGACCAACTTTGCCAAGACCGGCGATCCGAATGGTGCAGGCCTGCCCGAATGGCCGACGTTCAGCAACCTGACGCCGCGGATGCTGCACGTCGTGTCCGACAAGACCACCGCGATCCCGATTGTGAGCGAGGATGGAATGAAGGCGCTGGACGAGTATTTCGCCTGGCGCCGGACGAGGGCAACGCCGGCGCCGTCGGTAAGGCGATAGGCTTCGAGCGGGGTCTGACCAGGCATGGGTTCTCTGCGGACGCAGGTCGGAATCGTCGGCGCCGGTCCGGCGGGGCTGCTGCTCGGACATCTACTGCACCTGAACGGCATCGATTCCGTTATCGTCGAGAACCGCAGCCGCGAGTACGTCATCGACCGCGTGCGCGCCGGCATCCTGGAACAGGGAACGGTGGACCTGCTCGGCGCGATGGGCGTGGATGCGGGGCTGCGGCGGGCGGGTATGCGCCACGAGGGACTCCAGGTCAGCTTCGCCGGAGACAGGCATCGTATCGATCTCGCCGACCTGACGGGCGGAAAAGCCATCACCGTCTACGGACAGAACGAAGTCGTCCGCGATTTGATCGACGCGCGGACGGCAACGAACCGCCCACTCTACTTCGAGGCCGATCGCGTCACGGTCGGCGCACTGGATTCCTCCAATCCCGTACTCCGCTTCCGGCATGGCGGCACAGATCACGAGGTGCATGGCGACTTCATTGCCGGGTGCGATGGATTTCACGGAATCTGCCGGTCCTCGATTCCCGACGGCGTGCTGACCTTTTACGAGCGGGTCTACCCATTCGCGTGGCTGGGAATTCTCGCGGAAGCGTCGCCGTCCTCTGACGAGCTCGTCTACACCTACCATGAGCACGGCTTTGCGCTGTTCAGCATGCGCTCGCCGACCATCACGCGACTGTATATTCAAGTCCCTCCGGAAGAGCCGATCGAAAACTGGTCGGACGACGCGATCTGGGCGGAGATGATCGAGCGCATGGCGACTCGAGACGGCTGGCGGCCCAATGTCGGGCGGATCCTCCAGAAGAGTGTGACGCCGATGCGCAGCTTCGTTGCCGCGCCAATGCGCCACGGCCGGCTGCTCCTGGCCGGTGATGCCGCGCACATCGTGCCGCCCACGGGCGCGAAAGGACTGAATCTGGCCGCGTCCGATGTCCTGGTCCTGGCTCGGGCAATGAAGGCGTTCTATGAACGGGGCAGCACCGAGCGGCTGGAAGAGTACTCCGACGTGTGCCTCCGACGCGTGTGGAAGGCGCAGCGGTTCTCGTGGTGGATGACGTCGACGCTGCATCGCTTTCCGGATCAGAGCATGTTCGACCATCGGAGGCAGATCGCCGACCTCGACTACCTCACGGGCTCGCGTGCAGCGATGGCCAGCCTGGCCGAACAGTACGTCGGTCTCCCAGGCGAGGTGTCGTTTGAGTCCGCGGGATTGCGGGGCTAGTCGCGGGCTAGCCGTGACTAACAGACCCGCGCGGCCGACTTGTTCGCGGTGATGGAAGCGCGCCCAGCGCGCGGCGCGGCGGCCGTCAAGGCTCCAGAGCCGCAGGAGTCTCGGACGACGAGGTGGAAGTTCACCATCAGGTCACGAGGTGGCATTTTCGGATTGCGCAGGCGATCGAGCATCGCGCCGATCGCCGTGGCGCCAATCTGCGCGCATGGCTGGTGAATGGTCGTGAGCGGGACGGAGAGCAAGCTCGCGTATTTCACATCATCGATACCGGCCATCCGAACGTCCTCAGGAACCGACACCCCGAGTCCATCGAGTGTTTTCAGTAGTTGCGCGGCCGTGAAATCGTTGGCGCACACGAGACCGTCGGGCCGGATCTCCTTGAGCATGCGCTTGACTGCCGCGCTGTCTCCCGGGTCGATGCGGCAGACATGCGGTTCAAGTTTGGCGCCTGCCATCGCTTCCCTGTAACCGATGATCCGCGCGTCCACGGTTGGCGCAGAGCGTGGACGGCCGAGGAACACGAGGCGGCGACAGCCGCGGCTCAGCAGATGGGCGGCAATGGTGTAACCAGCGCGCCGATTGTCGATGCCGATCAGATCGTAGGGGCTGCGTTCAGGGTATGCGACCAGGTCGCGGTCGAGCAATACGATGGGGATGCCAGCCTTGTCGAAGACCCCGGCAATACGCCGGTTGATCGTGTCCTTTTCGGTGGTGAGCTCGAGCGGTGCGAAAAAGACGCCAGAGACTTTCTTCCGCACGAACTGGCGGCAGGCCTGGCTGGCTTGCTCCTCCACGTTCGAAGAGTCGCCGAACGGACTTCCCCAAAGGAGCACGTGATGACCGCCGTGTTGCGTTTCCGCCATGCCGCGGCAGATCGGCTCGAAGATTTCCGTCAGGCCAAGTTCAGGAATCAAGAGCCCGAACGCGTACCCGCGTGCCGCCGCATCGGCTCGCACGTAGCTCCCTGACCCCACGCGTCGATCGATGATGCCGGACAGCTGGAGGTCGCGCAGGGCACGGTTGACAGTGGGACGTGACGCGCCAAATGTCTTCACCAGCTCGGATTCGCTGGGAAGCCGCTGGCCCGGCTCATATTCGCCGTTCGCAATGGCCTCCGAGAGCGTTTGCCGGATTCGCTCGTGTTTCGACAAGTCAGGTTTTATCGGCACAAGCCTGATAATACAGGTTGGTCCCTCGATGGCGCCACGAGAAATCCTGGAGTCGAGTCAGTCGATCGTGATTTTGTAAGGTGAGGGTCCTTAGCGCCGACTCACTTCAGGAGCTTCCACGACAGCCGCACCGAGCGAAGATCCGCCCTGTCGAGGGGCACGAGCACCAGCTCGTCGTCGTTCCGGAATTCGTATCGACGGACGAAGCCCTCGACAGTTGATCGACAAAGGGGATTTGCCGAAAAATAGGAGGGCACCCTGATTCTCAAAGGAGGAGCTTGTGCGAACACAAGTCGCCGCGGCGGTCGTGACTGCCCTTCAGTTGTCCGCGCTGAGTGTCGTCTCGGCGCAGAACCCTTCGGTCCTCGACAAGCTTTCGGGGACATGGAATGCCGAGCCGCTCGAAATCCGTCTGAACTCCGACTTCGATGTATCCGTCTGGGGCCCGAACGCCTCGTCGCTCAGAAACGTCGAGATGACGATCCGTTCGTCGGGACAAGGCACGATCAAAGTCACCAGATCGGTCGTGGACGCACGCGGCAAGGCCAAACCAGCGTCGGTCTCGGTCGAGGAAGCCGCACTACAGCTGCGCATCCCGGATGTCGTGGACGCCAACCGCATCGAGCCGATCGTGGAGGTGCAGACTCCCAAGCGCTGCTACCCCGATGATCCGAACGACTGCACGACGCTCCAGGGACTCAAGGTCAAGCTGGTCGCCACCGATCTCGAGCACGATCGGCTCTACCTCCACTTCGACCTTCCGGACGGTCGAGGGTCGTTTGGCGAGACGCTGATTCGGAATGCGGGAAAAACGCGACGTAAGGCGTCGTAGGGACGCGGGAGATGCGTGAGCTCGACACGGCTCACGCATCTCTCACATCATCCGCCAGAACCGGATCGTCACCGCCAGCGGCTGCCGCTCGCCGCTACCGACGAATATAGAGCGAGTGAGCCACTGCAGGCCCGGCGCCGCGGTCTCGAATGTGGGCGTCGTGCGGAAGTAGACCTGTGACGGGTCGACCGGTTCGCCCGCGAGCAGTCGCTCCATCACCTCGGCCGGCGCGTGTCGAATACCGCGGTTCTGGACGTAAATCAGATCCCCACCGTCGGTCTCGAGCGTGTACCGCGTATCGAGCTCGCTGAAACCGTCCGCGTGGATGATCTGCCAGTCGGCGCCGCCGGGAAGCACCCGGCCTTTCAGCGCGGGTCCTTCGAAGGTGCCTTCCAGAATTGGCACGATGCGGCGTGTTCCACGCGCTCCCGGTCCAACCACCAGCGGCGGTCCCACCTGCACCACAGCCTCGAACGCGAACGCGAGCCCCGGTGTCGACACCATCAGCGCATCCTCGGGAAGATGAGCTCGGCGGGAAACGCCGAAGCTCGCCGGGGAACGCACAGACGGTCCATCCGTTTACGTCCCACCGGTTCAGGGACCGGGAAATACTGACTTCAGGACCGCCGCCAACCGCGTCCCGGCGAGCCGCAGCTGACCGGCAACCGCCGTTTCGCTGGCTTGTTCGTAGGGTTGGGCCAGCCCCTCGTGAAGCGCCAGCATGCGGTGCGCCACATCATGATTGTCCTGGCACGACGAGAGGGTGATGGCTGGCGCCGGCTCGGTCGGGGCCGCGACCGGCAGTCGGCCGTACGCGATAGAACGCGCCAGCGCGTGCGCCTCACGCGCCCATCCGGTGACGGCCGAAGTCGTCGGCACCCTTGCCGTCACCGTCTTCGGGAACGGACCCTGCGCGGCGAGGTGGGCCGCCAGCGCTCGCGCATCGGATAGACCGTGCGCCTTCATGAGCGTCGCAATCACCATCGAGTCCCACACCGCGTGCAGATTCGGCGAGAAGCCCCCCCGGTCATCTTGCTCGGGGGACCGCGCAAAGTAGGTCACCGGAAAGCAGTTGCCGCCTCGATCGCCGTTGGTGACGACGTGCAGCGGTTGATGGATGTCGCCGACAAAATGAATGATGAACCGGAGAGCGTTCGCCCTCTGGGTGCGGTCGGCGCTGGACTTCAGCGTCTGAAACTGTTTCGTGATGGCGTCGATCACGCAGTTGCCGCCGACGCAAAAAGGAGCCGGATTCGCAGTTCTCGAGGCCAGGGACAAGGGAAGATTGACGAAATGCCAGGAGCTCGTCGAGGGCTCGGCCGCGCGCTGGTCGTCGGCCCACGTCGCCGCATCCGCGATGATGTCGGAGGGCACCGCCAGGCAACCACGCCTCAGGGAGGGATCGACCGGCGAACCACTGAGCACCGCCCTCAGGCCTTGAAGCGAGGCCGCCCCGAGCACCTGCTCGGCGAGTATCGCAATGGCCTGATGTCCCTCGCAGCCCCACGCAAATGCGTCGGAACGCCCCAGGGTGACGAGCAGCGCGAGTGCGAGAATCCCGATGCGCACGTTCTGAGCTCTCAATCGGCTACAGGTTCTCGACAAGGGTGTCGTCGTGCGTGTCTCAAACCGGCGAATTTCTTGAACCACAAGGAACACCAAGGGCCTGTCAGGAAATAAGAACACGAAGGCTGTCGGGTTGCATTTGAAGTCTGCAACCAGCTGAACAGGCCATCCGTTCAGTGGATGGTCGTCGACGACGAGGGCGCGGGAACGATTTGTTGACGCATGACCCGCGTAATCCTTGCTTCGAGGGCGTCCTTGTCCACGTCGAACGGACCGGCCACCGCCGCCCCGAGCGTGATCTCGATCGCGATCACCACGCCGCCCTCTTCGTAGGTGTTCACGATCCAGCTGATCCCCCGCAGCGCGACTGAAGGCGCCACCTCGGCCGGGTGCTTCAGCTGATGGATGGCCCGCAGCATCCCCTCCAGCACCTGCCGCACGTCGTCGTCGTCCCATGAAGTCGGCGCGCGCTCGACAGCGTCGATTGTTCTGGTCGTGGCGGCCTCGCTACTGCGCAGCCAGACGTCAACCTGAAAGCTCATCCGAGCATCCCTTCGAGCGCTGCCGGAGCGCCGACCGGCGCCTGACAGCTGAATTGTCGGCAGACATAAGCGGCCGCGGCGCCGTTGGGCGGCTTCATGTCGGCGAGAAACGGCATCCGCGCGGCCAAATCCTTGCGGCATTCTTCCCGGAGATCGATAGTCACGGTGAAGGGCAGGTATTTCCTGGCGACCACCTCACGCAGAGCCGCTCGTTCGAGGTCGCGTCCAACGAAAACGATTTGTTGCATGCCGGCCAGACGCGTGGTGACCGCGGCAGCCATCATGGGCGCCGCCCGGCCGACCTGCTCAAGACGCGCACCGAAGAGTCGAAGCGTACGATCAATCTTGTCTTCCCAGGCGCGGTCGACGATGAGATGCGACAGCGCCAGCAGGTTCATCACGGAGACAGAGCTCGCCGTGGGTTCCGCGCCATCGTAATCCTCTTTCATCCGAAGCAGCACGCTCGGATCGCGGCCGGTGGTGCTGAACCACCCGCCGTCCTGATCGTCCCAGAACAGCTCATCCTGCGTCCGCTGCAGCGTGACAGCCCATTCGAGCCACGCGGGATCGCCGTCCGTCTGAAAGAGCTCGATCAGCCCGAAGATGAAATAGGCGTAGTCTTCCGCGTATGCGTCGATGTCCGCGTGGCCGTCTCGAAACCGGCGAAGGAGTGTCGCCTTCTCAGGCTGCCAGAGACGATCGCGCACGAAGGCCGCTGCGCGCTGGGCCGCACGCAGGAACGTCGTGGTCTCGGCGCGTCCCGGTGCGAAGCCCGGGAGGATCCGCGCCGTCCTGGCGAAAGCCGCCACCATCAATCCATTCCAGGCCGTCAGCACCTTGTCGTCCAGGTGGGGGCGCGGCCGACGGCTCTGAACCTCGAACATGCTCGCCCGAGCCCGCTCGAGGATGCCCGTCACCTCCGCGGCCGTCTGCCCCGTTTCCAGCGCGACATCCTCCACCGATTTGGCCGCGTATAACAAGTTCTTGCCGGTGAATTCCTGCTGGGGATCCTGCGGGGCATTCCCGCCCGGCTCGATCCCGAATCGCGCCTTGACGACGGCGGCGTCCGGGCCAAGGAGGCGATCGATCTCGTCCGCGGTCCAGAGGTAGAACGCGCCTTCCATCTTGTGGGCCGACGGTTCACCCGCATGCTCGGGCGGAATGCTGTCGGCGTCCTCGGCCGAATAGAATCCCCCTTCGCCATCGGTCATCTGGCGCATGACGTACTGAAGCGTGTCCTCCGCCACGTCCAGGAAGAAGCGCTCGCCGGACACCTGCGCAGCCTCGACATAGGCGAGCACGAGCTGCGCCTGATCGTAGAGCATCTTCTCGAAGTGCGGCACCCGCCACGCGGCGTCGACCGAATAACGGTGAAAGCCGCCGCCGACGTGGTCGCGCATCCCGCCGAGCGCCATGGCACGCAGCGTCCGCAGGACCATGTCGCGCGCGAAGGCGTCTCCCGACCGCGCGTGTTCGCGCAGCAGGAACAGCAGCTCGGACGGACGCGGAAACTTCGGCGCATCGCCGAACCCGCTGTTGCGCCAGTCGAAGACCTGATGGAATTGCGACACGGTACGGACCACTGCGGCCGCCCCCGGCACGTCGGCCGAGGCAGCGATCCGCTCCACGTGCGTCAGCTTGCGCGTCATCGACTCGGCGGACTCGATGACTTTCTCGCGCTCGGCGCTCCACACGCGGGCAATCTCCTGCAGGATCTCCACGAAGCCCGGACGCCCCCACTTCGACGACGGGGGAAAGTACGTGCCGCCATAGAAAGGCTTCAGCGACGGCGTGAGCCAGACGCTCATCGGCCACCCCCCGGTCCCGGTGGTCGCCTGCACGAACGTCATGTAGACGCGGTCGACGTCCGGGCGCTCTTCGCGATCGACCTTGATCGACACGAAATGATCGTTGAGGACCGACGCCACCGCGTCCTGCTCGAAGGACTCGTGCTCCATGACGTGGCACCAGTGGCAGGTCGAATATCCGATCGAAAGAAAAATCGGCTTGTTCTCGTTGACAGCCTTCGAGAAGGCTTCGTCGCTCCACGCAAACCAGTCGACCGGATTGTTCGCGTGCTGCAGCAAGTAAGGACTGCGCTCCCGCGCGAGTCGGTTCATCAATCGATCATACGCGGTTGATATAGAATTCGCGGCGGAGGATTCGAATGGCCGACTCGGCGCCGCTGGCGGGCAAGCGCGTGGCGATGCTCGTGGAAGACGAGTTCGAAGATCGAGAGTTGACCGGACCCCTCGAGGCACTGCGAGCGGCCGGCGCAACCGTCACGGTGGTCGGGCCCGTGAAGGGCGGGACCTACCGCGGCAAACGAGGCGACGCCACGATCACGTCCGACCTCTCGGCCGGCGAGGCGCGCATGAGCGAGTTCGACGCGCTGGTGATTCCCGGCGGCCACGCGCCCGACAAGATGCGGCTGCGCCACGCGATGGTCGATCTCGCGCGCGACGCGATGCAGGCCGGCAAACCGGTGGCAGCCATCTGCCACGGCCCCCAACTGCTCATCTCCGCCAATGCGCTGCGCGGCCGGACGTTGACCTGCTGGCCGTCGATCGCCATCGACGTCATGAACGCCGGCGGCCTCTACGTGGACAAGCCGGTCGTCGAGGACGCCAACCTCATCACCTCTCGCAAACCCGACGATGTGCCGGTGTTCAGCGACGCCATCATCAAGGCCCTGTCTCGCGTTCCAGCATCTTCCTGACGACGAACAGGGTTCAACGCACCGATCGCTGAGTTCGCTGAAATACTTTGGGTTTCTCTGTGCGTCTTCTTCTACGACCTGGTTGAACGGCGCCTGGTGAAGCATCAGTTCATGCCGGAAGAGCAGGCGTGGCCGGCACGTCTTCGGGCCGGCCCCGTCGCAGCCGCGCGTACGCGGCCGTGAACTCGACGCCGTAAAGCAGGATCACCGCCTGCGTGTAGACCCAGACCAGGAATACCACGACCACCGCGATCGAGCCGTTCACCCGGGTAAACCGCGACATGTCGCGCACGTACCACGAGAACGCTTCAAGCGCGCCCTTCCACAGCAGTCCCGTTACCAGGGCGCCGATCCAGACATCAACGAACCGCACCTTCGCGTTTGGAACAAAGTAGTACACGAGGCCCACCACGAAAATGAAGAGCAGCGTGGTCGCATGGCGCACGGCCAGGCTCTGCAGGATCAGCAAGACCGGAAAGCCTGCCACGACGTCTGCGAACCACCGGGCGCTGGCCAGCTCGGACGCACTCACGAGCAGCAGGCTCACGAGCAGCACCAGTTCGGCGACGCCGAGCATCAGAAACGACACCAGCTTGTGCTTCCAGAAGCCTCGCTGCTTCTCGACGCGCCAGGCATAGTTCACCGCGGTGCTGATCGCGCCGAAGACGCCGACCGCTCCCCAGATCAAGGCGATCGTGCCGACCACGCCAAGGCCGACGGTGTTGGTCTCGAACGAGTCGATCTGCCGCGCGATGAAGTCGAATTGCGACGGAAAGTACTGCAGGATGAAGAGCAGCACCGCGTTGCGATGCTGCTCGTCAGCGGTCACGGCGCCGAGGATGGCGAAGCCAAGCAGCAGCACCGGAAACAGCGACAGCAGACCGTAGTAGGCAATCGACGCCGCGTAGGTCAGGTCGTCGCTCTCGTAGAAGCCCTGGAGCCCGCGCCAGAACGACAGGCCGGTCCACCGGGCGATATCGGTCGCGCGCAGGCGAAGCTCGCGAAACGTGTTCACGCGCTCATTATCTCAGGCGGCTTCAGCCATTGCCTCATGCGATAATGCCGTCGAATGGCCGAGACGCCGTCCCCGCCCCCGCCACCGCGCCGGAGCTCGATCATCAGGACTTCGCCAGCCGACGACAAGATGCTGTGCGACCGCTGCGGCGCCGAGATGTACCGCATGCACGCCGTCTGGCGCTGCACCGAATGCGGGTTCAAGACCGACTGTTGTGGATGGTAAGGACCCGTAGATGAATAACGTGTGCAATTCTGGGCGTCGCGGCGCCCGCCCGGCAAGGCGCGAGGAGCGCGCATACCGGGCGTATGCAAGTGACG